>NZ_MWVJ01000011.1 GCF_002087335.1 Pseudophaeobacter leonis
GCACAGCCTCCTTTTCCACCAAGGGGCTGGCCACCTATATCGCGCCGGAAAACGCCATCGTTGAGGGCATGCAGCAGGTCTGCGCCAAGGCCGGGATTGCGCCCTCCGAGATCAATCAGATCATTCATGGCACCACACTGGCGACCAATGCCCTGATCGAGCGGCGTGGTGCAAAAACTGCCCTGATCACCTCGGAAGGGTTCCGCGATGTCATCGAGATGCGCACGGAATCGCGGTTTGAACAGTATGATCTGAACCTCAGCCTGCCAGAGCCGCTGTTGCCGCGTCAGATGCGCTATACCGTGCCGGGGCGAATGGACGCCAGCGGCGCTGAGCTGCTGCCCCTGACCCGCGCCGATATCGAACCCGTCGTCGCTAAAATCGCTGCCGCCGGATATGACAGCATCGCCGTGGGGCTGATCCACTCTTACCTCAATGACGCCCATGAAAAACTGGTGGGCGAGGTGCTGGCCGAGAGGATGCCCGATGCCATGGTCTCGCTGTCGTGCGAAGTCTCGCCCCAGATGCGCGAATACGAGCGTTTCAACACGGTTGTGGCCAATGCCTATATCAAGCCGCTGATGAAATCCTATCTGGGCCGCCTCAAAGGTCGCCTGCGCACCGAAGGTGTCGGCTGTACGATCTTTCTGATGCACTCGGGGGGCGGTATTATCTCGCTCGAGAACGCCGCAGAGTCCCCGGTGCGTCGGGTTGAATCCGGCCCCGCCGGCGGCGCTGTTTGTGCCGCCCATATCGCGGCGCGCTACGGGTTGGACAAGGTGCTCTCTTTTGACATGGGCGGCACCACGGCCAAGATCTGCCTGATCAAGAATCAAACGCCCAAAACCAGTCGCGTCTTCGAGGTGGCCCGCACCTACCGGTTCAAAAAGGGCTCTGGCATGCCGATCTCTATCCCGGTGATCGACATGGTTGAAATCGGGGCTGGCGGCGGCTCACTGGCGCATGTGGACGCGATGCGCCAGATCCGTGTCGGCCCCGAAAGCGCCGGGTCCGAGCCCGGTCCCGCCTGCTACGGCCGCGGCGGGGCCAAACCTGCCGTGACCGATGCCGACCTGGTTCTGGGTAAGCTGGACCCCGATAATTTTGCCGGCGGCTCTATGACACTTGATGCGGCTGCCTCGGGCCGGGCGCTGACGGATGTGCTTGGCGATGTGCTGGATATGGATGCCGCCACCGCCGCCTTTGGCCTCGCCGAGGTGGTTGACGAAAACATGGCCAATGCCGCCCGTGTGCACGCGGTTGAAAACGGCGAAGACCTGTCTGACTACACCATGATCGCCTTTGGTGGGGCCGCGCCGCTGCATGCCGGCCGGTTGTGCGAAAAGCTCGGCGTCGACCGCCTGCTGGTGCCGCAGGGTGCGGGCGTTGGCTCTGCCATCGGATTTTTGCGCGCGCCTTTCAGTTTTGAAGCCAACCGGTCCGTCTATATGACGCTCAAGGGGTTTGATGCTGAAAAGATCAGGCAACTGCTGATGGATTTGCAGGCCGAGGCCACCGGATTTGTGCGCAACTGCGACGCCGCCAGCCCGATCCTGTCCGAGTTCAAAGTCTATATGCGCTATAGCGGTCAGGGCTGGGAAATCCCGATCACCCTGAGCGAAGCACAAGCGATGAATCCCGATGTGGCAACCTTTGAGGCGCGCTTTATCGAAGACTACGTCAAACTGTTTGGCCGCGCCGTGGCGGGCATGGATATCGAGATCACCGTCTGGTCGGTGAACGCCACCACGCCGCCAGAACCGGTTAAGTTGGTGGATGAGGTTGCTACACTGATCTGGCCCCCGCCCCCGTGCAGGGCAGCCGCAGGCTGTTTGATCCTGCTCTGGCTGATTTTGTCGCCGCTGATGTTGTGTTGCGCGCGGCTATGACAGATGGCGTGCGCGTCGACGGGCCCGCCGTCATCACCGAAGACGAGACCAGCATCATCGTACCCTCCAGCCGCACCGCGCTAAGCCAGCCCGACGGCTGCATTGATCTGCGCGTGAAAGGATAAAGCCATGACACAAGAGCACTCAAACGTTGCCTATCAGGTCATGTGGAACCGGCTGATTTCGGTCGTTGAGGAACAGGCGCAGGCGCTGGTGCGCACCGCCTTTTCCACCTCGGTACGCGAGGCGGGTGATTTGTCAGCCGGCGTCTATGACCTGCAGGGGCAGATGCTGGCACAGGCCGTCACCGGCACTCCCGGCCACGTGAACGCAATGGCCGATGCGGTGGCGCATTTCATCCGCCGCATTGGACGCGACAATATTTTTGACGGCGATATCTATATCACCAATGATCCCTGGGAAGGCACCGGCCACCTGCATGACATCACCATGGTCACGCCCTCGTTCCATGGCGGCCAGCTGGTCGGCTTTTTTGCCTGCACCGCGCATATTGTCGACATTGGCGGCCGCGGTTTTGGTGCCGATGCCGCCAGTATCTATGAAGAAGGTCTGTACCTGCCAATCATGAAATTCGCCGAACGCGGCACGGTCGACCAAACTCTGGTGCGGATCGTGCGTGGCAATGTGCGTGAACCGGATCAGCTGATTGGCGACATCTACGCGCTGGCGACCTGCAACGAGATTGGCCACCGCCGCCTGATCGACATGATGCAGGAGTTTGGTCTGAGCGACCTAAACGGCATCGCCAGCTTTATTCTCGACAACTCGCGCCGGGCGACCCTGGAACGGATTGCCGCCCTGCCCCGCCAATCGGCGCAGGGTGAGCTGACAGTTGATGGCTTTGACACACCGATCACCCTGAAAGTCAGGGTCACTGTCCATGAGGACCGGATTGTGTCTGATTTCACCGGCACCTCGGGGCTCGACAAGAAGGGCATCAACTGCCCGCCTGGTCTACGCCAAGGCTTATGCCTGCTATGCGCTAAAGGTGGCGATTGCGCCGGAAATCCCCAACAACGCCGCCTCACTGGCCCCGTTTGAAATTGAGGCCCCGGTGAATTCCATCGTCAACGCGGTGCATCCCGCCCCGGTGGCGCTGCGCCACATCGTGGGGCATTTTGTTCCCGATGCCGTCTTTAATGCCTTTGACAAGATCCTGCCCGGCGTGGTGCCCGCCGAAGGCGCCGGCTGTCTGTGTAATTTTCAGGTCTCGCTACGACCGCGCAGCGATGCCCCTGCCCCGGCATATGCCCGCCGCTCCGAGGTGCTGACCTTCAACTCTGGCGGTGCGGGCGCGCGGCCCGCGCATGACGGGCTGAACGCCACCGCCTTTCCATCTGGCGTGATGACCATGCCGGTTGAGGCCACCGAACACGCAGGCGCGGTGATCATCTGGCGCAAAGAGCTGCGCCCGGATTCGGGCGGCACAGGCAAGCAACGCGGCGGGTTGGGGCAATACATGGAAGTGGGCGCGCGTGAGGGCCATGAATTCGACATTCAGGCGATGTTTGACCGGGTTGACCACCCGGCCATCGGGCGGCGTGGCGGCGGCGCCGGTGCCCCCACCACCATCGTGCAGGACGATGGCACAAAGATGAATGGCAAGGGCAAACAATTTGTCGCGCATGGGCGCAAAGTGAGGATGGCCTTCCCCGGAGGCGCTGGCTACGGTGACCCGAAAGACCGGAGCAAATCTGCCGTGAAACGCGACCTCGCGCGCGGCTATATTTCAGCAAAAACAGCCGCCACCGCCTATGGTCTGAGTGCAACAGACATTGCTGCGGTGCAAGCGGCCATCACAAAAGGGGAAGACCTATGACCAAAACAAAAGCACCACAAAACACCAGCTATGACATCGTCATTGTCGGTGGCGCAATCATGGGCTCCTCCGCTGCCTGGTTCCTGTCTGATGACAAGGATTTTGACGGCACGGTGCTGGTTGTTGAAAAAGACCCCAGCTATGAGTTCAGCTCAACCATGCACACCAATTCCTGCATGCGGCAGCAGTTTTCCAGCCCGCTGAACGTGCGGATTTCGCAGTTTGCAGCGGATTTTGTCAAAAACCTGCCGCGCTATATGGGCAATGACAGCCGCGTGCCCAACCTCTCGATCCAGAGTTTTGGCTATATGTATCTGGCGGACAATGCTGATTTCGCCGATGTCCTGCGGCAAAACCAGATCATCCAGAACGCGGCCGGGGCGGCAACACAGCTGATGACCCCCGAACAAATCAAGGCGGCCTATCCGTTCTACAATGTCGACGATATCGTGCTGGGCTCGATCAACACGGTCGACGAGGGGTTTTGGGACGCCACAGCCGTGTTTGACTGGTGGCGCAGATCTGCCCGCGAACGCGGGGTGGAATATGTGCAAAACGAAGTTGTCGCGATGACCAAAAATGCGGCAGGCACCCAGGTTGAAAGCGTGACACTGAAATCAGGCGACGTGATTGCCTGTGGCAAGGTGCTGAACGCCTCGGGGCCGCGCGCTGTTGAGACTGCCAAAATGATTGGTGTCACCATTCCTGTTGAGCCCCGCAAACGCTATTCATGGGTGTTTTCTGCCGAAAAACCGCTCGACCGGGATCTGCCGCTGACGATTGATCCCTCTGGTGTTCACGTGCGTGAAAACGGCGGCGGCACCTATCAGGCTGGCGGCCACACCGACATTGATCCCGCCGTGGCTTACGACGATTTCCACATGGATCACAGCCTCTGGGAGAACCACATCTGGCCCATCCTTGCGACCCGCATTCCACAGTTTGAGGCGATCAAGGTGCAGTCGGAATGGACAGGCCACTATTCCTATAACACCCTGGATCAAAACGCTATTACGGGGCCGCATAGCGAGGTCGAGAACTTCTTTTTCCTTAACGGGTTTTCCGGCCACGGGCTGCAGCAATCCCCTGCCATGGGGCGCGGCACCGCCGAGCTGATGGTGCATGGTGCCTATAAAACGCTGGACCTGTCCCCGTTCCACTTTGACCGTCTCGCCCAGAACCGGCCCATCATTGAAAAGGCGATTATCTAGTGGAGCGACCACGGGTATCAGATGCGGCCCTGACCGCCAAAAAAGGAGCGCTGTTATGAAGGTTGCCGCCTCGCGCCTCGCCCCCGTCAAAGCCTCGGCATCGGCATCGGCATCACAGGCTGCCAAGGCCGCCATCGCTGCTGGCGAAGATATTATTGACCTTGGGATGGGGGAGCCTGATTTTGACACGCCGCTTCATATCATAGAGGCCGCGCATCAGGCGGCTCTGAATGGCGAGACCCGCTATCCTCCCACCGAGGGCACCGCCGCGATGCGACAGGCGGTGGTCTCCAAGCTCAGCCGCGAGAACAACCTGAGCTATGCGGCAAACGAGGTCATCGTCTCAAACGGCGCCAAACAGGTTCTGTTCAATGCCATGATGGCGACGCTGGAACAGGGCGATGAGGTGCTGCTCTGTGCGCCGTATTTTGGTCAGTACAAAGACATCGTGCTGATCCTTGGTGGCACCCCGGTGACAGTACAATGCCCCGCAAGCGGGGGCTTTCGCCTGACACCAGAGGCTTTGGAGGCCGCGATCACGCCAAAGACGCGCTGGCTCATGCTGAACCTGCCCTCCAATCCCGCAGGCGCGGTCTATAGCGATGCCGACCTGCGCGCCCTTGGCGCCGTTCAGGAAAAACATCCTGACCTGCTGATCCTGTCGGACGAAATCTACGAACACATTCTGTTTGACGGGCGCAAGTTCCTGTCCTTTGCAGCCGCCTGCCCCAGCCTGAAAGACCGCACGCTGACGGTGAATGGTGTCTCAAAGGCCTATGCCATGACTGGCTGGCGCGTCGGCTACGGTGCCGGACCGCTCCCCCTAATTGCCGCGATGGCCAAGGTGCAAAGCCAGATCAGCTCTGGCGTCTGTGCTGTGGCCCAGGCCGCCGCAGCCGCCGCCCTGAATGGGCCGCAGGATGAGGTGCGCCGGTTCTGCGCCGCCTTTGAGGACCGCCGGGATCTGGTGGTTGCGCGTATCGCTGACATCAAGGGGCTGACGCTTGATCCGCCCGGTGGGGCTTTTTACGGCTTTATCGGCTGTGCCGCC
Organism: Pseudophaeobacter leonis; assembly: GCF_002087335.1. Lineage (GTDB taxonomy): Bacteria > Pseudomonadota > Alphaproteobacteria > Rhodobacterales > Rhodobacteraceae > Pseudophaeobacter > Pseudophaeobacter leonis. The sequence continues at coordinate 5,992 of NZ_MWVJ01000011.1, forward strand.
CTGATCGGGGCCACAACACAGAACGGCGAGATCCTGCGCGACGACGCTGAAATCACAGCCTATATCCTGAAAGAGGCCGGCATCGCCGCTGTCCCCGGCAGCGCCTATGAGCTGTCGCCCTTCTTTCGCATCTCAACCGCGGCGTCAAAAGACGTGCTGTCCACAGCCATGGACAGGCTTGCCCTCGCGGTTGGCAAATTAACCTTGGCATAGAGGCCCCGTACGATGAAAGAACCAGTATGATGAAAAAACTAGTCCTGACAGGCGCCGCTGGCCGTCTGGGATCCTACCTGCGCGAGCCCCTGAGCAAGATGTGCGATGAGCTCATCTCCACCGATATCACTGACGGCATTGGCAAGCTCTATGAGGGGGAAACCTACGCACAGGGCGATTTGGCCAGTCTGGACGACATGATGCGGGTTCTTGAGGGCGCCGACATGGTTGTTCACATGGGTGCATATGCCGACGAAGGCCCCTTTGAGAAACTGCTGGGGCCCAATTTTGTCGGGGCCTACAATATTTGGGAAGCCGCCTACCAGAACGGCTTGAAACGCGTCGTCTACGGCAGCTCCATTCACGCGGTAGGCATGCACCCCAAGACAGATTTTATTGATACCGAGGCCCGTCACCGCCCCGATACCTTTTACGGTCTGGCAAAGTGTTTTGCCGAGGATCTGGGGTCGATGTATTGGGACAAGCGCGGGCTGGAGAGCGTCCATATGCGCATTCTGTCCTGTGCGCAGGTGACCAATGCGCGCGCCTTGGGGTCGTGGTTGTCCTATGACGATCTTATCCAGCTGGTGCAGCGCAGCATCGACACGCCAGTGACCGGATTCTCTGTTGTCTATGGCGTGTCGAACAATGATCGCGCCCCGGTGGACAACAGCAAAGCCAGCTTTCTGGGCTATCGCCCAAAGGACAATGCCGAGCAGTTTGCCGAAAAAATTCTGTCTGAGACCGCGCCGCTCGACAGCCAGGACCAAGAGCACATGTGCCATGGCGGCCCCTTTGCAAAGGTCGAGCTGGGCAACAGTGGCAAAGCGACAATGGACATTATTGACGACACAAAAAAAGCATAACCCACCAGCGTTGCTGCCGGGCAGGTCTCTCTTGCTCCGCAGCAGCGCCCATTTGGGTTTACCTGCATTGTGCCGCTAAACGCGCTCAGGGCGCGCAGCCAGGTGCCGCGATACCCTCTTTAGTCTACTTTGTAATAGGCAATTTCCACGGCGGAGGCTTTGCGGATCCCGGCGCAGATAAACAGGGTATGGTTGACCCAGGCATAGTCCGGATCCCCACTTTCCAGCCGGGCTGCGGTGCGCATGTAGTAGCTGGCGGGGTCGACCTCCTCCCCCGCAGCCAGACGTGCCATGACATCTGCTGGGCCGTGCCGGGTGCCGATATTGACCACTTCGATCAGCGCGCCCGCATGGGTTCTGAGCGCATAGCGGGTATCGAGATGGGCGGCGCCATCGGCAAAGATCGTCTGCCAATCCGCCCCGAGGTTCAGCACCTCGCCGGTGATATCCGGCCCCAGCGCCGCACCACCCACAATCGGGATGATGCGCCGATGCCCTGCCCGCCCCGCGCCAAGATCCAGCGGTGCGGCAAGCTCGACCCGCAGGGTGAAGGAATGGGTCAGGCTGGGGACCGGAATCTGCATCTACATCAACCCCAACAGCCGCGCGGCGTTGTTCTTGATGATATCTTCGCGCAGCTCATCCTTGATATCGATCTTCTCAAAAGCCGCCAGCCAACGCTCGGGGCTGATCATCGGCCAGTCCGAGCCAAACAGCACCTTTTTCTTCAGGATCGAGTTGCAATAGCGCACCAGAATTGGCGGGAAGTATTTTGACGACCAGCCAGAGAGGGCTATATAGACGTTTGGTTTGTGCTGCGCCACCGACAGCGCCTCTTCCTGCCAGGGGAACGAGGGATGCGCCAGAATAATTTTCATACCCGGGAAATCAACCGCCACATCGTCCATATACATCGGGTTCGAATATTTCAGCCGCATGCCATTGCCGCCGGGCATGCCCGAGCCAACACCGGTTTGCCCGGTGTGAAACAGCGCGATGCAGCCGTGCTCAGCCAGCACCTCATAAAACGGATAAGCCATGCGGTCGTTGGGATAAAACCCCTGCATGGTGGGGTGAAATTTAAAGCCCTTGATGCCGTGATCTTCGATCAGACGCCGCGCCTCACGCACCGCCATCTTGCCCTTCCAAGGGTCGATCGAGGCAAAAGGGATCAGCACATCGTCGTTCTGTTTGACCAGCTCGATGACCTCGTCGTTGGAATAGCGGCGATAGCCGGTTTCGCGTTCGGCATCGACCGGGAAAATCACCGCCGCGATGTTCTGCTTGCGGTAATGCGCTGCGGTGTCCGGGATGGTCGGCGGGGGCTCCCAGGGAGCGCCAAAATACTTGGCCATGGTGCTTTGCAGCTCATCGTAGCCGTCATCGGTGTGGCAGCCACAGGACTCTTCCGCATGGGTGTGAAAGTCGATTGCCCGGATCTTGGAAAGATCTACCATTTTGTTTCCTTTACAGTTTTGCGATGCCGCTGTCGGCGTCATCATAGAGCCGCGCCAGCAGTGCGGCCCGGCCTGTCAGCACCTTGCGGAAATTGAGGTTGCCCTTGGCGGTCACCTCACCTTCGGTCAATGAGGCGGGCTCTGCCAGCACAATAGCGCGCGTCACCCGGGTTGAAGACCCCGAGACACGCCCTGCCCGCGCGTTCAGCCGGTGATGGATCTCCGCCAGCAATTTGGGGCAGCTCAGCGCGCCGTCGTCTTCCTCCAGCGAAAAGCCAGCCGCGCTTAGCGCATCGCGATCCGGAAAGATCATCACGCCAATCTCATCGCGGTCCTGGCCTGTGATGACCAGATCCGCCGCCAGTGGCGCCAGCGCCGCCAGCAGCTCAATCCGCAGCCCCGCCGCGCGCACCCATGTGCCGGTCAAAAGCTTGAAGTCTTCCGAGATGCGGCCATCAAAGCGCAGGCCCTGGTTCACATCCTCAGGGTCAACAAACACCATGGCGTCGCCAGTGATGAAATAGCCCTCATCGTCAAAGGCCTCTTTGGTCTTTTGCGCGTCTTCAAAATAACCCGGCATGATATTGGGGCCTTTGACCCGCACCTCGCAGCGCATGTCATTATCCGGGATCAGCTTGGCGGTGACACCATTCATCGGCACACCGACAACGCCAGAGCGACCAATTGGCTCTTGCTGCATCATGGTCGCGGGCGCGGTTTCCGTCAGCCCCCAGGAGGAGGTCATCAGCGGCACCTCGCCCTTGATCTCAACCGCCATCCTCTCAAAGCTTTGCCAGACATCCTGCGGCAACGAGGCCCCGGCGTAAAACACCAGATCCAGGTTTTCAAAGAAGCGCTGGCGCAGGGCTGCGTCCTTTTCCAGAGCGTCGCGCAGCATGGCAAAGCCAACCGGCACGTTGAACACCAGACTGCCAGTGACCATCGACAGGTTTTCCAGCGTGCGATCAAACAGGCCTTTAACCGGCTTGCCATCGTCGATGTAAAAACTGCCGCCGTTTGCCAGCATCATGTTAAAGTTATGCGAGCCGCCAAAGACATGGTTCCAGGGCAGCCAGTCCACCACCCGTGGTGCATGGTCACGCAAAAAGGGCAAGCCATCCGCGAGCTGGGTCTGGTTGACGCACATCATCCGCTGCGTCGTCAGCACACCCTTTGGCGCCGAGGTAGAGCCGCTGGTCATCAGGATCTTGGCCACCGTCTCCGGCCCGACCTGTGCATTGGCCGCGTCCAGATCGACGCTCCCGTCACCTGTTAACAGCGCCTCAAAGGCGGTCACATGGTCCGACCGACCCGGACGACTGGCAACGATCTCGATGCCGTCCAGCGCATCCAGCGCCAGCGCTTCGCTGTATTGGTCGGCATCCACAACATAGGCCATTTTCGGCCGCACCAGCTCAATAGCATGGCGCAGCCGCCCATGCGCCCCGTGGATCAGCGAATACTGTTCCGCCACGGGGGCCGTGGGCACGCCGATATACTGCGCCGCCAGCGACAACAGCCCGTGATCCACACCGTTGCCGGACATGATCAGGATCGGTGTCTGCGGCCCCATGCCGCGCGCCAGCAGCGACTGCGCAATGGCGCGCACTTTCTGCAGGGTTTGCGCGTAGCTTTCCTCGCGCCAGCCCGCGCCGCTACGCTCGGCAATGAACACCCGGTCCGGGGCCTCTTTGGCCCAGCGATGCAGCCAGTCCGAGGTCTTGTCCACAACCCGGCCCCAGCGCATGGTTCGAGCGCAGCAGGATAGTCCCGTCTGCACGGTCCTCGCGAGAAACAGAATGCTTGAGAAACTGTGATGTGCGTTGCATGGGTTATACTTTCCCTCTGCTGTTCTCGATAATTTTCAAGGCCGCCACAACGGTGTCGCGACTCTCGGCGTCCAGCCCCTGCAACAGCTGCTCTTCATGCGCGGTGACGGCCGCCACGGCCCTGTCATAGAGCTGCCGTCCGCTCAGCGTCACCTGCAGCGCATAGGCGCGCCGGTCGGTGGCGACGCGGTCCCGCGTGATCAACTCGCGACGTTCCAGCTCGTCCAGGATCACCACCAGATTGGGGCGCTCAACATCCATGGCATCGGCCAGCTGCGACTGGCGCAGGCCGGGATTGTCAACGATCAGAACCAGGCGGTATAGGTCAGCATGCGCAGATCAAAGGGTTTCAGGGTATGGGCAAGATCAGACTGTACAACATTGAAGGCCCGCTTCATGTGGTAGCCGATGAACTGGCGCAGGGTTGCATCGCTGACAGATATCCCGTCAGCCCGACCTGCCCCGATTTTTCCTGTGGCTGTTGTCTGCGGCTTTTTCATGGGTTCACCGGAACTTTGGGGCGCGTTTGTCGAGAAAGGCCTGCAGGCCCTCAACCGCGTCGGGTGTGGTCTGCGACAGGGCCGCCGCCAGAGATTCCGTGAACAAGCCGTCACTTTGCGACATGTCGCTGATACGTGCGATGGACTGGATCATCAGATAGTTCGAAAGCGGTGCATTGCGCGCGATCTTGCCTGCCAGTTGCTGCGCCAGCGGCAGGGCCTCACCCTCGGCCACCGAATAATGCGCCAGCCCCAGGGCGAGGCCTTCGTCGGCGTTGTATTTGCGACCCGTCAGCATCATCTCTGTCATGCGGTCAGGCCCCAGCAGGCGGCCAACCCGCGCCGTGGCACCACCGCCCACAAAGATCCCCCGGCGTCCCTCGGGCAGCTGAAAGATCGTCGAGGCCTCGGCGATACGCACATGGGTCGAGGCCGCAAGTTCAAGCCCGCCACCAATGGCCGCGCCAAACATCGCCGAGACAACTGCGAGCCCGCCAAACTGGATCTTCTCCATCACGCTGTGCCAATGGCGCGAGTGATGCAGGTTTTCCTCGGCAGAGCGGTGCACATGTTCCGACAGGTCCAGCCCCGAGCAGAAATGCCCGGCGGTGCCGGTCAGGATCACCACCCGCACCTCTTTTGGCGGGGAGGAGAAGAAGTCGTCCAGGGCCACAAGCAGCTCTTCGCACATGGCGTTGCGCTTAGCAGGGCGATTCATCGTCAGGGTGGCGATGCTGTCGGCGATCTCGATCTTGAGAATGGGGTCGCTCATAGTCTCTCTCCTCAGCGTGGCGGCAGGCGCACGGCCCCGTCCAGGCGAATTGTGGTTCCGTTCAGGAAGGGATTGGTGACGATCTGCTCGGCCAGCAGCGCGTATTCTTCGGGCGCGCCAAGGCGGGTCGGAAAGGGAATATTGGCCGTGTTCTTGGCCGAAATTTCCGGCGGCAACCCTTCCATCATCGGGGTTTGGAACAGCCCCGGCGCGATGGCCATGACGCGAATGCCGGACTGCGCCAGCTCACGCGCGGCGGGCAGACACATCGAGGCAATGGCGCCTTTGGAGGCGGCATAGGCCGCCTGCCCTAACTGGCCATCCTCAAAGGCAACGGAGGCGGTGTTGATAATGATCCCGCGCTCGCCATCCGCCATTGGCTCCAGCTCGGCCATGCGACGGGCGGCGTGGCTCATGACATTATAGGTGCCAAAGAGGTTCACCTTGAGCGTCTTTTCAAACACATCAAAGGAGAGCTTGCCTTCGCGGCCCACAATCCGCGCCGCCATGCCAATGCCGGCACAGCTGACCGCAATGCGGGGCACCCCGCCCAGCTGCGCGACAGCGCTGTCGATGGCGGCACTGACGGCGGCCTCGTCACTGACATCTGCCTGCACCGCGATACCGCCGATTTCAGCAGCAACCGCACTGGCCCGGTCGATGTCAAAGTCCAGAATGGCAACCTTGGCGCCCTTGGCGGCCAGCTGTCGCGCAGTGGCCGCCCCAAGGCCGCTGCCGCCGCCAGTAACCAAAGCAATTTGTCCATCAATCAGCATGAGGTGCCCTCCATCTAAATGTGCTCAACATTTGCTATGCTAATAGTTATAGATCATAACGGTTATGGTCAAACATCAAATAGGACGCCGTTTCAGCACCTTGCCAAACGAGGCTCAGAGGAGAGCGCGGCCTGCCCTCCCCCGGCAGAGGCTAGGAATCAGCAAGAGGCTGGAAGACGCCATCAAAGAAAGCCGCAAGTTCGTGATAGCCATCCAGTGGCAAAACCTGCGCGATATACTGGTCCGGGCGCACCACAATCATGCAGCCCTGCGCGCGATCAATGCCCCGCATATCAAAGATATCGCCCAGCCCTTTGTGGTCGGTGCAAAAGATCTTTTCGTGATCCTGCAGCCCCAGCGCGCCTTTCTTGGGCCTCAAAAGCGCAGGCACGGGGCCATCCGGCAGCGCCTCAAATCCGGGCTGAAAGATCACGCGCAGGTCGATCACCGCATCAATGTCTTCGCCAGCGCGGGTGTATTTTCTCACCGGAGAGCAGGCATCAGAGGCCAGCCATTCGGCCAGCCTGTAAACCGCGGAGCCTGCACCGCAGTTCCTGTCGGCAAAGGCATAGATGCGCCAGCGGCCATCTGCCTCGGCCACGTGACCCAGTTGCATCTGCATCGCATCCGCGACCCGCACAACCGGGGCAGAATGGAAGCGGCGGCCAATCTGCTGGCCCGTGGCCAGCGCCTGATGTGTCTCGGCTCCGATCAGCGCTGAGCTGTCATATTTCACCGCCAGCCCGCCGGTAAACTCGAGGTTCTCGATGAATTGCTTTTGAAAGCGCGGCATGTCCGAGCCGTCCAGCTCTGACTGTCCGGGAGGCGCCGACATGATCCGGGCCCAGGCATGGTCGGTCTCTACCAGCCGCCTGGCCTCAACCCAGCGTTCCGCCGAATAGCTGTGCAACAGGCTGGGATCCGAGCGCCCGCGCAGAACCTGCGCCAGCTTCCAGCCAAGGTTGAATGTGTCCTGCATCGAGACGTTCATCCCCTGCCCTGCCTTTGAGCTATGGGTGTGACAGGCATCGCCTGCGGTAAAGACCCGCGGCGCATCATGCAGACCATCGCGCAAACCCTCGGGCAGATTGTCGAATCTGTCGGTCATCCGGTGCCCGATCTCGTAGATGGACCACCAGACCACCTCTTTGACGTCGAGCGTTTAGGGCCGCAGAATGCGATTGGCCGCACCGATCATGTGCTCTGCGGTGAAATTGCGGCTAGAGACGCGCTCATCTTTATTGAGCTTGTCCAGCTCGACATACATACGGAACAGATAGCCGCCTTCGCGCGGCAGAATCAGCAGGTTGCCTTCTTGGGCCGATGTGATCAGACATTTCTGCCGCGCGTCCGGAAAGTCGGTATTGGCCAGAATATCCATCACCCCCCAGGCTTGATGCGCCGCCCCCCCCTGCAGGGTACCGCCGATAGCCTCGCGCACCTTTGAACGCGCACCATCACAGCCCACCACATAATTGGCCCGCACAGTTGTGACCTCACCCGCATTGATGCCGGTGTTTTCCAGCGTCACGGTGACGGGGTAGTCCTCGGTTGTGGCGTCAATCGCCAGATCCTTTACCGCCCAGGAATAATCCGGCTCTAGCCGCGCAGGCGCGTTCTGCATCACCTCCAGAAACAGCTCATGCACCCGCGCCTGATTGATCAGTGTATGCGGCATTTCCGAGGAAATGCCGCAGACATCCTGCGTGCGGCCAATCCGGCGAATATGCGCCGGGGTCTTGGGGTCAGGCATCCAAAAGGCGGTTTGGTTCACCCAATAGCTTTCGCGCTTGACCGTCTCGGCAAACCCAAAGGCCTGGAACATCTCCATGGTGCGGGTGTTGACGCCATCGGCCTGGCCCTTCTCAAGCGGGCCGGGCTTGGGCTCAACAATCATGGTGTCGATCTCAGCAAACTGCGCCAACTGCGCTGCCAGACAGAGACCGGCCGGCCCACAGCCCGCAATCAGGACATCCACCTTTTTGGGCAGGGGCGCAAAAGGTGCACGCTCCCGGCGCCCCGGAGCTGCTGTTTTGAGATCAGGATTGCCGCCGCGAAAGCCGTCTTTGTAAAATTGCATCTTTTGCCCCTCCACATCGTTGCCGGCCACCAGACAGGTTGCCGCTACAATTTAGTATCTACACATACCATATGCGGTCAAGAAATAATATGCACACAAACTATCCTCCACGGCGCATCTGTATTACACTGCATGCAAGGGCCTCAGGCCAAAACGGGAGAGCACAGATGAAAGCGCAAAAAATGGCAGGCCACCTGATCCGCAGGCTGAACCAGGTCTCGACCCACACCTTTGCCAAACAGCTGCAAGAGGCCGGGTTTGACCTGACCCCCGTGCAGTTTGCTGCGATGGACGCAATCGCCTCAAATCCCGGGATCGACCAGGCGGGTGTTGCCGCCAAAATCGCCTATGACCGCGCCACCATCGGCGGCGTCATCGACCGGCTTGAACACAAGGCCTATGTCGCCCGCAGCATCAGCAAGCGAGACCGCCGGGCCCGCGAAGTGCGGCTTACCCCGAAAGGCCAGGCTGTGTTTGACGCGGTCCTGCCCCATGTGACCGCCCTGCAAGACGATATTCTTCAGGCCCTGGATGATAGCGAGCGGGCAAGCTTTTTGGCACTGGCGCGCAAGGCTCTTGGCGAAGGTGCTTTTGAGTAGCTCCCCTGCCCTTTCACCAATCAAATGAAGGGATCATAGGCCCATTGCAGCAGGGCCTGGCGTTGCCGGGGGCGGCAAAAGATATCACCGGTGTGGCAGTTGGCCCGGATCTGGCCCGCATGTCGCGCAAACCCGCGCCACCGTTTGATCTGGATCTCATCCAGCGTTGGCAGGCGACGTCCCATGTAATAGCGGCAATACCACTGAAACCAGCCTCGCGGATCGGGGCCATAGATCCAGCCCTTTTGTTGCCAATGGCTAAGCGGCTGGCGGCTCTTGATGCCAAAATAGTTTACCTCCGCATTGGCACGTTGCGACAGCTTTGCGGTCTCAAACCAGTCGGAGGGAAACTCGTCGCGACAGTCATTGAGGTATTTGCCCTCAAAAACCCCCAGAGCCAGCATTTCAGCGGGCGTGTAAAAGGGCGTGAACCCTTCGGCAAAATCCTCACCCATTGGCGCATCCAGATGATAGCTATAGTCGCGCTGCATCCGGTCCGACACTTTGATCTGCCTTGCCTTATCCGCTGTCATTCTTCAAATGCCTCCGCTTCCATGTCTTGCCAAAAGGCGATGATGGCGCTGGCGTTCAGGGCCGACCGCCAGCCATGCGCCCGGAAGTTCTCCCGCTCCAGATCATCCTCAAGCCCCGCCATGAACAACTGCCGGTCGGCGTCCCGCTGGGTCGGGTTTCGCCGCGAAACCAGCACCTCAACCAGATCAAGCCGCCGGGCACGATCGGCCCGCGCAGCCTGCCGGGCAGCAAACCCCGCATCCTCAATCGCCTGTTCTTCGGCCCGCAACCGGGCCGCCTCAATCGCTTCGGGACTCACTGCAGGCGATGGCGCAGCCTGAGCAGGCTGGCTGGGCTGGTAGTCGTCGCGCAGGGCGGCCGAAAGATAGCCAACAGAGCTTTTGACCCTGTCCTGCTCTTCCATCAAAGACAGTTTTTGTTGCACGTAGTTTCGCCATGCTCGGTAATCCACTGCCGCGCCAGCCGGTCAGACACCCCCTGGCCGCGCAGCGCCTTATAGGTCGCAAGGTTGCGCATGCCATCACTATCATCAATCTGAAACATCGCCATCTGCGGGTTTGCCTTGATCAGGAACCGGATCTCGGTGACCGAACGGCCCTTCTTTTGGAATTCGGGCTCGATGCAGATATCAGAGCTTTTGTTAACTTCCGCGACGGCGGGTTTGATGATCTTGGCATTCAGATGCTTAAAGCTCTCGTAGTAGCTCGAGCCATCCACTCCCATCAGCTTGCGAAAGGTCTCAAGGCTCCACCAGCCGGTCGACCGGGTCCGCACAAAGCGATAGCAATTTTCATAGAGCGCCAGCCCGTGGCCCGAGCTGAAATTGCGCTGAATATGGACATTGATCAAGGCGTAGATTTTGGGGTCATGCAGCTTTTGCGCCAGCGCTGGCGAATAGGCATATTCACAGACACCGTTCTTCAGCTTGGCAAAGGACAGCAAGGAGGAGACCCCCCATTCCTGTCGCCCCTTGTCATCCAGCATATCCCATTCCGCCACTGTTTCAGCCAGGGCCCGCAGGCTGGCGCGCAGGGTGTCAAAATCATTCGAGTTATAGCCGACAATGGTCGCAAGGGTGCGCGCATCTAAGGTATGGCTTTGCGCCGTGGTCAGGGCGTCATAGGCGTTGAGCAGCAATACATTGGACAGCTTGCGCTGCAACAGACTGAGCTTGCCACTGATATGAATCGCGGCCACATTCTTTTTGACTGTCGCGCGCCGCAACGCGCCAGACAAAGCCTCTATGTCGATCTTGGAATCGCTCATCGTAATTGCCCGCTCGTTTTTTGCGCCATCCTGCCATAGAAGGTACCCAAAGATCAATCACGTCCAGGTTCCTGAAGCCATGCCCTTTAGGTACCCATATACAGGAGAACGCGACTCCCGACCGACGGGATAAAATATGCACGGGCGCTCAGCTGCGGCCAGAACAGGCCTCACAGCACCAAACGACTCACCCAGGCCCAGAGTCACATTTCGAGCCTACCCGCCTTGTAAAGAGCCTATTTTCCCGCTGGAGCCATCCTGAGAATCGGCACCCCAAATCCCGAGGAACGGCACCCGTTATCCCGTAGGCAGGTACCTTTCAACCTGTAGAACAGTACCTTTCGTCCTGTTTTCAGGTCCCCAAAGACTCTCAAGTCTCTGTTTATAAATGTCTATTACAGATCAAAGATTCTAAAGTTCCTAAAAAATACAAACCTATGTTGTGGCGATTTTTTCTATTTCCTGGTAGTTTCGCGGCGAAACCGGCGCTTTTATCACTCAAGATCGAAATCTTTCCCATCCATGCTGGATTGATCACAAGATGTCCGCTAGTTTCTATGACATACGCCAAAAAGGCGAACATGTTATGAGGCATCCGTATGAGCAAATCCCCCTCACCAGCCCTGCCCCCCTATCTTAATCTTGATCCAGAAGCCGCTGCAAAGAAATTGCCCGATCCAATCGGCACAGCCCGCTTTGCAAAAGCCGCCGCATTTTGCAGCAAGGGACGCGAAGATCTGGCGCGGCGTGGTTACGCTCCGGATGGGCAAAAACGACTGCGCAAATTCTCAACCTGGGAAATTACAAAATACTTGATCCCAGTCGCTCCAGCCCATTTAAGGCGGGTGCTGAAAGCGCATCCCGACCTGCCACAAGGCGAAGGCGAAGGTGGCTCAAAATGGTTCACGCTGGAAGAGGTTCTGGAACTCAGACAGCATTTTTCCAGTGAAGGCGTCAGCACCAAAGAATACCTCCCCTATCGCCCCGAAGGCCTGCCTGCAAAGGTCGTAGCGGTTGCGAACTTTAAGGGCGGAGTTGGCAAGACCTCAACTGCCGCCCATCTCGCCATGTCGGCGGCGTTGGACGGATATAAGGTGCTGGTGATTGACCTTGACAGCCAGGGATCAATGACCTCGATCATGGGCGGTAAGGTGGCTGATGAGTGGCAAACAGTGTTCCCGCTGGTGGCCAAGGATTATGCCAAGGCCGTCACAGCCGAGAATGAAGTGCGCACTGCTGCCGGTCAGCCAGAAATCCCGCTGGACGAAACCCTGCAGGAAGCCCTGAAAACCACGCCAAAGGATGTGATTCAAAACACCCATTGGCCCAATATTGATCTCATCGGCGCGCAGCTCAACCTCTACTGGGCCGAGTTCCAGATTCCTGTCTGGCGAATGGGGTTGCGCAGCTGGCCGCTGTGGGACGGGTTGACCAATTTCCTTGCGGACGAAAAAATCCTCGATCAATATGATGTGGTCTTTCTGGATACCCCTCCGGCGCTTGGCTATTTGACCATCAATGCGTTGGCGGCGGCTGATATTCTACTGGTGCCGCTGGGCGCGTCTTATCTGGAGTTCGATTCCACGGGGCGGTTCTTTGACATGCTCTACACCACCTTTGCCTCGATCGAGGACGGCGAAAACGCGGCGCAACGTGCGGCGGGTTTACCGGAAATCAAGTTCGAATGGGATGTTGTACGGGCCATCGTCACCCGGTTTGATGCCAGCCAGCAGACCGATATGGCCAATGTGATCCAGGCCTATTTTGGCGATTTCATGAATGCCTACCGGCAGGATTACACCGCGCTGGTGGGGCAGGCGGGGGAGGAGGTCAATGGGATCTACGAGGCGGACTATCGCGATTTTAACCGTGACACCTATGTGCGGGGGCGTGAAACCTTTGATCGCACCTATGCCGAATTCAAGGAACTGTTGATTTCGGCTGCTGGTGGCGCGATGCAAATATGGGAGATGAGCAGGATGGCTAAACGCAGACGGCTGACAGCCCCCGACGCAACTGAACTGCAGCAGATGGAGGAGGGTTTCGTGGCGAAACCTTCGGCCAACCCGTTTGAGACAAAATCAGCCGTGCCGCCCATCGCGCAGGTCGCCGCCGAAGCCGCCAGCCTGAACAGCATGACCTCGGTCACGGACCGGGTGGAACTGGCTCGCGATCAGGGCGATGCGGCCCGTTGGCGCGCCGCAGCACAGGACGGATTGGTGGTGCAGATGCTGGCCATCGAGGATATCGATCAGGATTTCATTCGCCGCGACCGTCTGGTTGAAGATGCCGAGGCAATGGCAGAGCTGCAGGCATCGATCCAGGCTAACGGGCTGCGCGCCCCGGTTGAGGTGGCAAAGACCGAGGCGGGCTATGGTCTGATCTCAGGCTTTCGCCGCCTGCAGGCCTATCGCGCACTGGCGCAGCAAGATAGCAGTTTTGCGCTGATCCCTGCCTTTGTCCGTGAGGCGGGCGCGGGGCAGGTGGCCTATATTTCGATGGTCGAGGAAAACGAAGTCCGCGCCAATCTCAGCCACTATGAGCGCGGCCGCATTGCGGTTTTGGCGGCAGGGCAGGGAGTGTTTCCGTCGGTTGAGGCCGCTGTTGATACGCTGTTTGCGGCGGCGTCCAAGGCGAAACGCTCAAAGGTGCGCAGCTTTGCCAGGGTGCACGAGGCTCTTGGGGATCTGTTGCAGTTCCCGACCGGGTTGACGGAAAAGTCAGGTCTTGCGCTGGCCAGCGCGTTGCAGGCCGGAGGGCAATCCCATCTGCGCACGGCCCTTGCTGGTGGGGCGCCGCAGGATGCCAAAACGGAATGGGTTCTTTTGCAGCAGGCTCTGAAAGCAGACGGAGCAGCACCGCGCAACAAATCTCGCGGTGGGCGGCCGCAGGAAATCACCCGGCTGCCTGCGCGCGGCCTTCCCAAAGGCGGTGCGCTGAGTGCTGAGATCTCGGCGGATAGTCTGCGCATAGAGCTGAAGGGCAGGGTGCTGAACGCCGATACTGCGGAGCGGATTTTGCAGTTGATCGCCCGCCAGATTGGCTAAAGCCTGGGTAACGGTCCGGCGCCTGAGTAAAGCAGGCGCCGGGGATTCAAAGCAAAAGGTCTAGCCAGACAGGCTAAACCGGCTCTATTTGGCGTAGTAGTCTCTGTACCAGGCGACAAACTGGTCGATACCTGTGCGGAAATCGGTCTGCGGCTGATAGCCGGTCAGATGTTTCAACAAAGAGGCATCGGCCCAGGTGGCCGGCACATCGCCAATCTGCATATCCATATAATTGCGAATGGCCTTTTTGCCGAGGCTTGTCTCAATCGCATCAATAAAGTCCAGCAGCCGGATCTTTTCAGAGTTGCCGATATTCACCACCCGGTAGGGCGCGACAGGCGACAGGCTATCGCCCGGCTCGATCTGATCTTTGCTGTCGGGACGTTTTGGGATGACATCGACCAGCAGGCGAATGCCGCGCACCAGATCATCGACATAGGTAAAGTCGCGGTACATCTCACCATGATTGTAGATGTCGATGGGGCGGTCTTGCAGGATGGCATCGGCGAATTTGTAAAACGCCAGATCCGGGCGGCCCCAGGGGCCGTAAACCGTGAAAAACCGGAACATGGTTGTCGGCAAATCCCACAGGTGGGCATAGGAATGCCCCATGCTCTCATTGGCCTTTTTGGTTGCCGCATAGATGGTGAGCGGCGCGTCGGTGCGTTCGGTCTCGGTAAAGGGCATCAGGTCATTGCCGCCATAGACCGAGGAGGATGAGGCCATCAGCAGGTGCTCGACCTTCAGGCGCCGGGCTGCCTCCATCACATTAAACGTGCCCATCACATTGGTCTCAAGATAAGAGCGCGGGTTCTCAAGGCTGTAGCGCACGCCAGCTTGTCCTGCGAGATGCACGATAACCTCGGGGTCAAACGCATCCGCCATGGCGTCAAAACCCTGCTGATCCTCCAGCATGGCCTCGGTGGCGGTAAAGTTGGGATACTGCATCAACAGGGCGTGGCGGCTGCGTTTAAGGCTGACATCGTAGTATTCGGTCATGCCGTCAAAGCCGTGCACGCGAAAGCCTTCGTCCAACAGGAGTTTTGCCAGATGAAAGCCGATAAATCCGGCAGAGCCGGTAACAAGAACGCGTTTCATAGTGTTTTTCTGTTGTCCTGCGCTCGTGATGCCAAAGACCGCGGCGCCTTTGGGTATCTTGCCCGTGCAGCCGACCTGATAGGGCCAGCCGCTCCTGATGATCTTCTGGCCCCTATATCACGGCTTGAAGATCAGTGCGAGGGGCAGAGAGCCTTCCAGAAATCTACTGCGAAGCCAATGATTTCATTGATCTATCTGGAAAGCAGCTGGCCTGCGCGCCTCGCGTTTGCTGCCAGCGCCCAATTGAGCGGCGGGTTTTGAAGCCAACCAGCCCATCAGCACCGCCAACATCATGACCTAGTGCCTCGAGCCCGCGCTGCATAGCCGCCACTCCGAGCGATACAGCCTGTCCAGCTTTTGCCAGCGGGCCTTGAAATCACCCACGCCATATTGGATACGATCGCCGACATGGCCCACAAACAGCGCGTAAAGATCGCTTTTGTTGTAGTCCTTTAGCACGTAAAAATTTGGCGTCACGATAAAGGCAGGGCCAAGCCGCCCGGCGGGCATCATCAAAAATCCCTGACCTGTGCGTTCCGCCGCAGGGAATGCGCGGCCAGAGACGCGGGTGATACCCAGCTTTTCCCAGTCTGCAATGCTGCGGCTCTGATCCGGGCCCTCCAGCGCACAGGAAACGCTTGCTGGTACCGAGACCTCAAACCCCCAGTCGCGCCCCTTTTGCCAGCCATGCTGGGCCAGAAAATGCCCAATCGACATCAGCGTGTCGGCTTCAGAGCCCCAAATATCGGCGCGACCATCGCCATTGCCATCGGCAGCATATTTCAAAAAACTGCTGGGCATGAACTGCGGCTGACCCAGAGCGCCGGCCCAGCTGCTTTTCATAGCCGAGGCGGCAACATGCCCTGCCTCGGCAATTTGTAGCGCCGCGAGAAGCTCTGCGGTGAAATAGGGCGCGCGGGTGCTCATAAACCCCTTTGTGCCCAGAACCCGGAACACATTGTGCGGGATCTTGGCGCGGCCATAGGCGCTCTCGCGGCCCCAGATTGCCAGTATGATCCTGCCCGGCACACCGGTCGCTTTTTCAACGCGGCTGAGGGTGGTTGCATGGGTTCGCGCCATTTTGCGCCCCATAGAGGTGGCGCCATCCAACCCGCCTCGGCTGAAGTATTTCGCCGGGGCGCCGAACTCGGCCTGGCGTTGTTGTTTTGGTATCCGGGGCGGGCTGCCGGGGGGCACCAGATCGGGCAGATCCCAGTTCAGCGTGACGCCTGAGAAACCCGCCTTGAAGGTGCGTTTTGAAATGCCAGCCGCCTTGGCTTGTGGCCAGAGATCCTGCTGCAGCCAGTTTTGAAACTGGCGCTCAACCTTGGCGCGGCTCTGGGCTGAGGCGGGCAGGGGCAGCAGCCACAGGGCGGCAAGGGTAACAAAAAGGCGCATAAGCATGGGGCGGCTTCCGGCAAAATAAGAGGGTACTCTGTCGGCCAGACTAGCGGGTTTGGACCCTGAGTGTAGCCATGTGAAGCCATGTCTCGCCGTTTTCGGCGGGAACGAGCCACCGAGGCCCAACAAAGGCGGGCCATTGATTGCAAGCGGCCCGAGATGCGCTAGGATAAAAGAAAAACAGCGAGCAGGTATCATGGGTATTACCAGACGGTCATTTGGATTTGGGCTTGCGGGCTTTGGGCTTGTGGCCTGCAGCAATATTTCCGCCTCTGGCGCGGGCACCACAGGGGTGGCAAAGGCAGGATTGCCAGCTGATCTGCGGCCCAGTCCCAATGCAGGCTATGACGCCTGGGTGGCCAGTTTTCACACCAGAGCCCAGTCACAGGGGATTTCCGCCGCCACCTTACAGGCTGGGTTTCGCAATACGGGCTATCTGCCCGGCGTCATCAAACGCGACCGCAACCAGACCGAATTCAAACGCAGCCTTGAGGATTATCTCTCGATTGCGGTTTCGGATGAACGGGTCAGCAAGGGGCGCGCCGCCTATCAGCGCCATCAGAGCACCCTGCGGGCGCTCGAGTCGAAATACGGCGTGGATGCCTCGATCATTGCTGCGATCTGGGGGCTCGAGAGCTTTTATGGCGACCGGCGCGGCGATGTTCCGGTGATTTCAGCCACCTCGACGCTGGCCTATGACGGCAGGCGCGGTGCGTTTTTTGAAAAACAGCTGATTGCGGCGCTGAAAATCCGCAGAATGGCGACATTTCTGCGGCAAAACTGACTGGCAGCTGGGCCGGTGCCATGGGGCATACCCAGTTTATTCCGACGTCTTATCAGGCCTTTGCGGTGGATTTCACCGGCGATGGGCGGCGCGATATCTGCTCCGAGGATCCGACAGATGCGCTGGCCTCGACAGCGGCTTACCTTGCGCGCAATGGCTGGACACGGGGCCAAAGCTGGGGCCGCGAAGTCTCACAGGCGCCGCTGCCAATGGTGCCGTTTTACAGCCGCAGGCCGGTGGCCCCAGTTTTGTGGTCACAGGCAATTTTCGCGCCATCAAGCGCTACAACAACTCAGATGCCTATGCCATCGGTGTGGGCCATCTGGCGGACCGCATCGCAGGCGGCGGGCCGCTAAAGGGCAGCTTTCCGCCGGACGCCAATGGGCTGACCAAGGACGACCGGGTTGCCCTGCAACAACGCCTGACTTCCAAAGGGTTTGATACCGGTGGCAGCGACGGGGTGATTGGTCCCAAAAGCCAGGCCGCCATCAGCGCCTATCAGGCGAGCATTGGCCAGCCCGCCACCGGCATCCCCTCGCTTGCATTGTTGCGCAGTCTGGGCTGAGGCTACCCTGACTAAATATGAGACTGTGATTGAGACGACGGGGCGGCTTTGGCCGCCCTTTTTCGTTTCAGCTCATATGGTTTTGCGACAAGGCCTGAATTCGGCATTGCATTTCACTATCACGATTTGAATTCCACATATTGAAATTATTAATTCGCCGGTCTATACCTGCCCCAAACGCGCCCGCTCCGGTCCGGGGGCGGTCAAACACAGCGCAGTGAGTTTAAGGCGTACTATTTGAGTGCGCGTAAAATATTGAGGCGAGGTCGAGATGGATCTGAACTACACCCCCCAGCAGGAGGCCTTTCGCGCCGAGGTGCGGGCGTTCCTGGCAGAAAATCTGCCAGTTGCGCTGAGCGAGAAGGTGCGTCTGGGCAAACGGATCTCCAAGGCCGATACCGAAACCTGGAACGCCATCATGAATGCGCAGGGCTGGCTGGCAGCCAACTGGCCAAAGCAATACGGTGGCGCCGAATGGGATGCGGTGCAGCGTCAGATTTTCGAGGAAGAGGCCTGCCTGGCCCACGCGCCGCGCCTGGTGCCCTTTGGTCTGTCGATGCTGGCGCCGGTGCTGTTGCAGTTTGGCAGCGAAGCGCAGCGGCAGCGCTTTTTGCCCCGCATCCTCAGTGGTGAGGACTGGTGGTGTCAGGGCTATTCCGAGCCCGGTGCCGGATCAGACCTTGCGGCGGTGAAAACCCGCGCCGAGCTGGAGGACGACCACTATGTGGTCAACGGACAAAAGACCTGGACCACCCTGGGACAGCACGCCAACTGGATCTTTTGCCTGGTGCGCACCAACCCGGATGTCAAAAAGCAGGCCGGAATTTCGTTCTTGCTGATCGACATGACGACTCCCGGTGTCACCGTGCGCCCGATCACGCTGATCGACGGCGAGGCCGAGGTGAACGAGGTCTTCTTTGATAACGTGCGGGTGCCGGTGGAGAATCTGGTCGGCGAGCAGGACATGGGCTGGCCCTATGCGAAATACCTGCTGACCCATGAGCGGACTAATATCGCCGGGGTTGGCTTTTCTAATGCGGCGCTGGCGACCCTGAAAAAAGTTGCCGCGGCGACAATGACCGGGGGGCGACCCTTGGATCAGAACCCACATTTTGCCGGTCGTATGGCGCAGGTTGAAATCGACCTGATGGCGATGCGTACCACCAATCTG
Source organism: Pseudophaeobacter leonis (assembly GCF_002087335.1). Taxonomy (GTDB): domain Bacteria; phylum Pseudomonadota; class Alphaproteobacteria; order Rhodobacterales; family Rhodobacteraceae; genus Pseudophaeobacter; species Pseudophaeobacter leonis. Next base: position 24,950 of record NZ_MWVJ01000011.1, read on the forward strand.
CGCGTTGTCAGCGCGGCGGCGGCGGGTCAGGCGCCGGGCGCTGAAAGCTCGATGCTCAAGGTCAAAGGCACCCTGATCCGGCAAGAGCTTACATCGCTGCTGCGCCGGGCTGCCGGGCCTGATGCCATGCCGTTTTTGCCAGAATATCTGGACGGCGGCGACAATCAGGACCCGATGGGCCCCGAGCACACAGCCGCTGCCGCGCCGGCCTATTTCAACATGCGCAAATTGTCGATCTTTGGCGGCTCTAACGAGGTGCAACGCAGCATCATCGCCAAAACGATCCTGGAACTTTGAGAGGCCGCAATCATGGATTTTACTCTGACCGAAGAGCGCAGCATGCTGCGCGACATGCTGGGCCGCTTTCTCGCTGAGAATTATGACCACGAGACCCGGCAAAAACTGCTGCAGGCAGGCGAGACCCATAACGCCGAAGTCTTTGCCGCACTGGCAGAGCTGGGCGTGCTGGGCGCCTTGTTCACCGAGGCGCAGGGCGGCTTTGGCGGCGCTGGTTTTGATATCGCGGTGGTGTTCGAAGAGCTGGGTCGTGCCGGGGTGATTGAGCCTGTTTTGGGCAATGCTGCCCTTGCCGGTCACATGCTGGCCAGCCTCGCAAACGAGACGCAACAGGAGCTGCTGGCTGAGGTCATCGCAGCCGATCTGGTGCTGGGCTTTGCCCATAGCGAGGCGGGATCGCGCTATGATCTGTCCCATGTTGAGGCGACCGCGCGTCTTTCTGGCGACGCGGGACGTGAAGTGATCACCCTGGAGGGCGTTAAAACCCAGGTGATCAACGGCGCTGCCGCACAGCTCTTTGTGGTCTCCGCCCGTGAGAGCGGCGGGGCCTGGGGGCAAAACGGGATCTCGCTGTTTTTGGTCGCGGCGGACACGCCCGGTGTATCGGTCACAACACAGGGCAATATTGATTGCGCCTCCGGCGCAACCCGGACGCTGGAGAATGTGCAGCTGGATGCGACCCGTCGGCTGGGCGTTGGCGGCCAGGGCTACGGCGCGATTGAGGCGGCCGTGGCGCAGGCGACACTGGCCATCTGCGCAGAGGCGCTTGGTGCGATGGAAGCGGCCAAAGCCCTGACGGTGGACTATCTGAAAGAGCGCAAACAGTTTGGAATGCCGATTGGTAAGTTCCAGGCGCTGCAGCACCGGATGGCCGATATGCTGATCGAGATCGAGCAGGCGCGCTCGGCTGTGGTCAACCTGGCGGGGGCTCTGGACAAGCCACGACTGATCCGTGAGCGCGAGGTCAGCGCCACCAAGAACCTGATTGGCCGGGTCGGAGCGCTGGTGGCTGAAGAATGCATCCAGATGCACGGTGGTATTGGCATGACCGGCGAATACGCGCTGTCACACTATGCCCGGCGCCTGACCATGATCGACCATCAGTTTGGCGATGTGGATCATCACCTGGAGCGATTTATAGCGTTGAAATCTGCCTGACCGGCCTGATTGGCCTGACGGGGCCGGGCGCATGATGCAATTCAAGGACTGTCACTGAAACCAACACTTTTAGGGAGGGACGCCGCGTGCAGACCCGAATTCACGACTATCTGAGTGCGGCTGCCACCGCAAAGCCCGATGTTCTGGCGATCATTGACCATGCCGATGTGAACCACAGCTGGGCCGATCTGCAGACTGCCACCGAGGACGCCAAGGCGGTTCTGCTGGCGCAGGGGGTCAAGCCCGGCGACCGGGTGGTGATGGTGTTTGAGAACTGCCTCGCGGTCTGTGCCTTTCTTTTTGCCACCAGCCAGATCGACGCAATCGCGGTGCCGCTCAACGCCCGTCTCACCCATGCCGAGCTCGACCGGCTTATCACCCATAGCGACCCAAGCGCGGTGATATTTTGCCGCGAGGCCTCTGAGGCCGCAGTGATCCATGGCAAGGCATTTTCGGCCAAGACCGCAACCGGGCGGTTTGGTACTGTTGGCGTGTTCAGGCGCGTTGGCAGCCAGCCGGAGCCCTGTTTCAAAGCGGCTGATCAGCAGGTGGCGATCCTGCTGTATCCCTCGGGGACCACAGGGGCGCCAAAGGCGCGATGCTGACGCATCACAACCTGATGTCGGGCGCCATGGCCTCGGCCAAGGTGCGGGGCATGCAGGACGATGACATGACCTTTCGGGCCCTGCCGCTGGCGCATATCTTTGGTCTGGTGGCCTTCCTGTCGGTCTGCGGTGCGCAGGGCAGGGTGCGGCTGAAAGCACGGTTTGCGGTTGACCGGCTTTATAGGGCGTTGCAAACGGATGTCACGCTGCTGCCTGCCGTGCCGCAGATGCACGCGCTGCTGTTCCACTATGCCCGCGCCCAGAACAAGCCCCGCTATGAGGGGGATCTGCTGCGCTTTGTCTCGTCTGGTGGCGCGCCACTGGATCCGGTCTGGAAGCGAGAGGCCGAAGCCTTTTACGGTATTCCCTTGCAAAACGGCTATGGGCTGACCGAAGGCTCTGCCGGGGTCTGCGCCACTAAAAGCCCGCTTGGCGATGCCGATGTCAGCGTCGGATTCCCGATGGAAGGCAGCCTGTTTCGGCTTGATTTTGAGGCCGAAGGCGCGACGCCTAATGAGGGTATCGGTGAGATCCTGCTGGGCGGGCCACAGGTGATGAAGGGCTACTTTCGCGATCCCGCCCAAAGCGCCAGAGTGCTGACCTCTGACGGGTTTTACCGTACCGGCGATCTGGGGCGGCTTGACCAGGAAGAGCGGCTGCATATTGCCGGACGCTCAAAGGAGCTGATCATCCGATCCGGGTTTAACGTCTACCCGGTCGAGGTTGAGGCGGCGCTGAGCGACCATCCCGAAGTCATCATGGCGGGCGTTGTTGGCAGGCCTGCCGCAGGCAACGAAGAGGTCCTGGCATTTGTCAAAGTGGCGGCCGGTTGCAGCCTGAGCGAGGCGGAGCTATCGGGGTTTGTAAAAGACAAGCTGGCCCCCTACAAACGGCCCACCCGGATCATTCTGACGCAGGATCTACCGACCGCACCCACCGGCAAAATTCTAAAAGCAAAACTGATTAGCACCTTTGCTGATCAGCTTCAGGGTGAAACCACTATCTGATTGTAAATTCTACTATACGGAATGGTGTTCTGTATGTTGGCCAAGACAAAATGTGATCTCGGGGAGGAGAATCTGACTATGAGCTTTGTGAAAACAGCATTTGGAGCGGCGGCTGTCGCTTTGACGTTTGGGACTGTTGCAGCGGCAGAAACCACCATCTTTTATGGCCACAGTGGCCCGGCACGCGGCACGGTTCCTGCGGCGCTGAAATGGTTGACGGCCGCATTGGAGAGCTGTCCGGCGGCGACATGAAGCTCGATGTGCAGTGGGGCGGTGCCCTGTTCAAAGCCTCCGCCTCGGTACAGTCGATTGGCGATGGCGTGGCGGATGCCGGCTCGATCATTTCGGCCTATTTCCAAAAAGAGATGGCGGCCTATTCTTTGGCGGATCTGCCACTGGGCGGCCCCAACCCCTGGGTTGGTCTGCGCGCCACCGATCATCTGATGCGCACCGTGCCAGAAATCACTGAAAATCTGGCACCCAGAACCTGGTCTATATCGGCACCTTTACAGCCTCGGATGTGAACGTGGCCTGCAAGGGCGATGCGATCAATTCGATCCAGGATATCGCTGGCAAAAAAGTGCGTGGCGCCGGCGTCTACGGCAAAGTCTTTGGCGAGCTGGCGCGACCATGGTCAATCTTAGTGTCTATGAGGCCTATCAGGGTCTGGATACCGGCCTGATCGACTGTACCCAAGGCTACTCTTACATCATCCAGGCGCTGAAGTGGCACGAAGTCATCGACAGCTACACCGTGTTGAACTGGGGCCAGATCGGCGGCTACGGCATGTTCATGAACAAGCAAAGCCATGACGCCCGGAGCGACGATGAGAAAGCCGTGATGACCCAGGCGGGTACAGAGCTGGCAGACAAATTCGCCCAGATCGTTATCGGTGCAAACTCCAAGGCGCTCAAGGCTATGCGCGAAGGTGGCTATGAACGCGACGTCAAGGTGATCGAGGTCTCCGCAGAAGAGCGCGCCGCGCTGAACGCCGCGACCGAGCCCTTCCTGGCGGACTGGAAAGAGAACGCTGCCAGCGTTGGTCTCAACCCTGATCACATGATCAAGGTCTATACTGATGCCGTGGCCGAGTTCACGGCTGAGTTTGACGCCAAGGGGTATCCCTGGGAGCGCAACTGATCTGATACAGCCACCGGGGCAGGGGAAACCTTGCCCCGGTACTGCTGTGTCCAGCTGTTTGAACCAGTTGGTTTTTGATCCAGTTGTTTTGCTGCTCCACCAGACTGCATAAGGGCGACGCCATGTTTACCGAATAGAAAAACTCTTTGTCGACGTGGCGACGGCTGCGATCATTTTGCTGGCATTGATGATTTTTGCCGATGTGATCGCGCTCAACCTGTTCAAGGCGTCGGTGCCCGATGCGGTGATCATCGTGCGCGAGTTGATGGTGCTGGCGATCATCATGCCACTGGCTGCTGTCACCACCCAGCGGGCCCATATTGCGGTAGAGTTTCTCACCAATATGCTGCCGCCGCGGATGGTCGAGTATTTTGTGATCTTTGGCACTTTGTTTGGCGTCTTTGCTTTGACACCGCTGATCTATTCGGGCGGCAAAGAGCTGATGCACCAGATCAATACCGGCAGTGCCTTTTATGGCGACCTCAACCTGCCGCAATGGCCGGGGCAGCTGGCCTTTCTCATTGGTATTTCGCTGTGCTGGCTGCGGCTGCTGGCAATGGCTCTGGGCGATATCGTAACCGTCTGGCGCGGTGAGGCGCTGAATTTCGAGCCCACAGGTCACTGAACTGCTGACCGGGTGAGCCCCACGCCACAGCGCGCTGATGCGCTTCGTTGAACACTTCAATTTCGGGAATAGACTTGATGGATCCGGCAACGATTGGATTAGTGGCCTTTGGCCTGATGCTGGTATTGCTGGCGATGCGGGTGCCGATTGCCTTTGCATTGATTGGGGTCGCCACCATGGCTGCCTTTACCATCTTTGCCTTCAGAACCGGCACATTCATGCCCGAGCGGGCCATTCGCGCCACCTCGTCGCTGGTGTTTTCAAACTCGTTCGATCTGGTGCACAGCTTTGATCTGTCGATGATCCCGCTGTTTGTGGCGCTGGGAAACATCGCCTATCGCGCCGGGATCACCACGGCGGTTTATAATTCGGCCAAGGTCTGGCTGGTGCGGCAGCGCGGCGGTCTGGCTGTGGCCTCGGTCATGGGCTGCGGTGGCTTTTCCGCCATCACCGGCTCCAGCCTTGCCTGCGCCTCTACCATGGGCAAGATCTGCACCCCCGAGATGCTGCGGCTGGGCTATGATCCGCGTCTCGCCACCGCAAGTGTTGCGGCAGGCGGCACCCTGGGGTCGCTGATCCCGCCGAGCATCCTGTTTATCATCTATGCGACCCTTACCGAGACCTCGGTGAGCAAGCTGTTTCTGGCGGGGGTTCTGCCCGGCCTGCTGACCTTGGCGGGGTTTGTGCTGGTGATCTGGGTCTGGATCCTGGTGAACCCAAACTGGTGCCCGAGCGCGGTGCGCCCGCCAGTTTTGGCGAAAAGATGGCGGCAGCCCGCGAGGCCTGGCCTGCGGCGCTGATCTTTGTGATCATCGTGGTCGGCATCTACGGCGGCTTTTTCACCGCAACAGCGGCCGCGGCGGTCAGCGTTGTGATCACAACGCTTATTGGTTTTGCCCAAAGGCGCCTGACCCTGCAGAGCCTGTGGGAAGCGGTGCGTGAAACCTGCGTGCAGACCTCGGCCATCTTTATTGTTGCGGCGGGCGCCAAGATCTTTGTTGCCGCCATCGCGCTGACGGGCATGGCGCCAGCGCTGGTGCAGTCGGTGGCCGACGCACAGCTGTCGCCGATGGTGCTGCTGATCTGCATCTGTGGAGTCTATCTGATGCTGGGCATGTTCCTTGATCCCATTGGTATCATGGTTTTGACCCTGCCGCTGGTGGTGCCCTTGGTGGAATCCTATGGCATGAACCTGATCTGGTTTGGCGTTGTGGTGGTCAAGCTGCTGGAGATCGGTCTGATTACGCCGCCGGTTGGGCTTAATGTCTTTGTGCTGTCCAATGTGGTGGGCAAGGCCGGCCCCCATCGGCACTGTCTTTGCCGGCATCTGGCGGTTCTTGTGCGTCGATGTGGTGGTGCTGGCGCTGATTGTCGGTTTCCCGTCGATTTCCCTGTTCTTGTCGATGACGTCCAGATGACGTCAAAATGAACAGGGCTTTTCCTTGCTGCAAAATTCTATATGGTGGAATTCCCAAGGATAGCTAGGGTTTGAGGCGATGCCAGATCTGAAAGATGACAAGCGATTTGCCAATACTCTGGCGCGTGGTCTCAATGTGTTGCGGGCCTTTGGACCCAACGATGACGGGCTGGGCAATCTGGAGATTTCGGAACGCACCGGTGTGCCACGCTCTACAGAGTCGCGGCTGACCTTTACGCTCTGTGCCCTTTGCTATCTGACCCATGGGCGGCATCACGACAAATACCGGCTTGGGCCTGCGGCACTGGCGCTGGGGAATATTGCCGGGGCCTCATTTGGCTTTGTCGAGACGGCTGGCCCGATTATGAGAAACTGGCCGATGCCACCAAAACCCTGACCGGGGTGGCCATTCAGGATGATGGCAAGATGCTGATCGTCAAGACCTGGCGGCCGCGCAACTCAACCACCACCTGGCTCAACGTTGGCTACCGGATGCCGATGCTCAAATCCTCGACCGGGGCTGCCTTTTTGGGCGCCCTGGGGCGCAGTGAATTGGCAAAACTCACCCAGGGGATGTCGGCTGAGGACCAGCACAGCTATGAAGAGGCCTGGGCTGTGGCACAGTCTGGCCTGCTGAGCGATGGCTATGCCTTTGTGCGTGGAGACCAACGGTTCAATACCACGATCAACGCGATCGCGGCCCCCTATCGGCCCTCTGAATTTGGCGAGCCGGTCTCGTTTCTGAGTGGCGCGCGCACGGTTGATCTGACCGATCAGCTGATCACAGAGACGGTTGGCCCGGCGTTGGTCTCTGCCGTGCAGGAATTGCTACATATCACCGGGCGGCGCTTTCCAATCATGGCTGAGGACTGAAACCGGACAAATGCCCCTCCCACACATCGCTGCGGGAGGGAACAGTTTCGTGCTGGCCTAGCCGACAATCATCTGTTTCAGCTGCAGGGCCTCGTATTCCAGCTCGTTGAGGCGAAAGTTTACCACATCGCCAATGGTCAGCATGCCACACAGCCGGTCGCCGTCCTTGACTGGCATATGGCGAAACCGCCCCTCGTTCATGCGCCGCAACACAGAGACCAGCGCATCAGAGGGCGTACAGGTTTCGACCTTGCTTGTCAAGGTCTCGGCGACCGTTTGCGGCAGGGTCTGTCCTGGCGTTTCCGCCAGCTTTCGCACGATGTCACGTTCCGACAAGATGCCCTTTAGCGCGCCATTGTCATCCGTGACCAAAAGGGCCCCGATGCGCCGGTCGCGAAAACGGTGTACGGCGGTGCTGAGTGTGTCGGCAGACGAGATCGTGTAGACGGTTCCCCCCTTGCGCGAGATGAGGTGCTGCACGGTTGCGGTGTCTTGCGACATATTGCTTTCGGCGGGTTGACTGCGGGTGGTCTTTTTCGCCTGATCCCCACGGCTGGGCGCCTGATACGAGCTTGGCATTGTGGAATCCTCCCTGTTGTCCAATAGGCCGGGTTGTTTAAGTGGCCAGGTTGTATAGTAGTCCGGTGCTGTGCCATTCAGCTTAGACGACAAATGTCCTTTGGGGGAATACCTTGCTTGCCTCACATCTCACACTGACGCCGCTTACGGCCACGGTATTAATCTTTTTGGCGGTGCTGGCGGGCAATCGGTATCGCCGGGTCTGGAAGACTGAAGGGCCGCGTTGGCAGCTTTGGCTGTTTGGCCTGCTGGCGGCACTGGCGCTGCTGACGCTGGCCTTTGTGCCAATGCAGACCGCCTGAGCAGCGCCAGACGCAGAAATCCAGACTCAGCAAAAAAGGCGACCCAAAGGGCCGCCTGTATCCGTTACTCATGCTGTTTGGTGCCCCTGCTGCGGCAGATCAGCCCTCGGCGCGCATCTCGGCTTCCATCTGCTCAACCATCTGGCGGGCGCGTTTGCACTGCAGCTTGTCGCGCAGCGGGCTGTTGGGATCGACGTCCTTTTTGCACACCAGACATTTGTCAGCGCCTGAAATGGCGTTCAGTCCGCCACAGCTGCCTTTGATGGTCTTACCCATAAAGATCACGCCCAGCGACATGCCCAGCATGATGAGGGTCAACAACCCAAAGGTCAGAAGGAAAGTGGCCATGGTGATCTGCCCCTATTGCTTGGCTTGCAGTTTGGCAAACTGCGAGCTGACGGTGGTTTCAAAGCCTGTCTCACCGGAATCGGGGCTGCGTGCAATGAACAAAACCGCGAGGCCCTCGGCTTCGGCGACCTTTAGCCCCCGGTCCTGACCCAGCGCCAGCAAGGCTGTGGCCCAGCCATCGGCCATCATCGCATCCGGTGCCAGCACGGTGACCGAGGCGGTGCCATGTGTGATCGGGCGCCCGGTGGTGCCGTCGATGATATGGGAGTAGCGAATGCCGCCCTGTTCAAAATAGTTGCGATAATCGCCTGAGGTGGCCATGCCCAGACCCGAGACATCGACAATTTCCTCAATGCTCTGGCTGGCGGCATCCGGGCGTTCAATACCAATGCGCCAGCTGTTGCCCTTGGGGTTCTGGCCGGCAGTGACCAGATCGCCACCGATTTCTACCATATAGTCTCTCAGCCCGGCCTCAGCCAGAACCGCAGCAACCTGATCCACCCCATAGCCCTTGGCGATGGCGGCGAGATAGACCGAGGCTTGCGGCAGGCTTTTGCGCAGTGTCAAAGGCTCCTGCGACAGGGACAGAATCTTGCTCTGTCCAACCTGACCCATGGCCGCCGCGATGGCGTCATCCGCAGGCACGGGGCTGTCCTGATCGCGGGCGCCAAAGCCCCAGATCTCGATCAGCGGGCCCAGGGTCACATCAAAAAGCCCCTCGCTTTTGTCATGGATCTCATTGGCGGCGCTGATGACCTTGGCCAGCTCTGGTGAGATTGCGACCGGATCCGTCGAGGGGGAGGCGTTGAAGCGGGAAATCTCAGAGGTAGGGTCCCAGTTTGACATCTGCGCGTTGACCGCTGCCAGTTCGGCTGTGATTGCGGCCTGCAGCGCATCGGCTGACAGCGCGGCCGTTTTGTCGACTGCTGTGATGTTATACGTTGTGCCCATTGTTTCACCGCTAAACTGCAGCGTTATGGGATCCGATTTGCACGCTGCGAGAAAAAACGCGAGCGCAACAAGAAAGAGACGTGCCATTTGTCCACCTACCCTTGAAACGCCCTTCTATTGTACGCTATTCGCGGCCCTGTCAATCTTCGCCAAGCCTGGGAAACTTTGCTATGAATGTCACGATGGCAGAATAGATCAAGTTTCCGGTAGGAACCCGGGGCAGATCAGACTATTTGCAGGCCGAATCCAAAAACAGCCATGACATGTCGGTTCTGACCGACCGAAGAGAAGAAGAGAAACAGTTGCGGCATTACAAGCTACGAAAAGGACTCGAACTTCCGGTTGAGGGCGCGCCCGCTCAGGAAATTCATCAGGGTCCCGCAGTCAGGACCGTTGCCTTGCTGGGCAGCGACTACCTGGGTTTGAAACCCCGTCTTGCGGTGCAGGAGGGCGATGTGGTTGCTCCCGGCTCGCCGGTCTTTGCCCATAAGGACACGCCTGAGGTTCAGGTGGTCTCGCCGGTGGCCGGTCGGATCAAGGCGATCAATCGCGGTGCCCGCCGGGTGCTGATCAGTGTTGAGATCGAAGTGGACGCCGCAGCCGCAACGCCAGTTGATTTCTCCGCTGTCGGTGATATCTCCACCACCGAGGGTCTGGCCGAGCGTCTGTGTGCTGCGGGCCTGTGGTCTGCGTTTCGCACCCGTCCCTATTCCAAAGTGCCCGCACCGGACAGCCGCCCTGCCGCGCTCTATGTGACGGCGATGGAGTCTGAAACCGCTGGCAGCTGATGCCGCCGTGATCATTGCCGACGCCGCTGAAGATTTTGCCGCAGGCCTCAAGGCGATCGCTGCGCTGAGCGAGGGCAACACCTACCTCTGTCACGCCGCGGGAGCTGCGGTTCCCAGCGTCGAGGGCGTTGAGGTTGCCGCGTTTGAAGGGCCGCATCCTGCCGGTCTGGCCGGCACCCATATGCATTTCATTGCGCCGCCCACCGCCAGCAAACTGGTCTGGAGCATCGGCTATCAGGACGTGATTGCCATTGGCCGCCTGCTGGCAACGGGGTCTCTCAACTCCGAGCGCATCATCGCGCTGTCTGGCCCGCTTGTGAACACGCCGCGTCTGATCCGCACTGTTGAGGGCGCTGCCATGGCGGATCTCATTGCCGGTGAGGTTGACACCTCGGTACCCGCACCACTGATTTCGGGCTCGATCCTGTCGGGTCGCGCCGGTGCTGGCGTTGATGGCTATCTGGGCCGCTATGCGCGTCAGATCACCGTGATCGAAGAAGACCACAAACAAATTCCGCTGGGCTGGATTCGTCCTATGGCCAGCAAATATGCGGTGCAGCCGGTGCTTGGCTCGCTGTTCTCCAAAAAGCTCTATGCGCTGACCAGCAACCTGAATGGCGGACGGCGCGCCATGGTGCCCACCGGCACCTTTGAAGAGCTGATGCCGCAGGACTATTTGCCAACGCAGCTTTTGCGCGCGCTTTTGGTGATGGATACCGATCAGGCCCAGGCGCTTGGCGCGCTGGAACTGGACGAAGAAGATCTCGGGCTGGTCGGCTTTGCCTGCCCGGCAAAATACGAATACGGACTGGCGCTGCGCGACAGTCTGACGAAGATCGAAAAGGAGGGATAGTCTCTTGGTCTCCGTAACTTTTTTGACCTCATTGAGCCGAACTTTAACAAGGGCGGCAAATGGGAGAAACTCTTCCCCATCTACGAGATGGTGGAAAGCTTCCTCTATACACCAAAGACGGTCACCAGTGCTGCGCCACATGCGCGCTCTTATGTCGATATGAAGCGGATCATGACCTATGTGGTCATCGCGACGATCCCCTGTATCCTGTTTGGCCTCTATAACACCGGTCTGCAGGTCAACACTGCCATTGGCCATTGCGCCTCGGGCTGGCGCGCCGCAATGGTCAAATTCTTTGGCATTGGCTTTAATCCAGCCAACCCTCTGGGCAATATGCTGCACGGGCTTTTGTATTTCCTGCCGATCTATATCACCACGCTGGTGATTGGTGGCATCTGGGAAGTGATCTTTGCCACCGTGCGCGGCCATGAGGTCAACGAGGGCTTTCTGGTCACCTCCATGCTTTATGCCCTGATTGTGCCTGTCAGTATTCCGCTGTGGCAGGTCGCGCTTGGCATCTCGTTTGGTGTGGTAATCGGCAAAGAAGTCTTTGGCGGCACCGGCAAGAACTTCCTCAACCCGGCGCTGACCGGCCGGGCATTCCTCTACTTTGCCTATCCGGCCTATATGTCTGGCGACAGCATCTGGACGCCTGTTGACGGGTTTTCCGGCGCTACCGCGCTGGCGGTCTCGGCCTCGGCCGGGTTTGATCAGCTGGCGGCCAATGGCGTCACCTGGATGAACGCCTTTGTTGGCACTATTCAGGGCTCCTTTGGTGAGACTTCGACGCTGGCCTGTATGATTGGCTTGGGCTTTTTGCTGATGACCAAGATTGCCATCGGGCGTCTGGTTGCGGGCTGCCTGGTCGGCATGATTGGTTTTTCGCTGCTGCTGAACGCCGTTGGCTCTGACAGCAATCCGATGTTTGCCATGCCCTGGTACTGGCATCTTGTGACCGGCGGCTTTGCCTTTGGTCTGGGCTTTATGGTGACCGAGCCGGTCTCGGCCAGCCATACCAATATGGGCCGCTACATCTATGGCGCGCTGATTGGCTTTATGGTGGGGAGATGATCCGGGTGGTGAACCCGGCCTTCCCCGAAGGCATGATGCTCGCCATCCTGTTCGGCAACGTCTTTGCGCCGCTGATCGACTACTTTGTCGTTCAGGCCAATATCAAACGGAGAGCGAAGCGTCATGTCTGAGCAAACCAACAAAGGCGCAATCCGCCGCTTTTTGGATATGTCGCCTGACTCGACACCAAAAACGCTGTTTGTTGCCGTCACCCTGTGCCTGTTTGCCTCGATGATCGTCTCGGCGGCCGCCGTGGCGCTGCGCCCAATTCAAGAAGCAAACAAGTTGAAAGACAAGCAGATCAACATTCTGCAGGTCGCGGGTCTGTATGAGCCGGGCATGGACATCACCAAGGCCTTTGGCGCCTCGTTTGAGCCGCGCATTCTGGAGCTTTCCACGGGCCAGTTCACCGATGCCTTTGACGTTGCCAGCTTTGATGACCGTGCGGCGGCCAGTGATCCGGCAACCTCGATTGAGTTGGAAAATGATCCGGCCTCGATCGGGCGGCAGTCGCAATACATGACCGTCTATCTGTTGAAAGATGACGCCGGTGACATCGACAAGGTGATCCTGCCCATTCATGGCTATGGTCTGTGGTCGACGCTTTATGGCTTTATCGCTGTCGAGGAAAACGCCAATGACATCTTTGGCCTGCAGTTCTACAGCCACGCCGAGACCCCCGGTCTGGGGGCTGAGGTTGATAATCCGCGCTGGAAATCGCAGTGGAACGGCAAACGCCTGAGCGACGACAGCGGCGCGCTGCAGATCACCGTGGCCAAGACCGCGCCGCCAGCTGGCGCTGACTACCATGTGGATGCCCTGTCGGGTGCGACGCTGACCACGGTTGGTGTCGACAATCTGGTGCGCTTCTGGATGGGCGAAGCCGGCTATGCATCCTTCCTTGCCAATCTCAAAGCGGGAGATATCTGATGGCCCAGACACGTAGAGCGCTGTTGCTTGATCCCATGGTGGACAACAACCCGATCACCCTGCAGGTGCTTGGGATCTGTTCCGCCCTTGCGGTGACCTCCTCGCTGAAAGTGGCGCTGGTGATGACAATTGCGGTGACGCTGGTGACGGCGTTTTCCTCGATGTTCATCTCGATGCTGCGCAACCAGATCCCCAACTCGATCCGTATCATTGTGCAGATGGTGATCATCGCCTCGCTGGTGATCCTGGTGGATCAGGTGCTCAAGGCTTATGCCTACGAGATCTCCAAAACCCTGTCGTTCTTTGTCGGGCTGATTATCACCAACTGTATCGTCATGGGCCGCGCCGAGGCCTTTGCCATGCAGAACCCGCCGATGGCCTCGTTTCTGGACGGTATCGGCAACGGGCTTGGCTATGGGCTGATCCTGATGCTGGTTGGGTTCGTGCGTGAGCTGTTCGGCTCTGGCTCACTGTTCGGCGTCACCATTCTGGAAACCGTCAACAACGGTGGCTGGTATGTGCCCAACGGTTTGCTGCTGCTGCCGCCCTCTGCCTTTTTCGTTATCGGTCTTTTGATCTGGGCCTTCCGCACCTGGAAGCCCGAACAGGTCGAAGAGCGTGAACATAAAATCCAAGTTGTCGAGGCCCACTGATGGAAGCGCTGCTATCTCTGGCCGTAAAGGCCATCTTCGTCGAGAACATGGCGCTGTCGTTCTTTCTCGGCATGTGTACCTTTATCGCGGTCTCCAAAAAGATCTCTACGGCCATTGGCCTCGGGATCTCGGTGATGGGGGTGCAGTCTATTCCTGGGCCCGCCAACAACCTGATCCTGACCTACCTTTTGAAACCAGGCGCCCTGGCCTGGGCCGGGTTTCACGATGTTGACCGGACCTTTCTTGGTCTGATCTCCTATATCGGCGTCATCGCCGCGCTGGTGCAGATCCTCGAGATGGTTTTGGATAAGTACTTCCCGCCATTGTATAATGCGTTGGGGATCTTTCTGCCGCTGATCACCGTGAACTGCGCCATTCTTGGGGGCTCGCTCTTTATGGTTGAACGCGACTATGGCTTTGCGGAATCGGTGACCTATGGCATCTCGTCCGGCTTTGGTTGGGCCCTGGCCATCACCGCCATGGCAGGTGTGCGCGAAAAGCTGAAATACTCTGACATTCCTGACGGGTTGCAGGGTCTTGGCATCACATTCATCACTGCAGGTTTGATGGCCATGGCCTTCATGTCCTTCAGCGGCGTGAAACTGTAAGGAGGCTGGATCTATGACAACTTTTGTACTGGGCGTCCTGCTCTTTACCCTGATTGTTCTGGCGCTGGTCAGCATCATCATCGCGGCGCGCTCAAAGCTGGTGTCGACCGGCAATGTGAACATCACCATCAATGGCGAGAAAACCATTTCGGTGCCTGCAGGCGGTAAGCTGTTGCAGACGCTGGCGGCGGAAAAGCTGTTTGTGCCTTCGGCCTGCGGCGGCGGCGGCACCTGCGCCCAGTGTCGCGTGCGGGGTCATTCCGGCGGTGGGTCGATCCTGCCCACTGAGGAAGGCCATATCACCAAACGCGAAGCGGCCTGTGGTGACCGTCTCTCCTGTCAGGTTGCTGTAAAGCAGGACATGGAAGTGGAAGTGCCCGAAGAGGTCTTTGGCGTCAAAAAGTGGGAATGTACCGTACGTTCCAACGAGAACGTCGCGACCTTCATCAAGGCGCTGGTGCTGGATCTGCCCGAAGGCGAAAACGTCGATTTCCGCGCCGGTGGCTATATCCAGATCGAAGCGCCCGCGCATGCGTTGAAATACACCGATTTCGACATCGAAGAAGAATACCGCGGCGACTGGGATCGTTTCAACGTCTGGCAGTATGAATCCGTGGTGAACGAGCCGGTTGAGCGGGCTTATTCCATGGCCAACTACCCGGAAGAAAAGGGCATGATCATGCTCAACGTGCGGGTGGCCTCGCCGCCGCCCGGCTCTGAGGGTATTCCGGCTGGCATGATGTCGAGCTACATCTTCAACCTCAAGCTCGGCGACAAGGTGACGATCTCTGGTCCTTTTGGTGAGTTCTTTGCCCGCGAGACCAAAAAGGAAATGGTCTTTGTCGGCGGTGGTGCCGGTATGGCCCAATGCGCAGCCATATCTTTGACCAACTCAAGCGCCTGAACACAGATCGCAAGATCAGCTTCTGGTATGGGGCGCGCTCAAAGCGTGAGATGTTCTTTGTCGAGGATTTCGACCAGCTGGCCGCAGAGTTCCCCAACTTTGAATGGCATGTGGCGCTGTCCGACGCGATGCCCGAGGACGACTGGACCGGCTACACCGGCTTTATTCACAACGTGCTGTTTGAGGAGTTCCTCAAGAACCACCCCGCGCCGGAAGACTGTGAATTCTACATGTGTGGCCCGCCGATCATGAACCAGTCGGTGATCAATATGCTGGTTGATCTTGGCGTCGACCGTGAAGATATCATGCTGGATGATTTTGGCGGCTAAGCTCTGATCAGACCTACAAATTTCAAAACGGCTCCTGTTTCAGGGGCCGGTTTTTGCATGGGCGGGCCTGTCGTGGCAGCGATGGCCGGACGCGGATAATTAGACGGGAGTAGTCTGGCAGCCAGCAGATCTGGCGTCAGGCAGACGAGTCCTGCGGCTGGTTCTGCGACAAGGCCTGCATGTCGCCCCACAACCGGTTCAGCGTCGGTTTGGTGTTTTCCTTGTCGCGGTACAGGCGGATCTCCAGCGGGTGGACATGCTCAGAGCCCCCAACAATGGTCATGCGCCCATCGGCGAGTTCGGCCTTGCACAGCTCCAGTGGCAGCCAGCCAAGGCCAAAGCCTTCCATGATCATCGCCTTGACCGAAATCGCCAGGGCGCTTTGATTGATGACCAGCATCTTGGGGCCGTCGATCTGCTGGCGCAGGGTGTGTCCACCACCGAGCGCAGGGCTGAAACCGTCCCATAGGACAACAGCGGCACGGGTTTCTTGCCGCTGCCGTCCAGCCGGTGCAGTGGGCCGTCAGGGCCGGTTTTGGAGACCGGCACAAAGCTGTCTGTTGTCAGGGTGATATAGTCGCAATTGCCCAGCCCCAAAGGCGCCAGCGCATCCATCGAGGGGTGCCAGTAGGTCAGAATCACATCGCAATAGCGTTGCTGCAGCGCCGAGACAAACTGATCGGCAGCCCAGCCGGTTGAATTGAGGTCAATCTCAAGCCCGCCCAGATCGACCAGCGGCGCAATATGGGTTTTGTAATGCGTCATATAGAGCGACTGGGATGTGGCAAACCGGATAACGTTTTCGCCCGCCGCGTCGATGATCTGGCAGCGTTCCAGCGTTTCATCATAGGTGCGCAGCATGATACGGGATTGCGCCAAAAAGACTTCGCCGGCTGCCGTCAGCGACAGCGGCAGGGTCTGGCGATTGATCAGTGTGACGCCGAACTCTTCCTCAAGGGCGCGAATACGCCGGGAAAAGGCCGGCTGGCTGACATTTCGCTCTTCTGCCGCACGCGAGAAATTCTTCTGCGCGACCAAAGCTTCAAAATCTCTGAGCCAGGCTATGTCCAATGTATCATTCCGTTCCGCCTGTCCGGGGTTTAGCCGTCCAGGCGCCCTTCTTCAACCGCATGGCATGCGGCGAGCGAGCCATCAGGCTGTTGCAGGGGGCGGGGTTGTTCGGGGCGCAGCGGCTGTTGGCATGGGCACAGCGGCTCTCAAACGGGCAGCCCGGCGGCAGGTTGATTGGCGTTGGAATCTCACCCCGCAACCGGATGTGATTGGGGTGATCATCCTTGAGCTGCGGCACAGCCGACAACAGGGCACGGGTATAGGGGTGTTTGGGGTTTTCAAACAGCGTCGCGGTATCGGCCAGCTCACAGACAGACCCAAGATAGAGCACGGCTACCTTGGTGCCAAAATGCTGCACCACGCTCAGATCATGGGTGATGAACAGATAGGTCAGGCCGCGCTGATCCTTGGCCTCCAGCATCAGGTTCAGAACCTGCGCCTGAATAGAGACATCCAGCGCCGAAATCGGCTCATCGGCGATGATGAACTCGGGGTCCACCGTCAGGGCGCGGGCGATCGCAATCCGTTGCCGCTGGCCGCCAGAGAATTCATGCGGGTAGCGCGTGGCCCAGCTGGGATCGATCCCGACCGCGCGCATGACCTCGGCCACCTTGTCGCGCACATCACTCCTGGACAGGGCAGGGTTGTGATAGCGCACCGGCTCTTCCAGCGCCTGCTGGATGGTCATGCGCGGGTTCAGCGATGCATAGGGGTTCTGAAAGATCATCTGCATCTTTTTGCGCAGGGGCATCATGGCTCGGCGTGAGCGGTTGTCGATGCGCTGCCCGTCATAGTGGATTTCACCGGCGCTGGGTGTCAGCAGGCCGGCAATCAGCCGGGCAACGGTGGACTTGCCACAGCCGCTTTCGCCAACCACGCATAGCGCCTCTCCCGGGGCCACCTGCAGCGAGATGTTATTGACCGCATGAACGGCGCGCTTTTCCTGCACGATTTTGCCGCCCCGCAACTTGATCGTTTCCAGAAAGCCCTGATCCAACTCGAACCGTTTTTCGAGGCCGCGCATTTCCAACAAAGGCTGAGGGGTCTTCATGCCTGGATCTCCTCGGCTTTGTCACTCTGTGTGATACTGTCTGTACTACTGTGCAGCCGGTTGACCTCGTGGCAGGCCACCTCGACATGAGCATATTGCACGGTCTTTGGCGCCTCTGTGAGGCAATGGGGTTTTACGAATTCACAGCGTGGGCTGAAGGGGCATCCGGCGGGAATTGCCGTCAGAGAGGGCATGTTTCCGGGGATTTGCTTCAGGCGTTGACCGGGTTTGGTCTGTTGCGGCAGCGCATTGATCAGACCCTGCGTATAGGGATGTTGCGGATCATTGATGATTTCGCGGGTGCGCCCGGCCTCGATGATGCGGCCGGCATACATCACCAATGTGCGCTCGGTCATTTGGCTGACGACGCCCAGATCGTGAGTAATCAGGATCAGGCCAACCTTGTTGGACTGGCACAGCTCCAGCAACAGCTCCATGATATCGGCCTGAATGGTCACATCCAGCGCTGTCGTCGGCTCATCCGCGATGATCAGCTGCGGGTCCAGCAGCAGGGCGATGGCAATGATGATGCGCTGGCGCATGCCGCCCGACAGCTCATGCGGGTATTGCTTCAGCCGCTCCTCTGGCGAAGGGATATAGACCTCGCGCAGCTTGACGATGGCAATCTGTTCGGCCTCGGCCTTGCTCAGCTTGCGATGGGCCTGCAGGGTTTCGACCATCTGTTGCCCGATGGTCAGAACCGGGTTCAGCGTGACCATGGGATCCTGAAAGATCATCGCCATCTGGTTGCCGCGAATATTGCGCATCCTGGCCTCAGGCATCTGAACAATGTCGTCGCCCTGAAACATGATTTTGCCCTTGTCGACAAAACCGGGACGGCTGAGCAGGTTCATCAGGGCAAAGCCGGTGATGGATTTGCCGGCGCCGGATTCGCCGACAATGCCGAGACGTTCGCCCTTGGCCAGATCAAAACTGATCTGATCCAGCGCCGTCACGGTTGTGTCACGCATGGCGAATTTGACGCTGAGATCGCGCACGGAAAGCAAGGACATGGCGCTTATCCCTTATAAAGCTTGGGGTTCAGGGCATCACGCAGCCAGTCACCCAGAAGGTTGATCACCAGGACCAGGACCACCAGAACGATGCCGGGTATGGCGGTGATCCTCCAGCTTCCGGAAAAGATATAGTCAAACCCTGATGAAATCAGCGAGCCAAGCGAGGGCTGGCTTGGCGGCATGCCGAGCCCGAGAAAGGACAGTGAGGCCTCTGAGATGATGGCATTGGCCACCTGCACCGTTGAGATCACAAAGATCGGCGTCAGCGAGTTGGGCAGGATATGGCGCACCATGATGCGGCCGGGGCCAAAGCCCAGAACACGGGCGCTGTCGACATATTCTTTCTTTTTCTCGGCCAGAACAGTGGCGCGCACGGTGCGGGCATATTGCGGCCACTCAGCAACGCCAATCACCGCGATCAGGAAATAGACCGCATATTGGTTGAAGGTTTCCGACCCAAACATCGCCTGTGTCACCGCCAGAAAGATGATCGCCACCATCAGCGTCGAGAACGACAGCTGAATATCGGCCAGCCGCATCAGCAGGCTGTCGATCCGACCGCCGACATAGCCGGCAATCAGGCCAATCGAGATGCCCAGAAAGGCCTGTAGTGCCACGGCACAGATGCCGATCAGCAGCGACAGGCGCGTACCATAGAGGATGGTTGACCACAGATCGCGGCCCTGATCATCGGTGCCCAGCATGAACTGCGCGTCAGCGCCATTCACCCAGAGGGGGGGGTATTCGCTGTTCATGATGTCGATCTGACCCGGATCATAGGGATCAAACGGGGCGATCAGCGGCGCGCAAAAGGACAGGACTGCGATCAGCGCGAAAACCGTGAGCGACACAATGGCTACCGGGTTGCGGCGGAAGCTGTAGGCCAATGTTGGAGTTCCAGATCGGCGACCAGCGCGTGGGCTCTGTCGGGGTGCTCAGGCTGTTCATGCGCCCATCCTCGCAAGATTGACGGTGGGATTGACCAGCCCGTAGATCAGGTCAACGATTGTATTGGTGACAACAAAGATAAAGCCGACAACGATCAGGTAGGCCACGATCAGTGGGGTGTCGACGCGGTTCACCGCCTCCAGAAACATGAACCCCATGCCCGGCCACTGAAACACTGTCTCGGTCAGGATGGTATCGGCCACCATGGTGCCGATCTGCACGCCGCCCACGGTGATCACCGGCAGCAGGGTATTCTTCAGCGCATGCACAAAATAGATCCGCCAGGGCCGGATGCCCTTTGCCTTGGCGTATTTGACGTATTCGCTTTGCAGCACTTCCATCATCTCGGCCCGGATCAGGCGCACAAACAGCGGCAGCATGATTGAGGCCAGCGCGATCGAGGGCAGCAGGATATGCATCCAGCCATCTACAGTGGCAAAATTGGTCTCCCAATAGCCAAAGACATGCACAACATCGCCGCGGCCGTAAGAGGGGAACCAGCCGTATTCAACGGAAAACACATAGATCATCAGGATCGCTGTCAGAAAGACCGGGATCGAAATACCAATGATCGAGATCCCCATGATCAGACGGCTGATAATGGTATTGGGGTAGATTGCGGTATAGACGCCAACGGGGATCGACAGGCCGATAATGATGATCGTCGCGCCCAGAACCAGCTCCATCGTGGCGGGTAGTTTTTTCAGGATCACATCCAGCGCCGGCTCTTTGAAAAAATAGCTGGTGCCCAGATCGCCCCGCCGCGCATTGCCGGCAAAACGCAGGTATTGCGTCATGAAACTGTCGTTTAGCCCCCGCTCGTCGCGCAGCTCCTGACGGACCTCTTCGCTCACGGATTGCCCGACAAGTTCGCGCAGCGGATCCCCTAGGTTGTCCTGAATAGCAAAGCCGATCAGCGAGATGACAAACATCACCGCGATCGCCTGAAACACGCGTTTCACAAGGTAAGCAAACATGCTTTCGCACCTTCCTGGTGCATATTACTGTGCCTGGGGCATTTGATTAGGGGTCGTCATGGCTGGTACTCCCTGACGGTCAGGATGCATAGCCACAATGAAATGTCTTGGAAAAGAGCCGGAGCAGGTCACGCAGACCCACCCCGGCTACAGAAGGCCTTAGTCGACGACGAGGTCACCGAAGTAAGGGAAGTTCAGGGCGTTCACGATCTTGTCGGCGTGGACACCTTTGCGGACACCCCAGGCCAGGTTCTGCCAGTGCAGCGGGATGAAAGCGGCCTCGTTGTAGAGGATGGTTTCCATCTGCTGCAGCATCTCGGCGCGCTTGGCGGCATCTGTCTCGCCGTTGGCCTTGGCCATCAGCATGTCGGCTTCGGCATTGCAGAAGTTGCCCGAGTTGTACTGACCATTGCCCGTGTCCTGATCAAAGCAATGGCTCAGGAACTGGTGGAAGTTGGCGGAATCTTCGGTGTCAGAGTGCCAGCCGATCATCATCATGTCTGCTGCGCGCTCGTCAAAGGCGGGCCAGTACTGGGCCTTTGGCATGGTCTGCAGGTCAACCTTGATGTTGATCTTTGCCAGCATTGACGCCACTGCCTGTGCGATCTTGTCATCGTTCACATAGCGGTTGTTTGGCGCCATCATGGAGATTTCAAAGCCGTCCGCGTAGCCTGCTTCGGCCATCAGTTCCTTGGCCTTTGCCAGATCAAAGCGGGGTTTCAGGTCTGGATTGTGACCAAGATAGCCAGCAGGGCTTGCCTGGGCGCCAACAGTGCCAAAGCCGCGCATGATGCGATCCACGATACCGGCGTTATTGACAGCATAGTCGATGGCCTGGCGGACGCGCGCGTCTTTCAGTGCTTCTACGCGGTTCTGGTTCATCTGGAATGTGATGATCCGGGTGCCGGGCATGGTGATCAGGTCGGTGCCGTCGTTGTCAGCAACACGGGCCAGATCGGTTGGCGGCACAGGCGCGATGAAATCAACGTCGCCGGACAGCAGAGCAGCCACACGGGTGGGGCTTTCCTTGATCGGGGTCAGGATGATCTTGTCGACATTGCCGGCAGTTTCGCTGTCCCAGTAGCCATCAAAACGGTCAAAGACCATTTTCACGCCCTGCTCACGTTCACTGACCACAAAGGGGCCGGTGCCGGAGACATTGCGCGAGGCAAAGCTGTCGCCATGCTTGACCAGTGCGGCGCGGTCTTTGCCGTCATCGGTGGTGCCGGAATAGAACTTGCTATCCATCGGGAAGATATAGGTCACCGTGTGCAGCACCAGCGGGTAGGGCTCTGAGGTGATCAGATCAAAGGTGTGATCGTCGATCACTTTCACGTCGGTAAAGAGGCTGAAGATACCCTTGAAATCAGGGCTTTCTTTCAGGCGATCAAAGGTCCAGTCCACGTCAGCCGCTGTCATCACGTTGCCGGAGTGAAATTTCACGCCGCTGCGCAGATGAAAACGCGTGGTATTGGCGTCGATCTGTTCCCAGCTTTTGGCCAGGCGGGGTTCGAACTGGAGGTCCTGAGTCCAGCGCACCAGCGGGTCAAACGACATGTGTGAAAACTGCAGCGTGCCGCCGGACAATTGCTCATGCGGGTCCAGTGAAACGGGGTCTGCGTCATAAGCGACTTTAACTGTGACTTCGGCCTGGGCCACGGCGCCAAAGGCGAGCGACATCACACCAGCCGCAGCAATGCGGATAAATTTATTCATTTTGCCTCCATTTCGGATGCCTTTGTTGGCAGCCTTAATCTGTGCCTGCTACCTAAGGCACCGGGCTGGCTGCGGGCCAATGCCAATTTCAAATTGCCCATGCAAATCCGGAATAGTGCTCTATACGCAGAGGGGCTGGCGCGCGCTGGTCACGATCGCGGTGTCACAGTATCATCACATGAGCAGTTGTTGCCCGGCACGATTATAAAGCGTAGGTTGAACCCATGAAACATGTCCCCAAAGAAACCACCGATGACGCCCTGATCCAGGAATTCCTGAACAAGGGCGGCAAAGTCAGTGTTGGCAAGACCAAGCCGCAGCCAAGCGAGCTGGGTCTCAGCAATAATGTCTGGAACAATAAAATGACCAAGGAAGAGAAAGCCGCCCGCGACAAGAAAAAATAGTCGCACCGGGCGCAGCCCCTTCGTCACCGGGCGCAGCCCTTTTGTCGCAACTGCAGTGTTGGCGGATACTCTACGAGGACACAGGGGGTTGCTGGGCAAAGGACATCACCGTTTTGATGGCGCCTTCCAGATCCTTGCCCTCTTCATCCCCAAGGGCCGCGTCGCGCAGGCGGGCGATCCATTGCGCCGCATCGTCGCGCTCTATCACTAGGGGCAGGGTGTCCAGCACGCGGGAAAATTTCGACAATCCCCGCGCGTGGGTGTCGGAATAGCCCTTGATCAGGCGGCGACACTGCAACAGCTCAACCGCGCAGTCGTAATTGCGCGGGATCGTCTGCAGGCACAGGGTCAGCCAGTTTTGCAAATGGGCCTGTTCAATCCGGTGACGCAGACTGTAGCGCCGGGTGCGGCGCAGCCCCGCAATGATATAAAGCAGGATGAAGCCGCGCAAGCGGTGGGTGCGAATGCGGCGTCCCTTGTTGAGGCGGCGGTCAATCCAGGCGGCGAGCCGGGGACGGGCCTCGATCCAGGCGCCCGCACCTGCAGGCAGGGCTGATGATTTCTTCGCCGCGGGGGTGAAAAAATTCGGTCAGCAGCACCGGCTTGGAGCCAGAGTCCATCTCGGTATGGATGCGGGTAAACCGCGCCTTGCGGGTTTTCAGATCGGCCACCCGGATGATGTCATCATAGCACATGGCATTGGCGATGTGTTTGGCGGCGGCCTCAACCAGGGCGCCATCGCCGTGATCCTGTTTGGCAAAGGGGCGCAGATGGTCGAGATAGGCGCGGCCATAGGCGAGGTCCTGAAATCCGACAACCTTACGCAGCCCGTGCAGTACCATGTCAGATGCGGACAGATTGCGGGCCGCGGCCTCAAGCGCCTGCCATTGACCCAGCAGGTGCGTCGGGCCTGTGGCGGGTGGGCGCCGGGGGTTTTCTGGTGCGGGCGCTGTCGTTTCGGGGGCGTTTGACTGGGCGCGGGCATAGGCGGCACCAAAGGGGCGCAGACTGGCTTTGACTCCTTTGCCAGAGGCGCGAATGGCATCTTCAAAAGCCGCCCGGCCAAAGGGCAGGGCGCCGGATCCGGCAAGAGCGCCAAACAGCGCCGAGGAAATCACCGAGCCGTTTTCAGTCGCCAATCGGTCCATGTCGAACAGGATGAGCTGATCGGCGGCAATCTCAGCGGCTGCGCGGACCTCCTCACTGGAGGCGATGCCATCTCCCGGTGCCATTTTTTCCGAGACGGCCAGGGTGCGATGGGTCGAGGCAATCAGCGTGGTGCGATCCGGCGTCACAAAACCGCGCAGAATGGCCCGCCCGGCCTCCATCATTTCGGCCGCGATCATGATGTCGACGTCGCCGCCAGCGGGCGCCAAAGAGAAGACCGGCATGGCGGCGGCCTCTGCGTTGATCGGTGCCATCTCGATATAGTAGATGGTGGCCCCGGTGCGCTGCGCCACCCCGGCAACCGAGGTCGCCTGCACCGCATAGCCCTGACTGCGGGCAACCGCTTCGATCCAGGAGGTGAGCACGCCGCCGCCCTGGCCACCAACGGCCAAAATGGCGATTTTCAGGATGGACTGTAGCGCCTGATCCGGCTGCGGTGCAGAGCTTTGCAACAGGGCGGTCATGGGGCGGTCTCCAGAAATTCAACCCGGCCTGACAGGCGGCGGGTCTGCAGCCAGGAGATGATGCTGCCCGAGAGGCCCGCCCACCAGGCCTCAAACTTTGCCGGGTTATGCACCACGTCGGCTCGATAAAAGCTGGGGCAGAGCACAGCTGCATCCGCCACCTCGCCGCAATTGCCGCAGCCAACGCAGCTTTGATCAATGCTGGCAACGGGGTCATCGCGCAGCGGGTCGTCCAGATGTTTCACCGAGAGCGAGGGACAGCCGGACAAGCGGATGCAGGCGTGATCACCGGTGCAGATGTCCTCATCGACGCCAAAGCGGGGGATCTCCATCCGGGCGCCGCCGGCGATCTGCGTGTTGCGCTTTGGCTTTTCGCGGCGCTGCTTGTTCAGCATGCACTCGCTGGAGGCCACGATCACCTTGGGGCCGTCATACTCGGTGGTCAGGGCCTCGCGAAAGATGGCGCGCATTCTGGTGACGTCATAGGTGTGGTCAATGTGGCGGATCCAGCGGACGCCAACGCCGCTCAGCGCGTTGGTGATGGAATTGTTGGTCGATTTGGTCGGGTTGTCGGCGCGGCTGGACAGGATGTCCTGGCCGCCGGTTGCGGCAGAATAGTAGTTGTCCACGATCACCGCGACGCTGTCGGCCTTGTTGAACACCATATTGCCAATGGAGGTGGACAGCCCGTTGTGCCAGAAGCCGCCATCGCCAATGATCGAGATTGCCCGCCGCGCGCCGCCGCCGTCAAAGGCCGCATTCGAGGCAGGCCCCAGCCCATAGCCCATGGTGGCGCCGCCAATGTCAAAGGGCGGCAAAGAGGCAAACACGTGGCAGCCGATATCGGCGCTGATCTGGTGCTCACAC
>NZ_MWVJ01000109.1 GCF_002087335.1 Pseudophaeobacter leonis
CGATGAGTACCGGCTTTGCATGATAGGCGTCACCTGATGCCGGTCTGGGTTCTGCGCAACCTGCCATTCCTTCTTTTGCTCCGAGCTTTGGGAGGATCAGTTTGGTGGATCAATGACCTGTTCCGAGACAGGCAGCAGCTGCGCTCTGACTTGGTGGCCGTGCAAGAGGATCTGAGCGGTGCCCGTGCCGAGCTGCAGCGCGCAGCAGAGACTGCGCAGATCCATCGCGCGCACCTGGACCGCGCTGCGGATGAGGCGCGGCACTGGGCAGCGCTTTCAAATGAATTGGAACTGATGGGAGGTCGCGATGCGCCTTTGTCTGCTTTGCTTGGTGTCACTGCTGGGCCGGTTGTATGGGTCGGGGCAGTGATCTCGCCCGACTGCCCCCGGCAAATGTGCCGGCCGATCTGTTGGCGCCCTGTCCAGGCTACACCGGGCCGGTGCCGACAACTGAGGGCGAGCTATCAAATGCCCTGATTGCCGAGGCGGCAGGGGCGCGGCTGCGCCAATGGCAAGCTGGCCACTGTGGCCGAGATCCTAGCCTAGCTCGATCAGGCCCTCCTACAGCAGGCACTCCTACAGTGTGGGCGGGTTCCGGACCTTCGCTGCGGCTCGCACCAAGGGCAGCTATGCGCAGATTGCCACCTTTTCAAAGTCGGGGTCTCTGGGCGTAGTGGAAGGCGAGAACGGCCCATTGCCGACCTTGGCGCTTTGTGCAGCGTACGGCAGGTATGAGCCCAAACTGCATTATGCTGCGACGTGATCGAATGGCGGCTTTCTAAATCTGTATGTTACTGGTTGGACATCAGTGCTGGCGCATTTCTCAGTTTTGGAAGTATTCTTCAACGGAATGCACTGAATTTCACGACTTTGGTCTCTCCGAGTCCTGATCTTCAATGAAGAACCAGGAAGGAGCAGTTCGGTCGCATGGTGAAAAGCTTATTCTCTCTCGGCGCCCTGTTGCTGGGGTCAGCATTTTTGCTGTTCGCGGGCGGCGTCAATGCCTTGATTCTCCCCATACGTGGCGAGGCAGAAGGCTTCACGGCAGCGTCGCTCGGCCTTCTCGGACCAGGTTGGGCGATCGGCTATGTCGCAGGGTGCTTGCGCACGCCCGCCCTTGTGGCACGTGTCGGCCACATCAGGGCATTTGGGGCCATGTGCGCGATTGCCGCCATTGCCGTTCTTATTTCGCTCGTCCTTATCACCCCGTGGGTCTGGATTCCGGTGCGGGCCCTGTCCGGTTTCAGTTTTGCAGGTGCGGCAATGATCGTCGAAAGCTGGCTCAACGAGCGGACCGAGGCATCCTCGCGCGGTCGGGTGTTCGGCATCTATACAATGGTAAATCTTGCCGCGACGACGGCAGGCCAGATGGTGCTGACGCTCGGGGATGCCAACGGTTTTTTCTTCTTCGTTCTGGCCGCGATGGTTTACTGCCTGGCGCTTCTACCGACAGCTATAAGTGCGACAACGACCCCCCGGCCGCTGACAAAGGTCTCGCTCAATCTACGGGGGCTTTGGAAAAATTCACCCATCGCATTCTTTGCGGTATTGATGGTGGGCGTCTCAAATGCTTCTTTCGGAACTTTGGCCGCCGTTTATGGGGCCCGGATCGGCCTGACGCTGGGCGATATTGCGTTGTTCGCTAGCATTCCGATCCTGGCAGGCGCTGCGATGCAAATCCCCGTCGGGATCGCCTCGGACCCTCTTGATAGAAGAAAAGTGCTGGTCGGCATCACCGGCTTTGCCCTTCTGGCTGATGCGCTCTTTCTGCTCTCGGGGGCGACCAGTCCAGCCGTTGTGCTTGGCCTTTCCGCTCTTTTTGGAGCGACGGTTTTTGCGATGTATCCCGTGATCGTGGCCCATGCGAACGACCATGCCGAGCCCGGGACTTATATTCAGGTGAGCGGTGTTCTGTTGCTTGTGTTTGGGATCGGGCCGATCATCGGCCCTACGGTTGCCGGCGTGTCGATGACCGCATTCGGGGCTGTCAGCCTGTTCGCTGTCACCGGCGGCGCACACATCCTTTTGTTTGCTTTCGCGGTCTACAGGCTAAGAAATGCTCCTGCCGTCTCCATTGAAAACAAGGTGGTATTCCAATCCAAGCCGATGGCCCGCGCTTCAACACCTGAAACAGCCGCCCTCGGTGCCGATCAGGCCGAACTGGATACGGACCAACCCGAAGACGCTCAGCTCCCCATGGGGTCGGCGCAACAGGACCCAAGGGAATGAGCCCCGTCATGTTGGTGATCATTGGCCTTGCAGGCCTGGTAGTCGGCGGCGAACTCCTTGTGCGCGGCGCAGTTTCAGCTGCAAAGGCCTTTGGTATCTCGCCGATGGTGATTGGCCTCACGCTTGTCGGCTTTGGCACTTCGACGCCTGAACTCGTCACCAGTTTGCAGGCTGCCTTATCCGGTTCCTCTGGTATCGCCATTGGCAACGTGGTCGGAAGCAACATCGGCAACGTACTGCTTATCTTGGGTATCGCCGCCCTCATTGCGCCGTTGGCCGTCGATCCGAAAGCGTTCAAACGTGACGGCTCGGTCATGGTTCTTGCGACACTTCTGTGCCTTTGCGTTGTTATGTGGGGTGACGTCAGCCGATGGGCCGGGACTGCATTTCTAGTGTCGCTTGCCGCTTATCTGGGCTTTACACTATGGTCTGAAAAACTATCCGGCGGCACACCTGCGGCCGCGGTCTATGAAGGTGAGGCCGACGCTGTTCCGGGACCAGACTATGCGCTTGGCGTATCGATCTGCATCGCGGTGGCGGGCTTGGTCATCACGATCCTTGGGGCGCGGTTTCTCGTCTCCGGGTCTGCTACCATCGCGCAAGCTGCCGGACTTTCGGAGGCCGTCATCGGGCTGACAATCGTGGCCATCGGAACCTCGATGCCTGAACTGGTCACGTCCATCATTGCAGTTCGAAAGGGGCAAGGCGATGTCGCCTTGGGGAATATCCTTGGCAGCAATATTTTCAATATCCTTGGAATTCTTGGGATAACTGCGATTGTTCAGCCGATGGCCGTTCCATCGCAGATTATCGAGCTGGATATCTGGGTGATGTGCGCAGCGGCAATTATCCTGTTACTCTGTGCTCGGACCAACTGGACCTTGAGCCGTCTTGAAGGAGGCGTGTTCTTACTCGCCTATCTTGCATATGTTGGCGTCTTGCTTCTGGCTTGAGCTTCACAGTTTTTACTAAAGCGGTCCTCGGTGCAAACGCAGCGAATTCACACTTTGTCCGCGTCTTACCAGTTCGTGCGTCGCGCAGCGAACGGCTCCTTTCCGCCCTTCCTGTAAACGCAGCCCCTGGAGCTGACCACGCGTGCGTGGGGCTGCTTTGGGCTGACAGTGGTCATAGAGTGGCCTGAAGTAGTACGCCTGGGCTTCAATCCTTCTGCTGCATAGAATGTGGGCAGATGGCACCGAGTTCCGTCTGGTACAGGTGGAGGGCACAGCATGATCTGATCCACCACCCTCCAAAGCCGAACGGGATCGTCCCTCACCGGACGAGGTCTGTGGAAGAAGCCGAAAATGGCTGCTGCGCAACGCGAAGCGCGTCTCAGAGCAAGGCTCTCCGCTGCCAATCCGACACATGCGTGCAGCGATGCCCGATGGCATCAACCAGACTGCGAAGAGAAGCGTGACCCGGATGAGCGACAATGATCCACAAGAAAGAAGGAAAACGAGCTTGACCCAAACTCCCAATTAGAGAAGCCGCCATTCACATGCCATCCTGCGCGGCACATCATATCGCGGACTTATCAAGGGCTGGTTACACCCACATCAGAACGCGAAGGCCGGGGGGGTCGGTGCACTGGGCCTGCGTTATGTCTGACAGTAGAAATGAGCCCTCGCCGGATGCATGGATGGTGCGAATTGTGATGTGCCGTCGGAACACTTCCAACGGCTGTGTCGGATCAACAAGCTCCATCAGGGTCGCACCGTTCTTTATGTGCTGAAGGATGAGATCCGTGTAGGGCATACTGGCCCCGTGATCTTCCAGAATTCTCTCGTAGTTGTCCCCCTGCGATTCGCTCAGTTGGAAATCCGACCAGTGCGGCAAACCAAGTAGCCCCTGAGACATCGTGACAAGCTCGAAATTCGGGGAAACTTCTACCAGTGAGGCGTGGGAGCGCATCTTCTCGACGCTGGTGGCCAGGGCGTTGATATGCCGATCCATGATGATCTGATCAATTTTACGTTTGGATCGTGCAGATGGCGTTGTCAGGCCACGCTCCCATCTGCTGACCGTTGTGACGTCAACGTCAAACCACTCGGCAATCTCGCCTTGAGACATGCCTCTGTTCTCTCGGTAGAGTTTAAATTGTTTTTCCCAGCGCACAAACTCATCCCATCTTTACCCAAAGACGAAAGCATCACCCTAAATTGAACCCTTCGCCCATGCCGTATTGGTCATATATTCTATATGTCTTTTGCCGCCATTCATCTGAGGTTTGAGTAGGTTGCCAGAGCAGCTCAATTGTTTTGTGGACTGATATCTCTGCACCAGCAATTAACGCAATCTGACACTGACCGCGACAACGGCGTTGGCAAGACCCGACATTCCCCAAGTAGCCTGCCGTCGGACGTGAAGATCGCCTAATTTTGCCAGTTGCACAAGCGTTTTTCGCCCTGAGCGGTGTCTGTGGACGCGCAAACGCCTGGAGCTTGGCGGATGGGGCCGCGAACCCGCCTCTTCCTGGCCTAGTGGCTCCGTTTTTCAGCGCGGCGGACAGACCTGTCCTGCCGCTTTCGTTCAGTTTGGGTCTGGATCGCGGTCACGCACATAACGGTGGCACTCGTAATCGGTGAATGGCGGCAATGATAGCACGGACCATCGGACCGGTCACCGCAACCTCGGCCAACTGGAAGGTGATGGCACGGGCGTGATATCCACATCGCCAGCGCCAGTGACCGTAGGCTTCGCCATTGGGCAAATGCATTGGTCCGCCCGTCGCCCGAACAGTTGGCAGGTTCGCCCTAACTGTTTGTTTTCTTTAGGGCTGTTTTCAACCATGTTGGAGGAATATTCCTTTTATATCAAGATATTGACCCGGTCTCCAAAACCGTAGGCCCACAGTTCGAGTCTGTGTGCCCCTGCCAGTAAAATCAGTGACTTAGTGTCGCCATAAGATTTTCCCAAAAAATTGTTTCCCACTTAGTTTCCCACTTTCACGTTTTGTTTTTGTTCTGTTCGCGCAGGGCTTGGGCTTGTTTGGCGAGCGCTTTCTGACTCGCCCCGCGTGAATACTTCTGGATCATGGACAAACTTTTGTGGCCAGTGATGGATGCGATTTGATGGTCAGTGCATCCAGCCTCGGCCAGTTCGCCAGCGGCGCTGTAGCGTAGGCCGTGGAGTGTGAATTCCTCTAACCCCATCGTCTTTTTGATTTTGAGGCTTCTTTTCTGAATGAGGTCGTAACGTACCTGGCGACCAAACTTGTCTGACAGAATGTAGTGCAGGCTTTGCCGTGGCATTGCGTTGAGGGTTGCCCGCAGGTTTGCCGTGAAGGGAATCCACAACCTCACCCCCGTTTTGTTTTGCGTGACCCATATGCCATCGTCTTCAACGTCGGACCATTGCATGCGCGTCAGGTCAGACGCGCGCTGGCCAGTGCCCAGGGCCAGCTCAAAAGCCAGCAAGGGTAGTCCATCGGCATTCTTGCGAAAGATGGCTATCGCCGTTTTTGTCCATGGCTTGTGGCCGTCGCCTGTTTTGATTTTATCGATGCCCTTGGCTGGGTTGTCGCGTTGCCAATCGAGATCGATGGCATGCTCAAATAGGATCGAGAGCATGTGCGGAATGTAGTTGGCAAACCTCGCCCGGTGGTGATTTGCCATCTGTGCGGCAATAACAGAAGAACGACGCATCTTGGTCGGGTTCTTCGTCCCGATCGTGTCATGGAGATACTCTAGAACTTTTGAGTAGTCGGATTTTGTTCGCGGAGCCAGA
Organism: Pseudophaeobacter leonis; assembly: GCF_002087335.1. GTDB lineage: Bacteria > Pseudomonadota > Alphaproteobacteria > Rhodobacterales > Rhodobacteraceae > Pseudophaeobacter > Pseudophaeobacter leonis. The sequence continues at coordinate 5,956 of NZ_MWVJ01000109.1, forward strand.
CGCGCAGCGCGGGGCCTATATCGCGGGCCTTGGGTGGATCACGCCAATGCGCGCCACCTGGCCGGATCTGGTCGATGCCGGTGCGGATCTGTCTGATGATGCCAACTGGCCTGCCGTACCAGACGGGGCCGCTGCCCTGGTGGCGGCATTCTGATGGGCGGTTTTCCAGACTGGATAA
>NZ_MWVJ01000110.1 GCF_002087335.1 Pseudophaeobacter leonis
CCATCTTTCCAAAAAGACTAAAGTGTTGCGTCCATCCGTTGAAACCGCCGCTCAAACCCGACATCTGACAAGTTTGGTAGGGATGCTCTGCGAGTTTGGGGGACCAACGGCAGCAGTGCGGACTAAAGGGCAGGAATTAACGCAGGGCAAAGGCGACAATTTCCAAGCATAGTATGATGTTCAGAAGCCAGATCGTTAAAGAAACACGTCGCCGCAGGCCTATATGCCTGAATGGTTTAGTCATAGTCGAACCGCTCCGACAGTATACGATCAGAGGGCGTGCCCTTCTGTATCAGGTGGTCTTCAACGATATCCATCATGATCGCGGGACCACACATTACAAAGGCCCAGTCGCTGAACTCTTTGGCTGAAAACACACGGTCCAGCAGTGCCGCATCTATGTATCCCGACTCTCCACGCCAGTTTGCCGGGGGATCTGACAGGACATAGCATACCTCCTGTGAACCCAATTCGTCACCATAGGCAATCTGATCGACCACCCGGTTTCCATAGATCAACTTTACCTTGCGCGGATCCCCGGTCAGGCGCATTTGCCTGAGGATACCAAGCAGCGGCGCAAGCCCCACGCCACCTGCGATCAGAGCGACACCAGGCTCGCTACGCCCCTCCACAGACAGATTGCCATACGGTCCGTCAAGATAAGCGGCGGTGCCCGGTTTTACCTGGCCAATGGTTTGTGTAAAGTCGCCAAGCTCTTTGATCATGAAGGAGACTTCCGGTCCGGCCGCTGGTGCGGAGCAAATGGAGAATGGGTTTTCCTTCAACGAGAATGCGCTGTGGCCAATCGTCAGCCAGGCAAATTGCCCGGCTTTGTAATTGAGCCCAGAATGTCCATCAGGCGTCACCGTCACTTCCCATTGCTTTGGCGTCAATTGGGAAACTGAGGTCACTCGCCACGGGCGTGCCCTATCCAGAACGGGCACGATCAGGTAAACATACAGCAGTGAGCCAACCGCAATACCCGTCATCGTCAGCCACAGCCAGGTCATCACAGGCTGCGATCCATAGCGCCCCGCGTAGACCGTGTGATGCAACAAAAGCAACGCGATCAAAAGCGCGCCTATGCCGTGCATCAGGCGCCAGGTCTCGTATTTGTAGTCCAGTTGAGTGCGCCCGATTGCCAGAAGAACAAGGCATGGCAGCAGCAGATAGGCGGCAATGCCCGTAGACAGAGCGGAAAAATCAGTTGTGATTACCAGTTGGCGCATGGGGTCCCAAGGGCGCTGGCCACCGGAAGGCGCCCCTTGGTACAGAAAGGGATGGAGCAAGGCAAAACCCAGTGCGGTGCGGGCCATGATCTGATGAAACCGCATGGTCACGTCCATGCCAACGCCATTCGAAATACTCTTGAAGCGACCAGACAGGACAAACTCCATAAGGACCACGGCAAAGGCCATAATGCCAAGACCAGAAGCAAGCTCTTGGTGGAACGCGCGTGGTGGCCCGCCGACCAGCCAGGACAAGATCAACGGAAATGTGACAGCGGCAAGGTAAGCCAGGATCATAAATAGAGGTTTCATTTTGCCAACCTATGCCACTTCCTCGGTATGCTCAATTCCGCGCTGCCTCAGGTACCAAGGTGGTCTGGCTCTTTAGGTTGTGCATGCAAACGCCTCTAACAACAAGAATACGTTGCCACTGGGGTCAAGTCTTACAAAGCCGCCGGTACATGCAGCATGCAGCATCGGCTAATTTGGGCTCGTAACCGACCAGACACCATCGCAATGGCGGGCAACGCACAGGCCTTGGTTCGCGATCTGGGACATGCGCTTGCGCCGTCAGTGACGCTCTTCTGCCAGCACCTTCATAGATACAACTACCTGAAAAACATCCGTAAATTTTCCTTACAGCTCGATCCAGCTTGTTCGAACGTCCTAGCCAGCCTGTCCGGTCGCGATAGGCGAAGCGCGCGTCATATCCCTTTCGAATGCCGCCGACGCGCTGCCCGGAAAGATCACAACACGGGTCGGCCAAACCTTCGAACAGGACTTAATTGTGAAATGCCTGATGACATTTCCCGCCTTTCTTACTGTCGCAAAGGGTATCAACCAAGACCTGCCCGTGTATCGCCGACAACCTGTTCTCCTGCGCATTCTGACCCTCGAAGCATCATTGCTACCAGAGGACGCCGCATGACCAAGATTGACCAGATCGAAACCGTCGTTGTTGATGTGCCGACCATTCGCGGTCACGTCCTGTCGATGGCGACGATGCGCTCTCAGACGGCTGTTCTTGTGCGGATCAGGTTTTCGGATGGATCGCTGGGCATTGGGGAAGGCACGACAATTGGCGGCCTGACATACTGCGTCGAGAGCCCCGAGAGCATTCAATCCGCAATCGAAACCTACATAGCGCCAGCGCTCAAAGGCAAAGCTGCGGACGATGTGAACACCGCAATCCAACTGATGGACAAGGTTGTGCGAGGCAACCGTATTGCGAAAGCAGCAGTCGAGATCGCGCTCTGGGATGGGCTGGGCAAGCGTCTCGGCATGCCGGTGTCGCAACTATTTGGTGGTCAGGTTCATGTCCGCATGCCCGTGGCATGGACGCTGGCGTCCGGCTCCTCCGAGACCGATATCGCCGAGGCGCTGGAGATGATCGAGACGCGCCGCCATAACATCTTCAAGCTCAAGATCGGCAAACGCTCGGTGCGTGATGATGTGGCCCATGTGGCGGCCATCAAACGCGCAGTGGGCGATGCAGGCAGTGTGCGGGTGGACATCAACCAGGCCTGGTTGCTGCACGATGCGCGCTGGGGTCTCAAGGGATTGCAGGATGCGGGTTGCGAGCTGGTCGAGGAGCCCGTGCAAAGTCGCTATGTCGAGGCCCAGCGCGAGCTAACAGCGAAATACGAGATTGCCGTCATGGCGGACGAGGTGCTGAACGGCCCCGAGGATGCGCTGGCCATTGCAAGCCGTGCGGCAGCAGATGTCTTCGCGGTCAAAGTTGCGCAATCGGGCGGCATCAAGCGTGCCTCTGAGGTTGTCGCCATCGGACAGGCCGCGGGTCTTGGCCTGTATGCCGGCACCATGCTGGAGACAGGATTGGGCACGGCGGCGGCGCTGCAATTGTTCTGCACGGTCGAGAAAATGAGCTGGGGCACCGAGCTGTTCGGGCCGCTTCTGCTGATCGAAGATATTTTGGCAGAGCCGATAAAATACAATGACTTCTGTGTTGAAGTGCCCAGCGGCACCGGTATCGGCGTGGCACTTGACGAAGATAAAGTTGCCTATTTCGACCGTGATCGTAGCGCGCCGCGCAAGACGCTCGAGGAAGTTTAACACCATCAAAACGCCGCCAGCCGTCAAGGCGCGGCACCCAGAGGAGGACTGAATATGTTTACCCATTCAAATCTCGACGAGCTTCAAAGTCGCCTTGACGGCATCGTGCAAGAGGACCCTGAAAATGGTGTGTTTCGCGCCCGTCGCGACATGTTCACCGACGAAGAGTTGTTCGAGCTGGAGATGAAGCACATCTATGAAGGCAACTGGATCTACATGGCCCATGAAAGCCAGATCCCCAACCCGGGGGATTATTTCACGCTACACATGGGCCGCACGCCCGTAGTCATCACGCGCGACAAAGATGGCGAGCTGAATGCGCTGGTCAACTCATGCTCGCACCGCGGTGCGATGCTGTGCCGGTTCAAGCGCCGTAACCAAAAGACATTTACCTGCCCGTTCCACGGCTGGACATTCGCCAACACAGGCAAGTTGCTCAAGGTCAAAGACCCCAAGGGCGCAGGCTACCCAGAGCAGTTCAACAAAGATGGCAGCCACGACATGACAAAAGTGGCAAAGTTCCAAAACTATCGCGGCTTCCTGTTTGGCTCGCTGAACGCGGATGTTGCTCCGCTTGAAGAATACCTTGGCGAAGCCTGCAAGATGATCGACATGATCGTCGACCAGTCCGAGGACGGCATGGAAGTCCTGCGCGGCTCGTCCACTTATACCTTCGACGGCAACTGGAAGCTCCAGGCCGAAAATGGCGCGGATGGCTATCACGTCTCGGCCGTTCACTGGAACTATGTTGCCACCACGTCGCACCGCACCGTGGACGGCAAGGAAGACAATATCAAAGCGACCGACGCCTCCAAATGGGCCAAGCAAAAGGGTGGTTTCCATTCCTACGTGAACGGGCACTTGCTGCTGTGGACAACATGGGACAACCCGACCACACGCCCCAACTATGGCCGTCTGGACGAATGGACAGAAACCTACGGCAAAACCAAGGCCGAATGGATGGTCGGGGTTCTGCGCAATCTGTGTGTGTATCCTAACGTCTTCCTGATGGACCAGTTCAGCAGCCAGATCCGCGTGTTCCGCCCGATCAGTGTCGATAAGACCGAAGTCACGATCTATTGCATCGCGCCCAAAGGTGAAGATCAGGCGTCACGCGCGCTACGAATCCGCCAGTACGAGGATTTCTTCAACGCTTCTGGCATGGCAACACCCGATGACACCGAAGAATTCCGCGCAACCCAACGTGGCTACGCAGGGGCCGCGCACGCCAAATGGAACGACATCTGCCGGGGTGCGACCCAGTGGATCAACGGACCGGACGAGGATGCAAAAGCACTGGGGATCAATCCGATCCTGTCGGGCGCACGCACCGAGGACGAGGGTCTGTTTGTGATCCAGCACAGCCAGTGGGCCGAGCGTATGTCGGCAGCTGTCGCCAAAGAGCGCGAGAATGCAGCCCACGCCCAAGTTGCGGCTGAATGAGGGGATAAGATCATGACAACTGCAACACTCGAGAAGATATCATCGCTGGGTTTCGAAGACATCCAGGCCTTCCTTTACGCCGAAGCGCGCGCACTCGATGACCGTGACTGGGATACGTGGCTGGGTTTTTATCACGCAGACTGCCCGTTCTGGATGCCGGCCTGGGACGATGAGGACATGCTCACTGAAGATCCGCAAAACGAGATGTCCCTGATCTATTACCCGAACAAATCGGGCATCGAGGACCGCGTGTTCCGCATCCAGACGGATCGCTCGTCTGCCACGTCTCTGCCAGAGCCGCGCACCCAGCACCATCTAGCCAACATCGAGGTGCTGAGCCGCAAGGGGGTGCAGATCAAGCTGCGCTTTAACTGGCACACGCTGACCTACCGCTATGGTACCACGGACAGCCATTGGGGAATGTCGTTTTATACGCTGGACACCTCTGGTCCCAAGCCACTGATCACGGACAAGAAAATCGTGCTCAAAAACGATAAAATCCACCATGTGATCGACATCTACCACATCTGAGCCAAGCAAATTGACCGGTTTCGAACATCCCGCGCGCCCACCAATGGGCGCGCGATCAAGGGAGGAGTATGCCATGACAACCTATAACGTAGCCCTGAATTTCGAGGATGGCGTGACCCGCGTGATTCAATGCGAAGACGATGAAATGGTGACCGAGGCCGCCTTTCGCCAGAAAATCAACATCCCGATGGATTGTCGCGACGGCGTCTGCGGGACGTGCAAGTGCTTTGCCGAAAAGGGCGAATTCGAGCTGGAATTCTACCTTGATGAAGCGATGACCGAAGAGGAAGCCGCGCAAGGCTATGTCCTGACCTGCCAGATGTCACCGCTGAGCGACTGCGTAGTGCGAGTGCCGGCGACTTCGGCGGCGTGCAAAACCGCGCCCGAGCCTGTTTCTGGCGAAGTATTGGGCGTGGACCGCCTTTCCGAGACATCGTTCGGCCTTCGGGTGAAGATGGCCAAGACTGTTGTCTTTCTGCCCGGTCAATATGTGAACGTGAGCGTGCCGGGCACAGACAAGCACCGCTCCTATTCTTTCTCTTCCAAACCAGGCGCGGATGAGGCGCAATTCTTGATCCGCAATATCCCAGGTGGTGTGATGAGCAACTATCTGGGCGAGCGGGCCAAGGGAGGGGATGCCATCACGCTGACCGGCCCGATGGGCACATTCTATCTGCGCCCGATGGAGCGCCCGCAGCTGTGGCTGGCCGGTGGCACCGGCCTTGCACCTTTCCTGTCGATGCTGGAGCATTTGGCCGAGCAGGGCAACGAGCAGCCGATCACGCTTTATTATGCCGCAACACGTGCGGCCGATCTGGTGGAGCTGGACCGTATTCACGCTCTCGCCAAGCAGATCGGCAATGTCACTGTGATTACGGTTCTGGCCGCCGAAGAGGACCCGCACGGGCGGAAAGGGTTCGTGACCGATCATCTGTCCGCGGATGACTTGAACGGTGGGGATGTCGATGTCTATCTCTGCGGTCCGCCGCCCATGGTGGATGCGGTGCGCGGCCACTTTGGCACGCTAGGTGTGCAGCCTGCGAATTTCTACTTCGAGAAATTCAACCCGACAGAAGCAGAGGCGGACGCCGCATGAGCCGCCGCTTTGAAGACAAGGTAATGGTCGTGACCGGTGCCGCCCAAGGCATTGGCCGCTGCGTGGCGGAGCGCGCGGCGGCCGAGGGCGCAAAGGTTCTCATCGTCGACCGCTCGCCCGCACGCGCCGATGTGGTTGCGGCGATCCGTGCCAGCGGTGGCACGGCAGAGGCGATCAATGTCGATCTTGAGACGTGGAGCGGTTGCGATGCGGCCATGGAAAAAGCGCAGAGCCTTTGGGGCCGGATCGACATCCTGATCAACAACGTGGGCGGCACCATCTGGGCCAAACCGTTTGAGCACTACGAGCCGGAACAGATTGATGCCGAAGTGCGCCGCTCGCTGTTCCCAACCCTCTATTGCTGTCGCGCCGCGATCGAGCGGATGCTGCCGAATGGCGCAGGCGTGATCGTCAACGTTAGCTCGATCGCCACACGCGGGCTGAACCGTGTGCCCTATGCAGCGGCCAAGGGCGGGGTGAATGCCATCACTGCCAGCCTTGCGTGGGAAATGGCCGAACGCGGCATTCGCGTTGTAGCCACGGCACCGGGTGGCACCGACGCGACTGACCGCGTGGTGCCGCGCAATCCCAACGCAGAGCAGGAACAACGCGCAGACTGGTACCAGATTATCGTCGATCAGACGATCCAGTCCTCGCCCATGAAACGGGACGGACCACTCGACGAACAGGCAGGGCCCATCCTGTTTCTGGCGTCGGATGATGCCTCCTACATCACTGGCCTCACTGTGCCCGTGAGCGGCGGCGACCTTGGATAGACCCGCATCAGAACGGTCTGCATTTATAACTGGAGGAACCAACATGAAGACGACAACGCTGGCGGCCCTTGGCCTTGCCACCACCATCGCGACCACAGCCACTGCCGAGGATATCAAGGTCGGACTGCTGTTGCCCTATTCCGGTGTCTACGCGGCACTTGGCAACGAGATCGACGCAGGCTTCGAGCTGGGGCTGGAACAATTCGGCAGCGAGACAGATGCGACGTTCGAGATTGTCCGCGAGGATACCGAAGTCAAGCCACCGGTCGCGTTGGGTAAAGCCAAGAAGCTGATCTTGCAAGAGAATGTGGACGTGATAGCGGGCATCGTAAGCTCAGGCGTGTTGGGTGCTGTGCGCGATATGGTCCATGGTGCAGCAGTGCCGCTTATCGTTGCGAACGCGGGCAATGACGGGGCGACGGGCGCAGACTGCTCGCCATTCATCACGCGCATGTCGTTTTCCAACGGTCAGGTGAACCGCCCGATGGGCACATGGATGTATGAGCAGGGTGTTCGTAAAGTCTACACCTTGGCGCCTGACTATGCGGCCGGTCGTCAGATGATCGATGCCTTCGAGGCGACATTTACTGCCGCAGGTGGCGAGATTGTCGGGCAGGATTTCACGCCCTTCCAGAAAACACAGGATTTTGGTCCCTACCTGACCCATGCGAAATCCAGCGGCGCAGATGCCCTCTATGTCTTCTATGCGGGTGGCGAGGCGATTTCCTTCGTCAAGCAATACGACAGTTTTGGCCTGAAAACTGAACTGCCGCTTTACGGATCGGGCTTCCTGACCTCATCGCTTTATGTGAATGCACAGGGTCCTGCGGCCGAGGGTGTGATTGCGGTGTCCCACTATGTGCCGACAATCGAAAACGATGCAAACGCGAAGTTCGTGGATGGATTTACAGCCAATGTTGGCCGCGCCCCGTCCGAGTTTGCAGTTCAGGGCTATGACGCCGCACGCGCGTTGATCGAGGCGACAAAAGCGGGCGCCACAGACCGTGCCTCACTGGCCAATGCCCTGCGTCAAGTTACATTCGACGGACCGCGCGGCACATTGTCGATTGATCCTGCGACCAACAACATCGTTCAGCCGATCTATACTTACGAGACTGTCGCACGTGCAGATGGCCTCACGCAGAAGGTACTGGCCCAGCTGCCGTCCGAGGCCGATCCGGCCAACGGCTGCGTGATGGATCCCGTATCTCACTAAAACATAGCAACCCGGCTGCATTTCATGGCCGGGTTTTTTCATGTGGGGGGGGGAAGTCCTAAAATGATAACCGATCTTGGCTTCTGGACACTACAGGCGCTCAACGCGCTACAGCTGTCGATGCTCTTGTTTCTTCTATCTGTCGGCCTGACTGTGATCTTTGGCTTGATGCATTTCGTGAACCTTGCCCATGGCGCGCTGTATGCATTGGGTGCCTATTTCGCGGCGTCTGTTGCCGCGATGTGGGGCTATTGGGCGGCGCTATTGCTCGCACCGGTGGCTGTCGCGGGGGTGGGCGTTCTGCTCTACTCCGGCTTTATCCAGCGCATGCGCAAATCGGGGCCGATGGCACAGGTTCTGGTGACTTTTGGCCTGATCTTTGTGCTGTTGGATATGACCCGTATCGTCTGGGGCGACCTGCCGCTTGCAATCGAAGTGCCTGCTATGCTGGGCGGACGGCTTGCGGTTTTGGGGGTCGAGTATCCGACCTACCGCGTGTTCATCATCGTGCTTGGCCTTGTGGTGCTTGGCGGCCTCGCCTTCGTTCTGGGGCGAACACAAATCGGCGCAATGATCCGTGCGGGGGTGGATAACGACGAGATGGCCGCCTGTCTGGGTATCAACGTTGAACGCCTGTTCTTTTGCGTGTTTTGTGTTGGCTGCGCGCTGGCGGGTCTTGCCGGTGTCGTGGCGGCACCACTGCTTAGCGTCACGCCCGACATGAGTCTGCAAATCCTGATCCCCACGCTGATTGTGATTGTGATCGGCGGTCTAGGTTCGCTCAAAGGTGCCGTCGCCGGGTCTCTCATCTACGGTTTTGTGCAGACATTTGGTGCCGTGCTGGCGCCGCAACTCTCCTCCGTTCTCATCTACGCGCTGTTGGCTGCGGTCCTTGTGATCAAGCCTGTGGGCCTCTTTCCGGCGAAAGGATAGATCACATTCCGTCACACGCCTTTGCGGTATGCGGCCTTGGTGCTTCTGGCATCGGCTGCGCTTTTTCAGGCTTTTACGGCCCAATACTTTGGCCTTGAGATCCTCACCGAAATTCTGATCCTCGCTATGCTGGTGCTGGCGCTTGATATGGTCGCCGGATTTGGCGGCATGGTGTCTCTGTGTCATGGCGCACTGATGGGTGTCGGTGCATATGGCTACGCGGTGCTGTCCACCACGGCGGGCTTGACCTCGCCGGTGGCGATGGGTGCGGCGGTGGCTATCACGGCCGGCATCTCATGGGTCATCGGGGCGATCTGTTCGCGCAGTCATGGCATCTATTTCATCATGGCAACACTCGCCTTCGGGCAGATGGCCTATTCATACGTCTTCGAGGCCCCGATCTTTGGTGGGATGATGGCCTGGGCGGGATCGAGCGTCTTGATCTATCCTTCATTGGCATCGATCTGAACGACACGCGCACATTTGCGTTGTTTTGCCTTGTCGCACTTGCCGTGATGTATGGGCTGGCTGTGGTGATCCTGCGCTCGGGCCTTGGCCGCTCCTTCTCGGGGGTTATGCACAATGAGCAGCGGATGCGCGCACTCGGCCTCACCGTTTGGCGGGTAAAGGCCGATGTCTTTGGCCTGTCGGGGATGATCGCGGGGGTAGCCGGCGTTCTGGCAGCACAACACATCATGTATATCTCACCTGGCTTGATGGCCTGGACCGTCTCGGGCGAAGCGCTGGTTGTGGTGATCCTTGGAGGGCTTGGCACACTTGTCGGGCCGCTGGTGGGGGCCGCCGTCTTTGTAGTGCTCAAGCATGAGCTGAGCTCATTGACGACCCACTGGCACCTGATCGTGGGCGTCATTCTGATCGGTGTCGTGATGAGCCGCGCCAACGGGATTTTTGGTTTTATCGAATATTTCGTCGCAGCGCGCAGCAAGTCCGCAAATACAAACCCCAAAGCCAGGGAGGTGACAAAAGATGCTTGAAACACGCAATCTGGACAAAAGTTTCGGCGCGGTGCACGGCGCCCGTAAGGTTTCGCTCAAGCTTGAGCGCGGCGAGCGGCGGGTGAACCTCGGGCCGAATGGAGCGGGCAAGGCGACGCCCTTCAACCAACTGGTCGGGGAATTGACGCCCGATAGTGGCAGGGTGCATCTGGCGGGCGAGGACGTCACTGCCTTGCCCGTGGCCAAGCGTGCGCGCCAAGGATTGTCACGCAGCTATCAGAAAAACACTTTGTTTGACGGCCTAACCGTCGAAGAAAACCTTGGCCTCGCCGCCGCGATCTATACGGGCAACGCGACACATATCTGGTCCGACAGCCTTGGCAAAGCGGAGGTGCGTGAGATCGTCAGGGATGTGGCCAATCAAGTTGATCTGATGCCATTCCTGCACGCAAAAGTCTCCGAAATCAGCTATGGTGTGCGCCGTCAGTTGGAGGTGGGTGTGGCGCTGGCGACCCGCCCGCTGGTCCTGCTGATGGACGAGCCAACAAGCGGTGTGGGTCCAGAGATGGCCAAAGGGTTCCACGACCTGCTCAACAACCTGCCGCGTGACCTGACCTTGTTGATTATCGAGCATGACATGGATCTTGCCTTTGATGTGGCCGATACGATCACCGTGCTGAACTATGGCGAGGTGGTCTTTGACGGGCTGCCGGATGCCGCACGCGGCTCTGACCTGCTCAAAGAAATCTATCTGGGGAGCTGGGAAGATGCTTGAACTGAACGCAGTGAACTCCGGCTATGGCGAAACCCAAGTGCTCTACGGTATGAACGTCACGGCGCAGCCTGGCAGGGTTCTGGCCATTCTGGGGCGCAACGGAGCGGGTAAATCAACCACGCTCAAGACGATCATGGGGTTGTTGCCGACAAAATCGGGCACAATCACATTCGACGGCGCACCCATTGCCAAACGCCCTTTTGACATCGCCAAGTCCGGAATCGCCTATGTGCCCGAGACACGCGATATTTTCCCCTCACTGAGCGTGCGGGAAAACCTCGAGTTGGCCTCGAAACGCTTTGGCGGTGGCGCGTGGACGATCGAGCGGGTGATCGACCTGTTCCCGCGTCTGGGGGAGCGGATGGACAATGGTGGCATGCAGCTGTCGGGGGGCGAGCAGCAGATGCTGGCCATCGCCCGCGCCCTGCTGATGAATCCGCGCTTGTTGGTGCTGGACGAGCCGACAGAGGGGCTTGCCCCGATCATCGTGAAGCTGATCCATGACAAATTGCAGGATCTACGTCGCGAGGGCCTGTCGATGGTGCTGGTTGAGCAGAACTTTGGCTTTGCAACATCACTTGCCGATGACGTTGTCGTCGTGGGTAAGGGCCAAGTCGTCTGGAGCGGGAGCGCTGCCGAAATCCGTGCCGATGCCGAAACACAGCACAAATGGCTGGGTGTCTGAAAGCGGGAGGCTTTAACTGGCCTCCCGCGCCACGCCCTGCGCGACCTTGATGAAATTCTGCACATGCACGCCCTGTTCGTCCAGGCGGTAGTTGACAGAGAGGGAGGTGCGCGCAATCTCCGGCTCGATCCGCAGAAACTTAATTCCGTTACGCGGCGCGGAGCCTACTGAGCTGGGCACGACACAGACGCCCTCGCCAATCGCTACAAGGCTCAGCGCGGTATGCAGGTCCATGGTGAACACCCGCTTTGGCACCGGAAACCCTGCATCTGTGCAGGCGTTGATCACCGTATCGGCATAGCTCGGGCGGGGGTGTTCAGGGTACAGGATCAGGTTGTGGGTTCCCAACCGCCGCAGGTCAGCGACCTCGCGCGTCCCGGTATCCAACGTGTCGGGCAACGCGAGGATGAGATCCTCTTTAACCAGATGCTTTACCGCAAACTCGGCATCATCCAGCGCAGGACGGGCGACAGCCACATCAATCATACGCGCCACCAGTTGCTGACGCAGCTGGGCATTGTTCATCGGCTGGAGACTCAAGTTGATCGCGGGATAGGAGCACGGAATGCTCTGATGATGGTGGGCAATATCCCGTAGGTGGAGGAGCCGACAAAGCCGATGCGCAAGCGCCCTTCTGCCCCTTGACAGAGCCTGCGCATTTCCAGCTTTGTATCGCCCAGCAGGGCAAGGATCGCCCGGCTCCGCTCCAGCAGTTTCTCGCCCGCTTGCGTCAGGCTGATCGCACTGCGGCCGCGGCTGAACAGCACAGCCTCCAACTCGCCCTCGATCTGTTTGATCTGACGGCTGAGCGGGGGTTGCGCCATATCCAGCCGCTCTGCGGCGCGGCCAAAATGCAGCTCCTCCGCTACGGCGATGAAATAGGTCATCTGCTTGAAATTCATTCCCCCCCCCCACGTAAATGGCGCTTGCCCGCAAACAGCCCTCCCAAGCAATCGTCTGCAGCTTGCTACCTTAAACCGCGTGTGTGCACAAAAAAAGGCCCTCCGCGTCAGCAGAGGCCAGTCTCAGGGAGATTTTGTGTCTTACTCGGCCGCGACGGCCTCCGACTTGATGACAAAGTCAAATTCGAAGTGCAGGTCAGTCTTTAACTCGGGCGCCGCTTTCTTGAATGTGCCGATCAGGCTTTCCTTGACCGCGAATACGCTGTCATCGTCGAGCCATTTGCTCTCGGCATCGTAGATTTGGCTGATCAGTGGGCGGAAGCCGTCTTTGGAGATGATAAAGTGCATGTGTCCCGGGCGGTTGGGGTGGTGCCCCATATATCGCAGCAATTCGCCTGCCGTCTCGTTGTCAGGGATCGGGTATGGAACAGGACGCACGGCGACAAAGGCATAGTGGCCGTTCTCGTCCGTCTCGAAACGGCCGCGCAGGTTGTATTCCGGCTGGTCGGGGTCGAGGTTTTCGTACACGCCGTTTGGGGCATCTTCCCAGACATCCATCTGCACACCGGCAACACCCTTGCCGCTCGCGTCACGGATATACCCCTCAAAATAAGCGGTTTCTTCGTCGTCATAATGTTTTTTAATGGTCGATGCACCTTTGGGCAGAACCGGAGGGTTTTCACGGTAAAATGGGCCAAGCACGGTGGATTCGCTCTCGGGGCCGTCAACCGGGTTGGACAACATATCCACCAGCACTTCGACGCCGAGGATATCGCCAAGCAGGATGAATTCCTGACGGTTCTCGTCGCAGGTCTGGCCCGCACGCTTAAGATATTCACACCCCTCGAGGAATTCGCCGTGCTGCAAGTTCACGTCTTTGCAAAATCCATGCAGGTGACGGATCAGTGATGACATGATCTCGCGCTGGCGGTCGGTGATGTCACCGTGCTGGCCCAGGCTGGCGATGACGACGTCGCTGATGTTGTCAATGTTGACGATACCCATTTTTCTTCCTCCAAAGTGGCAATGTAGGTGCGGTTTGGGCGCCGCATCGGACGCCCCTTCGAGGGTACCGTCTGCGAAAGGAGCCCGCGATCCAATGCCGTGGGCGGTATCGCGTAATACCTGCATCGGTATGGCGATGTAAGCAGCGCTCGTGGCACGACAGTGTCAGGGATATGAAGAGGACAACCAGATGATTGATACTTTCCATGATATGCAGGCAAAGCTGGAAGCAACGCCGCATCTGCTGCGCCTCGGGCGTTTGTTTTCCGAGACGGTCCTTGTTCAGGTCGGAGATGACGAGATCTACCTGACCTTCGAGAACGGGCACTTGACCCAAGTGACCGAAGGCCCCAGCCGCAAGACACCGTGGCGTTTCGCCCTGCGCACCGATGCAGATGCGCTCGCGCAGTTCTGGCAGCCGCTGCCAGAACCCGGGTTTCCGACATCTTCGGTCTGTTGAAAATCGGTCGTGGCAATATTGATGGTGATATCCTCTGCCTCGTCAAAAACCTGCGCTTTTTCAAAGAGTTTATGGCGCTTCCCCGCGCTGCACGAAAGGACGCCGCATGAGCATCGAGCCTATCACCGGCCGCTACCTCACGGTCACAGTTGAAGGCGCGCCGCGCCGGATCTATTTCGAAGAAGCCGGACAAGGCCGTCCTGTTTTGTGCCTGCATACGGCGGGTGCGGACACGCGCCAATGGCGGCATCTGATGAATGACGCGGGCATCACGGCGGCAAACAGGATGATCGCCTTTGATCTGCCCTGGCACGGCAAATCCCTGCCGCCCGAAGGGTTCGAGACAAGGAGTATCTGCTGACGACGAAGGCCTACATGGAGACGGTTCTCGCCGTGATTGATGGGCTGGGGCTGGAGCGTCCCGTGCTTGCAGGCTGTTCCATGGGAGGCCGCATTGCGCTGCAATTCGCGGCTCTGCATCCGGATAAATTCAGCGGCTTCATCGCAATTGAGGCGTCGGATTTCCAACCCGCGTGGTATGATATCGACTGGTTCCACCGCCCCGATGCCCACGGCGGCGAAATGGGCGCGGCGCTTGTCTCCGCCAATATCTCGCCCTTTGCGCCCAACGCCGAGCGGTGGAATACGCTGTGGATGTTCATGCAAAGCGGTCCGGGCGTGTTTCGGGGTGACCTGAGTTTTTACACCAAGGATGACAGCCTGATTGCCCGTCTGGGGGACATCGACACTGGCAAAACGCCTGTGCATCTGATCGTAGGCGCCTATGATCTGACCTGCACACCCGAAGACTCCAAGCGCACAGCAGATGCGATCAAGGGGGCGACCCTTGCGGTCATGGACGAGCTAGGCCACTTCCCAATGAGCGAGCATCCGGACGGCTTCCGGCCGTTCTTTGTCGATGCGCTGGCGCGGATGCCTGCGAGAGAGGCCAAATGAGCACCCCTTGTATCATCTGCGTTGCGATCACCGGATCATTGCCGACCAAAGCCAACAACCCTGCCGTGCCTGTGACAGTCACGGAACAGATTGAAAGTACGCACGAAGCGTTCGAGGCAGGGGCCACCATCTGCCATGCCCATGTGCGTAACAAGGATGAAACACCGTCTTCAGACCCCGAGAAATTCGCGCGACCCAAAGAAGGCTTTGGAACAGCACTGCCCTGGCATGATCATCCAATTCTCGACGGGGGGACGCTCGGGTGCTGGCGAGACACGCGGTGGCATGCTGCCGCTCTCGCCGGATATGGCGTCGCTGTCGGTGGGGTCCAACAACTTCCCGACACGGGTGTATGAGAACCCGCCCGATCTGGTGGACTGGCTTGCAGCGCAGATGCTCAGGCACAATGTGAAGCCTGAGATCGAGGCATTTGATCTGTCGCATATCCTCAAGGCCAGGGACATGGTCGACAAGGGCCAGCTGGCGGGCACGCCGTATGTGCAGTTTGTCATGGGGGTGAAAAACGCCATGCCCGTGGACCGTGATGTGTTCGACTATTACATACATACCGTTCGCCGCCTGTTTGGAGCAGATGCGCCCTGGTGTGCTGCGGGTATCGGTGCGCAGCAATTCACACTGAACGACTGGGCGATCTGCTCGGGTGGCCATGCGCGCACGGGGCTGGAGGACAACGTCCGTCTTGATCGCGATACGCTGGCACCCTCGAACGCCGGTCTTGTGACCCGCGCCGCGCAATTGTGCGAGAAATACGAGCGGCCCGTGGCCGATTGGCGGCAGGCCCGCGCGATCCTTGGATTGAGAGAGCTGTCCACATAAAAAAGGAATTTGAAACAGTGCAAGCCGCCCTCGATAGTATTTAGGGCGATGGCATGTTGATCGCAGCGGGTGGCTTTGGTCTGTGCGGCATCCCAGTGTCGGCGAGAACGCGGAATTCATGCGTCAGTCTCTGTCAGGCGAGCTGGAGCCGGAATTCAACTCCGCAAGGCACATTGGCAGAGCCGATGCGTGCCAGCAGTGCGGGTGTTCCGGGATTCTAGACCAAAACCGGCGTAGCCACCGTGATTGCCGAAGGTAAGGACGTAAAGAACTGGCGCGGTCAGGATTACATCCTCGAAGAGGGCATCTTTGCCAATCTCTCCACCGTCAAAGCATGGAAGGCGGACGCGAGAGGCAACGCATTATTCGGCAAGACAGCGCGTAATTTCAATCTGCCCGCTGCCATCCGCCTAGGAGAAAGTCGACTTTAAGACCGATACGATAGATGCTGCACAGGTATTGAATGCTTGGGGCGTCACCTCAAGGGAGGATCTGCCCCGCTCTTCATTTTACTATTTTTGCATGAAGGCCTAAAAGCGACAAATCGTCTGGAGAGTGACGTCCACCAACCTGAAATGAAGGCGTCCCCATGGCCACCAAATCGAAGCTGCACCCCCGCAATCAACACTCAGAAGGCTACGATTTCGCGCGTTTAGTAGCGCAAACGCCTGAGCTTGAGGCCTTCACGATCTGTAACCCAGCCGGTCAGACGACGATTGATTTTCAAGACGTGAGCGCCGTCCGTATGCTGAACCGGGCGTTGCTAAAGGCCCATTACGATATTGAGTTTTGGGACATTCCCGCTGGCTATCTTTGCCCACCAATTCCCGGTCGCGTCGACTACATCCACTATCTCGCCGACTTGCTTGCCGACAGCAACAACCAGGAAATCCCGCGTGGGCGTCATATCAAGGCCTTGGACATCGGCACCGGTGCGAGCTTGGTGTACCCGGTGACGGGCCAGAGCGAATACGGCTGGCACTTTACTGGCGTCGATATAGACGCAGGCGCGATCAAATCGGCGCAGCAAATTTGTGACTTCAACACGTTGGCAATTACCCTTAGGCGACAAAGCAAACCGGAAAATATCTTTCGCGGTGCGATCCAGCCCAACGAAGCTTTTCACCTAACCATGTGCAATCCACCTTTCCATGGGTCTGTCGAAGCCGCGAATAAGGGTACCCAACGTAAGTGGGCGAACCTTGGCAAAGGGCGTTCAACAAAACTCAACTTTGGTGGTCAAAATGCTGAGCTTTGTTGTCCTGGCGGCGAGATAAAGTTTATCGCTCGCATGGTTGAACAGAGCACGGAGTTCGCCAACCAATGCCTGTGGTTTACCTCGTTGGTGTCGAAAAAAGATAACCTCCAGCCCCTCAGCCGAATTCTAGGCAAAGCCAGGGTTGCTGACTATAAAGTCGTCGAAATGGCACAGGGACAAAAAACCAGTCGCTTTATTGCTTGGACTTACACGAAGAAAAATCAGCGCTCCTCGTTTGCGCAGAACGCCCGGACATAGGGGCCATTCGCCGAAGTTCTGTAGTGCAGTTCATGTCTGCTTCGGTGCCAGAGACGCAATGCGCCGTCCTGCATCTCTGTTACGCGCATGCAATGGTCGGATGTTGAAGACGGTGGCGTATGGGGTACGCAAAACAAAACGGGGGGAGAGAGCGTGGATTCCCTTCACGGCAAACCTGCGGGCAACCCTCAACGCAATGCCACGGCAAAGCCTGCACTACATTCTGTCAGACAAGTTTGGTCGCCAGGTACGTTACGACCTCATTCAGAAAAGAAGCCTCAAAATCAAAAAGACAATGGGGTTAGAGGAATTCGCACTCCACGGCCTACGCTACAGCGCCGCTGGCGAACTGGCCGAGGCTGGATGCACTGACCATCAAATCGCATCCATCACTGGCCACAAAAGTTTGTCCATGATCCAGAAGTATTCACGCGGGGCGAGTCAGAACGTGCTCGCCAAACAAGCCCAAGCCCTGCGCGAACAGAACAAAAACAAAACGTGAAAGTGGGAAACATTTTTTTGGAAAATCTTGAGGTGACACTAAGTCACTGATTTTACTGGCAGGGGCACACAGACTCGAACTGTGGGCCTACGGTTTTGGAGACCGTGTCAATATGTTGATATAAAAGAAATATTCCTCCAACGCAGCAGAAAGCAGCCCAAAGAAAACAAACGGTTAGGTCGAAACGGCCAACTGTTCTGATGACAGGCGGCGCAACGCTTTTGCCCCCTGGCGAAGTCTACGGTCACTAGCCCCCGCAATTGAATTTCATCTAGCCGTCGCAAAGAGCTGCGAGTAATCTACCGGCCTTGCGCAGGGGGATCTAGGCACGCACGTCTGCGATGCTAGAAAACACCCTTTGGAAGGTCGTCGCACCAGAATGCATGATGCGTCAGAAACGGCCATTGGCTGCCCTTCCTGCGCAATACGTCACTGGTTACTCCCTGCAGCCCCCTGTTCCATGGACCTCAATGCGCGCCGTACCTTGGGGCGGACCAGCCGGACAGAGCGCTTCCCGCGCCCGCCCTTTCCATAGTCCCGCATGTAATACAGCGTGTCACAGTCCCCCAGCTCTCCATCCCTGAGTTGGCGCATCAGGTAGCGACCCACTGGCGTCTCGATCCCCTGAACCGCCAGCATGATCGCAACGCGCGCGTCCCTGGTGGCCCCTCTCTCGGGTGCGCGCCCGTCAAACAGCCAGGCTTCGGCGTCTTCTTTGCGGCTGTATTTCCAGGCGGCAAAGGCGACGGCTTTGTTCTCGCGGCGCACAAAGATATAGTGATTGGCGTCAATCGCCTCGACCAGCATGCCCGTCGACATGCCAAGCTGCATATCGCGAAACGGCGCTTCTCCGGCCAGCAGACGGATCGCCAGCCCCAGAGCCTCGTTCGGGTCTTTCAGCCGCATCAGGCCAAAGGGCGCTGGGGTTTGCAACGCAGAGAGGTCGGACATTTGTGCCTCGCTCGCTATGGCCAGACAAATCTGTGGGCCGGTCACGGGCACGCTATCAGGATAGATGCACGCTGCGAAGGCCGCAGATCAAGATCACCCCAAGATCACCCAAGGGAAACCATTAGGTCAAAAAGGGCGGCTGTTGTATGGAGGGATAAGACCGCGCCAACAGATCCTGCAAGAAATTCGTCTAAGAGTTCGAAATGAGCACAGTGCGAATTACCGCCAAACCTATGATCTTTTGGAACTTATTGACCTCAGGGCAAACTGGAAAGCCTGTGACGAGACGCATTTTTTAAGGACATAGACCCATGGCTTCTTTTACCGCCAGCACCGGCACCACATCCTACACGGGCACTGCCGATGATGATTATTTCCGCTTTAACACTGAATTCGACGCGCGATATTTCGATATCGGCACCACCGTTGACGGCGGCGGCGGCACTGACAAGGTCACCTTTTCCTTCCGCTCCAGCTATGCGACCACCATCACCGTCGATCTGAGTGCGGGCTTTTCCGTTGACGGCGTGACCTATGTCACCTTCACGGGTGTAGAGAACGTCGACCTGTTGAATGCGCCTTCGACCCAGTCCTATACCCTCAACGGCACCAGTGGCGCGAACACCCTGGCCGGAGACAGTGGCAACGACACGATCAACGGGCTTGGCGGCAACGACATCCTGTCGGGCGGTGAAGGCACCAATGTGCTGAACGGCGGCGCGGGCAATGACCGGCTGAACGGCAGTTATTACACAGCCGCCACCACGATGAATGGCGGCACCGGCAATGATACCTATAGCATTATTCTTGCGGGCAGCGACACCGTGGTTGAACGTGCTGGCGAAGGCACCGATACGGTGGAAAGCCGTGTCAGCTATACGCTGGGGGCCAATGTCGAAAACCTGACGCTGGCATCGGGCTATAACGAATACGGCCCAGATACCGTGCTAGACATCGACGCCACCGGCAACAGCCTGGACAACGTGATTATTGGCAACAGCGACGCCAATATCATCACCGCAGGGGCGGGCAATGACACGCTGACCGGCAATGGCGGCGGCGACACCTATGTTTTTGCGTCCGGCGACGGGAGTAATGTGATCACCGACTTTGATCATGATCTGGATACACTGGATTTCAGCGCCTTCTCAGCCTCGGATCAGGCGCTGCTGGCCAACCCCGTCAGTAATGGCAGCGGCCAGTCGGTCTATACTGCCGGTGCCTTTTCCGTATCCGTGCCGCAGCTGCCAGTTACGCCGAACACTGCCCCCACAGGGCGTGTAGTGATCACCGGAACGGCTGTGGGCGATGAGATCCTAACAGCGGATACCTCGGCTATTGCCGATGCCGATGGGCTGGGCACGTTCAGGTACACATGGTTGCGCAATGGCGTGGCGCTTGAAGGCGTTGAAGAAACCGGCCTGTCTACCTATCAGTTGATCCCCTCAGATGTTGGCGAAGAAATAAGTGTACGCGTCACCTATACCGACGACGGGGGCACCGAGGAAAGCCTGACCAGCGCTGCGGTTGAGGTCGAACAAAATGTATTTGTGGTCACGACCTTTGATGATGTCGTGGATGACAGCGATGGGGTGACAAGCCTACGCGAAGCGGTAAACCAGGCCAATGCGGTAGGAGACGAGGCGATAGTTGAACTCGGGGCCGGGACCTACAACGTTTTTCGGCCCAGTAGCCTAATTTCCATAAACGGGAATGTCATTATCCGAGGGCAAGGTGCTGAAAACACGACAATTGAAAATGCGATGGCTAACACTAGGGTTTTCAACGTCAATAGAGATGCAGTGCTAGGGCTGGAAGACTTGACGCTCGATGGCGCAAGGAGTTCAGAGCTAACCACGTCCACTGGTGGGAATATTCGGGGCGGCGCCATTTTTGTCGCTCACCACGGCACATTGAATATTCAAGATTCACACATTGAAAACCACCAAACGTCGATTCGGGAACACGTCGGGTCCGGGCTGGGACCTGCTCCTAAAGCCGAGTTGGCTGATTATGACTATTATGTCGGCGGTCCTGGTGGGGCCCTTTTTAACGACAATGGAGTGGTCAATATCAGCGGATCAGAGTTTTCCGGCAACACAGCCCATGCCGGCGGCGCAATATTCAATGATTTCGGAAGGTTGAATATCGACTCATCAAACTTTTCTGACAATAGTACGTTCAACATCGTTCACATCCATTACGTTGAAATCGCAGGAATTAAGGGAGGACACCCACCTGAAACTGGCTGGTTTGAAAAGGATGGCCTTGGCGTGGATATTTTTTCAATGTCCGCTTATGAAGGTCATGAGATAACAACCCCTATGGAAGGCTATCCTGAAGGTGAGGGTTATTATAATTATGAGTACTTTTACACATATCAGGAACCTAACGTTTCAGTGAACGATACGACTACCACTCATACGCTCGGCCAGGCGGATGCGTACATAGCCGGAGACTACCCTGGATTTAACGCACCTGTCCCTATTTTCGAGCGTGAAGACAGGTACACTCGGGAAGGCGAGACTAATCGGAGTGCATTGAGCTCCTCAATGGCCACGCCGGATATTGGACGGCTGCAATCCAACGCCGCACCCGACCGTGCGATTTTGGATGTGGTGCGGCGCACCGACCTGTCGCTGGATGATCTGGGCGACAGCGACAGCGCCTTTGCTTTGGTCAAGGATGGCATCCTGTCAGAGGGCGGGCGCAAGATCGTGGTGCAACTGGGCGACAGGCGCATTGTCCTGCAGGGTCAGGGCCTGTCGCTTGACGGTGACCCCTATGACATGACCACCGAAGAGCTGCTGACTGCAGCCAGCGGCACCATCACCAACATCACTCTGCAAAGCGCAAACGGCAATCGCGTCCTCAGCACCATGACAGTCTTGATCTCGCGTTCGAGGATCTGGTCATTTCGCTGACCGAGATCGACTATAACAACCCGCCGTCCATCGGCGATCTGCTGGGCGTGCGCTTGCGGGTCACCGGCACCGGCAGAAACGACGTTCTGGAAGGCACCGAAGCCAATGACCGCATCGACGGCGAAGGCGGCAATGATAGGCTGTTTGGCAATGGCGGCAAGGACGTGCTGCTGGGCGGTGCGGGGCGCGACACATTGGACGCCTGGACCGGTGGCGGCAAAGACATTCTGGACGGCGGCGCCGGGGCTGACCGGATGGTCGGGCGCGACGGAAAAACCATCTACATCGTTGATAATGAGGGTGATATCGTCAAGGAATACGGCAGCGAAGGCAATGACGAGGTCCGCGCCAGTATCAGCTACAGGCTTGGCAACGACGACGTGACCGGCGTCGACAACATCGAAAACCTCAGACTGCTGGGCCGGGACGACATCAACGGCACCGGCAATGATCTGGCCAATGTGATCACCGGTAACAAAGGTGACAACCGGCTGAATGGCGGCGATGGCGATGATAAGATCATCGGCGGTAAGGGCAACGACGTGCTGATCGGCGGCCAAGGCCGCGAAACCTTTGTGTTTAGCAATGGTAGTGGCCAGGACACGATCAAAGACTTTGACGCGACGGACAGTCAAGAGCAGATCAATCTAAAGAAAGTCGCCTCAATTACCAGTTTCAATGACCTCAGAAACAATCATATGGAACAGCTCGGTGACGATGTTCTAATCGACCTTGGGCGTGGAAACACGATCACGCTGCTGAACGTCGATATCACCGATCTGGGCGCGGGGGATTTCTTGTTCTGACCTGAGGTAGTACAAAGCTGGACTGGGCAACTTCACTATGGTTAAGACCATTTAAGTGACAGTTGCGCAGCCTTAGCCTTGGATCGACCGGGGGACCGGGCAACACATGTGACCGCAATCTGACGGAGCGCCAAAATGATCCTGGACGATAAGCCTTTGGTTCCGGACTTTCCGCAAGCGCCCATAGACATCAGCATATTTCAGGCCATTGGAATTATGGGGGTCTTGAAAGCGCCCAAAGACGTGCCAGGATTGATGGACCACTGTCGCATTGACGACCCGGTGGTGCGGGTCTGGGCACTTTCCTCGATACTATTGTCATCGCAGAGGGTCGAAGGCGAACTGCTTGAGGCCAGTATGCAGGCCGCGCACTACAGCACCTATATCCGCAACCTGCTGGTGCCGCCGTTGTTGAAGGGGCTGCGGTTCGATCTGATCCACCTGATCCAGAATCTGGAAAGCAAAGCCAGTGACGAGACCGGCAAGCTGAACGGGTTTTTGTCGCAGGCGATGATCAGCAATGATTATCAGGCCCAAGTAACGCTGCACGAAAAACTGTACCTGCACACTGGCAACCTGAAACATATCAGCCAGGCCCGCGTCGTTGCGTCGATGCGGTTGAACTGGAAAAGCGCGTTAGTGCATTTGCTTCGCGGCATCTTTACCCATGTCGAGCCGTTGCAATCCAGCACGATCGGGTTGTTGCGGATGTTGGAAGCCGAAGACGCCCGCGCCGAATTCAAGGTGATTGCCCAGGCTATCTACCCCAACAAGGACATCCTGGAGGCCGTCGTTTATGGCGCGGCGCAATTGCAGTATTGGGACAAGAATTTCGACCGCGCCATCCAAATACTTGAGGATTCTGGCGCTCAGGCCTTGGCAAAACAGCCCATGGCCGCGCGGTTCAACAACCTTATTGCCAACTGCTATGAAAAGATGGGGCGGTTTCAAGAGGCCGCCGAATGGTATCAAAAACAAAATGATGCTTTGAAAAAGGATATGCCCAGGCCGCAGCAGTTCAGCGCGAGAATTGAAAGCAGAGCGCTGTTGAACGTTCCCGAATTGCCGCGCGACGACAAAGACAATTACTTCGTCATGACCGGCTTCACCCGCTCGGGCACCACCCTGTTGGAAAACGTTCTGGCATCACACCCCCAGGTGGTCACCTGCGAGGAAACCCTGTCGTTAACAGGTCGCTGGACACCGCCTTTCACGTGCACATCGCCGAGGACCCGCAGAAAACGAATATTGGGCTGCGCGCCGAGCTAAACCGCGAATTGTATTATCAGGACCTAACCCGTTTCGTCGACAAACCCAGCCCCAAAGTAATCATCGACAAGACGCCAATGATGGGGGCCAGCATCAAGTATCTAGAAAAGCTGATGCCGCAAAAACGCTACATCTTTTCCATTCGGCACCCTTATGATGTGGTGCTCTCGAACTATAAACAAATCTACAACCAGACGATCGAAATGGTCGCCTTCAATACCATTTACGAATCCTGTGTGCTGTATGATTTCGTAATGCGAACCTGGTTTGATGTTTTCCCCGGCCAGGACGAACGGGTTCACTATGTGGTTTATGACGAGCTGGTAAATGATTTCGACCGCGTCGTTCACGGCGCCCTAGAATTTCTGGACGTTGAATGGTCGAAAGAGGTTAGCGATTTTGCAAAAAGCTCGGCGAACCGGGCGGTGCGCACCCCCAGCTATACCAAGGTGCGGCAGGGGCTAGGGATCGGAGTGCAATCGACGCGCAAGAACTACGACTTCCTGTTCGATGACAAATGCCGCGCCCTGCTGGATCCTTGGGTAGAACGGCACGGTTATGACGAGTAACAGGGAGTGGCGACGGCCGCCTTGTCTCCTCTGCGGACCTTGATGCAGATTTCAGAGAATGTCCGTTTCCCGCCCACACTGTAGGAGGGCCTGATCGAGCTAGGCTGGATCTCGCCCACAGTGGCCAGTTTACCATTAGCGCAACTGCGCCCCTGCGCCTCGGCAACCAGGGCGTTTGATAGCTGCCCCTCAGTTGTCGGCACCGGCCCGGTATAGCCTGGGCAGGGCGTCAACAGATCGGCCGGCACATTCGGCGGGGGCAATCGAGCGGGGTCAGCGCCACGCCCCATACAGGCGCTCAGCAGTGACACCAAGCAAAGCAGACAAAGGCGCATCACGACCTCCCATTAGTTCCAGTTCATTAGAAAGCGCCGCCCAGTGCCGCGTCTCATCTGCAACACGGTCCAAGTGCGCGCGATGGATCTGCGCAGTCTCAGCGGCGCGCTGCAGCTCGGCATGGGCACCGGCCAGGCTCTTTTCAGTTGCAGCAAGATCCGCGCGCAATTGGGTCCGGTCGTTCACCACATCGATCAGCCACCACACGGCACCGGCCAGCGCCGCTGCAAGGGCAAGAGCTGGCAGGTTGCGCAAAAGCCAGACCGGCATCAGGTGACGCCAAGCATGCAAAGCCGGTACTCATCGGCGCGACGGCGCACCAGACCGCGCACAACGCGGCCCCCGGCCTTGTTCCACCAGGTCAGCGCCTGACACCCCCCGGCCACGTTACCGGCGTTCAGGCCGCGCGTAGCGGTACTGCGCCCTGCCCCGCGAATGCCGACATTATAGGCAAGGCTCACATAGGCCGCATCCCGCGCCGCTGGCAGGCGGTTTGCTTTGGTATCGGCTGAGAAATACCCATGCAGGCCCTCGCGATATTCCAGCACCTCAGACCGCAACAGCGCCGCGCATTGCGCGTCTGTCATATGGTCGGCAAGCTTGACGCCCTTGGTATGGCCAAAGCAGATCGTCGGCACCCCAACAAGATCCAGATAGGCATGGTTGCGCATGCCCTCCCAGCCTCCGATCAGAGGCAAGGCCAGCGCCAGGAATGCCGCGATCGAGGAGCTGCGCAGCTTGCTGCGATCGATCCCCTGATCTTTCACCCGGCCAATGAGGCCATAGGCAACCAGGGCCACGCCCAAGATCCACCACAGGCGCGGATCTGTATCACGGCCAAAGAACCAGAACAGCGCCCTCTGGCAGCACCAGGCATAGCAGCCCAAGGTACCCCGCCCCCATCGAATGGGATCGCTTGGCGATCTGGCCTGCGTTTTCAACAAGTCTCAAAAGTTTCTCCAATGCAAAAACCCCGCCAAAGGCAGGGTTGGTTTCAG
>NZ_MWVJ01000111.1 GCF_002087335.1 Pseudophaeobacter leonis
GCGCATGCCTTCTTTCGAGTAGATGTATCGGTAAATCGTTTCCTGACAGACCCGCAACGGCGCATTCTCCTGGATCATCCGGTTACCGATTTGCTCGGGGGTCCATCCGTCCTTAATCCGCTCGATCACACGTTTGCACAGTTCAGGGTATTTGATCAACTTGCGATCCCGCGCGCGTCGATCTGCCGTCATCAGCTGAGCCGCAGCACCGTAGTAGCCATCGCATTTTGGCATGCTCTCATCGCTGAAATGATTGCGCTTCAACTCACGGAATAATATCGTCGACCTTCAGCGCTTCAAAACACGCGCCATTTCATCGACAGGGACTTTTGCATGTCTCCAACGTTCTATTCTGCGTCGTTCTGTGATACTCAGCTGCGTATAAACGGCTCCCATATCGATTCCTCCCGTAAGATAACATATTGTTTTATAACAAGAGTCGCAGTTGAAGGTAGCGCGCGCCAGCGCGGGTAAATAAGTCTGATAAATCAGACGCTGTCGGGCTCGCGCAGTTGGCCCGCACGGGTTGGTACGGCGCGGTGCACGTGAAGAGTGAGGCGAGCGATCAGTTGCGCCTCATGCTCTCGGCACGAGAATGATTGATCCGCATTCGGATTGACATCGAAGGGCAAGTGCGGGGTCTTTTGAAGGCCTATGGGATCCGGCTTGGGCCGGTCAATGCGGGCTGCAGCCGAAAGAGCTTCCGCGATCAGGTTGGTACGGCGATCAAGGGGGACCAAAGTTTGCAGATGATCTTCGCCTCGTTGATCACTGTGCATGAAGTTGATCACTGTGCATGAAACTGTTTGTCTTGAAAGTACCGCGATTGATGCGAAGGTCCAGCACCTTGCCAAGAACAACCCTCTGGCGCGGCGGCTGACCAGCATTCCCGGAGTGGGCCCCATTGTCAGCCTCAGCTTCATCGCGACAATTGACGATGAGGCGCGGTTCCGTAAAGCAACAGATGTCGGCGCTTACCTGGGCTTGACCCCAAGGCGATACCAATCTGGTGAAACAGATTGGTCAGGGCGCATCTCAAAACGCGGGGATGGGGCCATGCGCAAACTGCTTTATGAGGCAGCAAATATCTTGATCCAACGGGTGTCGCGCGTCTCACCGCTCAAAGCATGGGCAATGCGGCTTGTCGCACGAAGGGGAATGAAATAAGCGCATCGTTGCGACGGCGCGAAAACTGGCTGTCATCATGACCCGCATTTGGCGCGATGGTACGACCTTCGCCTGGGCCAAAGAGGAGCTGCCTGCATGAGATAGCCCAAACCGAATACGCCCGTCCGGGTGTAAAGACGCCCCCCTCTCGGCAGATTGCTATGCAATCGCCTGCCGGGCAATGATCGGGACGGCGGCCGGATGACCTCGCTGTCGAATCTCGATGCGCCTGAACTCAGGCGACCTCGCAGCGGACCTTTTTGAGGCACCAGTCCCCGACGCCATTATGAGGCGGCAACGCCGACCTCGGAGAGAACCATGAACCCGATGAGACCCAAATATACCCTTGAATTAACGGCCGCAGATAGAGAAATTTCGCACAACATTTCGATTGGCCGTCTGACGCCCGTGCAAGTGTGTTGGAGTTCTCAGGTATTCTGAACGAAGGAAAAAGCGGGGTACAGAAGAACTGGCCAGGTGCAACCTTGCTCGTGACCAGTTCTTTTTCCTCGATTAACCGCTGTGGCTAGATCAGATCGAAACAACACATACGCTTGAATCTTTAGGCAGAAAAAGTTTGGCGACCATCCATCCAGGTCTCCAGCACCTTGATGTTCTTGATCGCGTCCGGAGCGACGCGGCGCGGATCCTGATCGAGGATCACCATATCCGCGAGTTTTCCCGGCTCCAGGCTGCCAACTTCGTGTTCCGAGAAGAGTTGCCATGCGGCTTCGGAGGTTAGGGCGCGGATCGCAGTTTCAACCGAAACTGTCTCTTGTGGTGCCAAAACGTAGTCGGGCTCTTTCCAAGTGCGGCGAGTCACAGCCATTTCAATCATGTGAAGAGGGTTCGGGTCAGTCACCATAAAGTCAGAATGCAGCGTAAAGCCAACTCCGGCCTCTTCGACGCTGCGGCACCGGTCGAGCAGTTGTGCTTTTTCTTCGCCAAAAACTTCGTCGCGCATTGCCACACCCCAATAATGGACATGCCCAATCAAAAAACTGGCGGAGACGCCGAGATCTTTCATCCGGGCGATCTGCGCGTCATGCAGGATAGAGCAGTGTTCGATCCGCGGCCGGACTTTCGACATGTCGATGCCTGCAGACCGTAGCGCTTCACAAGTGTCGAGAATATTGTCGATGGCAGCATCGCCGTTGCCGTGGATAGCCAGATGCCAGCCCTTTTCAGCCCGTTCAAGCGCCGCAGCTGTCAAATCGTCAGGTGTCATATAGGCGAGTCCGTGGTCGTCGCTGTTGAGGTACGGCGCGCGCTGAAGGCCGGTGAAGCCCTGATTAGATCCATCAGCAACGAGTTTATAGCCAGCGATACGCGCCATCGCAGTGCCGTCGCCCTGATGGATGCCCGCCGCGTCCCAGGCCTCCGCGCCAACGGTGTAAAACGGATAGGCGCGCAGCCGCGCATTTAGCCGTCCGGTTTGCGCCGCGGCAGCCATGACTTGTGCATCAGCAGGTGTCTGCGACAGGGCACCAAGGCTGAGCTCGGAGACCGTTGTCATGCCAAGTGCAGACCATTTTCCGAGCAGTGTGATCAGGCCTTCCACCGGGGCGGCCTCTACCATCGCAGGGTAGTTTGAAATGACTTTCAGGAAAGCCACGTTGTTTTTCATCACTCCAGTGAGTTTGCCAGCAGCATCCCGCTCGAATTCCCCCCCTGGAGGATCCAGGACGTCGTGTCCGATGCCGGACACCTCAAATGCAGTGGTGTTTGCATAGGCAATATGTCCGGAAGCATTCAAAACAAAGATCGGGTGTTGGGTCGATATCTCGTCAAGCGCCGCGAAAGTCAGTGCGCCGGGGCCGTCCTGCACGGCCGGATCAAAGTTGCGGAAAACCAGCCAATCTCCGGCAGGTGTTTCACCTGCCCGCGCGGAGATATGGGCGAGTACCTCATCGGTCGTCGTGTAACGCGCCATGCCTACGTAATCCATGATGCTATCCACGACGGAGCCAGAAATTACATGGGTATGAGGGTCGATAAACCCAGGCAGTATGATCTTGCCCGCGACATCAACAATTTGTGCAGTCTCTCCAGCAAGGGCACGCACCTCACTGTCACTCCCTACAGCCAAGATTTTGTTGCCACGAATGGCAATCGCTTCCGCTTCAGAGAACGCCTGATCTACCGTCAAAACGGTCCCACCCGTAAACACCGTTGTCCTATTGCTCTGAGCTTTGGCTCCACTCGGCAACAGGGCGGCCAAACTTGCAGTCGCAGCGCCGGTTTTTAGAAAGTCCCGGCGCCCCATCTGGGTGAAATCAATTCCCCAGTTGCACGACCACCCTTCGGTGTTCTGGACTTCGCCTGCCATAGCCTGGAAAGCCTTGTTTTGCATGAACATGTTGTGAAATCCACCGGTGCAGCAGGCGCAGCCGTACTTTTCTCGTGTCATGTTTATGTCCTTTGTGGCTGCCATTCGCATCGGGTTTTTCGCGCAAAGAAGTCGATAAATCTCTTAGGAATAGCATCACAGCGAACTCGACCGATCAAGCGGGAATGCAAAATGGCCTCGAACCATGAAAGTAGGCCTTGTCTGTTAATAGATCACAAGCCTCATCTCAGACAGGCGTCTGCATTTAACTTATCCAACATTTTGAGCTACGTCTCCCTTGGGTTGACAGCAGTCATCAGAGCACCCCCCCCCAGGGGCGATTACTGCCGAAAACTGGGTGCCGCACCGCCGCAACTCCGCTTCGAGCCCATTGCGGAAGTTCG
Source organism: Pseudophaeobacter leonis (assembly GCF_002087335.1). Taxonomy (GTDB): domain Bacteria; phylum Pseudomonadota; class Alphaproteobacteria; order Rhodobacterales; family Rhodobacteraceae; genus Pseudophaeobacter; species Pseudophaeobacter leonis. Next base: position 3,901 of record NZ_MWVJ01000111.1, read on the forward strand.
ACAAAGTTGGGTTCTTGGGCACCCTACAGGGCAGTTTCACAAAAAGGACGAAGGCAGAATCTGTACCGACCCATTGCACTAGAAAGCACTCTCGTTTGAAAGAGTGGGCAACATGGCTAGGCCATTCTCTTTCGCAAACCGTTAGACGTTCCTTTGCACCGCCAGACAACGTGGTAATTGAGCTAGATCAAGAGTTCATTCCAAATTTCTTGTATCTTCGCTGAACCAAACCAGTGAGAGAGCGACAGCAAAGATGGCGGCCTCAGATGACCTATGGCTACGATCCGACGTAGATTTCCCTTCAAACGGAACTCTTGAAGAGCGAATCCGTTTTCTCATTGGGTATGCCGCACTTGCGCCTTCAGGGCACAACACTCAGCCCTGGTCCTTTGCCACGGGGCCGGATTGGGTCGATGTTCTTGCTGATCGGACGCGGCCGCTGCCCGTTGTTGATCCTCACGACAGAGAACTCGCAATCAGTTGCGGAGCTGCAGTTGGAATCTTTGAAGCCGCAGCGCGACGTTTTTGCCTGGAAACCACAGTGGCCACCTCCCCGGATCCCGAAGTTCTGCGATCTCTTGTTCGCATCACAGTAACGGAAGGCGCGCAGCCTGATGCTGGTGAAATTGCACTGTTCAATGCAATCAAGAACCGCCGCACCGACCGAGCGCCTATTTCATGGAAGACCTTCCGCGTGACCTGATGTCCGGATGCCGCGATATCGTCGAAAGCGCGGGCGCGAACGTTCAGTTCTTTGAAGACAGTGCCTCTGTCGAAGCGATCGCCAATCTGGTTGCGGAGGGCGACCGTCTTCAGTTTGATGATCCAAGCTTTCGGCGTGAACTGGCGTCTTGGACCCATTCATCCAGGCTCGGCCATGGGGATGGTATGTCCGGCGCAGCGTTCAATATGCCTGATGTCCTTACTCCCGCAGCACGTTTTGTGATCCGCACGTTTGATCTTGGGAGTAGTGTCGCTGCCGCCGATAAACAGAAGATACTGAGCGGGTCACCTGCTCTGGCCTAGCTTGCAAGCCATTCAGATACCGCTGATGATTGGCTCAACATAGGGCGTGCTCTGAGCAGGATGTTGCTGAAGCTTACCTCGGCTGGCTATTCGGCGTCTTATCTTAATCAACCCATCGAAGTCGCCGAGCTGCGTTTGAAACTGGCGAAAGCCTCAGGCGTTGCAGGATATCCGCAAATCCTGCTGCGTGTAGGCCGGGCGGCTGACAATCCTGAACCATCGCCGCGCAGAAAAGTGTCAGATGTGATCCTGACGTAGGCTTGTCTGGCGCCGACGTCTGGATCACATCTGACATTTGCCGCCGCCCGGACCTCCCATAGAAGGACCTCCTATAGCCGCGCCCCCCCCCATAGCTGAACCCCCCCATAGCTGAACCTCCCATAGAAGGAACAGCCATAGAGGGAACAGCCAGCGCGTTAAAATTGATGGATGATCACTAGGCAGCCATATCGCACAAAGCGTCCTCATCAAGAACGACAACTGACTTCGAGCTTTCCAAAGCGATCAGTTTCGCTTTCCGCATCAAAGAGATGGTTCGGCTCACTGTCTCTACGCTCAGCCCCAGAAAATCGGCGATATCGGCGCGGGTCATCGGGAATTCAAAGTGGGTATATGCACCCAGAGGCTTGCCAGTACGCTCCATCAGCACAGACAGGAACGACGCTGTTTTTTCGCTGGCGGTCTTTCTGCCAAGCATGATGAAATGGCTCTGCATCGCGCCGATCTCTTTCAGCGCTGCTCTCACAAGCCGCTGGTGCAGCTCGGGGTTGCGATCACCATTTTCCAGGTCAGTGACGCTGTGCACAACAACCTCGGCGGAAGAAATGGCATCACATTCAGTGTGGTACATGCCGTCTTGCGGAAATCCCACGATATCTCCGGGATATCCGAACGCGATCACCTGCCGCCGACCGTCTTCGAGAACTTTGGTCAAGCGAAGAACCCCGCTGGTTACTTCATAAATGTGTCGCACATCATCCCCTTCGCGGAACAGGTTCTGTGCGGCCTCCAGCCTGCGCGTCTGCATGTTCGACAGGTTTTTGCGGGTAACGATGGCGGATGAAACTTAGGTTGCTGAGTTTTCAAAATCGGTTGCGCTGGAAATATACATTGGTCGTCTCCCTGTTCTGTTAGGATGACCTTGACTTGCGAATGTAAGCGGGGATCCCGCCGCTTTGTAAAGTTTTGTAGTCTTTTGACATCTTCTTGATCTACAATGGCAATCGCGGCATAGCGTTGTCGTTCGTACAACGACTTTAGCAGGGGACACACCGGTGAATTCAAACACAATCCTTATCGTGGATGATGAGCCAAAGGTAAGATTGCTTCTGAAGCGATGCCTGGAGAGTGACGGTTTCAATGTCATCGAAGCCGAAGATGAGGCCCGTACCCTTGAGGCAATCAGCGCGCATGATGTGAAGCTTATTACGCTTGACGTAAATTTAGGCGGTGAGAATGGCCTGCAGATCGCCAAGCGCATCCGTCAGAACTCCAACATACCCATTATTATGATCACAGGGCGCGATGATGTTATTGATCGCGTTGTTGGACTTGAGGTTGGGGCTGATGACTACATCACCAAGCCGTTTCATGTCCGCGAGGTTCTGGCCCGTGTTGGCTCTGTCTTAAGACGCACAGGCAGCGTTGAGGTCGCGGCAAAAACAGTGCCGGAAGCCCCTGACACCCATATTGCTGCCGAAGACTTCGAGGAAGGGGTGATCTTCGATGGCATGACTGCCTATCTGGATCGCTTTGAACTTTTGGATCGCGACAGCGCCCTGGTAGAGATGACCAGTGGCGACTTTCGAATGCTGGCGGTTTTTCTCCGTAACCCAAAGAAAATCTTATCCCGTGACCGGATCATGGACCTGTTGCACGGCACTGAAGGGTCGCCGGTGGACCGCACGATTGACAATCAAGTGGCCAAATTGCGCAAAAAGATAGAGCGCGACCCCGCCGCACCCGTTCTTATCAAGACGGTGCGCGGCGTCGGATACATGCTTGCAACCAATGTGAAGCCTAGTGGGAAATAGCTACCCCTCAAGAGCGCCGTTGATTGCCTCAGCCAGGGCTGCCTGGCGGTAAGGCTTGCGAAGCAATTTCAAACTCCGCTCCGTCAGCTTGTCGCCATTCATAAGCTCCTCTGCGTAGCCTGAAGTCAGCAAGACCTTTATATCAGGCCGCGTGTCCTGAACATGCTGGGCGACCTCATATCCTGACATGCCGCCGGGCATCACCAGGTCAGTGAATACAAGATCAATGTCAGTTTGCTCGGCGAGAACCTCGATTGCGGCGGGGCCGTGGATAGCTTCCAGCACCCGGTATCCCCAAGCTTCGAGCCGCGCTCTTGTCAGTCGGCGGACGCGCTCGTCGTCTTCGACAACAAGGATCGTTCCACCCGTCGCGCTTTGTGGGTGGAGGTCTGCCTCTTGTTTTTCGGATAGGGCTGAACTGTCCCGATGTCGGGGAAGGTAGAGATTGACCGTCGTCCCTTTACTCAACTCGCTGGAGATCGGGACATGGCCGTCGGATTGTTTTCCAAATCCATAAACCATCGAAAGACCCAATCCAGTCCCTTCGCCGACGTCTTTGGTTGTGTAGAACGGTTCAAAAACCCGCCGTATAACCTCGTCGGGCATGCCTGATCCTGTGTCAGTCACAGAGATCTGAATGTAGTCATCTTTGGTAAGACCCAATTCCTCGGCGAGATAGTCCTCATCAAGGGCTACATTGCGTGTCTCGACAATCAACTTCCCGCCCCGCGGCATCGCATCACGGGCGTTGACTGCAAGATTGACGATGGCGCTTTCAAATTGCGTGGGATCGACTCTTACGGCCCAAGGAGCGGGGGAGAGAACGGTCTGCAGTTCAATTGTTGCACCAAGGGTACGTTGCAACATATCAGTCAACCCTCCCACAAGCCCATTCAGTTCCACAACATGTGGCTCAAGCGGGCTGCGCCGTGCAAAGGCCAGCAAACGTTCTGTCAGACGTGCACCCAAATCGGCAGCTTCCAGGGCCTCCTTCAGGAGATCTGAATGCGCGAAGCTGCCCATTTGCATTTCCATGAGTTCCAAGTTGCCAACAATAACCGTCAGAAGGTTGTTGAAGTCATGCGCAACGCCGCCGGTAAGTTGACCGATCGCATCCATCTTCTGAGCTTGTAGCAGGGCTTGTTCGGCATCTTTGCGCATTGAAAGGTTGTGGATGATCCCCGTGTAGTACTTTGTCCCATTGTCTTCGAACTCGCCGACAGAAAGGTGCATCGGGAAAATGGAGCCATCTTTGCGCTGCCCGGTGACCTCGCGCCCGTAACCAATGATCTTGCGGAATCCAGTCGTGTTGTAGTTGTGCAGGTATTCGTCATGCTTGGACCGATGCGTGTCCGGCATCAAAAACTTTACGTTCTGTCCAAGAAACTCCCCGATGTCGTACTGAAAGAGATCTGCCGCCGCTTCGTTGACTGTCTCAATGGTGCCGTCATGGCGAATAATGATAATCGCATCGACTGCCGACGACAGGATAGCCTGCAGACTGGCTTCTAGCGTGCCGATGCGTTTTGTCGAATCTGAAGTGTTTTTCATAAGAGCCCGCCGAAGAACAAAGGTGTCAGCAGAAGCTAAATGAAACAAGCATTCGTGCCAACCGGCAGAGATTAGGCCTGGCAGGTCGTTTTTTACAAGAGCGGCCGTACATCCTGCGGCCGTTTGACCACACCTGGTCGTAATTGTCGCGATCTGCAACCAGATGAAATCATGGGGCGCCGCCGCTTTATGCGAGCAAGTCTTCTCGCCGATCATCAAAGCCGCCTTTCGCTGGTATACTGCGACTTGGCGGGAAAGGGCTCAAAGCGACCAACATGACGGGCGGCAAACGCGTTCGCGGGCTGCAGAACCGGCGCGCAGATATCCGAGACGAGCCACATCACACATGCCACCAAAGACGAGTTACTGCTGCGCAAGCTGGCGGCCGAGACCGAGCAAGCCGAGCTGGATCTTGCGAAAGCCAAAGATGAAGTGGTGCCGGTTGAACAGCTCGAGCGGGCCCTGGTCAAAGCTGTTGGCGAGGTGCGTGCAGGCATGCGCAATGTGCTGCCCGGTCGTGCCGCGCGGCGCCTGATTGGCGAAACAGATGAGACGACATTCAAAGCGGTGTTGCTGGAAGAGATCGACCAACGGCTCGAGGTGCTGGCTGACAGCGATCTGATCAACGAAGCAGACTTGGCGCTGGACCCGGAGGGCGAGGGCGACCAGGAGGCAGACAGTGCGTGAACGTCCGAGCTGACTTTTCCAAACCGCGCGGCCGGGATGGCGTCAACAACCAGCGTATGAAGAGCTACCCGGGCGGGTTCCTCATGTTCAGCTGGTCCGGATCACCCAAGACCATGCGGGGCCGGTCTGCGCCCTTCATCGTTTGCGACGAGACTGATGGCTATGACCGCACCAGCGAAGGGCACCCGGTCGGCTTGCTGTGGCAAAGGGCGGGCAACGGAGTTTGCCGCCCCGGCGCCGATGGGCGTGGGGGTCGTGACGGCGGGCATCGACATGCAGAGCGACCGGCTCGAGGTTGAGATTGTCGGCTGGGGACTGGGTGAAGAGTCCTGGTCGCTGGGCTATCGCGTGCCGTGGGGCGATCCTTTGGTGCCCGCTTCAAACCCGATCCTAACAATTGGATGTGGAAAACGTTTCAAACAGTCGGTGATGTCATCGACTTCACAAGGCAACTCGCCCCCGAGACTGATCGCACCTTTGGCATCTACAATGCATAGCGCACAAGATCACAATGACACATCCAGTCCGGCAAAATACTCCATCGTCTTTCTGCCTTGTTCACAGTCATCCTGTGATCCTATCGGGAGCTCGACCTCAAATCAGGGTCAGCCCAATAACGCATGCTTTCGGCCGTAAGCCTTGCTGATAAGCGCGGCTCTCTAGGTGGCAGCCATTTGCCAAGCCCCTGACGTCAAGCCCCTGACGTCAAGGCCCTGAAGCCAAGTCTCCTGACGCCAAGCCGCACTCCTCCTGAGGACTGAGTTGTGTGGCTTTCAAACCAGCCAGCGCACCAACAGGGGGACGATCAGGCTTGTCAGCAGAGCGTTTAGTGCCATGGCGATACCAGCATAGGCCCCTGCCACAGGGTTTACCTGAAATGCGCGGGCCGTCCCAATTCCATGTGCGGCAACACCGACGGCAAAACCTCGCGCCCGCCAGTCGGTGATCCGCAGCACATTCATCAAAGGCGTTACTGTCACAGCCCCGATGATCCCCGTCACAATGACCAACACTGCTGTCAGCGCCGGAATCCCGCCAATTGCTTCGGAGATGCCGAGAGCTACGGGGGCGGTCGTAGACTTTGGCGCCAACGAGAGCAGGACCTCCAACGGCAGACCAAAGGCACGCGCCAGCATAATGGCCGAGCCTGCCGCGACGATAGATCCTGTAAGCAAAGCCAGCACGATTGGCGCGACCGAGGTCCGGATAGTGTCCCGATTGTCCCAGAGCGGTAAAGCCAAGGCCACCGTCGCGGGGCGAGCAGGAAGTGGATGAATTGCGCACCCTCGAAATAGGTCGTGTAGTCTGTCTGTGTCAGCCAGAGCACTGGTGCTATCAGGAGGACCGACAAAAGTACTGGATTGGCCCAGGCTGGGTTGCCCAACTGCCGCGCCACCCCATCTGCGACCAGATAGGCGAGAATCGTTGTAGTGAGCCAGATCAATGGTGTGGTCGCGAGATAGCTCCAGAGGTTTGCGACGTCTGTCATGGCGCCCAGCGTTCGGTTACGTGCCGAACGCCAAGGAACGTTCCAACAGCAGCCAGCATGGAGAGCACCGTCGAAAGGGTCAGGATGGCCAACAGTGCGACCCCATCTTCCGATAAAACCTCAAAGTTGCCAATCACACCGACACCCGCAGGCACGAACAGGAAAGACAGGTTCGCTAAGATGACCGTGGTGGTCGGCCTGAGCCTTTCAGCGAGAGTGGGTATTGCACCGAGGATCAGCACGAGCAGTGTAAGACCCAGAACCGGGCCGGGTAATGCGAGGCCAAAACCGCGTACAGTTATTTCTCCCAGCAACTGGCAGCCCAGGAGAAGTCCGAGTGTCTGGAGCATAGGTTTTTTCTCCTCAAGTGATAATCCAACGCATTCTGACGCCAAACACTTTTCAGAACCAATAGAAAAATTCGGCTCTGAGGCAGCACAAGCCCGATGCGCCCGTGCAAGAGACGTCTGGATCCATCAGTCCAACTGTGGTCGCCGCCTTGAACTATGCCGCTGAAATTCATTTCAATTGACTGCTATGGTGAAGTTGCGCTTGGGCTCCATAGCTCGAGCCATCATACTGCTGCGCTGAACACGCGTGTCCGGCCCAGGGCAGCTGCTGTTTCGCGTTTAACGGAACGGGAAACGGCGGCTCTGGGCCGTTCGCGTTGATCGACACGAGGGGCGGATTTGGGACATTCGACGCGTGCGCGAAATGATCAAAGTCGGCCTGCCAATGTGGACCTCTGCCATATGACGCCTTACAAGCGAAAAATTCAGAACTTTCCGCTCCGGTAGGTTTCTTTCGGGGCGTTTGGTTTCTTGATATGTTTGCGCCGGTTCGCGTAAACAGGTGTCGGTTCCTCCTGTCTGAGTTGGGGGTTCAGGTCGATCCTGGAGCCAATGACCAGATGTCGTCAGGTGTCCGGCATCAATGCTGCCGCGACACATGGCGGCGGGCCTTTATGGATGGCGGCGGGCCTTTATGGAGATACGCGATCCTGGTCCCAATCACGCATGCGGCCTCACTCTTGGCCAAGGGCCTATTTCTGGGTTTTCCGGGTCAATCTCTTGCTCCGTGTTCCGTAACTTTCCTGTGTCCTCTCAGCCCTGCATCGAACCCTTCCGACTGAAGCCACTGCACAACCGACAAGCGCTTGGAATTCATATGATCCATCAGGGTTCGCGCCAGGTTTGGACCATCGCGTGCGACGAGGAACTTCAATATTCGCTCATGCTCTTGCACGGCTTCTTGCCATCTTCCTTGGGTCATATTTGCCAGGTACCGGGCCCGCTGCATGCGCAGAGACAGAGCCTCACAAGAGGAGGTCAATGTCCCGTTCCGCGCTGCAAGCAGAATGGCCCGGTGGATCTTTTGGTTGATCCTGAAGTATGCGTCGAGATCACGCTCTCTGTAGCTTTGCATCATTTGTTCGTGCAAATCGCAGACCGCTTCAATTTCGGCTTCGGTGATGTTTTGACAGGCCAGTTCTCCCGACAGCGCCTCCAGTGCGCCCAGAACCGGAAAGACCTCTTCGACCTCTTCAATCGTGACGCGGGTTACCCAGGCACCGCGGTTAGGCTCGAGCCGTACCAGCCCGTCTGAGGCAAGCACCTTGAGCGCTTCACGCAGCGGCGTGCGTGAGACTCCGAACTGCTCGCACAGCAGCTTTTCCGGCACCTTGGAGCCGGGTTCCAGATCCGCATTGATGATCAATGTCTGAAGTCGGCCCACCAGCTCGTGATGCAACGATGTGCGGGTGATCGCCTGAGGATTTTCTGTTTGCATCATTGGGGAGGGGGTCTCACTTTTTCAGAGCCATTTCCAGTAGGCGCGCCATGTGGATGGGTTTGCGTGTGGTCAGGTCCGCGACCTGATGTCGGCAGGATGTGCCATCTGCTACAATCAATGTTTCTGTGTCTGCTTTCCTGACCGCAGGCGCCAGATCCAACTCTGCCTTGGCGCGCGATGTTTCGTGTGTTTGCGCACTATACCCGAATGCGCCGGCCATGCCACAGCAGGATGTCTCAACGGTCTCGATCTCCGTATCGGGCAAAAGGGACAGGGTTTTTTCAATGCTGGACATAACGCCCATCGCCTTTTGATGGCAATGCCCGTGCAACAGTACCTTTGGGGCAGGGGAGGTCAGCGGCAGTTGAAAATCCGGGTTGTCGTCTTGATCAGCGATGTATTCCTCCAGCATGCGCGCCTTGGCGGCGAGTTGTGCCGTCTCTTCACCGGGGAGAAGAGCGGGGATCTCATCGCGCAGTGTCAGCAGGCAGCTGGGCTCCAGCCCGATGATGGGTAGCCCCTGTTTTGCATAGGGCAACAGCGCGTCCACCAGCCGCTGCGCTTCCACCTTTGCCTCCTCTATCATGCCGACAGACAGAAACGTGCGTCCACAACACAGCGGGCGCTCTCCTCTGGGGGCCTGTGCCAGGTGCACCGGGACATCTGATGCTGCCATCACTTTGAGGGTGGCACGTAGGTTTTCAGGTTCAAAATAGCGGTTGAAGCAATCCGCAAAGACGACGGCTTTGGGGCTGTCATCTCCGCTGGCCTCGTGGTCTTTGAACGGGTGGCTGTGCCATGTCGGCAGCTTGCGGGTGGCGGTAAATCCTGTCAGCCGTTCCGTCAGCTTTGCCAACCCGGGCACCGTGTTGCGCAGGTTGGCCAGAAAGGGGAGGCGCGCCGCCCAGGGGGCGTAGCGCGGCAGGAATGCGGTAAGCCGGTCGTGCAGGCTCAGCCCGTTTTTGCGAAACCCGGCCGCCTGCACTTCGATCTTCATCCGGGCCATGTCCACGCCTGTGGGGCATTCGCGTTTGCATCCCTTGCAGGAGACGCAGAGCTTCATCGTCTCGGCCATCTGATCAGAGGTCAGCGCGTCGGGCCCCAATTGCCCCGAAATCGCCAGCCGCAGCGTCTTGGCCCGCCCGCGCGTAAGGTCCTGTTCCTTGCGTGTCACCCGGAAGGAGGGGCACATGACCCCACCCTTGAGCTTGCGGCAGGCACCATTGTTGTTGCACATCTCAACCGCGCCCTGGAAGCCGCCGGCGCTGCCGCTCCATTCGGACCAGTCAAGTCCGGTCGGAAAATCTGGCACCGTGTAGTTGGGGCCATAGCGGAACAGACGGCGGTCATCCATCTTGGGGGCATCGACAATCTTGCCGGGGTTGAACAGGCCGTTTGGATCAAACCGCTTTTTGACCTCGCCAAAGCTGGCAACCATGCGGGGGCCAAACATCTTTTCATGAAATTCCGAGCGGACCAAGCCGTCACCGTGTTCGCCCGAGTGGGACCCTTTGTACTGCGCGACCAGATCAAAGCACTCTTCGGCGATCGCGCGCATGGTGCCCACGTCCTGATCCAGCTTGAGGTTCAGCACAGGGCGCACATGCAGGCAGCCGACCGAGGCATGGGCGTACCAGGTGCCTTTGGTGCCGTGACGCTCGAAAATCTCGGTCAGGCCAGCGGTATAGGCGGCAAGGTCGGGCAGCTCGACGGCGCAGTCTTCGACAAAGGACACTGGTTTTCCGTCGCTTTTCATCGACATCATGATGTTGAGACCGGAGCTGCGCAGATCAGCAATGCGCGCCTGCATTGCAGGATCGGGCACCGGCGTCATACCGCCCCAGGACTTGCCAGTGCCGGACCACGAGAACCCCAGGTCCCCCATCATCTCGTCCAGTTGCCGCAGTTTCTGGGCATGCAGGCTCGCGTCTTCTTCGGCGAACTCAACCAGCAGCAGGGCGTCGGGTTTGCCCGTTACGAATTCCTCGATGGTCTGACGGAACATCGGAATATCACGGGCCAGCCCGATCATTGTGGCATCCACCAGTTCAACGCCCTGGGGGTTCAACGTGACCAGATGTTGCGCGGCGTCCATCGCCTGATGAAAGCTTGGGAAATGGCAAACGCCCAGAACCTTTTGCGAAATGATGGGCCAGAGTTTCAGCTCAATTGCGGTGGAATAGGCAAGGGTGCCTTCCGAGCCCACCAGGAGATGTGCGAGGTTGTTGGGCCTGTCCCTGGGCACCAGCGCGTCGATATTATAGCCGCCGACGCGCCGCATGACCTTGGGGAATCGGGCGTCGATCTCCGCTGCCTCCCGGGCACCAAGCTGCAGCAGATCATCCGTCAGCGCGTGCCGCTGGGGGGATGCGGCGGGCCCGACGGGTCCAAAATGATGTTTGCTGCCGTCTGCCCGAAAGGCGTCAATCGACAACACGTTGTCGCGCATCATGCCATAGCGCAGCGATTTGCCACCGCAGGAATTATTGCCGGTCATGCCGCCAATGGTGGCGCGGGACGCGGTCGAGACATCGACGGGGAACCACAGCCCATGTGGTTTGAGCGCCCGGTTGAGATCGTCCAGCACGATGCCTGGGCGTACAACACAGCGTTGCCCTGCAACGTCCAGTTCAAGAATGTCGTTGAAGTACTGTGTGTTATCCAGAACCAGCGCTTCGTTCACGGTCTGGCCGCATTGTGACGTACCGCCGCCACGCGCCAACACTGGCAGGCCTTGTTCACCTGCGATGTCGATGGCGGCGCGGATGTCATCTTCGGACCTCGGCGACAGCACTCCCAAGGGCATCATCTGATAGAGCGACGCATCCGTGGCATAGCGACCCCGCGAAAAGCTGTCGAACATGAGATCGCCCTGAACACGGGCTTTCAGGGCGTCGAAGAGATCAGACATAGGCGCTCCAATGGCAATTAAGGGCAATCATTTTTGTTGACTTAATTATGAATTCAAAATTACGCTGGTTCAACTGAAAAGAGAATTTGCCGGCCCTGGGGGGCTCCCCTGGCCGCTGTAACCCACCTTGGATGTGAGACTGATTGTCATGAGAAAAGCCGGCCGCCACTTTTTGCAAATCCCCGGCCCCAGCGCTGTGCCCGACCGAATTCTAAGCGCGATCGGACAGCAGACCATCGACCACCGCGGCCCGGCTTTCGCGCGCGTCGGCATGAAGGCGCTGGAGGGGCTCAAGAGCATCTTCAAGACACAGCAGCATGTGTTCATCTATCCCGCTTCCGGCACTGGCGCCTGGGAGGCCGCCTTGGTCAACACGCTGTCGCCCGGTGATCGGGTCCTGATGTTTGAGACCGGGCACTTCTCGACGCTCTGGAAGAAACTGGCCGAAAAACTGGGATTGCAGGCGGAGTTTATCCAGGGGGATTGGCGCGGCGGCGCAGATCCTGACCAGATCGAAGCCTATCTGGCCGAAGACAAAGCGCACGAGATCAAAGCTGTTTGCGTCGTGCATAATGAGACCTCGACAGGCTCGGTCTCGCCCATCGCAGATGTCCGCAAAGCCATTGACCGGGCAGGGCATCCTGCTCTTTTCATGGTCGACACCATCTCTGGCCTCGCCTCGTTGGAGTACGAGCATGATGAATGGGGGGTGGATGTCACGGTTTCGGGATCTCAAAAAGGTCTGATGCTTCCCCCCGGCCTGTCATTCAATGCCGCCAGTGCCAAGGCAATGGCCGCCAACAAGACCGCTGGACTGCAACGCTCTTATTGGGATTGGGCCGATATGGTTGGCCCGAACAAGACTGGCTATTTCCCCTACACGCCCGCAACCAACCTGCTCTACGGGCTAAATGTAGCCGTTGATATGCTGCATGAAGAAGGGCTGGACAACGTCTTTGCCCGCCATGCGCGCCACGGTAAGGCGGCACGGGCCGCCGTGCGCCAATGGGGCCTCGAAGTGCTCTGCGCCAAGCAGGGGCAGGAGAGCGGTGTGCTGACGGCGGTAAAGCTGCCCGCGGGCCACAGCGCAGATGCCTTCCGCGCGTCCACATTGCAGCACTACGATATTTCCCTTGGAAATGGTCTGTCCAAGGTTGCCGACAAGGTTTTCCGCATTGGCCACCTGGGTGACTTCAACGATCTGATGTTGGTTGCCACTCTGGCTGGTGTCGAAATGGGCCTCAAACAGGCGGGGGTCCCGCATGAAACAGGCGGTGTGCAGGCGGCAATGGAATTGGTCTCATAAATAATGCCTCCACAGAACGGGGCAAAGACCACGACGAACCGAAATCACCGAAACCACCGAAATCTATGAAACTCTGGGAGGAGAACGTCATGAAGATTATCGCAAAACTGCTTGCAGCAACCACTGCCATTGGCATGGCGACCAGTGCTTATGCAGCGGATATGACCTTAAAGTTTGGCCACGTTGGCAATCCGGGATCCCTGTTTGAGGCATCGGTTGATAATTTTGCCGCTTGCGTGAACGGATCTATGGGCGGTGCAGTCGAGGTTCAGACCTTTGGGTCGTCTCAGCTGGGCAAGGACAAGGAGTTGCTGCAAAAGCTCAAGCTCGGGCAGGTCGACTTCTCATTGCCGTCATCTGTGATGTCTTCGGTGGATGACACGTTTGGTATCTTCGAGATGCCCTATATCATCAAAGATCGCGATCACATGCGTCGGGTTCAGGGCGCGATGATGGACAAGTTTCAGGCGGCAGCAAATGCCAACGGCTATCACATCGTCGGTCTGGCTGAGAACGGCTTTCGCAACATCACCAACAACGTGCGCCCGGTCAATCTGCCTGCCGATCTGGAAGGTGTCAAACTGCGCACGCCAAATGGTGTCTGGCGCCTGAAGATGTTCCAGGAATACGGCGCCAACCCGACGCCGATGGCCTTTTCGGACGTCTTTACCGCGCTGCAGACCGGCGTGATTGACGGACAGGAAAACCCCTATGCGCAGATCGCAAGTGCCAAGTTTCAGGAGGTGCAAAAGTACCTGTCTATCACCGGCCATGTCTACACACCTGCCTATATCCTGATGTCGAAAAAGAAATTCGACAAACTGGACGTCGACATGCAGGCGGGTCTGACTGAATGTGCCCATCAGACGCAGGACTTTACCTATGTCAAAGCGGCAGAGCTGGAAGCAAGCCTGCTGAAGGGGATTGAGGATGCGGGTGGGGCGGTAAATACAACCGACAAGAACGCCTTCATCGAGGCCTCCAAGCCGATCTACAAGCAGTTCGCGGATGAGGTCGAGGGCGGTCGGACATGATCGACACAGTTCTTGGTCTTGGCGAAGCAGGCTGACCGGTTATCAGGCGGCAGGCACCCTGCCTGCGGCCTGACCATACGCCTCAACATCCCCAATTGCACGCCCCCGCTTTTTGGCTTTGGGGGCGAGATTTCCGGTATCCTACAGGTCTGACCCACATATGGAACATGCTGCCTACCCGACTTTGTCCCGCATCAACCGGATGCTGAGCAGGGCGCTTGAATGGATCACGATCGGCCTGATGTTCCTGTTGACATCGATTGTGACAGTGGCCGTGATTGCCCGCCTGATGGGGCAGAGTTTTTCATGGTATGATGAGGTCGCAGCCATCATGCTGGCCTGGATCACCTACTACGGATCGGCGCTGGCGGCCTTGCACCGACGCCATATCGGCTTTGACACCGTGCTGCTTGCTATGCCGCTCAAGATGCGTGTCGCGGTCTTGCTGTTGGGCGAGGCGATTGTGCTGGTGTTCTTTTTCCTCATGGCCCGCGCCGGTCTTCAGGTTCTCGAAGTCCTTGCGGGCGACACGCTGGTTTCGCTGACATGGGTCCCCATCCAGTTTACGCAATCAATCATCCCGATTGGCGCGATCCTGTTCATGCTCTGTCAGATGCTCAGCCTGCCCGGGTTTCTCAGGCTGACGGCTGCTGGCATATCTCTGTAACATGCTGAAATTGATGAAGAAGTCGAAACCGAACTTGCAAAGAACAAGGACCGCGTCTGATGTTGATGGCTGCCATTTTCGTAGCGATGCTGATCATGATTTGCATCAACATGCCCATAGCCGTTGCATTGGCGATGTCTGGCGTTCTGGGCCTGCTGGTCACCGAAGGCCCCGATAGCCTTGTCACGATTGCGCTGGATATGTACGACGGGTCGACCAAGTTTTCCCTGATCGCCATCCCGATGTTTGTGCTGGCCGGCGCCATCATGAACGCAGGGGGGATCACCGACAGGCTGATCAATTTTGTCACAGCGATCATCGGCTTCATCCGGGGTGGACTTGCCATGGTCAACATCGGGGTGTCGTTGTTTTTTGCTGAAATTTCCGGCTCTGCTGTGGCGGATGTCGCGGCGATGGGATCGATCCTGATCCCGCAGATGAAAAAGCGCGGCTATTCCAAGGAATTCTCCGCTGCAGTGACCTCATCCTCGGCATCGCTGGCGATTATCATCCCACCTTCAATTCCGATGATCCTGTATGCGGCCTCTGCAAATACCTCTGTTGAGCAGTTGTTTGTCGCCGGTGTCGTGCCGGGGCTGCTTGGGGCGGCGGGGCTTATGACGTTCGCCTTTTTCTTTGCCAAACGCTACAATTTCCCCACCGAGGCTGCGTTCAACCTCGCCCGCCTGCGCGAGACATTCATCGCCGCGATCCCCGCCTTCACCCTGCCTGTGATCATTCTGGGCGGCATCTTTGGTGGCTATGTGACAGCAACCGAAGCTGCGGGTCTTGCGGTTCTGGCCGCGATAGTCGTCTCGGCCTGGTATAGTAACCTTGATGTGCGGCACCTGCGCAGCGCTATGCTGGATGGCGGTATCCAGACTGCGGTTGTCATGCTTTTGGTGGCAGCATCGGTGCTGATGGGCGGCTTTTTGACCCGGGCGCAGATCCCGCAGCAACTGGCTGAAAGCATTCTGTCCATCACCAGTCAGCAATGGGTGATCCTGCTGATCCTGAACTTCTTTTTTCTGATTGTGGGCTTCTTTCTGCACTCCGCGGCAGCAATCATTCTGGTGATCCCGATTGTAATCCCGCTGATCACGGCAGCCGGGATTGATCCGGTGCACTTTGGGCTGGTGTTGACGCTGAATCTTGCCATTGGGCAGCAAACACCGCCTGTCGCATCGGTGCTGATCACCGCCTGTTCGGTCGCACGCGCCAATATCTGGGAGGTGTCCAAGGTCAACATCTGGTTCGTGGGTGTGCTCTTGGCCGTTCTGATGCTGTGTACCTACGTCCCCTCCGTGCCGATGTTCCTTGTGGAGTATTTCTACCGATGACTGATCAGAGCGCCGAAATCACCGATGAGGTCCGCGACGGCATCATGTGGATCACCTTCAATCGCCCGCAGGCGCGCAATGCGCTGACATTCGGGATGTATGAACGGCTGGCGCACTTGTGCCGGGACATGCCCACAGACGGGAGGGTGCGGGCCGTGGTGATTGCGGGGGCAGGCGGCAAAGCCTTTGCTGCGGGCACCGACATGACCCAGTTCCGCGCCTTTGAGACAGCGCAGGACGCGCTGGACTACGAACATCAGATTGATGCGGTTTTGGAGGCGGTTGAGCGGTGCCCGGTGCCGACGATCGCAGCGGTTCACGGGGCCTGTACCGGCGGAGGTGGCTCAATTGCGGCGGCCTGTGATATCCGGATTGCCTCGGCCGGGCTGAAATTTGGCTTCCCGATTGGCCGTACGCTGGGCAATTGCCGTGCCGCTGGCAACCTGGCCCGATTGTCCGAGCTGATCGGGGCGGGGCGTGTCCGCGAGATCATCTTTACCGCCCGTTTGATCGAAGCCGAGGAGGCGCTTGCCGTCGGGTTGGTCAGCGAAGTTCTGCCAGATGAAGCCAGTTTGCTGGCCCGCGCAGGTGAGCTCGCCGAAAGGGTCGGTGGTATGGCGCCCCTGACCCTGCGGGCCACCAAAGAAGCGCTGCGCCGCAATCGGGCCGCACTGAAAGTGGAAGACTCCGACCTGATCACCTCGTGCTATATGAGCGATGATTTCCGGATCGGGATGGAGGCTTTCCTCAACAAAACCAAACCCGTCTGGACTGGAAAATGAGCGACAGGCAAACGAGCGGCAGGCAAATGAGCGACAGGACCGGGCCCTTAAAAGGCATGCGTGTCATTGAATTGGCGCATATCATGGCCGGACCCGTCTGTGGCCTGATGCTGGCGGATATGGGGGCGGACGTCATCAAGGTGGAAAAGCCAGCGGGCGACGATAGTCGCCGGTTTGTGCCTCCCGAGATCAAAGGCGAATCCGCCGCCTATATGATGATGAACCGCAATAAGCGCGGCATCTCGCTGAACCTCAAGGATCCGGCTGCCGTCGACATCCTGCGTAAACTGCTGGCAGAGGCCGATGTGGTGATCGAAAATTACCGCAAAGGCACGATGGAAAAACTGGGCCTGTCTTACGAGGATCTGGCCAAAGCCAACCCCCGCCTGATCTATTGCGAAATCTCGGGCTTTGGCCGCACAGGCCCCTATGCCGAGCGCGGTGGGTTCGACCTGATCGCGCAGGGCATGTCGGGCCTGATGTCAATCACAGGCGAAGGGCCGGGCCGGCCGCCGGTCAAGGTTGCCGCCCCGATTTCCGATATCAATGCCGGAATTCTCGCGGCAATGGGCGTCTCTGCGGCCTATGCCAATATGTTGCAGACCGGGCTTGGGCAAAAGGTCGATACCTCGCTGTTTGAGGCGGCCATTACCCAGACATACTGGCAATCCGCGATTGCCTTCGCCACCGGTGAGCGGCCGAACCCGCTTGGCTCTGCGCATCCCCTGAATGCGCCATATCAGGCGTTTCAGACCGCCGACGGCTGGATCAATATAGGCGCTGCCAACCAAAGCAACTGGCTAAGGCTTCTTGATGTGATTGCCGCACCCGAGCTGGACGAGGACCCGAGGTTCGCCTCCAACGCAGAACGTATCCGCAACTTACCGGCGCTGATCGAGATATTGAACACCTACCTGGTGCAAGACACGACACAGAACTGGTTGAGCTGCATGGAAGCGGCGAAACTGCCCGCCGGACCCGTCAATGACATCTTGCAAATGCACGATGACCCACAGGCGCTGGCCCGCGATATGATCGTCGAGGTGGACCATGCGGCCGCCGGAAAGGTCCAGACGATTGGCCATCCGGTAAAGTTCAGCCGTACGGCCGCAAAGGTCGCAAATGCAGCCCCGGTTCTGGGCCAGCACAGCCATGAGGTCCTGGGGGAAATGGGGTATGATCCAGAGCAGATCAAGGCGCTCATTCAATCTCGGGCTGTCATCGCCTCATAATCCGACCAATCAAAAGGATCAGCCAATGGCTCTTACTCTCGAACAGGCCCAAAGCATCATCAGCGATTGTCTGAGCTGGCGTAAGGCCAATGGATTGAAGCCTTTGACGATAGCCGTATTGGACGCGGGCGGTAGCCTGTTGGCCCTGGCCCGCGAGGATGGCACCAGCGCGCTGAGACCGGAAATTGCCCAGGGCAAGGCCCGTGGTGCGGTCCAGATGGGGCTGGGATCCCGGGCGCTGTATGAAAGGGCAAAGGTTGAGCCGTTTTTCATCCAGGCTATGAACGCGCTGTCAGATGGCTCACTTGTACCGGTGGCGGGTGGTGTGCTGATCAAACTCGATGGCGTCATTCTGGGCGCGGTTGGCATCACCGGTGACAATTCCGACAACGATGAGGCCTGTGCGATTTCAGCAATCGAAAAGGCAGGTTTTGTGGCAGATGGCGGGTAGCAAACAGTGCGAGGACTGACTGCGTAGCTCTTGTGTCTCTTAGATCGATCAAGCAACAAGCGTGCACTCTCGACGACCCGTCTGTGACGCATTTTCGTATGAATTTGAAAAAATTATAGCACAAGATCAGCACTCTGGGCGGATACATCTCACCTAGGTCTACGCACAAACTTCGCCAAATCCGGCGATCACTGACGAAGAACGGTATCTGGGAGCTGCGGACTTGACCATCGACCCTGACAACCTGGACGTGGCCGAAGGAGTGTATTGGACCCGAAGGAATTGGCAGATCGGGCTCAATACTGCCGGGCGCCTCGAGCTCCGCCGATCCACTCAGCGTAAGGAAAAGGGCAAGTCTCTCCGTCAATATGCGACAGAGGAGAAAAAGCATTTGCAGGCCGGTGGTTCGGACGACCCCGTGCCAATGGATGAGAAATGATCCTATGTCATCGATCCGGGCAGTTTTTTTGTACTTATTCTGTACTCAGAAAGAAAAAGGACTTAGCGAGTCATCGCTAAGTCCTTGAAATTCTTGGCTCCGGCGGTAGGGATCGAACCTACGACCAATTGATTAACAGTCAACTGCTCTACCGCTGAGCTACGCCGGAACGGTCTCAGCGATATAGCGAGGGCTATCGGGGAGGTCCAGAGGGGAATGGCAGAAAATGTGAAAAAAGTTATCACTCCAGAAGTTGAAAGCGCGCTCCCTCGTTCAAAGCGCCCATTGGCTGGACTTTTGCGCGTCCAATCAGGTCAACCAGATGGGCAAATACATTGCGTTCTGCTGCGGGCAAAAGGGCAGGTGGGGTCTCTTTGTAGATGGTGCGGGCCAACTCGCTCGGCGTGGCGGGGCTCTGTTTCAGACAGGCGAGGATCTCGGCCTCGCGCGACTTACGGTGCTTGATCAGCCAGTCCAGCCGGGCGTGTGGCTCAGTAATTTCAGCGCCGTGGCCGGGATAGAAGACACGCCAGTCACGGGCCTGCAGGCGGCTGCAGGAGGCCATGAAATCTGTCAGATCCCCATCCGGAGGCGAGACAAGTGAGCTGGCCCAGCCCATAACGTGATCGGCGGTGAAGCAGGCGTCGCCCAGCCCAAGGGCAATGTGGTTGCCAAGATGGCCTGGGGTGTGGATCACCTGCAGCTGCCAGCCCTCAGCGGACAGGGTCTCGCCATCCATCAGCGCAATGTCGGGGGCGAAATGGCTATCTATGCCTTCGCCACCACTGCGCATACCGGCATCGACAAGCGCTTGCATCGCGTGACTGCGTCCGGTGCTGGCGGTGCCAAAGGCATAGACGGGCGCACCGCAGCTGGCGGACAAGGCACGTGCCAGTGGCGAGTGGTCCAAATGGCTGTGGGTGGAGATAATGTGGCTGATGGTCTGCCCGGGCAGTACTGCCGCCAGTATGGCCTCAAGGTGGGCGGGCAGGTCAGGGCCGGGATCGATCACCGCAAGCTGCGTGGTGCCGACCAGATAGGTATTGGTGCCACGGTAGGTCATGGGAGAGGGGTTGGGCGCCAAAAGGCGCCGCACGCCCGGCTCCAGCTGCTCTGGGTGGCCGGGGATTGGGTCGAAATTGTCTGGAGCCTGCATGGGGTGTTGCCTTAATTTTTGGTCGCAAGGTTTGGATGAGGGCCGTTTGGTCCGCAAGTGCGGGGAGGATTGGCGAGACTGAGGGGGGGGGGCCTTTTTTACTACGCTCTTGCGGCTTGAGCAGGGCACAAGGGCCTGCGCTGGCCCCATTGCCATGGAGGGTATTGTCCCGATTGCACCAGAGCGCTCGCATTTCATAGGCTGTCTTCACAGGGGGCATTTGCACATGTAAGTGTAGCCTATGTTCTTCCAATGGCTCAAACAATATGTTCCGCGTAGTCTATATGCCCGTGCGGCACTGATCCTTGTGATGCCCATCGTGGCCTTGCAGCTGGTGGTCACTATTGTGTTCATCAAGCGCGATCTTGAAGATGTCACAACGCAAATGACCACCACTGTGCTGCGCGAGATCTCTTTGTTGCAGCAACAGGCGGCAGGGGCCTCGGATCCTGAAACCTATCTGCAGCGGCTCGCGCCCTTTTTTGCGCCTTTGACCATGACGGCGCGGTTTTTGCCCCCCGAAGCGCCAATGCCGCAAGAGCAGCTGAGCTGGAACGAGTTTTCCGGCCGGGTGGTGCGGGATAAGCTGAAACACGAGCTGGATGGGTTTGTGGCGGGGGAATTCCCTGAAAAGCGCGCGGTTCTGCTCTACCTGGACACCAGCGCGGGGATACTTGAGCTTGGACTGGACAGGCGCCGGCTAACGGCAGCTGCACCTCACCAGCTCATTGTGACCATGATTTTTTTTGGCTTCCTGATGACGGTGATCTCCTTTGTGTACATGCGCAATCAATTGCGCCCGATCAAAAAGCTCGCCGATGCAGCTCAGGCCTTTGGGCGCGGTCGCAACGTGTCTTATTCGCCGCGCGGTGCCCCCGAGGTTCGGGTGGCGGGCAGCGCTTTTCTCGATATGCGCGCCCGCATTGAACGCCAGATCGAACAGCGCACGCTGATGCTGTCAGGTGTTAGCCACGATCTGCGCACGCCTCTGCCCGGCTCAAGCTGAGCCTCGCCATGATCGATGAGGACGAAGCCGAGCCGATGCTGCGCGATGTGAACGAGATGCAGGCGCTGCTGGATGCGTTTCTCGACTTCTCCCGGGGCGCATCGACCGGAGAGCCAGAACCGGTGGATCCCCAAAAGCGGGTCATCGCCGTGGTGGAGGACTGGCGGCGACAGGATAAAGACGTGATGCTGGGAGAGCTGAGTGGCAGTGGTACTGTGTTGCTTCGAGCGCAGTCGATGCGCCGGGCTCTGGAAAACCTGATCTCCAATGCCGTGCGCTATGGCACCAGAGCGCGGGTCTCGGTGGCTTTGACAGATAAATCTCTGCGCATCCGGGTAGAAGACG
Organism: Pseudophaeobacter leonis; assembly: GCF_002087335.1. Lineage (GTDB taxonomy): Bacteria > Pseudomonadota > Alphaproteobacteria > Rhodobacterales > Rhodobacteraceae > Pseudophaeobacter > Pseudophaeobacter leonis. The sequence goes on from NZ_MWVJ01000111.1 coordinate 25,147, forward strand.
ACGGCCCCGGCATTGCCGCAACGCAGCGCGGCGATGCGGTACGGCCCTTTTCGCGGCTTGATCCGGCGCGCAACCAGGATCTCGGCTCTGGCGTTGGCCTGGGGCTGGCGATTGTCACCGATATCGCCCGCGCCCATGGCGGTACCCTCAGGCTGGGCAAAAGCGCGGCTCTTGGCGGGCGCAGGCCGATATCGTGATTGGCCGCTAAAGGGGGCTGGCTGGCAACACTGGCTGGCAGCAAAAGCCGGCGCAAGAGGCCAATCAGCGGCGGAGTTAGCGGCGCGCGTGAAAAATGAAGCCGATGAAGTTGAGCAAAAGCTGCGCGGCCAGAATTTGGTTGCTTTCACTGGGATCATAGGCCGGAGCCACTTCGACCAGATCATGCCGACCACATCGCCACGTGTGCTCAGCCCCTGCAAAATCTCCAACACATCATAGTAGAGAAAGCCGCCGTGACTGGGGGTGCCTGTGCCTGCGGCAATCGACGGACAAAACGCATCGATGTCGATTGTCACATAGTAGCGCGCGCCCGCAGGAATGCGCTCCAGTACGGCGTCGCAGCCCAACTTGCGCACCTGGCGGACCGACAGAATGTCAGAGCCACGCGCCCGCGCATCCTCATAGCCCTCTTTGGCGGTTGAGGACACATTGCGGATCCCCAGCTGGGTCATCCCTGAGACATAGTCCTTTTCAATGGCGCGGCGCATTGGATTGCCATGGCCAAGGCTGACACCATGACGCTCATCGACAAAATCCAGATGCGCATCAATCTGTACCACATGGAGCGGGCCGTTGCGGGCGCAGTCTTTGGCAAAGGCGTTGATGCAGGGGATGTTGATCGAGTGATCGCCGCCAATGGTGACAGGCAGCGCGCCGGCATCAAGGATTTTGCCGACGCCAAATTCGATATTGGCATGGCTTTCCTCGGTTTTGGTATGGATGATATCGACGTCGCCAATATCGACCATTTTTACATCCGCGCCGAGATAGGTCGCATCATCTTCGTGGTCATAGGCCCCGGCGTGGCCAAAACTGAACAGGGTCGAGGCCTCGCGCACGGCCCGTGGACCAAAACGCGCGCCGGGGCGCCACTGGGTGCCAAAATCATAGGGCGCGCCAAGAATGGCAACATCCGCTTCGATGGCGTCCCAATCGGCGATATACTCAGATTTTCCAAAGGTTGGGATGCCCACAAAAGGCAGATTGAGCCGCCCGGCCTCATATCCATGTCCCGACACCGATCTCTCCTGGCTTTGTGGCTGTTTCACCGCAGAGCATGGCTGGTTTTCTGGCCTGTGCCTAGGGGGTTAGGTCTGAGGTCGGTTTGACCGGACTTAGGATGAAACGGTCTGACTGTGCAGTTTAGATCTCGTCGTGGCATGTCTTAACGGCGCTGGGGGCGGTTAAGAGGGGCGTAAGGGCGA
>NZ_MWVJ01000112.1 GCF_002087335.1 Pseudophaeobacter leonis
GGTACATTGGCTAATGTCTAGAAAGGGCTGACAGCAGTCATCAGAGCAACCTCCCAGGGGCGCTTACTGCCGAGAACCGGGTGCCGCACCGCCGCAAGTCCGCTTCGAGCCCTCTTTAACGAAATTTCACGATGGCACGAATGGCCGCTGTCATGGACGAGGCACAAACCTTCAACAAATGCTTGGGTGGGAAGGTTCTCCGATGGCGCAGCGTGGATAAAACAAACCAATGGTAAGGATGCTTAGTCTCTACGTGCGCAAGATTGAACAAGCTCGAGCAAAGTTTGCGCATTCGGCATGTAATCAAGCGTGATTGGGTAGGTTGCCCGCTCCCAAAGAAATGGGTGGCCTGGATGAGATAGCCCCAAACCGAAGGGCTGCACTAGATCCTCAGAGAGCAGCGTCCCAACTTGCAGCATTGGATAAGGGCGACTTGAAATTACCGAATAAGAAAAAGAATCTGAATGGGGGCAGGAGACGACGTATAACGCACAACAAATCGCCAGTTTCGACCTCGACGACAAATGACAGCACGCCTATCCGTAATCAAATAGGCTAGGTTTTGCAGCACATACTGACGCTGGCTGGCCAAAAGCAATGAAATTCCTATGCAAGAAATTGTAAATGCACCGTAAACCCAGACGGCTTCGTCGCGGCCAAAGCGAGCTTCCGTATCAATAAACGGTAGAGTGCCCCACATGGCAAGCGCCCCAACAAAAAGGCCAATATAAAGCTTCCACTCGTCACCCACAGGCTGTAAAAACCGTCGCCCGTATCCCGGTTCACCAGACCACAAAAGGCGTTCTCCGTGGTCTAGAATGTCGTCCAGATCAGGGTGATCAAGGCTGATAACTGTAATGTTTTGCATCTGCGTACCGATACAATATGTCTCACTCAAAGGACACCCCCAAAGGCGTAATATGGATAAGAGTCACGGTTAGGAGCGCCGAAAACAAACGCGGGTTGTTGAACGATTTTCAGCGAAGCTGACATTGGCGCAAACGCAGCGAAAGCGCGCTTTGTCCGCAGTCCTGCCCTCCGTCTACCCCAAAATGCTGCACAATGTGTCCAACGGCAGCTTCGGGGAAGCTGCAACGCAGCGCTTGGACATCTGGTCAACGGCGGCTCTGGGCCGTTCGTGACCGCGATGGGAGGTGGAAGTTGTCCGAATTGCTGCACCATGCACATTTCGGTACGAAGGGCGGTTTCTAGACATTCGCTGCTGTTCGCCTCGACGGCTGCTATGCTCAAAAGACGACATTTCAAACCCAAGTGAACAATTATAACTAGATTTATTTCACTTAATATCAGCCGCCCGTTCCAAGCTAAGGAAAACCGCCAGCCGAGAGACATTCTCAATTGGCGGTTAACTGCTAATCCAAGTACATGAGGTGCGCATGTAAAGGCCAAGCCTTCCTGGTGTTACTACTCGGCAGCTTGATGAGTTGGAGTAGTCCAAGTATTAGGCTGAAAAGCAACATCCAAATCTGTTTCAGCAATGTGGTTGGTGTAGTTCGACAAAGTCTTGAGAGCTGTGCCGAGAATTACTTCCAGGATCGTTTGTCGCGTATAGCCCACCGCCAGAAACTCTTCAATTTGAGTGTTGGACATGGGCACAGTGACAGTGATGCCAAGAGCCGTCTAGAGGTTCAGCACGGCGATACGGATTTGGATATCGGCAACCTGCCTTTTAAAGTTCCTAGCCATGAGCGTTTGGCCAATTAGTTTCAAACAATGCATCTTGGTTTCGACGCGACTTCGGCGGTAATACCCGCTCCATCGTCGCCACAGGGTGCGGCCCAGATAACGCTGCGGATTGACCGCATCGTTGCGGGCAATTGCTCCGGCGTTCTTCGGCTTCCAGGGCTTTGCATTCTTGCGGGGCGGGATCATCGCTTGGGCATCTCGGGCGGCAACCGCGTTTTGGCATTTGAGTGTGTCATAGGCACTATCTGCGGTGACACTGCCGATGGCAGGGACTTGGTCTAGAAGTTCCGGCAGTACGGGATAATCTCCGAAGTTGCTGCTGGTGAGTTCGACTGGCAAAGCGGCATGCCAAACAGGACTTTCAACGTCAGACAGGTCTGAATGGCGGAATTACTGAATTGTTGCTGCCGTTCCCGTTTGCCACTTGGCGGCGGCATCCAAGCCATTGCCGGATCAAAGCAGTTCGACAACGCCCCCCCGACGCTTCAAACTGCCATTGTACGACGACCCATTCTTGGTCTTGTACTTTCTAGGGGCCCAACGGCTTATACCCGCAGCTATCATTATGGATTCATCCAGTGAATCCCATCAACCCATTTGTGCAACAAAGCCCTTTGCGCGACTAAAGAAAGACCTAACAAGTTTTAACTGCTACTTAAACCCTCCACCTTATCCAAAAAAAATAGATACTCGGATTGCAGAGATTTAGGCAGGTTTGAATTACGAAAATGCGCATATCGTCACAGCACATACCAGATTGCACCGCCCAGAATCGGCCAAAAGTAACTGTTTTTTGCGCCGTGTGGCACAAGCAAACCCAACAAGTTGGAGCTTCTGAAGTCTCATTGGGAAAACCTGAAACGACAGTCGATTCCGATCGAACCCTGCTATATTTTTGACAATGGCGACACGGCACCAGACTGGCTGGAATGCCCTTCGCATACGTTTTCCGGACCGCTTACGATCTATGAGGCTTGGGCGGCAGCTGTTGCTTTGTCACAGACCCGCTATGTGATGAATCTCAACATGGATGACCGGCTGGCGACCGACGCGGCAGAGCTGTTGCTGAATGCCATTCAAAGTCAGGATGCGGCACTTGTCGGAGGTGAGTGGTCCATTCGTTTTGATCAGCATTTTCATACTGAACAATTCTCCTCTTACAACACACGGGCAACGAAATTTGAGCCGGACTGGCCACCTGTACAGCCGCAAAACCTACGACTTGGCAGCGGAACCGGAGAACGCGAGACCTTTGGTCCGGCAACGCTGTGGGATCTGGAGAAAACTAAGCCCTGGTACCCGACCTACTTTGGAAACCGTGACCCTATTTTGTCGATCGGAGATGCTATTTTTTGGTACTACCTGCAACAACTGGGGCACAAGCTGGGACGCATCGAGACCGTTATTGGACGGTATTACTCTTCGCCCAATGTGCAGGCCGAGTTTCGACCACACAATGACAACGAAACCCTGCGCCAGCATAAGGTGAGCCATGTCTCCTTTTCTCAGATGGTTTCCAATAGAGAACACGCAGGCACTCAGTCGGCTGCTGCTCAACCAAAGGGCGTGCAGCCGCAAATCGGCACGCCGCCGCGTAGCCGGGTTGAAGCTTAGTCGCAGCAACTGGGAATGCGCTATCTGAAGTCGTTTGGGCGCACAGGGGAATAGATCCCTGCTAAACGCAGATGGCGCTTTGCGTAGATAGCGTCCTTTTCAACGACGCCCTTCCTGGGTGAAAGGCCCCTTCATGAACGGCCCGGAGCCGACCTTGGCCGTGTCAGGTCACGCTGCTGGGCAGCTTCACCAAACCAGCCATTCACCCCCTGCTGCAGCATTTATGATCACTAGAGGGCAGGACTGCGGACATTGCCGACATTGATCCGTTATGAGCTTAATGTATGCAGGAGTAAAAGGCTGGCACATGCCCCCGATCCCTACGCTCAAGACACCCCGCCTGATCCTCCGGCCCATGCGGGTAACAGATTGGACCGCCTACCAGCGTCTGATGGTGTCAGACCGCTCCATCTACATGGGGGGCCCTTTCTCCACTGCCGTGGCTTGGGGAATGTTCTGTGCAGATCACGCCCAATGGAGCCTGTTTGGGTGCGGTGCCCTCATGATCGAGGATACGACCAACGGCAAATGCCTTGGACAAGTAGGCATCAACTCGGGCCCCTTGTGACCGGAGTTCGAATTGGGATGGTTGCTCTATCCTGAGGCGGAAGGACATGGTTACGCATATGAGGCTGCGGCCGCCTTGCGAGAATGGGGCCGTGATGTGGGGCACATCGACACGCTGGTGAGCTACGTCGATCCTGAGAATGCGAAATCCGCCAGACTGGCAGAACGGCTCGGTGCAACGCTCGATGCCCACGCGCAACGGCCTGATCCGTCGGATTTGGTCTATCGGCACTACAGTTAAGGAAGGGTCGGTGCGGGCCGCAATTGTCGATGCCGAATTGCTGCACCGGCGAAATGCTGCGCCAGTGTAGTCCGGAAGTAAGGCTCACTGCCGCCGTTCGCCGCGCCAGCACACCAGATCGGCACTCGGGCCTGAGGTCAAGGGAGGTGAGCGGACAAACATTGCGTTCGTTGCACCTTGTCTCAACTTCCGCGTATCGATAAAGGCAGAAACCTTAAAACGACGATATACGAGTAATTTAACGTCTGGTTTTCGGCGGATTAGTAAGGTCAAGCTGAAAGTATCTGCCATCCTCAGTCATCTGAGCTGAAATGATCCTTAGATTACCATGTGACGGTCCTTTGCGGATGCGGCCAGACAGGTCAAAATGAACGCCCCGACAGGGATCAAAGAAACCATCAAAATCGCCTGCTCGGGTCAACACGACGCAGCCAAAACCACTCGGATTTAGGGCCCATGCGAAGAACCACTCGTCGTTCACCATCAGGCTGGTATCCTGTGCTGGAAATGGCTCTGTTTTGCCGGAAAGAACAGAAAATGGATCGGGCCATAGTGCCGGGTCTTCGTGTTGCTTTGCTAGCATAATATCATCGAAATCTCGCCGCCAGACTATGACCGGGAACTGATTAATCTTGATGATCCGTGCATCACCAGGTTCGAAGTCAGCGATTCTGATCAGGGGGTGATTATGGTCAAAATCTGCGAGAACGTCCGCTGTAGGTAGCCCAGATCGAATGAGGAAATGCCCTCCCATTGCAGCAGTAGCAATGGCTGTCACAGTGGTGACAATGTAAAGGAAGTTGATGCGATTCATTAATGAAGCGTTGTAATTGAAACCTATGTAGGTGGATATGAAAATTTTGACGCAGGGCCTCATGACGGAGTGGCCTTAGCCACTTCCACTTTAGCTTCAAACCGGAAGAGCCAAATGATGGCGAAAGCATACTCCGATCGAATGCCAATGGCCATACTCACGTGAAATCTGCCATTCATGCGCCGTGAAGCAATCGTGGTTTGGGGCTCATTGCCGCCGTTCGTCGCGCCAGCGCACCAAACCGGGACTGAAACCGGAGGTCAAGTTCGGCTGAGCGGACAGACCTGCCATTACACTTTTTACTTGCCGAATGCTGATCGCAAAAGACCCATCCCCGCAATGGCGAAGAGACCAGCGACCGCGCCATCGACCCATCTGCGGACCCGCGCGTAGCCACTCATTGCGCTCTAGGCAAGGAAAAAGCGAGTGCATAAACAAAGTAGATAAAGAAACCCAGTGCCACGCGAATTGGTGTTGCCAGTGCCACCTGCCAAACCCCATCGCCATCCCCCAATCCCAAGGAAAGCGTCGCCATCCAAGCGACAACAGCTTTAGGGTTTGATAGATTTAGGATGAGCCCGCGTTTGAACCATCCCCCGTTTGCCTCATGTGGCGTCATCGTTGGCGTCTTTTCACAGGCAGATCGGGCAGTTTTGAAGGCAAGCCATAAGAGATATCCGCCGCCAAAGACTTTGAGCGCCGTTAGGGCATATGTCGACGCCTGTAAAACGGCTCCCACTCCTGTGGCCGCAACCAGCCCCCAGAAAGCCAATCCGACCGACAACCCCAAACCGAAACGAAGCCCATTGTTTCTACCAGAACTCATGGAAACAGTCGCCGCTGCCAAAGTTGCGGGGCCCGGAGAAGCGGCCACAACGAAAAATGCAATGCCAACCGACATTAGACCGACCAGATCAATCATTAGCGCGAACTCCTAAAGGTATTTGGGGCAAGGAAAATGGCGTCCGAACAGCTATTCAACAATGCTAGGCAATGTCAATTTTGGGCTTATTCCGTTGAAAAACTCCCTGGCAGGAAAAGCGTTGCCAAAAATTGGAACAACTGTTTTGTGGAGGTCCGTCTGACAAACAGTATTCGCAAAATGGGGCATCAGTGGAACAGTGTTCCGGTAGAATGCTCAGATTTAGCCCAACACCGAGTTTTTCAACAGAATAGGCTCATTGCTGACATTGAGGGCAAAAAGCCACGTTTGACAGCTTGAATGTCCGCTTCCAGGAAGTCGAGATGCGATTTGTGCATGTGCGGCAACGAGAGCCAACCTCGCTTCGCATCGGTCACTTTGGGCTGGCAGCAGTCAACCAGGTGTGCCGATCAGACCGGCGACAGAGTGTCGGTGAAAACCACACGCTGCACCGCCGCAAGTCCGCTGTGAGCCCGTTTTGACAAATGGAGTATCGCGTACGAATGTCGGCTTGTGACGAATGCCGGATAAATGGGGTGCCGCTGAGATGAACGCTTCGAATACAAATATACTCACACAGCCGTTGCGTCTTCCATGCGGCGTTGTCCTCAAGAACCGCATGGCGAAATCGGCAATGTCGGACTCACTGGGCAATGGATGTGGCGCGCCAACGGATGCTCAAAATCGCCTATATGAACGGTGGGCGGAGGGCGGATTGGCGCTGTCAATCATTGGCGAGGTTCAGGGCTCGCCTCATTATGCCGAGAAGCCGGGGAATCTCGTCCTTGACGCCCATTCAGATCCTGAAACTTTCAAGACCCTAGCACGTGCGGGATCATACAATAACGCGCATCTTTGGTTGCAGCTTGGACATGCTGGCGCGATGGCCGATGCGCCGATAAGTAACCCGAAGGGGCCAAGCGCACTTGACCTTCCGGGGCTGAAATGTGGCGCGCTCTCAATGTCGGAAATCCAGAGTATACCCCATGAGTTTGCGCGCACGGCTGTTCTTGCGAAGGAGTTTGGGTTTGGAGGCGTTGAAGTTCACGCGGCACATGGTTTCCTGCTGAGCCAGTTCTTGTCGCCATTGTTCAACATGCGGACGGATGCCTATGGTGGTAGTCTGGAGAACAGAATGCGCCTTTTGCTGGAAACGATTGACGCCGTTCGACGCGCTGTCGGCCCGGATTTTCCCATTGGAATAAAGCTCAATGCTACAGATCAGCTCGAAGGTGGATTCGAGCAAGACGAAGCACTTGCCGTCATGAAGGCTCTCGACAGCACCAGCATTGATCTGATCGACATCAGTGGTGGGACATACTTTCCTGGTGCGCCTTCTTCATCGGATCGTGCAGGGTCTGGCCCTTATTTTGTGGACTTTGCCAAACGCGCTCGCACAAAGACGAGCAAGCTGCTGATGGTGACGGGGGGCTTTAAGACGTTGCAACAGGCAGAGGCGGCCATCCGGGATGGAGCCGCCGATATGGTTGGCCTCGCGCGTGCGCTTATCGTCGATCCCGACTTGCCGAAGAAATGGCAAGCCGGTCACACGCCGGAACCTAACTTCCCACGCTTTGACACCCCACCGGAAGGCGGCGTGACGGCATGGTATACGATGCAGATGACGCGGATCGCCAATAACCAGAGCTCACTGTCTCCAGCTGATCTTCTCAATGCAATCCAAGTCTACGAGGAGAGGGATCAACGGCGGCGTGCGGCTTGGGCGGAGCATTTTGCAGATTAGCGGAACCGTCAAAGCCGACATCCAGGGAACGACGGGGAACGGTAGCAAAGTCCGCAGGCTATCAGTTCGCCGTCGTCTTGATTTCGCGCCCGCAGCGAACGGCGGCAATGCGGGCTGCGACTGCAGCATCTTGACCGGTCGGTGAAAGGCAGGTCTGGGCCGTTCGTGTTGATCGACACGAGGGACGGTTAACGGCCATTCGCTGCAATCTGTATAAAAGTCCGAAATCCGGCGGACTACCTCTTGGAGGTTTCCTCTTCGATGGGGAATACTTGGCCCCTTCTTCATGGGCTATCGGAAATCTGAAGACGATGCGATGTCGATAAAGGCTTTCACCAATCGCAATCGTGCCCGGTCTTTTGGCGCGACGACTGCGGTTTCGTGCGGTTCGGACAATTCAGCGACCGGCACTTCGACCAGACCGCGGGAAATCAACCCGCTGTTGCTGAGAAAGATGGCGATCCCGGCCCCTTGCAGCACGGCTTCGCACATCAGCGGAAAGGTTGTCATTTTGATAGTGCGCCGGAAATGGGTTCCGTGTTCGACCAATGCCTCGCGCACGATGCGCTCGGTCAGGGATCCGCTTTCGGGCAGGATGATCGTTTCCCCCACCAGATCTCTTAAATGCAGCATGTCCCGATCAGCAAGTGGTGAAGATGGTAGAACATAGGTCACGTACTGGGCTTCTTGTATCGGCACCCGTTCCCAATCGCCTATATGGGGGGGATCCGTGATCAACCCGACATCGGCCCGCCGCTCCCGCAACAGCCGC
>NZ_MWVJ01000113.1 GCF_002087335.1 Pseudophaeobacter leonis
CACCATAGAGCGGTTGAGGAAGATTGCGGCCAACAAGAAAGGCACGCCGAGCCCCAGCGCATAGATCCCCAGCAATACAGTGCCACGCGCCACCGAGGCCTCGGAGGCGGCCAGCGACAAGATCGCCCCCAGCTGCGGCCCGATGCAGGGCGTCCAGCCAAAGGCAAAGGCCAGCCCCAGAACATAGGCGCCAAGCACAGAGCCTCCGGCCTGCCCTGTATCCATGCGGGCCTCACGGTCCAGAATAGGAATGCGAAACACCGACAAAAAATGCAGACCAAAGATGATCACGACCACACCAGAGGCCTGCGCAAACAGCTCTTGGTTTTGCAACACGAAGGCGCCAAAAACCGAGGCGGTGAATCCCAGCAGCAAGAACACAGTCGACAGCCCCATGACAAAAAACAGGGCCGACAGGATCACCTTACGGCGTGCCGAGGCCGTCCCCTGCATCTCGCCAATAGAGACACCGCTCATATAGGCAAGATAGGGCGGCACAATCGGCAACACGCAGGGGGACAAAAAGCTGACAAGCCCGCCCAGGAGCGCCACGAACATCGCAGGGAGCAGCCCTGCGTCTATGATCTCGATTCCAAACATATCTTCCCTTAGACCACTCGATGGCAAAGGTCACGGGGGCCCAAGGTCACAACCTTGTGGACAGCGCGTGACGAGGGCCTTATTTGAGATCCCATGACTGATCACGACCCTGCCTTTGCTGACCACCCGGATGCTTCACTAGATGCCATCGGACTGCTCTGTCCCCTGCCCGTTCTCAAGGCGCGCAAACGGCTAAAGTCGCTTGCGCCGGGGGCTGTTTTACAAATGCTAGCCGATGATCCCGCCGCTGTGATTGATGTGCCGCATTTCTGCGCTGAAGCGGGACATGAGTTTCTGGGTCAGATCGCACAGGATGACCACCAAATCTACCGGATACGCAAGGGCGGCTAGCCGAGGCAAGCTGCCTTCCTGTGACATTGCTCAGCGGGCGAGATGCCTGTCACCACATGCCAGCCCAGGCGCAACCCTTTGATGTCTCCACTGCAGAATCGCCCCCAAATAACTCACCAGTTTTGGAGCTGTTTCCATCTTTCTCACCCCGTCATTTCAGGCGTGTCCTGACTAAAGACATTGACCCAGCTCTGCCCCGCACGTTGCCAGATTGAAGAGACATACATGGCCTCCTCAACCCCGGCACCTGCCCGGGTGAAACGGGCGTGATATGACAGGCACACATAGTCTGGCCCAAGCTGCAGCAAGCGCGCCTGCGACAAAAAATGCGACGCAATTGAGGGCCCCTGTTTCAGCTGGTCCAGGTGATCCTGACGCGCAGCAAATCCGCTTGGGTAGACGCCCAAAAAATCCGGGTGCAGGGCCTTTTTGTCCGCTGCCATGTCCCCAGATATCAAAGCCTGCCAGACGCTTTCTTCCAGCGCCAAAATTTCGCTCAGCATACCGGCAGGACTGGTCTTGTCTTTGCTCACGTTTCTAAATCTCCTGAGCTATTCACCTGTGATTGGGCCATTAGCCTGTGGCCAAGGTCACGGAGTTCTGGCCCGGGTCACGACGACCGCCCCAAAGAAAAAGGCGGACCCTAAGATCCGCCTTCTTATCTCTTAGCCTTTTGACCACCAGCCTCGGCGTTTCGGTTTTGGTGGAGCCTCCGGCTCTGCTGCAGCACCTGCCAGCACGGGTTCTGGCGCCGCCTCTGGCGCAGGGGCTTCCACCTCTGCCACCGCAGCTTCTGTAACCTGAGGGGCGTCAGGCTCAGCGGTATCAGCAGACTGAACGTCATCGCCAGACGGGGTCTCGTCGACCACAGCCGAAGCTTTTGGAGCCCCTTCGGCCTCCGCAGCATTGCCTGCAGCGGCATCAACTGGGGCGGCTTCTGCCACAGCTGGTTCCGCAACCTCAACCGGTGTCTCTGCAGCGCTTTCTGCTGCAGGCGCAGGGGCTGGTGCAGGCGCATCCTCAGAGGCGACGGTCTCAGCGACAGCCTCGTTGTTGGGTGAGGTCTGTTCTGCAGCGGCTCACTTGTGCCCGCCACCTCAGCAGGGGCCTCAGAGGCATCAACGCTCGACACTGTTTCGGCCTCAGCTGTCACAGGTTCAGCTGTCACAGGCGTTTGATCAGAACTTGCCGCGGCCGAGGCAACAGCCGTCACGTCGCTCTTCTTAGAGCGCGAGCGGCCGCCACGAGTGCGGGTCCGGGTGCGGCTTCGAGACGGCTTCTTGTCTTCAGATGCCCCCTCTTCCGCAGCCTCGCCAGTGGTTTCACCTGTGGCCTCAGCATTAGTCTCGCCAGTGGTCGCAGATTTGTCACTCCCAGCCTCGGCACCCGAGGTCTGGGATTTATCATCCCCGTCCTCTTCAGAGTTTTCGCTACCATTGTTCGACTTACGCCGACGCCGACGCCGACGCTTGCGCTTGGGCTTGTCTTCGCCATTGGTTTCTGCATCGTTCTCAACCTCTTGAGCTTCGCTCACATCTTCTGCTGCGAGTTCTTCCTCGTCAGTCTCGGCTTCTTCGGCATCAACCTGTGCCATGATCGATGTATCGACAGACACGACAGGCGTTGGTGCAACCGCAACCACGCGGGTGGCCGTCTTGAGCTTTTCAAGCGTGAAGTCAGGGCTCACCAGATGCGCATCGCCTTCGATGCGAACCGACAACCCATAGCGGGCCTCGATCTGGGCGATGTGCTCGCGCTTTTGGTTCATCAGATAATTGGCAATATCGATGGGGCAGCGCACCAGAACCTCACGAGAGCGACGGCGGGTGCCTTCTTCCTCGATTTGGCGCAGGATCGACAGGGCCAGCGAGTCATCAGACCGGATAAGACCGGTGCCGTGGCAATGGGGACAAGGTTTGGTGGTGGCCTCGATCATGCCAGGACGCAGGCGCTGACGCGACATTTCCATCAAACCAAAGCCCGAGATACGGCCCACCTGAATGCGCGCACGATCGGTCTTCAGCTTGTCTTTCATCCGGTTTTCAACGGCGGCGTTGTTTTTACGCTCATCCATATCGATGAAATCGATCACGATCAGACCAGCGAGGTCACGCAGACGCAGCTGGCGGGCAACTTCTTCGGCGGCCTCCAGGTTTGTGTTCAGCGCGGGCTCCTCGATCGACGACTGTTTGGTGGCACGACCAGAGTTCACATCAACGGCCACCAGGGCCTCGGTGGAATCAATCACGATATAGCCACCCGAGCGCAGCTGTACGGTCGGGTTGAACATGCCGGACAGGTAGCTTTCAACCTGGAAGCGGGCAAAGAGCGGCAGGGTTTCCTGATAATTCTTCACGTTCTTGGCGTGGGACGGCATGCTCATTTTCATGAAGTCCTTGGCGATGCGATAGCCGCGTTCGCCTTCGACCAGCACCTCGTCGATCTCACGGTTATAGAGGTCCCGGATAGACCGTTTGATCAGATCACCTTCTTCATAGATCTTGGCGGGGGCGACGCTTTTCAGTGTCAGCTCGCGGATCTGTTCCCACAGGCGCTGCAGGTATTCGTAGTCGCGCTTGATCTCGGCCTTGGTGCGTTTCGCACCGGCGGTGCGCACAATCAGGCCTGCGCCGGTTGGCACGTCGAGTTCGGTTGGATGTCTTTCAGTTTTTTGCGGTCCACGGCATTGGTGATCTTGCGGCTGATGCCACCACCGCGCGCCGTGTTTGGCATCAGAACGCAGTAGCGACCGGCCAGCGACAGAGAGGTTGTGAGAGCGGCGCCTTTATGCCACGCTCTTCTTTGACGACCTGAACCAGCAGAACCTGGCGCACCTTGATGACTTCTTGGATTTTGTAGCGACGGGCACGCGGTTTACGGGCCGGACGAATGTCTTCGATATCGTCTTCGTCAGCCACAGATTCGATGCTGTCATCTTTTGAGCTGGCATCAGCGCGCTCAGAAGACTCTTCGCCGTCATCGCTGTTGTCGGCCTCACTTTCGGGAGCCTCTTTGTCGGCAGTCGCATTGTCTGTTGTCGCGTTTTCGCCGGCATCACCGGATGCGGCCTCATCACTCGATGCGGCCTCGGCTGCGTCCTTGGCAGAAACGTCTTCCAAAGAGTCAGGCTCTTCGACGGGCGTTTCAGCCACAAGCTCCATTGGCGACGCCCCTTCGGGAACCTCCGCCAGCTTGGCCTCATCGCTTTCGACCTCATCAACAAGGTCAATCGTCTCCATACCGGCGATTTCCTGCACTGCAGGGGTCTCAGCGACCTCAGGAGCCGCGACACCCTCAGCTGCAGCCTCGGCCTCAGCCGCCACTTCCTTGGTCTCAACCGCATCACCCGAGGTGATCTTGGACGCCTTGGAGCGCGAGCCTTTTCGGCCACGCGAACGAGACCGGGAGGGCTTTGCCTCTTCTTCATCATCACGGGCCCGCAGCGTTTCCGCATAGGCACGTTCTTCTTCCATCAGGGCTTCGCGGTCCGCGACAGGGATCTGGTAATAATCGGGGTGAATTTCCGAGAACGCCAGAAAGCCGTGCCGGTTGCCGCCATATTCCACAAAGGCCGCCTGCAACGAAGGCTCGACCCGTGTGACTTTTGCCAGATAAATGTTGCCAGCTAGCTGGCGTTTATTCTCGGATTCAAAATCGAATTCCTCGACCTTGTTTCCGTCGACCACCACGACGCGGTTTTCTTCCGCGTGGGTGGCATCGATAAGCATCTTCTTTGCCATGTTTCCTTAGTGCACCTGCCCTGCGCAGACGCAAGCCCTCCCGGTCCGGGGGGTCGCGCATGTATTGGGGGGTGTCTTGTCAGGGCGATCTGGGACGGCGCACAACAGGAGATGGCCCTGGAACTTACGTCCGGTCCTCGTGCCTGCATGCTCTTCGCTCGCGCGCGCGTCATCGCGTTTCTTCTCCGACAGGTCGGGAGGGCCCGTTGCCTGCCTTGTTATTCCTCTTTGATTGTACAAAGGATTATACAAAGAGGCGCTTAGCTGCTCCGATGTAATTTCGGAGCCAATCGGTCTGTCTCATGTTTTTCGGTTCATGCCGGTGTCGGATCATGCCGGAAAAAAGCGCGAGACAGCGAAACTCATCTTGAATGGGGCGCCGGTCGTCTGACGTCACTCCACTCGCTCACCATAAGACCAGCGCAGAGGCAATGACAATGGGCATTCGTCATCTGGGCTTGGCCGAACGGGCGACAATATGGGTAAAACGCGAAATGATGAATGAATGGTTGATGATTTGGCACTTTCCCGGCGTCAATCGAACCATCCCCAGGCCAAATCCCTGGATTCGGCTAACAAATGCCCCTTACCCACAGGAGGGCCTCTCCTGTGGGTAACCTTGAGCCTTTAGCCGAGATAGTCGGAACGCTGCAGTGCGTATTTGGCCATCTTCTCGTTCAGCGTGCGCCGGGGCAGGCACAGCTCTTCCATCACGCTGGCAATCGATCCTTTGTGGCGGCGCATGGTATTGTCGATCAACATGCGCTCAAACGCTTCGACATATTCTTTCAGCGGCTTTCCTTCGGTGGTCATCACCGGCTGCATTTCCTCGTGATCCGACATCAAGAGCGACGCGATTGTGCCAGAGCCACGGCGGGCCTGTAGCACCGCGCGCTCGGCCACGTTGATCAGCTGACGCACATTGCCCGGCCAGGGCGCCTGCAACAGCTGCGCTGCCTCCTGCGCTGTGACCTGTGGCGCATCACAGCCATACTCTTCGGCAAATTGTTCACAAAGCCGGGTAAAAAGCGTCAGGATGTCTTCGCCGCGCTGGCGCAACGGCGGCACGATGATCCGCAGCGCCGCCAGACGGTAAAACAGATCAGGCCGCAGCGCGTCCTCGCAGGTCTTGCCTGCTTCCTGCAGATTAGAGATCGCAATGATCCGCGTCTCCCCCGGCATGCCCTGCTCATTGATGGCGCTCAAAAGCTTCGCCTGCAAGGGCTCGCTCAGCGCCTCGATCCCCTCAAGAATCAGAGTGCCACCACGGGCCTCTTCCAGCGCGGGCAACAGGCTGTCTTCGGGCTGCATCGGGCCAAACAAGCGCTTGGACAGCGCCTCTTCTTCCAGTGCCGCACAGGAGATCAGCACAAATTTCTTGCCAGCCCGGCTGCCCACCGCGTGCAGCGCATGCGCCACAAGGGTCTTGCCGGTGCCGGTCTCACCGTCTATCAGCACATGGCCATCGGCCTGGCCCAGATCGAGGATATCTTCCCGCAGACGCTCCATCACCGGGCTCATGCCAATGAGCTTTTTCATGATCTGGCTGCCATCCGACAGCTCGCGGCGCAGTGCGCGGTTGTCCAGTGTCAGACGGCGGGCGCCGGTGGCGCGCTTTGCAAGTTCTGACATACGGTCCGGGTTGAACGGCTTTTCCAGAAAATCAAACCCCCCACCCCGCATCGCCCAACCGCCATGGGTACATCCCCGTGGCCGGTGATCATGATCACCGGCAGGCCACTGTCGCCGCCCATCAGCTTTTTGAGGAACTGCATGCCGTCCATGCCGGGCATCTTGATGTCGGAGATGACGATGCCCGGATAGTCCGGCCCCAGCTCCTTGAGCGCATCTTCGGCGCTGGCAAAGGTTTCGGTGTCATAGCCCGACAGCGCCAACCACTGGCTGATCGACTGGCGCATGTCCTGCTCATCATCAACAATTGCGATTTTCATGGCCTGTGCCATTTGGCCCCCCTTCTACATATCCGTACCGCTACTGCGCGGCCTCAACACCGTCCACCAGGATCGGCAATTGCATTGCAAACACGGCTCCGCCGTTTTGCCCATTACGGGCCGAGAGCCTGCCGCCTAGGTCGTTGACGATCCCAGAGGAGATGGCAAGCCCCAGTCCGACCCCATCCCCCGCCTGTTTGGTGGTATAGAAGGGGTCAAAGAGGCTGCCAAAATCCTCAATCCCGACGCCATTGTCGCGCACCGTCAGTGTTGCGGTCTCACCGGCGGCCAACAGGATCTCAACCTCGGGATCCTCTACTGATTTGGTGGCATCCAGTGCATTGCGCAAGAGGTTGACCATACCCTGCTTCAGACGCATCCGGTCTGCCATGACAAAAACCGGGTCATCAGGCAGGATCCGGGTGATTTTGACGTGGCGCTGACGCAGTTGCGGCTCCATCATCGACAGGCTGGACGCCAGCGCATCGCCAAGGTTTACAGGGCTGAAACTGTCGCCGCCCTTGCGGGCATAAGATTTGAGCTGCCGGGTGATCGCCCCCATGCGCTCTATCAGATCATCAATGCGGCCAAAGGAGGCCAGCGCCTCGTCGGGCCGGTTGCGATTGAGCAAAAGCCGCGCCCCGGCGAGGTAGGTTTTCATCGCTGCCAGAGGCTGGTTCAGCTCATGGCTGACAGCGGCCGACATCTCGCCCAGGGCTGCCAGTTTAGAGCTCTGCGCCAGGCTTTGTTCGGCCACAGCCAGGGTCTTTTGCATGCGCTCGCGCTCGGCGATTTCCCGCTGCAGGCGGGCGTTCAATACGCGAAGCTCCGCCGACTCGCGCTGAAACAGCGCCATCCGCAGCGCCGTCTTGCGGCTAAGCGCATAAAAGGCCCGCGCCAGCAGGAGGGCGAATCCCATGATTTCAAGTGCCAGAACCGCGTTCACCTTCTCGCGGATCGAGGCATAGGTGGTAAACGAGGTCATCCGCCAGCCCTGAAACGGCACCCGGTTTTCCAGCCGCATGACCGCCTCGCCCTGCAGATAGGCATCGGGGGGCAGCGTGCTCCAGTCTGCCGTGGCGCGAAACGCCCGCTGGATCGCCCCCTCGGGGGTCTGCAGCTTGACCGCATCGCTCTCTTTCAGGCCGCGCCAGCGCGCCTCGGTCGCAAGCACGATATTGCCGGTGCTGTCGGTCACCAGCACCGCATCCGAAACACCGGCCCAGGCGCGCTCAAACTTGCGCAGGTCCACCTCAATGACGATCACCCCCAGCAGGCCAGAGGTGTCGATGACGCGGCGCGAATAGGTAAAGCGATAGCCGCCCACCTCACGCTTGATCACCGAAAACACTGTGGATTTTGCCCGGGCCGCATCGACAAAATAGGCTGCATTGCGGTGGATTTCCCCCAACCGGTTGCGATTTGTCGCCGCAACCGTGCGCCCATCGCTGGCCATCAGCATGATAGACGCGGCCCCGATTTCGTCGATAAACGAGATCAGCCGCTGGGTGGACAGAGAGAAATCCTGGCTTTGCAGCGCCGCAATCAGGGCCTGATCCCGCGCCAGCAGCTGCGGCACGATGGCATGGCGGCGCAACTCGCTCACCAGATTGCCAGAATATAATGCCAGCCGCAGCTCACCGCGATTGCGGGTGCTGTCAGTAAAGCGATGGGTCAGCTGCTGATTGGTCACCCAGACCGTTGCCGTGGCCACAGCCATAAACAGCACCAAGGCAAGCCGTGCCTGCCAGGGAATAGTCCCTGACCGCTCCGGTTTGGCAAATAGGTGTTTGGAGTCCTGCGGCGCAATCATAGGAAAATCCTAGAGCTGCCACCGCAAGAGCTCAAGTCACGCTGCCGCGACAATCCCGGCCAATGCGCGAAAGACTGCCGTTCCATCGGTGCCACCATGACCTTCATCCGCCGCCCTCTCCGGGTGCGGCATCATGCCCAGAACCCGGCGGTTTTCCGACAGGATCCCGGCAATGTCATCGACAGAGCCATTAGGGTTTTGCCTGTAGGTAAAGGCAAAGCGGTCCTGATCTTTCAGGGCGGCGATGGTTTCGGCATCGGCAAAATAGTTGCCGTCGTGATGCGCAATAGGAATGCCAATGACATCGCCTTTGGCGTAGCCCTGAGTAAAGACGCTGTCGGCAGTCGCCACCTCAAGATCAACGGTGCGGCAGATGTATTTCAGCCCCGCCTTGCGCAGCAAGGCCCCTGGCAGAACGCCGGTTTCGGTCAGGATCTGAAACCCATTGCAGACCCCCATGGCGTAGCCGCCGCGCTTGGCATGTTCCACCACGGCCTGACAGATCGGCGACTGCGCCGCAATGGCGCCGCAGCGCAGATAGTCACCATAGGAGAAGCCACCGGGAACCCCTACGATATCAATACCTTCTGGCAGCACGCTGTCCTTGTGCCAGACCATGGAGACATCAAAACCGGCCCGTTCAAAAGCCACGGCCAGATCGCGATCACAGTTGGATCCGGGAAATACGACGACGGCTGCTTTCATCACTGAATCTCGATGCTGTAGGATTCAATCACAGTATTGGCGAGCAGCTTTTCGCACATCTCGGTCACGTCAGCCTCAGTGGCGCCTGCGGCCAGATCAAGATCGATCACCTTGCCCTGACGCACACCTTCGACCTTGTCGAACCCCATGGCGCCCAATGCATGACGCACTGCCTCGCCCTGCGGATCCAGAACCCCGTTCTTCAGCATTACATGCACCCGTGCCTTCATCGTGTCTTTCCTCAGGTTCGATGGGGCCAGACCTGCGGCCGCGCCCTTTGCAGAAAATTTGGTAGTGCCTGCCCCCGTCACACCAAAAAGGAGCAGGCCAGAGTGTTACAGCAGATCAGTTCACCAATGTTGGCTTGCTGGGTGCTGGTGGATTGTTTGGCATCACGCCCAGGCGCCGTGCCACTTCGCTATAGGCATCCGTCAGGCTGCCAAGATCACGACGGAACACATCCTTGTCGAGCTTTTGCCCGCTTTCAATGTCCCACAGGCGGCAGCTGTCGGGGCTGATCTCATCGGCCACAACCAGGCGCTGGAAATCGCCGTCATAAACGCGGCCGATCTCGATTTTGAAATCAACCAGACGAATGCCAACGGCCAGCATCACGCCAGACATAAAGTCATTCACCCGCAGCGCCAGGCTGAGGATATCGTCCATATCCTGCTGACTGGCCCAGCCAAAGGCGGCAATATGCTCTTCCGTCACCAGAGGGTCGCCAAGTGAGTCGTCTTTGTAGCAGTATTCCACGATGCGGCGTGGCAGCTGGGTGCCCTCGTCAATGCCAAGCCGCTTGGACATGGAACCAGCAGCATAGTTGCGCACGATCACTTCCAGCGGAATGATTTCACAGGACCGAACCAGCTGCTCGCGCATGTTCAGCCGCTTCAGGAAATGTGTTGGAACCCCGATCTGGCCCAGACCCTGCATGAAATACTCACTGAGCAGGTTGTTCAGAACGCCTTTGGCTTCGATCACTTCGCGCTTTTCTGCGTTGAAAGCGGTGGCATCATCCTTGAAATACTGCACAATGGTGCCCGGCTCGGGACCTTCATACAATGTTTTGGCTTTGCCTTCGTAAATCTTTTTGCGACGTGCCATGAGGAGCCTTTCGAGGTAAAGGCCGGAATCCCGACCCGGTTTCTTGTCGCTCTCATAGTGCAAGGGGTGCAGTGCTGCAAGCACAGCAGAGCCCCGCAAGGCAACACAAAGGGCGTTATGTGACCGTTTCAGTCGGTTTGACCACCCTGCAGATGACAAAACCGACCCGCACTATGAGCGCAGCCTCGCCCTTTTATGCCATAGCAGGCCCGGCGCCAGGCCGCTCTTCTGGCACAAAACCCGGCATAAAAAGGCTGCGGCATGCCTTGCACCACCCTTGTTCCACACCAGCTGCAACCCCATATTAACAATCACGCATCTGTTTAAAGGGAAGGAATGACATGACGACATTTAGCGACCGCGAGCAGGCTTTTGAGGCCAAATTTGCCCATGATGAAGAATTGCGTTTTCGGGCGCAGGCCCGGTGCAACAAGATCCTGGGGCTTTGGGCGGCTGAGCTTTTGGATCTGAGCGGTGATGCGGCAAAAAGCTACGCTGCCACCGTGGTTTCCGCGGACCTGCAGGAACCTGGACACGAAGATGTTGTGCGCAAGGTTTCCGCTGATCTGAAAGGGAAAGCCACGGACGAGGTTATCCGCGAAAAGATGGCCTTGTTTTTGCGCCAGGCCCAGAAAGAGATTCTGGCAGAGACTTGATGCCGGACATCCCCCGGGGGCAATACCGGGACCAACACTGGGGCCAATACTTAGGGCAATACTTAGGTCAATACTGGGGCCAGGAATTCGCTCCTACACTGCGCTGCAATTAGCGCCGCGAAAACCTGCGGTTGGTATGCTGACTTTTCTGCCCCTATCGGGCCAGCAAAAGGATCAGGATGCAGAGCCCCAAACACCCAACCGCAGGACACATTCTCCAGCTCGCCCGCCTGTCCGCCCCCTTTGCAATGGCCGCCCTGTGCCTCTGGGCGCTGTCGACGCGCATAGAGCTGCCCTCGGCCTCTGAAATCTGGGCCCTGCTGGGCGGGCTTAAACTGTGGCAATGGCTTGCCGCCTGTGTCGCAACAGCGGTCAGTTTCTGGGCTCTGGGGCGCTATGATTCCGTCGCCCACCGCCACCTGCAAACTGGCCTGGATGGCCCGCAAGCCCGCAGGGCAGGAATGGCTGCGATCGCGTTTTCCCAGCTGGTTGGCTTTGGCCTGTTCCCCGGTGCCTATGCCCGCTGGCGTTTGGTTCCGGGGCTGACGGCCATGCAGGCCGCGCAGCTGACTGGTCTGGTGGGCCTCACCTTTATGGCGGCTTTGGCCGTGATTTGCGGCGTGGCAATGCTGATGGTTCCATTGTCGCCCTGGTTCACCCCAGTCGGTGGGATCCTCGTGGCAACTGCGCTTGGCGCGACCGTCCTCAGCTTTCTGGCGCCTACGCTGTCACTGGGACGGCTGAACCTGCGCTGGCCCTCGCTGACGGCTATGGTGGCCCTGTCTGTCTGGGCGCTGATCGATGTTCTCGCGGCGGGCTCCGCCCTGTGGGTGTTGCTGCCCGGCATGCTGGATATCCCCTGGAGCACTCTTGTTGTGGTCTATCTTATCGCTTTGGCAGCCGCGATTCTGTCCTCGGCGCCGGGGGGCACAGGCCCGTTGGAGTTGATGGTCTTCACCCTCCTGCCGGCGCAGGACAGCACCGGCTTGCTGGCCGCGCTGCTGGCCTTCCGGCTGGTGTACTATGCCCTGCCGGCGGCGCTCTCCTGCGCCATGATGCTTATGCCGCAGCGCCTGAAAACCATGCGGGCACCGGTGATTGATCCGGACCTTCTTGGCGCCCGGCGCGCATCAGCTTGCGCCCTGCAACACCAGCGTCCCTGTGCCGAAACCGGTGTTATTCGTCAAAACGGCGGTCACGTACAGTCTTTTGGCTTCAACCAATTGGCCCTGCTCGACAGCCCGCAGATCTCGGTGGCGCTGCTTGACCCCCTGGTGGGAGAGCTCCGCGAAACCCTTGCGCCCTTGAAACGCTATGCCCAGCAACGCAATGCAACCCCTTGTATTTACAAGTGCTCCGCACGCAACGCCCTAGCGGCGCGTCAGGCTGGCTGGGCTGTTCTGCGTATTGCCGCCGAGGCCGTCCTCTCCCCCGCCGCGTTCAACGAGGCCGGCTCACACCATCGCCAGTTGCGACGCAAGCTGCGACACGCAGAAAAGTCAGGACTGACAGTGCTGCCGGCACCCACCAATCTGCCGCTGGCGCAGATGGAAGCGCTGGACAAGCTCTGGCAAGAGCAGCACGGCGGCGCCCGTGGCACCACAATGGGCCGGTTTGAAGCCAACTATCTTGCCACGCAACGCGTGTTTCTTGCCTGGCAGAACGACCGCATCATCGGGTTTATCAGCCTGCATGTCTCAAAGGCGGAATGGTGCCTGGACCTTATCCGCATCTGTCCGAATGCGCCGGACGGCACGGGACATGTGTTGCTGCGCGCCGCCATCAGCGCCAGCGCCGAAGAGGGTATTGCCCGCCTGTCCTGGCTGCGGTCCCCGATCATCGCTATGCAGCCCGGATGGATTCGGGGCTGCGCCGGTTCAAAGCCTGCTTTGCACCAACCT
This sequence comes from Pseudophaeobacter leonis, assembly GCF_002087335.1. Classification (GTDB taxonomy): domain Bacteria; phylum Pseudomonadota; class Alphaproteobacteria; order Rhodobacterales; family Rhodobacteraceae; genus Pseudophaeobacter; species Pseudophaeobacter leonis. Next base: position 12,826 of record NZ_MWVJ01000113.1, read on the forward strand.
GGGAGCCGCGCTACATGGCCTGCCCCAGCTGGAGTGAAATGGTCATTGCCGGGCTTGAAATGGCCCGCCTGATCAACCGTCCCGGAAAAGTTCTGCCTGCCTCAACGGCTCTGAACCAAAGCGTCGTCGCTGCGGGCAGCTTTGCCACCTCAACTGCTGAGGCCGATCATGAGGACGCAGGCTGGGAGGATGCGCTGCAAACTCCCGGCGCGCGCGCCTCATAGCTGTTGCGCACGTAGCTCATAATCAACTTGAGGATTTTGCATTTGCCCTCACGCCCCGCTCATGACACAGCACGTGGCAACGTCACCTTCGCCTTTTGGCCAGCTATCCGGCCAGTCGTACAGCCAGTCTCACAGCCCGTCTTACGGCCAATCCCCGGCGCATCACTCGCCTCTTCTTTCTGACAGGACACATTCAATGAACACTTTCTTTGCCGAGTTTCTTGCGCAAAATGACGTCTTGCTGGCCGATGGCGCCACAGGCACCAACCTCTTTAATATGGGGCTGCAGTCCGGTGATGCGCCCGAACTCTGGAACACGGATGAGCCCAAAAAGATCATGGCGCTCTATCAGGGCTCGGTTGATGCCGGGAGCGATCTGTTTCTGACCAACAGCTTTGGTGGCACCGCCGCCCGGCTCAAACTGCATGACGCCCAGGGACGGGTGCGTGAACTCAACCGCGCCGCAGCCGAGTTGGGCCGCGAGGTGGCAGACAAATCCAGCCGCAAGATTGCCGTTGCTGGCTCGGTCGGGCCAACCGGTGAAATCATGCTGCCCGTTGGCGAGCTGAGCCATGCCCTCGCGGTCGAGATGTTCCACGAACAGGCCGAGGCTCTGAAAGAGGGTGGCGCAGATGTGCTCTGGGTTGAGACCATTTCGGCGGCAGAAGAGTTCCGCGCGGCAGCCGAGGCCTTTGCACTGGCGGATATGCCCTGGTGCGGCACCATGAGCTTTGACACCGCCGGGCGCACCATGAGGGGCATTACATCTGCAGATCTGGCCAAACTGGTCGAAGACCTGCCCAATCCGCCGCTGGCCTTTGGGGCCAATTGTGGCACCGGCTCGTCAGACATTTTGCGCACCGTGCTGGGGTTCGCCGCCAGGGCACAGAACGCCCGGTCATCTCTAAGGGCAATGCTGGTATTCCAAAATACGTCGATGGCCATATCCACTATGATGGCACGCCAGCGCTGATGGGCGAATATGCGGTGATGGCGTGCCATGCCGGTGCCAAGATCATTGGCGGCTGCTGCGGCCCCATGCCAGAGCACCTGCGCCACATGCGCGAAGCACTGGATACCCGTGCGCGCGGCGACCGCCCCAGCCTGGAGAAAATTGTCGAGATCCTCGGCCCCTTCACCTCAGCGGGTGATGGAACCGGTGCGGATGCAAAAGATGCCAGCGAACACCGCACCCGTCGTGGCCGCCGTCGCGGCTGATCCAGGCTGAACCAGGTCGGCTCAGGCTGATCCAGACCGGCCCTGCCCGCGACCCTGATGGCAGGCCGCCGCGCATGCAGTCACATGCGCGGCAACGACTGCGCAACACTCGGCCAATAGTGTGCTGATCTCTGCATCTTAATCAAACAGCCCCAGCTGGTCGCCCCGCTGGGGTGGCCGCTGAAACAGATCGCAGCGCAGCTCAGACGTCCCCGTCTTCAGCCCCAGACGCCTGCAGGCTGCCTCAAAGCGGCGTCCAATCATGCCGTCATATTCCCCCTCGCCCCGCATGCGCTGCCCCCAACGTGGATCATAGTCGCGCCCTCCGTGCATTTCGCGCAGCCGCGCCATCACCTTTGCCGCCCGCCCCGGCTCATGCTCTGCCAGCCAGTCCTGCCACAGCTCTGAAACCTCGCGCGGCAAGCGCAGCATGATCCAGCTGGCCGCATCCGCCCCCGCAGCAGCCCCGGCTGCCAAAAGCGCCTCCAGCTCATGATCGGTCAGCCCCGGAATCACCGGCGAGGTCATAAGGCGCACAGGCACGCCAGCCGAAGACAACCGGTTGATCACCGCCAGCCTGCGGGCCGGGGCTGGGGCCCGTGGCTCCATCCGGCGTGACAGAGCCGGATCCAGTGTGGTGACCGAGATGCCCACCCGCACCAGTCCCCGACTGGCCATATCAGACAGGACGTCCAGATCGCGCTCGATCAGCGTGCCCTTGGTCACAATAGCCACCGGATGATTGAAATCGCGCAAGACCTCAAGGCAGGCGCGGGTGAGGCCATGATCGCGGTCGCAGGGCTGATAAGGATCGGTATTGGTGCCCATGGCCAGAGTAGCCACCCTGTAGCGCGGCCTGGACAGCTCCTGACGCAGCACCTCAGCCACATTGGGGCGCGCAATCAGGCGGGTTTCGAAATCCAGCCCCGGAGACAGACCGAGATAGGCGTGGCTGGGCCGGGCAAAACAATAGATGCAGCCGTGCTCGCAGCCCCGGTAGGCGTTGAGAGAACGGTCAAAGGGCAAATCCGGCGAGCGGTTATAAGAGATCGCGCTGCACGCCTGTTCCAGCCGCACCTCGGTGGGAATCACCGCAGCCGGGAGATCCTGTTCCCAGCCATCGTCGATGGCATCACGGCCCAGATCAAAGCGACCTGGCGCATTGCTGAGGCTAGCGCGGGCTTTGCGACGCAGGGTCGGCGGGTGAATCATCTGTTCCATAAACCCACTGTGACAGTGATTTTGGAACATATGAAGAACAAACCCGAAAAATCGAAGATTTCCTTGCGAATTCTTCATTATCAATCTGCTATTTTTCGCCCTATAGGTCGGTCTGGACAAAGGCAATGTCGCAATTATTGCAGTCTCGCAGCGACAATATGGCCCAATAGTCGGCAGAACGAGGCCACGCCGGGGAATCCCCGCCCACTCAAGGAATAGGCGCATGTCAGAAGAAGAAGATATCATCCTGGCGGAACTGGACGACGAAGAACTTGTCCAACAGATGTTTGATGACCTGTATGACGGAATGAAGGAAGAGATCGAAGAAGGGGTGCAGATCCTTTTGTCTCGCGACTGGGAGCCCTACAAGGTTTTGACCGAAGCGCTGGTCGGCGGCATGACCATCGTTGGCGCCGATTTCCGTGACGGCATCCTGTTTGTCCCCGAAGTGCTGCTGGCTGCCAATGCGATGAAGGGTGGCATGGCCATTCTGAAACCCCTGCTGGCCGCGACCGGCGCGCCGCGTATGGGATCTATGGTGATTGGCAACGTCAAAGGCGACATTCACGACATCGGCAAAAACCTGGTTTCCATGATGATGGAAGGCGCCGGCTTTGAGGTCGTGGATCTGGGCATCAACAACCCGGTTGAGAACTATCTGGAAGCGCTGGAAGAACATCAGCCGGATATCCTGGGCATGTCTGCCCTGCTGACCACCACCATGCCCTACATGAAGGTCGTCATCGACACGATGATCGAACAGGGCAAGCGCGACGACTATGTTGTTCTGGTTGGCGGCGCGCCGCTGAACGAAGAATTTGGCAAGGCCATCGGCGCTGACGGCTACTGCCGTGACGCAGCCGTTGCCGTTGAGATGGCCAAGGACTTTGTTGCGCGCAAGCACAACCGGATGAGCGCCTGATTTGGCACGCAAAGGACGTGCAGCGCGCTTGACCGAGCGGGCTGCATTTCGTCCCCCCAGCAACCAAACCAGTGAGCGAAAACCCGACGCAGCCCCTGTTGGCGAACAGGGTTTAGCCGCGCCTGAGAAACAGCCCGGCCGCATCCTGTTGATTGCCTGCGGCGCACTTGCGCGTGAGATCCTTGCCATCAAGGAAATCAACCGGCTGGATCACATTGATCTGACCTGTTTGCCGGCAAAACTGCATCTCTACCCGGATCAGATCACCCTTGCCGTTGAAGACGCCGTGCTGCAGCATCGCTCCCGCTATGATCAGATCTGCGTCGTCTATGCCGATTGTGGCACCGGCGGCACCCTGGCGCAGAAATGTGCCCAGCTAGGGGTCGAGATGGTGGCCGGGCCGCATTGCTATTCCTTCTTTGAAGGCAACGATACTTTTGCGGCTCAGAGCGACGCGGGCGAAATCACAGCCTTTTATCTCACTGATTTTTTGGTGAAACAGTTTGATGCCTTCATCTGGCGCCCCATGGGGCTGGACCGGGCTCCTGAGCTGCGCGAGATGATTTTTGGCAATTATACCAAGCTGATCTATCAATCGCAGCTTAGCGACCCTGACCTTGTGGAAAAGGCGCGCGACTGCGCCAGCCGCATGGGCCTTGCGTTGGAGCACCGTCACACCGGCTATGGCGAGTTGCAAACCACGATAAAATCCTGGGCAAAAACGCCGCCTGCCCTGCAGGGCGAAACGCTCTAGGCCCCCTGTCCCAGACCTGCGGCACTGGTGTTTTGCGGCCTCTCAGGCCTCATTGACCTCTTTGGCCTCTCTCGCCTGCGGCTTTAGATCTGCGCCGCTGCAGTCTCGCGGATACGTTCAATCATCGCCCGCACCCCATTGGACCGCTGGGCCGACAGATGTTCGTTCAGCCCCAGACGTTCAAGCTCGGCCCGGGCATCCACCGCCAGGACCTCGTCCAGGGTGAGGCCGAGCTTGTACAGGCAGCGCAGCACCGCGATGAGGCCGCGCACGATAAGTGCGTCGCTTGCGCCATCAAAGTGAAAGCGCCCCTCCTCGATCACCGGATGCATCCAGACCTGACTGGCACAGCCATCGACCTTGGTTGCAGGCACCTTGAGAGCCTCTGGCAGTGGCTCCAGCGCCTTGCCCTGCTCGATCACATGGCGGTAGCGGTCTTCCCAGTCCTCCAGGAATTCGAAGTCTTCAACGATCTCTTCAAATGCGGCGCTGGCCATGACCGGAGTCCCTCTCAGCTGTGTCGTAAATCAACAGTGCTGCACCTATGCCGCCTGCCCATGTTTTTCAACAGCTTTTCAAGCGCCGCGCAATCGGGTAACCACAATCAAACAGACTTAAAAGACGGGCGGGACGACATGCGCAAATCCTTGGCACTCATCTTGGCGGGCACGCTTGTACTTGCGGGCTGTGGCGGCTGGCGGGACTCACGCGGGAACCCGGGCAACTGGTTCGGAAATTCGAAAACGGCACCGGTCCCGGGCTCGGCTGACCCCAATGTAAATACGCTGATCCCACAGCGCAGAGCCAAAAGCATCTTTGCCCGCGCTGAGAAAGAAGACCTCAGCGTTCCGGTGGCACAGATCAGTCAGTTGCGTGTTGAGCCAACCCAAACCGGCGCCATTATTCATGTGACCGCCATTGCCGAACGTCAGGGTGCCTACAAAATAGATCTGCGCCGCCTGCCCGACGCGGAGGCCGGCACGCTCGAATATACCTTTATGGTGCTCTACCCGGAAGCCGCCACCGCGACAGGCACACCGCACAGCCGCACAGTGCAGGCGGCCGTCACCGTGAGCGACCAAGACATGCAGGGCATTCGACTGATCCGGGTGAGCGGCGCTGAGAACGCCCGTGAAACCCGCCGTCGCTAGGCCAGGCGTTCTCAGTTTCAGCTAAAATCAACACCGAAAACAACAAAACGCCCGGGGCACGCAGCCGCCGGGCGTTTTGTTTTGAGCCCACGTTTTCTTTTGTGTCTGTCGCCCAGCGCCTCTTTGCACCAAGCAGAGCAACAAGGCTGAAAGCATCGCGCCTGGATGTGCAGCAGAGTAAGTACAGCGTGACAGGGTGCCTTAGCGTGACAGGGTGCTAGAGCGTAACGACCTTTACCGATTGTCCCTTGGCCGCAAGGGCGATCTCGCCATTGCACAGGCGCAGCGCGTCCTCGCCAAAAACCTCATGGCGCCAGCCGGTCAGAGCGGCAACATCGCGTTCCCCGGCGGCAATGGCATCCAGATCCGCGCTTGGGGCAATCAGTTTGGCAGCAACCCCCGCAGATTCGGTTTTGGCCTTCAGCAGCACCCGCAACAGATCGGCAAGCGCCGGGTTAACCTGCATCTTGTGGCGGCTGCGATCGACCTTTGGGTGTTTGTCAGCGGGGCAGTTTATCCCATTGGTAACAGCCTGCAAAATACCATCGGCAATGGCGCCCTTACGGGCCTCGCGCAGCAGCAAGCGAGAGCCACCAAGATCCGCACCGGTGCGCGGCTTGGTCGAGGCCAGCTCGACCAGCGCATCATCCTTGAACACCCGGTTGCGCGGCACATTGTTGGTCTGGGCATAGTCCTCACGAAAGGCTGCCAGCTCACGCACCACAGCCAGGAATTTCCCGGAGGAGGTGCGGGATTTCACCCTCTGCCACGCATCTTTTGGCTGAATATCATAGGTGGACGGGTGGGTGAGCACCTGAAGTTCTTCGGCAACCCAGTGCGAGCGGCCGCTGCGTTCCAGATCGGCGGCCAAAAACTCATAGACATTCCGCAAATGCGTCACATCCGCCAGCGCATAGGCCTGCTGGGCCTGGCTCAGCGGGCGGCGGGACCAGTCGGTAAAGCGAGAGCTTTTGTCGACACCCTCTTTGACGATTTTGCGCACCAGAGTCTCATAGCCGACCTGATCACCAAAGCCGCAGACCATGGCGGCAACTTGTGTGTCAAACAGGGGCTTGGGAAAGACATGCGCGTCGACCCAGAAAATCTCGAGATCCTGACGCGCGGCATGAAAGACCTATACCACGGCCTCGTCGCGAAACAGGGTATACAGCGGCTCAAGCGACAGACCATCAGACAGCGGATCCACCAGCACGGCATCCGTCTCGCCATCGCCGGCAAATGCCAGCTGAATGAGGCAGAGTTTGGAATAATAGGTGCGTTCGCGCAAAAACTCGGTGTCGACCGTCACGTAGGGGTGTTTTGCCGCCTCTTCACAAAAGGCCTGCAGCTCGTCGGTGGTGGTCAGAGTTTTCATATATCACGACTTTTCTGGTATTCTACAGTGGTTGGCTGCGCATGGTGATACGCCTTTGCTGGCCGCAATGCAAATCTCCAGATCAGCCTTGTAACACCACCTGGCGGCGGTCCCCAGAGGCAAAACGGCGCAGCACCTCCGGGTACAACCTGTGCTCTTGCACCAGAACCCGCGCGGCCAGCGTCTCAGGGGTATCTCCTGGCAGAACGGCAATGCGCGCCTGTCCCAAAATGGGGCCATCATCCAGCGCTGGCGTCACCTCATGCACGGTGCAGCCATGCTCGCTGTCGCCCGCTTCCAATGCGCGCGCATGGGTGTGCAGCCCCTTGTATTTCGGCAGCAAGGAGGGATGAATGTTCAGCATGCGCCCCTGAAACGGGGCCACAAACCCTTCGGTCAGGACCCGCATGAACCCGGCCAGACAGACAATATCGGCGCCTGCTTCCAGAATGGGTTTCACCAGCTCGGCCTCAAAGGCGGACCGGTCGCCCTTAAAGGGGCGATGGTCTACTGCTGCTGTGGCAATCCCCGCTGCTGCTGCCTTTTTCAGCCCGCCTGCCTCGGCGTCATTTGACAGCACCAGACAGGGGCGGGCCGGATGGTCGCCTGTCATGCTTTCGATCAGCGCCACCATATTGGAGCCGCCTCCCGAAACCAGAATGGCGACCTTCTTCTTTTCGCTCACAGCAATTTGCCCGCATAGCGCATGCCGACACCTGCCGTGACAGTACCCAGGCGGCTGACGGTCTCGCCTTCATCCTGCAAAATCGCCACCAGCTCATCGGCGCGATCCGCCGAGACCGACAGGATCATGCCAATGCCGCAGTTAAAGGTCTTGAGCATCTCTGCCTCGGCAATGCCGCCGACCTCGGACATCCATTTGAACACAGCGGGCAGCTCCCAGGCATCCAGATTGATATCCGCGCCCAGATCATCGGGCAGAACCCGTGGCAGGTTTTCAGTCAGACCGCCGCCGGTGATATGCGCCAGCGCATGCACACCACCGGCCCGCACCGCCGCGAGGCTTTGCTTTACATAAAGCCGTGTCGGGGTCAGCAGAGCCTCGCCCAGCGCGCCCTCGCCAAAGGGACAGTCAGCGTCCCAGCCAAGGCCAGACAGCTCAACAAGCTTGCGCACCAGGGAGTAGCCGTTGGAATGCACCCCGTCAGAGGCCAGCCCCAAAAGCACATCGCCTTCAACCACACCTTCGGGCAGCGCTGTGCCGCGCTCCATTGCCCCCACGGCAAAACCCGCAAGGTCAAAATCGCCTTTGGGATACATACCGGGCATCTCGGCGGTCTCGCCGCCGATCAGCGCACAGCCTGAGCGCACGCAGCCCTCGGCAATCCCTTCGATGATCCGCGCGGCCGTTTCGGTCTCGAGCTTGCCGGTGGCAAAGTAGTCGAGAAAGAACAAAGGCTCGGCGCCCTGACAGACCAGATCGTTGACACACATGGCAACCAGATCGATGCCCACACCGTCAACAACGCCTGTGTCGATTGCGATACGCAGCTTGGTGCCGACACCATCGGTGGCCCCCACCAAAATAGGGTCGCTATAGCCTGCGTCCTTAAGATCAAACAGGGCGCCAAATCCGCCCAATCCGCTCATCACGCCGGACCGGTTGGTCCGCTTGGCGGCCGGCTTAATGCGGTCCACCAGGGCATTGCCCGCGTCAATGTCCACACCTGCATCTGCATAGGTCAAACCGTTCTTGCCACTGGTCATCTCTTGGCTCCTTCAAACTGGTTGCGCAGCCTTTATCGCAAGGTGATGCAGAAAGAAACAAGGGAATCCACCGCGCGCATCATGTCGCGCGATGGGGCGGTGATTTTCAGCGCGAGTGCTACCTTATTGGCCAAACTGCCAGGGGGCAGCCTGATAACGATAGCCCTCGCCTGCCCGCTTCACCTGCCCCAGGCCGGGAAAGTCGAGATGCATGCCCGTCACCAGCAGGTTGTCGACCACGGCGCGATCCATCATCTGACGCCGGGTTGTGGCTGTCTGTTGCGCGTCAGTATCAAAGGTTATGGTCCAGTCGGGATAGGTGAACTGCAGCGCCGTCATATGCACCAGATCCCCCCAGATGAGCAGAGATTCGCTCCCCCCATCCAACATAAAGCCGGTATGTCCCGGCGTGTGCCCCGGCAAGGGTACAGCCGTGAGGCCCGGCGCGGCCTCAGCCTCGCCTTTGATCAGCTTCAGGCGATCCTTATAGGGGGCCACCGACATGCGGGCCGCGTGGAAAAAGCCCTGACTGCCCTTAGGCACGCCCGCAAGGATCGCGTCATCGTGCCAAAAGCCCCATTCAACCTCAGAGACCACCAGCTCGGCATTGGCAAATGCCGCGCTGCCATCGGGCAGCAACAGGCCGCCGGTATGATCGGGGTGCAAATGGGTCATCACCACGGTGCTGATCTGCTCTGGGGTTACGCCCGCTGCCGCCAAAGCACTGTGCAACCCGCCCAGCGCCGGGCTCATCTGCGGTGTGCCGCCGGTATCAACCAGCGTGTATGTCCCGCCGTGCTCAACCAGATAGCCATTCACCGGCACCTGCAGGGAACTGTCTTTGAACTGGTACAAGGTCCCCTTCAGGGCTGAACTGGCCTTGTCGGCGTCAAAGTCTGGAATCAACTGCGTACCCAGCGGCAGATGCCCGTCCAGCAGTGCAGTCACTGTGGCCTCGCCAATCTTGAACCGGTGAAACGCTGAAGGCGCAGAAGCTATCGCTGAGGCTTGGGCAGAGGCATTGGCCGCAGCAGGCAGGGTTGCGGCGGCAACAGGTGCAGCTGCAAGGGCTTGCAACAGGTGTCTACGATTGATCGTCATAAGAATCTCCAATATGTCAGAACCAGTATTTGGTTGCGATACAGAGTTAGGCTGGTCTCCGCCCGACATGTAGGGAGACAATGCCGATATCACCTATCAGCAATGCTTATAGGTAAAACCACAACAGTGAGAGCGGATCATGGACAGGCTGGGACTTCTGGAAACCTTTACCATTGCCCTGGACGAAGGCAGCCTCAATCGCGCCGCCCAGCGCCGCGGCTTGAGCCAGCCTGCGGTCAGCCTTCAGATCAAGCAACTGGAGGGGCTCTTTGGACAACAGCTGTTGTTGCGCAGTGCCACAGGCGTGAAAGCAACCCGGGCCGGGCAGCTGGTCTATGCTCAGGGCCTGACACTGCTGTCCGGCTATGAACGTATGCGGGCCGAGCTGAGCGCGCTGGAAGACAGTGTCTCGGGCACCTTCAGGGTTAGCACCAGCACCTTTTTTGGCCGTATCATCCTGGGCCCGGTGCTGCTGGACATAAATCAGGCCTACCCTGACCTTGATATTGTGATGAAGCTGGAAGACCGCCTGATTGACGTTGTGCGCGAAAATATCGACCTGGCGATCCGCTCTGGCACCCTGGGAGAGACCGAAGGCACGGCGCGCAAGATCGCACAGATGGAAACTGTGCTCTTTGCCACGCCTGCCTACCTTGACCAGGCGGGACGCCCCGAGGGGCCAGACGAGCTGAAACGGTTGAAATTCATTCAGCACCATGAGGATCAGACTGGCGGCTACTTTTCTCTGATGCGCAACGGTGTCGAATATCAGGCGCCGGTCCACGTAGGGTTTACCGCCGATGATCCCGATCTGATCATCCGCGCCGTGACCAATCAGACCGGCTATGCCCGTGCACCGCGCCTGTTTCTTGAGGAGGCCTTGCAAGACGGACGCTTTGAGGCGGTGCTTCCCGCCCACCCGCCCCAGAGCAAGGATATCTTTGCGGTCTACCCCTCCCGGCACAGCTTTGACAAACGCCATGAGGTGGTGATCAACAGCCTTGTTGCGCGCCTGGAGGCGCTGCATGTTGCATCAATCGCGCGCAGGCACCCTCCAACTGCAATCATCGCTTGACCTTCCCGCAGCCTTTTTCTAACCACGTCCCCAGCGGGCCTGTAGCTCAACGGTTAGAGCAGAGCGCTCATAACGCTTTGGTTGCGGGTTCAAATCCTGCCGGGCCTACCACCACCGCTATAAACGAATGTTTTCAAGCAAATAGCTATACCGCACATCAAAAACAACGCCCTATAATTTTCAATGGGTTACGTTGAAGGTGTACCGCAGATTTTAGAGTAGAAGCCGAGATCTTCCGCCGCAAAATTGTTCAGTTCTATAAATCGTCAGGCGAAGTGAGCCCTGGCCCAACCTGCGCAGCACCTCGCATCGCCTCTGCAGATCCACCTAGATTGGTGATCCTGTATTCTTTGACGTTCTTTTGGCGGCAGGCTGAACAGCGCATTCGTTCAATCGCAAGCCCTCACTCACATCATCGCCTAGGATCTGGATCACATCCGACACCCAGACGGATTGGGAATCGAAACAGCATTTTTGATTTTGCGCAACTCAAGGCCCTTTTGAGTGGCATGTCTTGAGCGTCGGATAGCACGCGGGCTGCGCAGGCATTCCTGCAATTCCTTCTTCAAAACCCCTCGGGTTTGGATATAGAGGCTACGATATATCGTTTCGTGTGACACACAATTTTGCTCTTCATCAGGATATTTGCGTTTGAGCCACCCTGCGATTTGCTGCGGTGACCATTTTCGACGCAGCTTGCGCGCTATCAATTGGCACAAAAAGAGTTTGAATGGCTGGTTTGGTGAAACTGCGATGCAGCGCCTTGCGGACCGAGCAACGGTGGCTCTGGGCCGATGTTGCCGCGTCATGCCACTTGGTTGGGCGACTTTTGTGCATATGCCCGCTTCCCGCCCATTCTGTAGACGGAGGCCCTAGACCTGAGCATAGTAGAGTGTGCAGCGTTGGGTTCGATCCGGCCTGAACAGCAGACAGTTCCGCCGCGCCGTTTCATTATAAATGGCCAAATGAGAGGGACGTTTGGAACACAATCCAAAATCAACCAAAAGATGTGCGCCTAAAACTGCAGCGACCTCGCTTTCAGCGTAAAAGGTGTCAATCTGCAGCCTTTTCGCCGTTTAAGACACATATGCTCCTCTCAAGCGCGCCGCATCCCACATGGTTAAGCAAAAGTTACGCAACGTCCTTCCCTTGCGCAGAGCGATGATGCAAACCAAGAACATGACCCAGCCGGGCCCACTCCGGATCTGTACCGGCAAACCAGCTCCACCCTCTCATCCTGCGTCTTAAAGCTCTATAGCGCCGCTGCCTTAGGCCTCTTCTAACCCCTTAAATCACATAATCATTCAACAGATGTAGGTCTGGGCCGTAGCAGGCAGCATTTGTGCCTTTCCTGATCCATTTGCGCAAAGCAGATCACAAGCCAAACAGCCTTTACAGGCGACCTGTGAGACCTGGTCCTGCAAAAAGATGCGCCAGACAGCCCTTGCCACCAGACCCTCATTGACCGCATAGAGCACAGCAGTTTTGACAGTTTCAAATCAGGGTTGGCCACGTGGCTTCGTATCGTTAAAAATTAATAAAAAATTTACGATTACATGCAAAAGCTGTTTTACATCTTCAAAAAAACCCTCTGAACGCGGTTCACAGACGGCAAAAAATGGTCAGGCACTTTGATGCAGTCAACAGAAATAACCTTCGACAATTTAGGCGAAACCGGAACTCTTTTCACCGCGCTACTGCGGGCAAGGCATCACCATTTCATCGAAACTCTGGGCTGGGATCTTCCGAATGTCCGCGGCCTTGAATTCGATCAATACGACACGCCAGAGAGCATTTATTGCGCCATTCATGACGGCGAGACGGTCCACGGTGGGCTTCGACTGACGCCAACAACCGCGCATAGCATTGCTGCAAGCTACATGCTGCGCGATGCGCAACTCGGACTGCTGCCAAAGATGCCCACAGATATTCTTGACGCACCCGCGCCTCAGGATCCCGGCATATGGGAGGTCAGCAGGGTTTTTGTCGCAGACACTCTGAGCAGCCGAGAAAGAATGCGCGTCAGGGGAGAAATAGGACTTAACCTCGCCCGCCTGGCCGAGAAATGGCAGATTGACTCCTACCTTTGCCTACGACCGTGACGGCCCGGCTGCTGATGCGCAAAACCGGGTTGACGACCTCTCCGGCCGGCCCTCGCATCGATGTGGGGGGGGAAACCTGCCAAGCCTATCACCTTAAGGTCGACGCAAAGAGTGTGCGCAGCTACGCCGCTTGAACGAGCGTCTGCCTGCCAACGCCGGAAGCTTTGAATGGGTCTAATTGCGACACAAACGCAGGCCCTGTTTGCCTAGCGCGCGCGACTGCCTTGCGACATCGCAATGAACACGGCTGGCTCCGTTAGGACCAAACCGAACAGCGGTGCTTTTACACACGAGGCCTCCCAACACGTGACCTGACCAACACGCGAACTGATTAACACGCGAACTGACAGGAATGCCTGCGTGATCTTCGAGAGCGATCACCTCGTGGAACGGTGGAACGACAGAATGCGGGCTGCATTCTTGACCAAACGCGCCCAAGCAAATGTGCATTTCTGTGATTGATGTCTTCCAGGATATCTTCTGATGCCACATGGCTCCATTCTTGACAAAACTAGTAAGGAAAAATATGGGTCCATCTCAGACCTTTTTCTCGAAGCCAGATGTCAGGACGGTGATCGTCCCTTGCAACATCCAGCCAAACCACTCAACAGCTGTAGAGGCACCGCCCTTTTGCAGCGCATTGGAGCAGTTTGGTGCGCCAAAAACTTGTTGCAATCGTCGCCGCTCTTCGGCCCCTTCGTGCTCCTGCCCGAGATGAGCTAAAGATGAACGGGCTCCAGGCCGCATCCTGGCTTCGGCGCCTTTTGCCTTCTCAAATGCGCCAACAGCCCAGCCACATGCTTGCTTTGGGCGCAGCTGCGCTCTTTGTCAAAGCCCCCCCTGCCAAAGTGGCTAAGGCCAAAACACGCAATAGCGCTTTGGCCTCACCTGTTTGGCCCCACCTGTTTGGCCTCACCTGCCAGAATATCTCGGCTCCGGTGCGCGGCACCCCCATGTCATCCCTGAATAGGACAGCAGCATGACGATAAATCCAAGCTTTCCCATCGAAGCCTATGCAACCCTGACATTGGCAAATCAGGCCGACAGCTCATTTTCCACCCTGCGTCAGGCCATGGCGCAGCAGGCTCGCGAGCATGAGCTGCAGATCCGCGAGGACACGGATACCGCTCTGTGCGTTGAGGTCGCTTCCTTTGGCCAACTCCGGATTACCGCGCAGGAGAATGGCTTTTCGGTTTACATATCCGCCGCGCTTCCGGACCGGCTGTTTATGTTGAAAGACGGCTTTAGCGAAAACCTTGAGCAGCTGTTGCCTGAGGCTGCAAAGGCTCTGCGCTGGTCGGACAGCGCGACACAGGCGTCTCTGCCGCCCAACCTGCATTTCACCACCGTGCAGTCGATTACCCCCATTGGTACGGCCTTCCTGCGGGTGCGTATAAACGGAGAAGACCTTAGCAGTTTTCAAGACGATGCCATTCACTTTCGCTTGGTTCTGCCTCCAGCCGGATGCGGCGAGCCCGTCTGGCCCAGCCTGTCGGAAAATGGCACAACAGTCTGGCCCAAAGGCGAAAATGCACTGCATCGTCCGGTCTACACCACCCGCTGGATAGACCGTCAGGCGGGGCTGATGGATTTTGACATTTTTCTGCACGACGGTGGCCGCGCCACCGAATGGGTCCGCAGTGCCTCGGTGGGCGAGGTTCTGGCCATAGCCGGACCAGGCGGCGGCGGCATCCCTCAGGTGTCACACATCCTGCTGTTTGCCGATGAAACCGCCTTTCCGGCGGCCGCGCGTATTCTTGCGAGCCTTCCAGCGGATAGTCAGGGTCAGGCCACCCTTGTCGCGGCCGAAGGTGAGGCCTGTGGCTATCCCATCAGCGCCCCTAAGGGCGTGCAGCTTACCTGGCGCGTTCGGCGTGACGCCTCCGATCTTGCCGAACGCGCCCTGTCAGCCCGTGCAGCGCAGCCGGCACATTGCTTTTGGTTCGCAAGCGAGAAAAGCGATGTGACGCCTGTGCGCCAGGCCATCAAAGCCTCCCCTCCGGCGGCGGGCACTAGCTATATCGCTGCTTACTGGAGCAAGCCATGAGTCGAACCATCCCCCTCGCCCTGCTGCTGCTGCTTGCCACCAGCTCTCTCGCCTCTGCGCAGGAAGCGGTGCAACAACCGGAAACTTTGCAAAGCCCAGCGGCTGCAGCGACCCAGGCCACGCCCCAGCTTACAGCTCCCGTGCTGGACAGCACCGGAGCCAGCCTCACCGCGCCCGTCCCCACCGAGGCCCAGAGCCCGGATATTCCGGCTGTCTCCAGCCAGGCGGACGCGGCTGCCAGCCCTGCCCCGCAGCCGCTTGATGCGGCACAGACCTCAGCCCCCGGTCAGGCAACGGCCCCCAGGCCAGATGTATCAGAGGCAACAGAGGCGGTGGAATTGCCCCCCGTGCAGCCGCTCTCGCGACAGCAAGAGCTGCAACAGATGGCGGTTGAGACCTCGCAAAAGGCCCAGAAGTTTTTACGCGACGGCGGGCCATCCATCTGGGCAATTGCGGCGCTTTCCGTAATCACATTAGCGCTTACATTGTGGAAAATCTGGCGGTTGGCCCTGATCGGCGCCTGGTCCCGTGGCAAAGCCAGCAAAGCTGTCGCCGCCTATGAAGCAGGCAAGCCGGACGCCGCTTTGACCATCGTTCAGGGACGCATGGGCATTCGCTCCAAAGTGGTTGCAGCTGGCCTGAACGCCCTGCGCAGCCTGCCCGAGCCACGCGCCCGTGAGGAAACCGCCCGCGTGGCCAAAAAGCACCTGGCACAGGCGGGAAACGGACTGGGAGCCCTTGAACTCATTGCAACAATCGCGCCGCTGCTGGGGCTGTTGGGCACCGTACTGGGCATGATCGCGGCCTTTCAGGCCCTGCAACAGGCGGGCTCAAAGGCTGATCCCGCCCTGCTGGCCGGCGGCATCTGGGAAGCCCTGCTGACCACTGCTGCCGGCATGGCGGTCGCGACCCGGCCTCGGCTGCGCTGACATGGTTTGAAGCCGTCATCATGCGCATTCGTCAGGCTCTGGAAGACAGCGCCACCCGCCTGTTTGTGGCAGAAGCCCCGGCCAAATTACAAATGGCGGCCGAGTAAACGATGCATTTTAGTGTCGCACCAAAGCCTCGGCGCAAGCCCAGCCTGACGCCTATGATCGATGTGGTCTTCTTGCTGCTGGTGTTCTTTATGCTGGCGTCGCGTTTTGGCACCGAAGCGGTGCTTGAGCTGCCGCTGGCAGGACGAGGCGGCGCCTATTCCGGCCCGCCGAGACTGGTCAGTATTGGCCCCGACACCCTGAACCTCAATGGTCTGCCCACACAGGATCTGGCGGCAAGTCTTGCGCCCCTGATGGAAACACCCGGTGATCTGGTCATTTTGCGCGGCACCGATGGCGCCAACCTGCAGCGCATCACCACTGTCACCCAGACCCTGCGCAACGCTGGCTTTACAGCCTTTGTACTGGTGGAGTGAGCGAAACTATGGATTTTTCCCCGCCCCGGCGCCGTCCCCGCGCAGAATCCATCGTGCCGATGATCAACGTGGTTTTTTTGCTGCTCATCTTCTTTTTGATGACATCGCGTCTGGCCCAGCCTGAACCTTTTGAGGTCACACCGCCAAATGCTGATCTTGAGGCCGAAACCAAGGCAGAGCAGACCCTCTATATCGACGCCACCGGCAAATTGCATTTTGACGGCGCCGAGGGCGAGGCTGCGCTGGATAAGCTGGCCGCGTCCAGCGCCAATGCCCCTGTGGTGGTGCTGCGCGCTGATGCCAGGCTTGAGGCCAAAACACTGGCGGGCATCTTGACGAAACTGGCGGCGGCAGGGCTGAGCCGCGCAGAATTGGTGGTACGCCCAGAATGAAACGCGCTGCCGAGTTCACTCTGTTTGCCGGTCTTGCGGCCTTTATCCATGTCAGCCTGTTTGCCACCGCGCCGCAATCGGGGGTGCAGTCCAGCGGTGCGGGCGGCGATGCGCGGGTCTCGATCGAGGCGGCCAGTGCCACCCTGGCAGAAATGGTAAAGGCCTGGGAGCGTCCTACCCCTCGGGTGCAGCTGACAAATCCCGATCTGACGCAGCCACAAGCACAGCCGACCATACAGCCAACCGCACTGCAAATGCCGCAGATTGATCTGGCAGAGGCCCCCCGCGTTGCCGTTCTGGTGGCCCTGGCGGAGCCTGAGGTGAAACAGGTGGTAGAGGTCGATACGGCGCCAGCCCCTCCGCCGCCGCCCCCAAAACCAGAACCAGAGCCGGAACCAGAACCAGAACCAGAGCCGGAACCCAAACCGCGGCCCAAGCCGGTTGAAAAACCTGCCCCCAAACCGCCAGTGGCCAGCCACCTGTGCCAAAGCAGCCTGCCCCGAAACAGCCTGTAGCCAAGACCTCCCAGCAGACCTCTGCAGGGCGTCCCGCGCAACGGGCGGCCGGATCCGGCGGCGGCGCAGAGGCAGGGCTCGCAGGCGGCGCCAGCACGGCCACGGCATCCGCAGGGCAAAAGGCAAAGCTACAGTCCATCTGGGGGGCAAAAATCCGCTCTCGCATAGAACGCCGCCAGCGGTACCCTTCAGGCCAGCGCGGCAAAGGCCGGGTTGTGCTGCGCATCACCGTCGCGGCCAATGGCAAGCTGATCAATTACCGCGTTGCCAAATCCTCAGGTGTGGCGGGGGTTGATCAGGCGGCCCCAAAGCCGTAAGCCGGGCGGGAAAGTTCCCCTCGGCGCCAAAACAGCTTGGCGGCAAGCCGTTCACCTTCAATCTCCCCATGAGTTTTTCGCGCTAAGCTCTGAACCTGGCCGGCCCCGATCCCTGCATGGCTTTGCATTCCGGGCAAAAGGAAATTTGCACCAGCACAGAACGTCTGCTCAAACAGTGACAAACAAAATGGGCGAAAGGGGAGTTTCCCTTTCGCCCATTTTCAATTCAGACAGATAACAGGCGCTGTTACGCCAGGCTTGGCAGGTAGAGCACAATGGCCGGGAAGGCCACCAACAGGGCGATTGTCACCCCGTCCGCGATGAAAAAGGGCATCACGCCGTGGAAGACGTCCTGCACGCTGAGATCATCGCGCACCCCAGCCACCACAAAACAGTTGAGGCCGATTGGCGGCGTGATCAGGCAGAACTCAGCCATTTTCACCACCAGAATGCCAAACCAGATGGCGCACATCGGCCCTGACATGCCAAAGGCACTGTCCACAGCAGCCACGCTTTCGCCGCCATTCAGCGCCATCACCGCCGGGTAGACCACAGGCAGGGTCAACAGCAGCATGCCAATGGCATCCATGAACATCCCCAGCACCGCATAGGCCAGCAGGATACAGATCAGGATCACCATAGGCGACATCGCAAGACTGGTGATCCAATCCGAAAACGCCCCCGGCAGGTCTGCAAAACCCAAAAAGCGCACATAGATCAGCACGCCCCAGATGATGGTAAAGATCATCACGGTGAGCTTAGCCGTCTCCAGCAAAGCCGATTTGAACTCGCTCCAGCGCATGCCGCGCCACAGCGCCATGCAAAAGACCACAAAGGCGCCCAATGCGCCGCCCTCGGTTGGCGTGCCCCAGGCGTCACCACCAAAGGGGTTGTAGACAAAGCAGATGATGATCACGACGACAAAGACGATCGGCAGGGCAGCGGGCAGGGATTCAAAGCGCTGGCGCCAGGTAAAGCCGGTGACCGGCGGGCCGACGTTTTTGAAGATCACCGCAATGCCAATAATCAGCAGCACATAGACCACCGCACTAAAGGCACCGGGAATAAAGCCCGCCAGCAACAGCTTACCCACGTCCTGCTCTACGATAATGGCATAGATCACCAGAATGGCAGAGGGCGGGATCAGCGAGGCCAGGGTTCCGGCCGCCGCCACAACGCCCGCCGCAAAGCGTTTATTGTAGCCAACCGCCAGCATCTCGGGGATAGCGATACGGGCAAAGACCGCCGAGGTTGCCACAGAGGCACCAGAGACGGCTGCAAAGCCTGCGGTGGCAAACACCGTCGCAACCGCAAGCCCGCCGGGCAACCAGGCGATCCAGCGCTTGGCGGCCTCAAACAAGGCGCGCGTGAGGCCAGCGTAATAGGCCAGATAGCCAATCAGAATGAAGGTTGGGATCAGGCTCAGCGCCTGGCTTGAGACTTTGGAATGTGGCACCTGGCCTGCGGTTTTCACCGCAATGGTCAGCGCCTTGCCAAAACGGGCGGGATCATAGCCAAACTTGGCCCAAAAGATCCAGACCAGCCCGACAAGACCGGCAAGGCCAGCCGCAAAGGCCACCCGCATGCCCAGGACCACAAGCACCAGCAAAAAGCCCGTGACCCAAAGGCCAATTTCAATAGGTTCCATGATGGCTCTACCCCTGCCCGTTCAAAGCGTCATTGTCATGACCGACGAGCTGCTCTGCCTCGGCCGCAGCCTGTTTCGCAGCATCCTGGATCAAAGGCACCGCTGGCGGTGTGTCCAGCCCCTGCACCAGAGCGCGCCCATAGCCCCAGGCCTGCAGCATCAGCCGCAGGCAGAGCACAGAGAAAGCCACCGGCGCCAAAAGCTTTGCGGGCCAGATCGGCAGGCTGATATCAATCGAGCTGTCCCGGCTCCACAAAGGGGCGGCAAAATCAAACGACCCCTCGAAATGTGACCAGCTGCCCCAGACCAGCGCCAGCATCAGCACCAGCATCAACAGCACCGAGATCAGCTCAAACAGCCACAGCGCCCGTCCCCGCAGCGCACCAACCACGATATCCATGCGGATATGGCTACCATCACGCTGCACATAGGCGATGCCCATAAAGGCGATCAGCGGCATGGCCTGTTCGATCCAGTCCACATAGCCCGGCAAAGGCGCGTTAAAGGCGTTGCGCCCCCCAACCGAGACCACCGCCAGAAGCATAAGTGAAAAGACAGCAAGCCCGCTGAGCAGCGCAAAGACTTGCTCAAGCTGCAGCAGTTTGCGGTCGAGACGGCTGATCAGACTGCCATCTTCCATAACCGCGGCGTTTCCCGCCATGGGTCCCACCTTTCTCTCAGAGAGTTCCAAAAAACGAAACGGGGCCGAGAGATCCCTCTCAGCCCCGAGCCGTCACAGGCGCGGCGTAGTTGCCGGCGCGGGCGTCGTTGAGGGTCTTCATCACCAGGTCATAAAGCTCCTGGCCTGGAATGCCCTGGGCTTCCATGTCTTTGATCCACTGTTCGCGAATGGGATCTGCCGCAGTGGCGCGAAAGCCTGCCAACTCGTCTTCGGACATCATGACCTTGGTCACGCCCTTTTCTTCCAGCACGGAATCCCACTTTTCGAGCAGGGCGCCGTAGATGGCCAGGCAGTGGTCGATCGCTTCCCCAACCGAGCTGTCCAGTGCGGCACGTTCAGAATCGCTCAGGGCGTCATAGGCATCGGTGTTCACCACAACAGGGCAGTTGACAGTGCCTGGGTTGAGGTTGGCAGTCCACCATTCAGCGCGATTGATGGTGCCATAAGACAGATGGGCGTGCTGCGCAAAGGCCACGGTGTCAACAACACCTGATTCCATCGCGTTATAGGCCTCGGTCGCTGTCACCGAGGTGGGAACCGCGCCAACCGCTGCAAAGGCTTTGCCGATACCGCCGGTGGCACGCACCCGCATATCCTTGAACTCGGACACTTTATCGCGCGGAGCACCTGTACCAACAATGTTATATTGCGGCATAGGCGAGGTCATCAGCAGCTTTGCATTCCAACGCGCCAGATCTTTCTGCGCTGCCTCATGGGCATAGACCGCATGGCTGACGGCCACTTCTTCTGCCAGGGTGTTCACGCCGAGGAAGGGCAGCTCAAGCACGGTGATGGATGGGTTTTTGTCGCGGTGATAGCCGGCACAGAACTGCGCCATCTCAAACGCACCGATAGAGATACCGTCGAGGTTCTCTTTGTTCTTGGAAAGACCGCCATAGCTGATGTTCATGGTGAACTCACCATTGGTTTTGGCGCTCACCAGCTCAGCCAGCTTTTCCACATGCTCGGTAAAGGCGCGGCGCTTGCCCCAGACAGAAACATTCCATTCCGTCGCTGCCGCCTCTCCGACAAGCGCAAAACCAGCAGCAGCCGCCACAGCAGCAGTCAAAATCGTCTTCATATATACATCTCCCATGTTGCGCCTGTCCCCGCCTGGCCGCCCCTGAAGGGCCGCTCATTGGCAGGCGCTTGCGCACAGGCTAACGGCAACTCTGCGAGCTGCCAAGCCCGCACCGCAGCACATTGGGTGAGATTCCACCTATGGGTGAAACACGATCTGGTCACCACCCGCCTATCCGGTCTTGCCCGGCCTTACCCGGTCTCATTCGGTCCTGGGCCCAGACGGAAACGCAAGAAAGTTGCGTAAAACAATCGCAATTTCTACGCAGACAGAGGCGCAAGGCACAAAATGCCGCAGGTCAGAAGTGTTGAAAAATGACGGACTGGCCCTCTTCCACAACCTTTTGCTGTCAGATTGTGAAACTTTTGACACAGGACCGTTGACTCACAATATCCATATTCTCAACGGTTTTTCTTTACAGTTTGGTAACAAATTTTCAAATCACCCCCTTGAAGGGAAATTCATTTACAAGCAAATCGTTATTTTCCCGTATCTTATTCACTTATTTTCCACTCACCCTATGATTGGCGGCAAGGGAGGAAACAGTTTGACACTCATGCCAGTCAGTTGTGGTGTGTCAGACTGACCAGATACCAGGGACAAGATACTAGGGAGGAGACCAGCATGACACAGCAACCCCAGGGCCAGGCCCACGCGCCATCCGCCGAAACCGTTGCCCGCGCCCATGTCGACAATGCCAAATACGAGGCGATGTATGCCGCTTCGCTGAAAGATCCGGAGGCTTTCTGGGGAGAGCAGGGCAAACGTCTCGACTGGATCAAACCCTTCACCACTGTGAAGGATGTGAATTTCAATTTTGGCGAGGTATCGATCAATTGGTATGCCGATGGCACGCTGAATGTCTCGGCCAACTGTATCGACCGCCATCTTGAAACCCGTGGCGACCAGACCGCGATCATCTTTGAACCTGATGATCCGGATGAGGCCGCCCAGCACATCACCTATAAAGAGCTGCACCGCCGTACCTGCCGCATGGCCAATATTCTTGAAACCATGGGCGTGCGCAAAGGCGACCGGGTTGTCATCTATCTGCCGATGATCCCCGAGGCCGCCTATGCCATGCTGGCCTGTGCCCGCATCGGGGCGATCCACTCTATTGTTTTTGCCGGCTTCAGCCCGGATGCGCTGGCCGCACGGGTCAATGGCTCAGAGGCCAAGGTGGTGATCACCGCCGATGAGGCCCCACGGGGTGGTCGCAAAACACCGCTGAAATCAAACGCCGATGCGGCACTGCTGCATTGCAAAGACACGGTCAAATGTCTGGTGGTCAAACGGACCGGTGGCCAGACCACCTGGGTTGATGGCCGCGACTTTGACTACAACGAGATGGCGCTTGAGGCGGACGACTACTGGAAACCTGCCGAGATGAACGCTGAAGATCCGCTGTTTGTGCTTTATACCTCGGGCTCAACAGGCCAGCCCAAGGGCGTGGTGCACACATCTGGCGGCTATCTGACCTATGCCGCGATGACCCATGAGATCACCTTTGATTACCACGATGGCGACATCTACTGGTGTACGGCAGATGTGGGCTGGGTCACTGGCCACAGCTATATCGTCTATGGCCCACTGGCCAATGGGGCAACAACGCTGATGTTCGAGGAGGTGCCAACCTACCCTGACGCCAGCCGGTTCTGGCAGGTCTGCGAAAAGCACAAGGACAACCCGTTCTATACCGCCCCTACTGCGCTGCGCGCCCTGATGGGTCAGGGCAATGAATGGGTCGAGAAATGCGATCTGTCCTCGCTGCGCCTGCTGGGCACCGTAGGTGAGCCCATCAACCCCGAAGCCTGGAACTGGTACAGCAATGTGATTGGCGGCGGCCGTTGCCCTATCGTTGACACCTGGTGGCAGACCGAGACAGGCGGCCACCTGATGACGCCCCTGCCCGGCGCCCATGCAACCAAACCCGGCTCAGCAATGAAGCCCTTCTTTGGCGTTGTGCCCACGGTTCTGGATCCACAGTCTGGAGAAGAAATCACCGGCAATGGCGTTGAGGGTGTGTTGTGCATCAAAGACAGTTGGCCCGGTCAGATGCGCACAATCTGGGGCGACCACGAGCGGTTTCAGCAGACCTATTTCTCGGACTACAAAGGCTACTACTTTACCGGTGATGGCTGCCGCCGCGACGAAGACGGCGACTACTGGATCACCGGTCGCGTCGATGACGTGATCAATGTCTCAGGTCACCGCATGGGCACCGCCGAGGTCGAAAGCGCGCTGGTCGCCCATGCGGCCGTCGCCGAGGCTGCCGTGGTGGGCTACCCGCATGACATCAAGGGCCAGGGCATCTATTGCTATGTCACCCTGATGAACGACCGCGAGCCTTCGGACGACTTGCTGAAAGAGCTGCGCACCTGGGTGCGGACTGAAATCGGCCCGATCGCCAGCCCCGATGTCATCCAATGGGCGCCGGGCCTGCCCAAAACCCGCTCTGGCAAGATCATGCGCCGTATTCTGCGCAAGATTGCCGAGAATGACTTTGGCGCGCTGGGGGATACCTCGACACTGGCGGACCCATCCGTGGTCGATGATCTGATCGCAAACAGAGCAAGCAAGGGGTAACCGACAATGACAACCGATGTGATAACCCGCCCTGCCGTTCTCATCCTTCTCGGCCCCCCCGGCGCCGGGAAGGGCACGCAGGCCCGTGTTCTCGAAGCGAAATTCGGCCTTGTGCAGCTTTCGACCGGCGACCTTTTGCGCGCCGCAGTTGCGGCGGGCACTCCGGCGGGCAAAGCCGCCAAAGCGGTGATGGAAGCCGGTGGACTGGTGTCGGATGAGATCGTCATCAATATCCTGCGCGACCGCCTGGCCGCGCCTGACTGCGCCAAAGGCGTGATCCTTGATGGCTTCCCGCGCACCACAGTGCAGGCCGAGGCGCTGGACGGGCTGCTGGCGGAAAGCGGTCAGAAGATCAACGCCGCCATCAGCCTAGAGGTGGACGACAGTGCCATGGTGGCCCGCATCTCGGGCCGTTACACCTGTGCAGGCTGCGGGGAGGGCTATCACGACAGCTTCAAGCAGCCCGCGACTGTCGGCACATGTGACAAATGCGGCGGCACGGAGATGTCTCGCCGTGCCGATGACAATGCCGAAACCGTCGCCAGCCGTCTGGCGGCCTATCACGAACAGACAGCGCCGCTGATTGCCTACTACGACAGCAAAGGCGCGTTGAAAAAGATTGATGCAATGGGTGAGATCAAGGCGATTGCTGGCGGACTTGCTAGAATTGTCACCGAGGTCACGTCCTAACACGACCTAAGCCTTTCCAGGGGCCCTGCCTGCTCAGCGGGGTCCCACACCACATACCGGAAATTTCCGACGACCCCTTCTGACACCCGCGTCAGCAGACCGGCGGAGCCATGCCTGAGGCCTTGTTTTCAAACGAAAACACCGGCGCAGGCAAACAAGGAGCGCATGCCTGTTTGACCCCTCATCCAGGCCCTAAAGAAAGTTAAGGAGGAGCCGCCATGGCGGACGACACACCAAACGCTGCACAGACGACCGAGGCCGATAAGGGCTATTGGAAGGCCAATGTGCGGATCATTCTTGTCAGCCTGGTGATCTGGGCTGTCGTATCATTTGGATTCGGCATTTTGCTGCGCCCCATGCTGTCAGGCATCGCCGTCGGCGGCACCGATCTGGGCTTTTGGTTTGCCCAGCAGGGGTCAATCCTGGTCTTTCTGGCGCTGATCTTTTTCTACGCCTTCCGGATGAACAAGCTGGATCGTGAATTCGGCGTAGAGGAGGAGTAACCCATGGATCAGTTTACCATCAACCTGCTGTTTGTAGGCACGTCTTTCGCGCTCTACATCGGCATCGCGATCTGGGCTCGTGCGGGCTCTACATCGGAATTCTACGCCGCCGGGCGCGGCGTGCATCCTGTCACCAACGGCATGTCGACGGCGGCCGACTGGATGTCGGCAGCCTCGTTTATCTCCATGGCGGGCCTCTTCGCCTTTAACGGCTATGACAACTCCTCCTTCCTGATGGGCTGGACCGGCGGCCATGTACTGCTTGCGCTGTTGCTGGCGCCGTATCTGCGCAAATTTGGCAAATACACCGTGTCCGAGTTCATCGGCGACCGGTTCTACAGCCCCACCGCGCGGATCGTGGCTGTGATCTGTCTGATTGTGGCCTCAACCACCTATGTAATTGGTCAGATGACCGGCGTTGGCGTAGCCTTTGGCCGCTTCTTGGAGGTCTCCAACACCGCCGGCCTGCTGATTGGTGCCTGCGTTGTGTTTGCCTATGCTGTTTTTGGCGGCATGAAGGGTGTGACATACACCCAGGTGGCGCAGTACTGCGTGCTGATCATGGCCTATACCATCCCGGCCATCTTTATCTCGCTGCAGCTGACCGGCAACCCGAGCCTTGCTCTGGGTCTGTTTGGTGATCACGTCGCAAGTGGCGAGCCGCTGTTGCAGAAACTGGATGCAATCGTGCGCGAGCTGGGCTTTAACGAGTATACAGCGCATCACGCCGATACCTTCAACATGGTTCTGTTTACCCTGTCTCTGATGATCGGCACAGCTGGTCTGCCGCATGTCATCATGCGCTTTTTTACCGTACCGCGCGTGGCGGATGCTCGCTGGTCCGCTGGCTGGGCGCTGGTGTTCATTGCGCTGCTCTACCTCACGGCGCCTGCCGTTGGTGCAATGGCGCGTCTGAACATCACCGATATGATGTGGCCCAACGGCACCGACGCACAGGCCGTTTCGGTTGAACAGATCGAGAATGATGCCCGCTATGACTGGATGGCCACCTGGGAGAAAACCGGGCTTTTGGCCTGGGAAGACAAAAATGGCGACGGCCATATCCAGTACTACAACGACCAGAACGCCGAGATGCAGGCCAAAGCGGCTGACATGGGCTGGACTGGCAACGAGTTGACCAAGTTCAACCGCGATATCCTGGTTCTGGCCAACCCTGAAATCGCCAACCTGCCCTCCTGGGTTATTGGTCTTGTTGCGGCCGGTGGCCTTGCGGCGGCTCTGTCCACAGCGGCCGGTCTGTTGCTGGCGATCTCTTCCGCGGCCTCGCACGATCTGATCAAAGGCTCGCTCAATCCGAATATCTCGGAGAAAAACGAGCTGCTGTCAGCCCGTATCGCCATGGCTGTGGCTATTGCAGTAGCTACCTACCTGGGCCTCAACCCTCCCGGCTTTGCGCCGCAAACCGTGGCACTGGCGTTTGGTCTGGCGGCGGCTTCGATCTTCCCGGCCCTGATGATGGGGATCTTCTCAAAGAAGATCAACAACACCGGCGCTGTGGCGGGGATGCTGTCTGGTCTGGGTGTTACCCTGATCTATATCTTCCTGCACAAGGGCTGGCTGTTCATCCCGGACACCAACTCCTTTACCGATGCTGACCCGCTGCTGGGCACGATCAAGTCGACCTCCTTTGGTGCCATTGGCGCCGCGGTCAACTTTACCGTCGCCTATGTGGTTGCCAGCCTGACCAAGGAAACCCCGCAGGAGATCAAAGATCTGGTGGAAAGCGTCCGTATTCCACGCGGTGCCGGCGTGGCACAGGATCACTGATCCCTCCCTGGACGGGCCACACGCAGGCCTCCCGCCGTAACGGTCCGTCCCTTTTTATCCTCACGCCGGCCCAGGTTACGCCTAGGCCGGCAGCTATATTCTCTTACAACCCCTTCCCTCAAGACAGGTCCTGACGATGCCGCTTTCTGAAACAGATCTGATCCGCTTTCTGACCTCCGTGCACCCCTATGACAGCCTTGCCCTCCAGGTCCTGAGGGATCTCGCGCCAAAGTTTCAAATCCTGTCGATCACCCCCGGCACACAGGTCTATGGCCTGGGCGAGGATCTCGCAGGTCTGTATCTGGTGCACCACGGCGAGGTCGAAGTGATGGACGAAAACGGCATGGCGATCTCTGTTCTGGGGTCGCGAAATTCTTTTGGTGAACGGGGGCTGACCCGTGGCGGACGGGCTGTCACCTCTGCCACCGCCTCAATGGCATCTGTACTGCTACTGCTACCCCGCGATGATTTTGAAGCGCTGATGCAGGCCGAACCCGCGGTTGCCCGCTTCATTGATCGCCGCCGACCTGAGGCCAGTCGCCAGAATGGTCTCACCACAATCCGCGCCGAAAGCATCATGGCAGCGCCTCCTGTCACCTGTTCGGCGGGGCTCACCTGTCAGGGTGCGGCCCAACTGATGCGCCAGCATCATATCTCTTGTGTCTGCATCAGTGACGGTGACGCCCTGCAGGGCATCCTGACCACCCGTGACCTCACCGAGAAACTGCTGTCCGAGGGCCTGCCCTTCTCGACCCCCGTGTCGCAGATCATGACCCGAGCGCCCCATTGCCTGCCCCCCTCTGCCATTGGATCAGACGTGCTGCACGCGATGATGGAGCTGCATATCGGCCATATACCAATCGTGCAAAACGGCAGCCTGCTGGGCATCACCCCCCAGCCCGATCTGACCCGGTTTCAGGCCGTCAGCTCGGCTGAGCTGGTCTCCAGCCTGTGAGCGCCACCACGGCAGAGGCGATGGCAAAGGTCACAGCTGAGATTCCGCGTCTGCTCGTACAGCTGGTGGCCGGCGGCAACCGCCACGAGGTGGTCACCCGGCTGATCACAGATATTGCCGACACCGTCACCCGACGCCTGCTGACCCTGGCAGAGGAGAAACTGGGACCAGCTCCGGTTCCCTATCTCTGGCTTGCCTGTGGCAGTCAGGGCCGACAAGAACAGACCGGCGTGTCGGATCAAGACAAATGCCTGATCCTGGCCGATACGGTCGACGCCAAGGGCGAGGCCTATTTTGCCGCGCTGGCCGCCTTTGTCTGTGACGGGCTCAATACCTGCGGCTATGTCTATTGCCCTGGCGATATGATGGCCTCAAACCCGCGCTGGCGTCAGCCGCTGCGCATCTGGCGCGACTATTTTGACGGCTGGATCAACAAACCCGGCCCCGAAGCACAAATGCTGGCCTCGGTGATGTTTGATCTGCGCCCGATTGGCGGCGACCCCAGCCTGTTTGCAGGGCTGCAGACAGAGGTTCTGGCCGCCGCCTGCGCCAATTCGATCTTTGTCGCGCATCTAACCTCAAACGAGCTGAAACACACACCTCCCCTGGGCCTGTTGCGCGGCTTTGCCACCATCCGGTCAGGAGAGCACCGCAACACACTGGACATGAAGCACAATGGCGTGGTTCCGGTCACCGATCTGGGGCGTATCTATGCGCTGCAGGCCAGGATCCCGGCGGTAAACACCCGCGCCCGCCTTGAGGCCGCAGCTGCCGTCGGCGCGATCAGCCCAAGCGGGGCGCGCGATCTGATAGATGCCTATGACCTGAACGCCCCGACCCGGCTGGAACATCAGGCCGCTCTGGTGCGCCGCGGCGCAGCGCCAGATAACTACCTGATGCCCTCCACTCTGTCCGACTTTGAGCGAAGTCATCTGCGCGATGCCTTTGTTGTGGTAAAAACCATGCAATCCGCGCTTGGACACGGTAAATCTATGCTCGGCTGAGCCCTATCATGCTCTGCCGGGCGCGCGCACGCTCAGGCCCGACAGGGTACAAAGGGCACAACAGACCCAGCAAGCAAGCTTCGACAGCTGGCACCAAACGCACAAAGGATAGCCTATGTTTCTGGAATTGATTGCAGTGATTTTTGCCGGTGTGGCGGTGGCTGGTGTCGTCATGCTGGTCAACCGGACGCTTGGCAACCGACTGCCTGCATGGCTGGCTCCGGTGGCTGCAGGGCTTGCGATGATTGGCGTCACGGTCGCGTCGGAATACGGCTGGTACGGGCGCACGGTTGCCAATCTGCCCGACGGGCTGGTGGTCGCCGAAGCGGTGGAGCGCCAGAGTTTTTACCGCCCCTGGACCTATGTGGTGCCCTACACTGAGCGCTTTGTCGCCGTTGACACCGCCACCCTGCGCAGCCATTCCAACCAGCCTGACCAGCATCTGGCAGAAATCTTTTTCTTTGGCCGTTGGGCCCCCATCAGCCAGCTGACCACCGTAGTGGATTGCGCCTCCTGGCGGCGCGCCGTGGTTGCCGCACAGACCACGTTTTCCGACACGGGTGAAATTGACGGCGTGGACTGGATCTCACCGTCGCGCAAGGATGCCATACTGACCGCAGTTTGTGGAGGCTGAGCTATGCTGACCTATCTGAGCCTTCGGTTACGGATCTTTCTGTTTTTTTGCCTGCTGGCCTTTGGCTCCATCGCGGTGGTCATGGCAGGGCTCTGGATCAGTTATCAGCGCGCAGGCCTGCCTGCGCTGCTGGACCCCTTTGTTTTTGCAGGCCTGCTTAGCTCGTTTTCCATTCTGGGGCTGTGTGCTGCCATCTGGTTGTTGTTTGACGAGCATGTCGCCAAGCCGATCGAGGCTCTGGCCTCGCAGATGCGGGTGCGGGCCCATGGCGGTGTGAGCCGTGCTATTGATGAAAAATTCGCCCGGTATCTTGGCGATCTTGCACCTGCGGCCGCCGGGCTCGCCGGGCAGCTGGGCGATGCAACCCTGCTCCGCGCCCGCGATATAGCCGAGGAAACCGCCCGACTGGAGGCAGAAAAGGCGCGCCTTACCGCTCTGTTGAGCGAGCTGCCTGTCGCCACCGTCCTGCTGGGGCCTGACCATCGCATTGTTCTTTATGATGCGCAGGCGGCAGCCGTGCTGGCCCAGATCGCGCATCCGCGTCTCAATGCCTGTCTGTTTGACTATCTGGATCAGGCCGCACTGAAGGCGGCGCATAAACAGATGATCAGGACCGGCAAAGAAGTCCTTGCCAGTGTCACGGGGCGCGACGGGGCGCAAAGCTATAGCCTGCGCCTGAAACCGCTGGGAGAGGGTGAGGGCTATATCGGTCATATTTGACGCAGCCGTGGCCGAAATCTCCCCGGAGGCGGCGCGGCCGCTGATTTTTGACTTTGATCTGCTCGACCGGCCCCTGCTGGAGATCGAGGACCGGCCCCTAAAAGAGCTGTGCTTTGCGGTGTTTGATACCGAAACCACGGGGCTTTTGCCGCATAAGGACGAGATCGTGCAGATCGGCGCCCTCAGGGTGCTAAACGGCCGCCTCATCGAAGGCGAGCAGTTTGACACCCTTGTGGATCCACAGCGGCCCATTCCAGAGGCGTCAACCCGGGTTCATGGCGTCAGCGATGACATGGTCCGGGGGGCACCGGTTATTGCCAAGGCGGCTGCCGCCTTTCATCTTTTTGCCTCGGATGCAGTGATCGTGGCGCATAATGCGCCTTTTGACATGGCCTTTCTGCGCCGCCACGCGGCGGCTGCAAAGGTGCAATGGGATCACCCTATTCTGGACACGGTGCTGCTGAGCGCCGTTCTTTTTGGCGCCTCGGTTCCACACACGCTTGATGCGCTGTGCGACAGGCTGGACATCACCATTCCCACCGCACTGCGCCACACCGCACTGGGCGATGCCCAGGCCACCGCCGAAGCGCTGGTCAAAATGATCCCGATGCTGCAGGCGCTCGGCTTTGACACTTTGGGTGAGGTCATTGCCCAGACGCGCCGCCACGGACGCCTGTTGGAAGACCTGAACCCGGTGGACAATCACGGTGGCACATGGCAGGCAGGCAGCAAGACCTGAACAAAGGCGCGCGACATGCCACAAACCAGTTTCATTCCCGGTGCTGACACCGCCCGGGCCTACAGGGATGCCCTGGGATGCTTTGGCACCGGGGTTACAGTTGTGACCACCATGACCGAAAGTGGCCCTCTGGCGATCACGGTCAACAGCTTCACCTCCGTCTCAATAGAGCCGCCACTGCTGCTCTGGTGCCCGGGCCACAGCTCTTTGCGCCATGACGCCTTTGTCTCAGCCAAGAGCTTTTCCATCCATGTTCTCGCTGAAGACCAGCTGGAAATGGCACAGCACTTTGCCCGCGATGGCGATAGTTTCACCGAGGTGGACTGGCATCTCAGCGAGGCGCAGACCCCTGCCCTGTCCGGCCCCATCGCCCGCTTTGACTGTCGCCACTATGCCGCACATCCCGCAGGCGATCACACCATAGTACTGGGCCAGGTGACCTCCGTCACGACGCGCCCCGGCAATGGCTTGATCTTTAAACACGGGCAGTACGGTGGATTCCTGGGGCAGCTTTAGACGCGCTCCTGCTTACCCCTTGATAAATATCCGCTTCAGGCCTATGAGGCCGCACAAAAAAACCGCCAAACCCAGGGGTTCAGCGGACTAATTTTTCTCAGAGGGGCCGGTCTGATCCTGTCCCCAAGCCTCCTCAACGGACCGAACGATCCCTTGAGGAGAACAGGCGCAGGCTTACTTCAGAGCGGCGTCGGTGATGACATGGCTCCAGGCGCCTTCAGGCATCTTGGTGATAACGGGCGAGTCGCCGCCTTCGAGCAGGGTTTTTACGGTGCGCTCATAGTCGGCCACATCCAGCGCGCCATTGCTGCCGGCGGTCAGTTTGGCAACTTCACGCATCATACGCTGCTGGTGCATTTCGGTCTGCGCGCCAGAGGCATCGTTTTCCAGAATGATATCAGCGGCCTCATCAGGATTCGCTTCAGCGTATTTCCAGCCCTTCATCGAGGCGCGCACAAAACGCTCCATTTTGGCGACAAAAGCCGGGTCTTCCAGGTTCTCTTCCAGCACATAAAGACCATCTTCCAGCGTCGCGACGCCCTGATCCTCATATTTGAAGGTGATCAGCTTTTCGGGAGCCACACCGGAATCGATGACCTGCCAGTACTCGTTGTAGGTCATGGTCGAGATGCAATCGGCCTGACGCTGCAACAGAGGGTCAACGTTAAAGCCCTGCTTCAGAACCTCGACGCCCATCTCTCCCTTGGCTTCGGTTGAGATCCCCAGCTTGCTCATCCAGCTCATGAAGGGGAATTCATTGCCAAAGAACCATACACCCAGGGTACGGTTGGACAGATCCGCAGGCGTCGCAATGCCGGCGTCTTTCCAGCAGGTCAGCTGCATGCCAGAGCTTTTGTAGGGCTGGGCGATATTGACCAGCGGCAGACCCTTTTCGCGGGCCGCCAGGGCGGCAGGCATCCACTCAACAGTGACGTCAGCGCCGCCACCGGCAATAACCTGAGTTGGTGCAATGTCTGGGCCACCCGGCAGGATGGTGACGTTCAGGTCTTCTTCGCCGTAAAAGCCCTTATCCAAGGCCACATAGTAGCCAGCGAACTGTGCCTGTGTCACCCATTTCAGCTGCAGTTTTACATCGTCCGACGCCTGTGCGGCACCGACAGTTGCAAGTGCCAGACCGGCTGCTGTCAAAATGTGTTTCATGAGATCGTTCTCCCTGATTTAGGTTATGAAGAAAGCTTGCGCGAATTTGACCCTTCGATCAAATATTATTATTTTATTTACCTAAAACCTTTAGGCTTTTTGCGCAGCTCTTGAGCGTTGTTTCCGGTCACGTGGTTAATTTTTCACCATCTTAAAGGACCAGACCAGAGCGCTCCTCTGGTCATAGCCACCCCGCGCCAAAACACGGAGTGGCCTGATAATGTTTTAGCCGCGCTGTGACGGGTGCCAGAAGGTCAGGCTTTTCTCGACCAAAGCGATTGTGCCGTAAAACAAAGACCCGGCAAGAGCTGCCATCACGATTTCGGCCCAGACCATATCAAGCGCCAACTGGCCAACGCTGGTAGAAATCCGAAACCCCATCCCGACGGTGGGCGAGCCAAAGAATTCAGCAACGATCGCACCAACCAGCGCCAGCGTGGTCGAGATCTTGAGCCCGTTAAAGATAAAGGGCAAGGCGGCCGGCAGGCGCAGCTTGAAAAAGCTCTGCCAGTAGCTGGCGGCATAGGTCTGCATCAGATCGCGCTGCATGGCAGAGGTTTCGCGCAGGCCCGCAACCGTGTTCACCAGCATGGGAAAGAACACCATGACCACCACAACAGCCGCCTTGGACTGCCAGTCAAAGCCAAACCACATCACCAGAATGGGGGCCGTGCCAACATCGGCAGCGCCGCGACAAAATTGCCCACCGGCAACAGCCCGCGACGCAAAAAGTCACTGCGATCCACCGCAACAGCCATCAAAAGCGCCGCAGAGCAGCCCATGATATAGCCCGACAGCGCCCCCTTCAGGAAGGTCTGCTGCAGATCCTTCCACAGGATCGGCAAGGAGCTGGCAAAGCGGTCAGCAATCAGGCTCGGCGCTGGCAGGATCACCATCGACACCTCAAGCCCCCGCACCAAAAGCTCCCATATTATCAGCACAGTGACACCAAAGATCACAGGCACCAGCAGTTTAACTGCACGGGTGCTGGCGGCGGCAGAGTTGGCGAGACGGCTGTTCAGCCACCAGCCAGCACACCAGACCACCACAGCAAGAATGACTTCAATCATGACACCATTCCCATCCGTTTGAGCACTGCCTTCTCGATGAGTTCAAGCAAGGCCACCAAGAGCCCGGCCAGAATGGCTGCGGCAAACAGGGCTGACCAGATTTGCACGGTCTGGCCATAATAACTGCCCGCCAACAGACGCGCGCCAAGGCCGGAAACCGCACCCGTTGGCAGCTCTCCCACGATAGCCCCCAGCAGGGACGCCGCGATGCCGATCTTGAGCGAGGTAAAGAGATAGGGCATCGACGACGGCAGCCGCAGCTTCCAAAAGCCCTGATTGGTATTGGCACTATAGGTTTTCAGCAGATCCAGCTGCATCGCATCCGGGCTGCGCAAGCCCTTTACCATGCCAACCACCACAGGAAAGAAGCTGAGATAGGCCGAGATGATCGCCTTGGGCAGGATGCCTTGCACCCCGATTGAGTAGAGCACCACGATAATCATCGGTGCCAGCGCAATAATCGGGGTGGTCTGACTGACGATAGCCCAGGGCATCACCGACATATCCATCACGCGTGAATGCACAATCCCCACGGCGAGCAAAATGCCCAGGCCAGTGCCGATGACAAACCCCAGCAAGGTTGCCTTTAGCGTCACCTGCGCGTGATAGACCAGCGAGCGTTTCGAGGTGACTTTCTTCTGAACCGTGGTCTTCCACAGCTCTGACATCACCTGATGCGGCGCCGGCAGACGCGGCCGGTCCTGCGCAAAGGTATCGGCGATGGCAAATGTATTGCCAGCAACCAGGCCAAAGGTCCCCATGTCGCGGCGCGCTTTAGAGGTCGCAGGGGTGACTTCGGCCCCGGCGCGTTCAGCGGCGTCCAGCACGCCCTTGATGTTCATCGGCACGCAGGCGGCGTACCAAAAGGCCACAATGGCCGCAGCACGGTGAGGACGGAAAGAAAAGTCTTCATACCCCCGCCTCCCTTGTCAGAATGACACGCAGAAGATCAATCATCGGCATGCCCTGCCCGCAGGCCTTCGCGGACCCGGTGGGCGATGTCGATAAATTCCTGGCTGTCGCGAATATCCAGCGGGCGTTCGCGCGGCAAGGTGCTCTCGATCACATCGGTAATGCGGCCCGGACGCGGGCTCATCACTACGATCTTGGTCGACAGATACACCGCCTCGGGGATCGAGTGGGTGACAAAACCGATGGTTTTGTTGGTGCGCGCCCAGAGCTTCAAAAGCTGCTCATTGAGGTGGTCGCGGACAATTTCATCCAGCGCCCCAAAAGGCTCGTCCATCAGCAGGATATCGGCATCAAAGGCCAGCGCGCGCGCAATACTGGCACGCTGCTGCATGCCGCCCGACAACTGCCAGGGGTATTTTCCACCAAAGCCCGTAAGCTCTACCAGTTCCAGCACCTGCTCTACACGTTTGTCTTGTTCGGCCTTTGAGTACCCCATGATTTCAAGCGGCAGCTTGATATTCTTGGCAATGGTGCGCCAGGGATACAGACCAGCGGCCTGAAACACATAGCCATAGGCGCGCTGTTTGCGGGCCTCATCCGGGCTCATGCCATTGACCGTGATAGAGCCGCCCGTGGGATGTTCCAGCGCCGCCATCACCCGCAAAAACGTGGTTTTGCCACAGCCCGAGGGGCCGATAAAGCTGACAAAATCGCCCTTGTTGATGGTGAGGTTCACATCCTTAAGCGCCTGCACCGAGCCGTCATTTGTCGGGAAAACCAGATCTAGGTTTTTCGCTTCGACGACGGCCTCGGTGGCACCTTGTTGGGCATGGGCCTGGGTAGTCGTTTGAGTATTCATTTCTTCGCCTTGCTCAGACTATGAGTGGGCCGCCTCAAAGACAGACACGCGATGTCGGTCCGGGGCAGCCCAGCTCTTTTATACGCCGGTTGCGGGAATGCCAGTGCGTTCTACAGGCCGCGGCGCGGTCAGCTCTTTCCAGCTGGAGAGTGCCTTGTTCACCGTGGTGTTGGCTTCGCGCTCAACAAAGCGGCCATGGCCTTCCTGGGTGCGGATTTCACCATCATGCACCGCAACCTGGCCACGTGTCAGGGTAAAGCGCGGCAGGCCTTTGACCTCTTTGCCCTCAAAGACGTTGTAATCGATGGCCGACTGCTGCGTCCCTGCGGTGATCGTTTTGGACTTTTCCGGATCCCACACCACCAGATCGGCATCGGCCCCCACCAGAACCGCACCCTTTTTCGGGTAGCAATTCAGGATCTTGGCAATATTGGTCGAGGTCACCGCGACAAACTCGTTCGGGGTGATGCGGCCGGTGGCGACGCCATGGGTCCAGAGCATCGGCATCCGGTCTTCAAGGCCGCCGGTGCCATTGGGGATCTTGGTGAAATCGCCAAGGCCATAGCGTTTCTGCTCGGTCGAGAAGGCACAGTGATCGGTGGCAACCACCGAAAGCGAGCCCGACTGCAGACCGGCCCAGAGGCTGTCCTGGTGCATTTTATTGCGGAAGGGTGGCGACATGACACGACGGGCGGCGTGGTCCCAATCGGGGTTGAAATACTCGCTCTCGTCCAGCGTCAGGTGCTGGATCAGCGGCTCGCCCCAGACCCGTTTGCCCTGCTGACGCGCCCGGCGAATGGCCTCATGGCTGTCCTCGCAGGAGGTATGCACCACATAGAGCGGAACACCCGCCATATCAGCGATCATGATGGCACGGTTGGTGGCCTCGCCTTCGACCTGGGGAGGGCGTGAATAGGCATGTGCCTCGGGGCCGGTATTGCCTTCGGCCAGCAGCTTGGCCGAGAGTTCCGCCACCACATCACCGTTTTCGGCATGCACCATGGCGATGCCACCCAGCTCCGACAGACGCTTAAAGCTGGAATACATCTCGTCATCATTGACCATCAAAGCGCCCTTATAGGCCATGAAGTGCTTGAAGGTATTGATGCCGCGGGTCTCGATCACCGTCTTCATGTCGTCAAAGACCTGCTCGCCCCACCAGGTCACAGCCATGTGGAACGAGTAGTCGCAGTTGGCGCGGGTCGATTTATTATCCCAGCGCTTTAGCGCGTCCAGCATGCCTTCGCCCGGGTTTGGCAGGGCAAAATCCACCACCATCGTGGTGCCGCCAGCCAGACCGGCACGGGTGCCAGATTCAAAATCATCGGTGGAATAGGTGCCCATAAAGGGCATTTCCAGATGGGTATGCGGGTCAATCCCGCCCGGCATGACATAGCAGCCGGTGGCGTCGAGTTCTTCGTCGCCCTTCAGATTGGCGCCGATCTGGGTGATCACACCACCTTCGATCAAAACATCCGCTTTGTAGGTAAGGTCGGCCGTGACGATTGTGCCGTTCTTGATGACTTTACTCATGAATAAAACTCCCTGAGACGGGGCGATTTACGCCTCCAATGTTTCTTTTGCCGCGTGTCGCGCGCGCTGTTTTTTGCATCTGTCCCGAAACTCTCGGGGCGCAGCCCTGCTGGGACTGCACGGTCAGAGCCCTGTTTGCTGGGTCAGGAAACGATTTCCGCGGTCTCAACAACCGCGTGGAACAGCACATTGCCGCCAGCTTCTGCCCAGTCCTTGCTGATCTCTTCCGCCTCGTTATGCGAAAGCCCATCAACGCAGGGGCACATGATCATCGCAGTTGGGGCCACCCGATTGATCCAGCAAGCGTCATGGCCGGCACCAGAGATGATATCAAGATGCGAATAGCCCAGCCGGTCAGCCGCGCTGCGCACAGCAGTAACACAGGTCTCGTCAAATTTCACCGGATCAAAGCCGCCGACCTTTTCAAACTCGATCTGCATATCCATGGCTTCAACAATGTCCTTGCCCTCTTCGCGCAGACGCAGCTCCATGTCTTCGATCACGGCAAGCTCTGGTGAGCGGAAATCGACGGTAAAGACCACCTTACCCGGGATCACATTGCGTGAGTTGGGATAGACGTCGATATGCCCCGC
This sequence comes from Pseudophaeobacter leonis, assembly GCF_002087335.1. Taxonomy (GTDB): domain Bacteria; phylum Pseudomonadota; class Alphaproteobacteria; order Rhodobacterales; family Rhodobacteraceae; genus Pseudophaeobacter; species Pseudophaeobacter leonis. The sequence goes on from NZ_MWVJ01000113.1 coordinate 50,053, forward strand.
CGCCCCAACAGCGCTTGGCGCATGTGACCAGGCGATTTCGTCCACCGCCTCAAGCACCCGCGCCATGGCGAGGCCCGCGTTGCGGCGCATCGGCATCGGAGTGGAGCCCGTGTGCGCATCGCGCCCGGTAATAGTGACCTGCGTCCAGCTGAGACCCTGACCATGGGTGACGACACCAATATCCTTGCCCTCAGCCTCCAGAATGGGCCCCTGTTCGATATGCAGCTCAAAGAAAGCATGCATCTTGCGCGCGCCAACCTCTTCGTCGCCGCGCCAGCCGATGCGCTTTAGCTCATCGCCAAATTTCTTGCCCTCGGCATCCTCGACATTATAGGCCCAGTCCTGGGTGTGAATGCCGGCAAAAACCCCCGATGACAGCATGGCCGGCGCATAGCGCGTGCCTTCTTCATTGGTGAAATTTGTCGCCACAATGGGATGTTTTGTCTTGATATTCATGTCGTTCAGGGACCGAATCAATTCCAGCCCCGCAAGCACCCCCAAAACGCCATCGTATTTGCCACCGGTCGGCTGCGTGTCCAGGTGTGATCCCACATAGACCGGCAGCGCGTCGGGGTCCGTGCCTTCGCGGCGGGCAAACATATTGCCCATCTGGTCCAGCCCCATGGTGCAGCCGGCCTCTTCACACCATTTCTGAAACAAGGCGCGCCCCTCGGCGTCTTCGTCGGTCAAGGTCTGGCGATTGTTACCCCCTGCGATACCGGGGCCGATCTTGGCCATATCCATCAGGCTCTGGGAGAGCCTGTCGCCGTTGATTTTCAGATTCTGTCCCAAAGACGTCATCGCAGCTTCCTTCCTGTTCCCCCCGCTGATCAAGCGGGTTATTCTTGGCTTGGCACCAATTGGTGGCTTTGAAGCGTTGGTCGGTTTCCAAAGAGTTGGATTTGACCAACTGGTCAAACTCACGCTATCACGGGTTCGGCACCAGTCAAGAAATTGAGTCACATTGGCTCGGAATTCCCCAGAAACCTGGGGGAAAATGCGCAAATTGCGGGCGATCTCTCCCGCGCAACGGCCAGTAAGGATCTCTTATCCACAATGCCCAAGGACCGCCCCCCCACCCGCATCCAGAAAAAGAATCGCGCAGCAATTTTGGAGGCCGCGCTTGAGGTGTTCTCAGCGCATGGGTTTCGCGGCGCGACCGTGGATCAGATCGCCAACCAGGCGGGTCTGTCAAAGCCGAATTTGCTGTATTATTTTCCTTCCAAAGACGCGAAGTTCACCGCGCTGATGTCAGAGCTGCTGGATACCTGGCTTGACCCGATGCGCGAGATAGATGCCGAGGGCGATCCGCTGGAAGAGATCCTTGCCTATGTGCAGCGCAAACTGCAGATGAGCCGGGATTTTCCGCGAGAAAGCCGACTGTTTGCCAATGAAATCGTGCAGGGTGCGCCGCGTATGCTTGACGCGTTGTCCACGGATCTGCGGGTGCTGCTGGAAGAAAAAGAAGCGGTTCTGCTGGCCTGGATGGCGGCAGGAAAAATCAATCAGACGCACCCCAAGCACCTGATGTTTTCCATCTGGGCGCTGACCCAGCACTATGCGGATTTTGACGTACAGGTTCGCATGCTCATGGAAGGCGAAGACCCTTTTGATGCCGCCCCTGAGTTCCTGGAAACTCTTTATCGGCGTATGCTTACGCCCAAAAGTTAAAGATAATTAACCCTGTCTGACGCAGGTCAGAAATCACAGGCCTGAAACCACAAATGCAAAAGGGGCAGCGCCATGGCACCGCCCCTTTTCAGTCTGTCCCCACAGGGGAAAAACGCTTATTCCGCAGCTGTCGCTGAGGGATTGTTGGGATGCGTTGTCCAGTTGGCATAGTCGCCCGAGACTACCTTGCCGGTGCGCTCATCAATCTGACCTGCAGCAACCTCTTCCATGGTGATACAGCCCTCGATTGGGCAGACACTCACACAGAGATTACAGGCAACACATTCATCATCCTTAACCGTAAAGACCCGGTCAGCGCTCATCTCGATGGCCTGGTGCGAGGTGTCTTCGCAGGCGGCAAAACAGCGGCCACAACTGATGCAGTCGTCCTGATCGATCTCGGCCTTGGCAACATAGTTCAGATCCAGATACTGCCAGTCGGTGACATTGGGAACCGCCATGCCGATGAAGTCCTGGGTAGAAGTATAGCCCTGCTCATCCATCCAGGTCGACAGGCCCGGGATCATCTCTTTGACCACGTTAAAGCCATAGGTCATCGCGGCGGTGCAGACCTGTACGTTGCCAGCCCCCAGCGCCATGAATTCTGCCGCGTCCTTCCAGGTGGTCACGCCACCGATGGCCGAGATCGGCAGGCCTGCCGTCTGTGGGCAGCGGGCGATTTCGGCCACCATGTTCATGGCAATGGGCTTTACCGCAGGGCCACAATAGCCGCCGTGGGTGCCTTTGCCCCCAACCGTGGGCTCGGGCGCCATCAGGTTCAGATCCACCGAGACAATCGAGTTGATCGTGTTGATCAGGCTGACCGCGTCGCCACCGCCCGCCTTGGCCGCACGCGCCGGAAAGCGCACGTCAGTGATGTTTGGCGTCAGCTTTACGATCACGGGCTTTGAGTAGTACTTTTTGCACCACTCGGTCACCATCTGGATGTATTCGGGCACCTGCCCCACAGCCGCGCCCATGCCGCGCTCGGCCATGCCGTGCGGGCAGCCAAAGTTCAGCTCGATGCCATCGGCACCGGTGGCCTCAACCTTGGGCAGGATGTCTTTCCAGGCCTGCTCTTCGCAGGGCACCATGATCGACACAATGACCGCACGATCCGGGTAGTCCTTTTTGACACGGGTGATTTCCTCGAGGTTGATCTCAAGCGAGCGATCAGTGATCAGCTCGATATTGTTCAGCCCCAGCAGGCGACGGTCAGCGCCAAAGATCGCGCCATAGCGCGGGCCGTTCACATTGACCACGGGCGGGCCTTCGGAGCCGAGGGTCTTCCAGACCACTCCACCCCAGCCGGCCTCAAAGGCACGCCGCACATTGTATTCTTTATCCGTGGGCGGCGCCGAGGCCAGCCAGAACGGGTTTGGAGATTTAATCCCCAGGAATTCTGTTGTCAGATCAGCCATTTGTCTGCTCCTTCCCATGCTCGCTTGGGGCCGTTGCCTGGGCGACGACCCCGGCTTGCTCAGCCCATCAGGCTCGTATGAATATCCATTGCGGCATCGCGGCCCTCGGCCACAGCTGTCACGGTGAGGTCTTCGCCACCCGAGGCACAGTCGCCCCCGGCCCAGACCATTGCCACCGAGGTGCGCCCGGTTGCGTCGACCATGATCTTGCCGCCCTCAAGCTCAACCTCTTCTGGCTGGCCCACAAGGCTTTGACCGATGGCCTTATAGACCTGTTCGGCGGCCAGACGCATGGTCTCACCGGTGCCGCGCACACGCCCGTCTTCGACGCTGGTATACTCCAGCTCGATCTCGGCTGCAGCCCCGTTGCCATGGATGGCTACGGGCATCACATTGAACAGCAGCGTCACGCCTTAAGAGGCCGGGAGGTCTTGTTCAAAACGGCTGGCGCCCATGGCCTCACGGTCGCGGCGATAGGCGATGGTGACGTTTTCAGCCCCCAGCAGTTTTGACTGCACAGCAGCATCCACCGCCGTCCTGCCACCGCCAATGACCACAACATTGCGGCCAACGGGCAGCGTCGTCAGATCTTCCGCCTGGCGCAGCTCTTCAATAAAGTCCCCCGCGTCACGCACACCGTCCAGCTCCTCACCTTCGGCCCGCAGGGAATTCACCCCGGCCAGACCAATAGAGAGGAACACCGCGTCAAAGTCGCCCTGCAGCGCCGCAAGCGTGAGGTCAGTGCCCAGCTTTTTGCCGTATTCAACGGTGATGCCGCCGATCTGCAACAGCCAGTCCACTTCACGCGCGGCAAAGTTCTCGGTCGATTTATAGGCGGCGATACCAAATTCGTTCAGGCCACCCGCCTTTGATTTGGCATCATACATCACCACGTCATGGCCCAGCATCGCCAGACGATGCGCCGCCGACAGGCCAGCAGGCCCTGCACCAACAACGGCAACCCGCTTGCCTGTGCTGGCGGTACGGCTAAAGGGATGCTCATTGCGCTGCATAATCAGATCCGTGGCAAACCGCTGCAAACGGCCGATCTCGACCGGCTTGCCTTCGGCAGCTTCACGCACGCAGGCTTCTTCGCAGAGGGGTGCCGTCGGACAGACCCGCGCGCACATGCCACCCAGAATATTCTGATCCAGAATGGTCTTGGCCGCCGAGGCCGGATGCCCGGCCTGAATCTCGCGGATGAACTGCGGGATGTCGATGCTGGTGGGGCATGCGGTCATGCAGGGCGCATCATAGCAGAAATAGCAACGATCTGCAGCCACCGAGGCCTCATGCGCGTCATATGCGGGATGTAGATCCCCAAAATTGTCGGCGATCTCAGGAGCGGCCAATCGCCCTGCCTGAATGCCTGATGCCTGATGGCTACTCGCCATTGGGTGTCTCCCTGACTGTGTTCTTATACGACTCAGAGTGCCACAGTTTGATTTTTTATCAACTGGTAAAATTTTGAAAATTGCAAAAAACCCTGCCGCATCCATCAGGAGTTCAGCCTAACACCCTAATATAAGATGATAAAACACATCGCCCATTTCTTGAGCAGGCTCAAAAAACTGTCCATACGCGCGCACCATGCCAGCCCCTTTGTCTGGCCCGCCTATAAAGTTTGTCCGGCCCGACTGTAAATAAGTGTCGTTTGAAGCTGTTGGGCATGCACAGCTGCAAGCCGCCTTTATCTCGCTTGATCAGCCATGAATGCTCACTTGAATGCTCACAGGGGAGGCTCAACCGAGGACAAGACGCCTACGCAGGACTGAACGCCTACGCAGGACTGGACGCCTATGCAGGACTGGCGGGCTCTCCGCAGCACGTAGCAGAAACACAAAGACCGGCGGTTCTCCCCACCGGCCTCAATCTGCATGTCGCGCATCACTTCAAAGGTCTAAGAGGGCAGAACAGCCGTTGCTTCGATCTCGACCCTTGGCCTCGTCTTCGACCAGCGCCGAGACCACAACCATGGTCATGGCCGGGAAGTGATAGCCCATAACTGCACGGTAGGCAGCACCAACCTGGCTTTGATGCGCCAGGTACTCAGCCTTATCAGTCACATACCAGGTCAGGCGGGTGATATCACTGGCCTGACCGCCAGCAGCCTCCACCACTTCGAGAATATTACGCAGCGCCTGGCTCATCTGGCCGATAAACCCGTGCTCTTCAAAGATCTGATCAGCGGTCCAGCCAATCTGGCCGCCCACAAACAACAGCTTTCCTTCGGCGACCATGCCATTGGCGTAGCCCTTGGCCGGTTTCCACCCTTCGGGATGTACTGAAATGGCAGGCATGGGGCTCTCCTTAAAATCGGTGCACTCTAGAGTATGTTGCCGCAATATCAGGCAGTGTCATTTTTATTTCAAGCTTAAAATTTATAGCCCTGAAATAGTTCCATCCTGCAGCTCTCCACATCTACCCTACAGCCCGCTATCTCTTAGGCTCCAGCCTCATTGCTTTGGAGCCAGAACACGACGGTTGCAGCGAGAGCAATTGCCGATCGGAATACTGTGGGACAACGGTCGTATCGGGTGGACACCTCCGCGCCGTTCAAGGATTTCGCTATGTCGAATGAAACCCGCCCCCGCATCGCCGCTATTGGCCGCTCCTGGCTCGCGGCCGAGGTGATCAAGGCGCAATGGATGCCCCTGCACTCCACTGACCTGCCGTGGAAACCTGACCTGGTCGTCTCGGCGCAATCGGCTATCACCCCTCGCCGCTGGTGCAAGACTATGTCGCGGCGGCTTTGCAAACGGCGGCCCTGGCGCAATTGAACACGAGCCTGAACGCGTCCATCAGCAATGTCTCATCAACGCAGACACAAGGCCTGTCCAACCTTGCCGACGAGAACAGGGCAACCAAAGCCCATACGCGAACGTGCTGCCCGCCCATATTTCGACCTAGCCGGACAGCCCGCCAATGCCAAAATGGACGGCGAGCCAATGTGGAAGTCCCACCTGCCAGAGGTAGACGCGGTTCTGCAGGCGCAATGAATACCGAAAGCTGGGAGAACCTAAAAGACGAATTTGAAGCTGTCGGGCTTAAGATCCCTAGTTAGCCGAAACGGACTTGTTTGGCCGCTATGCTCAGTTTGTGTACCTTGCAAAGTCGCGCTTCTCTCCTGAGCTTACCGTTGTTACCCATCGTGAATGCTGCAAAGCAGCCCATCATTGCAGAAATTGGCGCGTTGATGCATCATTTTGGATCTCCAAGGTCGGCTGAGCGGATGGTGTGGATGGCTCCCGCATCACCCGGCGTCGCAATGCGCCATAGTGCAGTTGCTATGAACTGCTTATGAGATGGGAACTGGCACCGCCAGCTATGAGGTCGCCGCAACCAGTGCCGCCGGACTGGCGCTGACGTTTGATGGGGTGAGTATCACCTATAACGCCGACGACGCCCTGCAGCACCTCGCCGCCGGAGAAGTCTTCAGCGACAGCTTTACCTATACGGTGACCGACGCAAACGGCAACACAGCTACCGCAACCGTCACCCTCTCCGTGACAGGCCAAGCCAGCGACAGCGGCCCGGTCGCAAATGACGACCGTTTAGGCTCTGCTGGTGGGACATCCCAGCCAGGCTACGTCGCAGGTGACGAATTCAACATCGAAACCGGTGATGCGCGGTGGAATAATTTACCTTCTACGGCGGCGACCGGCACTGGAGGCGCGATAGTTGTCTGGGATGCCCAAGGGCCAGCAAGTAACGAAGACCAAGGAATTCGATGCACCATTCTTGATGCTGAAGGCAATGTTGTCGTCAGTGAGTTTCAGGTAAGCACCCCTAGTGATCTGGGTGTTCTGGGAATGAGCGCAGTTGTATCTTACCTTCCCAAATGGGGATTTTGTTGTCGCCTGGGAAACGTGGCAAGAGGACGATGCCGAATTAGGCGACCAAGGCTACGTGGTGATGGCACGGGTGTACAATGCTGACGGGATCCCAAAGGGGGACGAATTTGCGGCCTCCGATGCCTTTGATGTGGACGCGCGTCTCTACCCCGAAATAGAAACACTCGAAGACGGCTCATTTGCAGTTTCCTGGACGAACAGTGGAATTGACGGGTACGACTTGCAGGTTTCGATTTTTGATCAATCGGGAAACCGTATCGCAGAACCGTTTTCCCTGGATGAAGATCCGGATGGGTTTCTATTGGAACCAGAGATTTCGGCGCTTCCCGACGGGGGCTTTGTGGCCACATGGACTGCAGGAGGAACGGTCAGAGCCCGCATCTTTGATGAGGCTGGGGCTGAAGTTGTCCCAGAGTTTCAGGTCAATTCCGAGACCCTGACCGGCAGCGATGCATACTCCTCTGTCTCGGTACATGACGATGGGCGCTTTGTGGTCACCTGGAAGCACCGGGATGGTACCGGCAACGATGGAGACTCCTTTATCCGGGCTGCTGTTTTCAACGCCGATGGCTCGGTTGCAATCGATGAATTTGACGTGGCGGCAGCGGATGGCCCCGTTCATTTTGGACTGGTGAACCAGGTTGAGTTCCTGCCCAATGGACAGTTTGTTGTCGCCTGGACCAACTACCCGGGCGAGGGCATTTACTACCATGATGTCTTTGCCAGAATTTACAATGCTGATGGTACCCCTGCTACGGAAGTCTTTCTGGTAAACGAGCAGATCGCTGAAAGTCAGCATGCGGTTGATATCGTTGTACTGGATAATGAAAGCTTCATGATCACCTGGGAATCGATGGATGGCACACGGTCCAGTGACAGTGATATCGCCGGGAGGATATATGATTTTGAGGGCCACCCCTTTGGCGACAACGACACCGACGAAGACCATAGGGTTGAAATTGACGTCGCGCAACTCCTTGAAAATGATGAATTTACTAACGCACAGAACCTGGTTTTCTCCCTCAACGGGGACCAAAGCGCCAATGGGGCCAGCCTCTCCTATGATGCAGACACCGGTTTGGTCACCTATGATCCCACGGCGGCGGATGACATTCAGGCCCTGGCGCAGGGCGACAGCCTTGAGGACACATTCACCTACACTCTGACAGATGCCGCAGGCAACACCGACACGGCAACGGTCACTTTGACGGTCGGCGGCGCAGACGAAGCTGCGAACACCGCCCCCAATGCACAGGATGATCGTTTGACAGGGACGCGCGCAGGCTTTGCCACCATCGAGGGAAGCGGCGAGATCACGATTTCAAATGAGGAGACGAGTTTTCTGCTTCATGATCCAAAGGTTATCGCGCGCAAGGACGGCGGCTCAATTTTCGCTTGGGAAGAGTATGATGATCACCTTTCTGGAATTAGGGTTCGCATTGTGGATGCGGATGGAAATGATGTTCGCACACCTTTTTTCGCCAATTCAGACGAATATGGACCGCAGAACAATTTTGAGTTAACCGAACTTGAGGATGGCGGTTTTGCTGTCACCTGGCTAACGGACGGTTGGAAACGTCCCGGTTTGGATACTCATACAACATTGCGGATTTTCAATGCCGATGGCTCTCCCCGAACCGACGAAATCGCCCTGGTGAATTGGGAGGGGAATGATTTTACCACCTTCAGAGTCGTCGGGTTGAGCAACGGCAATATCCTGGTCACGTCTTTTGGCAGCACATACTCATCAGGTAGTTACAAGGGGAACTCCGAAATTGGCGGCACGATTTACTCCCCACAGGGCGTGCAGGTCGGGAGGCCAATATCAATGGGGCGAGATGACTTGCTCGCCGGAGGATACCTGCAGGACGTAACTGTTGAGGCGCTCGAAAATGGTGGCTTCATCACCTTTTGGACCACGCGTTCCACTGAAGGAGGACAAAAAACAACCATTGTTCAGGCTGGAATTTTCGACAATTCTGGTAGAGAAGTGGTGACCAATCTTGAAATCGCCTCGCGAACGATAGATGGAAATTGGGTGGACCTGATGAATGTCCAGGTTTCTGCCAATGAAGACGGATCCTTTGTTGTCACTTGGCAAGAAACCTCCCTTGGTCTGGGCACGGAACTGAGTTTGGTCGGAAGGGTTTTCAACCCCGATGGCACTGCAGCTTCAGAAGAATTCACATTCCTGGACCATGTTGTGACAGGCACCACCGGTTTTGCCGCCAATGGTGATGTAACCTGGTTGTCTGCGGACCAATTTGTTGTGACCTGGACAGGGGCGGACTCCTCGAAAAGCGGCGTCTTTGCTCAGGTCTTCACTGCGGATGGAACCCCGGTGACGGACAGTATTGTTGTCAATGAGGGGGAGGACGGTTTTCAAACCATAAGCTCTGTTGCCCTCCTCAATGATGGCCGCTTCGTCGTCAATTGGTACACTGATGAGAATGACACCCGCGAGGTCAAGGCCCAGATTTTTGAACTATCGGGTGAAGCAGTCGATCTGCCCTTTGCGATGGAGGATAGTATTGCCACGCTCCAGGCGTCGGAGGTGTTGGCAAATGATACGGATGTTGATGGCGATGCCTTTGTCTTCTCGCTGGACGGCGCCGTAAGCGAAAATGGCGCCAGCCTCTCCTATGACGCAGACAGTGGTTTGATCACCTATGATCCAACCGCGGCGGATGCCATTCAGGCCTTGGAGGCCAATGAGGTTATGGAAGACACATTTTCCTATACCATTTCCGATGGAAACGGTGGCTTTGATCAGGCCACTGTCACCGTGGTCGTTGGCGGCCTGGATGAGATTTTGAGCTAACATTCAACCTGCCTGCGGCCGACGCAATGGCATCGGCCGCAGGCAAACAGTTCAGAGCCAAAATGAGCTTTTTCTGAAACCGAAATAGCCCTGAGTGCAGATATCATCGACTGTCTGATCAATTGCTCGCCCCGGTTGCGCACCTCTGCTCCCTCCGCCAAAACGAACCTGGGAGCCTAAATGTTTCGCATCTGGCTCGGAACGTCGCATAGGGTGGCGCCAAAGTGCAAAGCATGTTGGTCGGGCAAACGTCGCGTGTGGGCTTGGGCGTTGGGTGGCTACATTATGCCCCCACCTTATGCCCCCCACCTTCTCTGAACGGAATTCAGTGCCATCAGTCCACATGCGGTGCAGCAGAACAGCAAGTTTTCTGGCAACAGCGACAACCGCGCGGCGTCACCCTTTCGTCCGCATTAAACGCATCCGCCACGATTTGATCTGCGATCCTGCCATCGTGCGTATCAGCAATGCATGGCTCACAAGATCGCAAGGACACATCAAGTCCGGCAAATATTCCATCGTCGTTCTCCCTTGTTCACAGTCAGCCTGTGGTCTTATCGGGATCTCGAGCTCAAATCAGGGTCAGCCCAACTACGCATGCTTTGGACCGTTGCCCCCTTCCCGCTTCAACAAGAAAGGGAAACGCCAAAGAAAAGCCCGGTTTTCACTCGGGCTTGACTATCAGAGCTGGCTGTTTTCCACTCTTTGCAAGCTAGCCGCCAAGAGAACCGCTTGCGGGATATTTGTGGCCACCGCAATGATTTTTACCGGGTGCGGAGCCTGGCAATGGCAATGCCTGCCCATCCTCATCAAATCCAGCGAGGTGAAATTCAAACGCCTCCTGTGCCTGCGCTGCCAACGCGAGATCCACCCCATTCGGGGGTCTGCCCGCCTCAACCATTTCCGCAATGGCGGTCGGGTGGCGCTAAGCGTATTGAACAGAGTGCAGGTCTGCGCTGCTACGGCACACCAGCCGCGAGAGAGACAGCCCGCAAACCAAAGTCCATAGCCCACGCCTGACTTTACCATTTATTAGCTGCGAATGAGGAATATGCCAAACAATCGCATTTGCTTCAAATATGGGAAATTAAAAGTTGCCTGAAAATCAATCGCCTGCTCTGTCTCAAGAACATCGTCAGCAAGACCCCCAGGACGCAGAAAGGCTGGTCTGTCTGGCAAAATCCGAACCCCTGGGTGATGGCGGCATTCGAACGTCCCAGCTTCTCTCGGACGCCCTGACGATAGATCCCCACCACCACGAAGCGCAGTTGTTGCAGGAGCGGCTGCATCAGACATTCGTGCCCCGCTGGCATTTCCCAATGCTCGCAGACCGGGCCCGCAATAGCGCCTACGCAGAGGCCATTGCAACAAAGGTAAAACCCGGTGACGTGGTCCTCGATATCGGTTGCGGCGCTGGTTTGACAGCAATGCTGGCGGCCCGCGCCGGTGCAAAACATGTCTACACCTGCGAGCAGCAGCCCCTGATCGCGCAGGCGGCAGAGCGCGTCATTGCGCAAAACGGTCTGAGTGACCGCATTACCGTCATCCCGAAATGGTCGCATACGATTGTTGTTGGCGTCGACATCCCCGAGGCGGCAGATGTTGTAATTTCAGAAATCGTCGATACCGTTTTGCTCGGAGAAGGTGCGCTTGCCACCCTGACCCATGCAATGTCGGCGCTTGCCAAACCGCAGGCCCGGGCGATCCCTGAACGCGGCACACTGATGGCGCACCCCGTAGAAAGCGGCAAACTGATGGATATGTGGCGGCCACAAGAGGTGGAGGGCTTTGATCTGAGTGCCTTTCATCGCTTTGCAGGCATCGCTCAGTTGACACCGAACGATTTCAAAGCCTGTGCGTTTCGGGTTTTGGGCCCGGCAACAGAGCTGTTTCAGTTTGATTTCACCCGGCCAAACATCAATCCGGCACGCACAACAACAGACCTCAGCTGTACCGGCGCGGGCAGCATTCATGCGGTCTTGGTCAGTTTCACAATGGTGCTGGCGCCCGGCATTCAGGTGACAAATGGATTGAATTCCGGCGGGCATTGGGGTCGTACAGCCTTCCTGCTCGACAGCCCAAAAGCAGCAAAACCAGGCGATCGTTTGACAGTTACCGCGCAGCATGATGCGTCGCAGCTGAGCCTCTCTGTACACGAAACCCCATCCCGCGCCGACAGTGCCGAGAGTGCGGATCACGCCCCTGTCTGGGTGAACCCGGCGTGGGAGCTGCGTTCGTCTCAGCTGCAGGATGACGACAGCCTGCCGCCTGCATCAGACCCGGTCTGGAGCTCCCCAGAGGCCCAGGCCGCCGCAAACGGGCCTCATTCGTATCACTAGAAACCGCCTGCCCAGGACAGGACAGGACAGGCTAGGACGCGCCACCATAAAAGCCTTGCTTCACCCAAGCGGCGTTTTTGGTGGTGTTCACTTTGCCTGGCTGAGAAATACCGCTGCGTAGAGGAGACGGCTACGCAGCTGGCACCACTGCCCTGGCAAAAACAAGATCGCAGCGAAAGACGCAGAGAGAGTCGCAAAAGAGAGCTGTCAGTTGAACCGCTGCTCTGGGTGGAGACTGCTCAAGATTTAGCTGCAAAACAAGACCCCCAAACAACACCCCTTCAAGATCCAAATCCTATGAGGATTTTTCACCTTCCAGGAAGTGATAGGCCTCACGAAGCGTTGCACTCAAGCCGTCAAAAAATCCCGGCACAGTGACATCAACAAGACCTGCGGCTTTGTCCGCCTCATCGGTAATGGTGTCCTCAGAGGGTTTCACCACAAACGGAGCCTCCGGTGTCTTGAGCAACTCGCGATAGCTGGCGCCTTTGCCATGCTTCAACACGTTGACCGCGAGGTAATAGTGATGAACCCTCTCGGCGAGGTCGGTTTTTTGGGCCTCCAAAAGCCGTGCCTTCAGTTTTCGCGAAAAAGGGCCGCGCTTAAAATGATGCTGCATCCGCGATTCAAACACCGAGAAGGTATCAGCCGCCAATGTTTCAAGAGACACAGTCGCGGCCCGCAGCTCCTGCGTCAGGGCGCTGGACGCATCCTGCCCCTCCATATGGTGCAAAATCTCTGCAATGCGCGCCTCTGACGTCTTTGCCGTTTCTTGCGCCGTCGCAACCCGTTCAAGCAGGCTCAGTGAAGGTCCCATGGTTCAGTCTCCTTAAGGTTCCCCTTCCTTTAAGCCATGCGGCGAGGAATGACAGGGAGGGAATGGCGCAATTCAGGTCAGCAAGCACGGATATTTTGCCTTAAACGCGCCTGTGCAGCGCCGCGAGCCCTGCCACTGCAGCACGGAGCGCGCCTGCCGCGGCGACCAAGCAGAGGTGCCGCTCCTTTAGCGGCACAGCAAGGCGTCGTGAACAAGGGCCGCGTGGCCAGCAACAGGTCAGTTTGGTCGCTGATCTGTCTGGTTGTCGGCCTGTCTGGTTAATTGGCTGTCTGGTTACGGGCCTGTCTGGTTACTGGCCTGTCTGGTTACGGGCCTGTCTGGGTACGGGCCTGTCCGGAAACTAGTCAATCCGGCGCACCAGAATTTGGTTGCCTTCCCCCTGTTTCGTTTCAAAGATTTTCAGCGAGGCGATCAGGTCACTCAGTTTGCGTTTGCCATAGCTGCGGGTGTCAAAGTCGGGAACCGCAGCAGCAATATACTGACCAATTTGCCCCAGCGTGAACCATTCGTCCTCCGAATTGATCGAATCCATCGCGCGCTTCACCAGTTTGGTTGGATCTTCCAACTGGTCTTGCGCTCCAACCGTTTGCTCTTCTTTTTGGCGCTTTGGTTTCGGTTTTGCTTTTACCGGCTCCGAGATCAGGTTCTCGACATAGATGAACCGCTTGCAGGCTTTTACAAAAGCGGCCGGCGTTTTGCGCATCCCCATGCCAAAAACGTCAACCCCCTGTTCCCGTATGCGGCTGGCCAAACGGGTGAAATCACTGTCGGACGAAATCAGCACAAAGCCGTCGAAGCGACCGGAATGCAAAATATCCATAGCATCAATCACCAGAGCAATATCCGAGGCATTCTTGCCAGTGGTATTGGCGAACTGCTGGTGTGGGACGATGGCGAGGGCCGCCAGCTTTTCCTTGGTCCAGCCCTGCGCGCCCGTGCCGGAGAAATCCCCATAGATGCGGCGAATGCTCGCCTCCCCCAGAGACGCGATCTCTTCGAACATGACCTCAGCGTGTTTGGCAGAGATGTTGTCTGCGTCGATCAGGACAGCAAGAAGGGGCGGTTTGGGTGACATGACCACGGCACTAAACTTTCTTTTGGCAGAGATTTCGCCGGTCGCTATACCGGAGCGCGCGCGACATAACGAGCGCGTGTTGCGGCTATGTTTATGTGAAAAACGCGCGGTGCCGCAAGAGGCTGAGCTGAAAGGCCGGGCGCGTCGCCCTTTCTTGCTGATCTGGAACGCATAGGCATCATAGAAACAGGTGCCACGAGAGCTGCCACGTGAGTTGCCACAGGGCATATGAAGCTGAATACAACGGCGTCGACACCCGCAGTTTTGACCGCCGCTTCACATCCGCCAAAAGCAGGCGGGTACGATGCGTTTCTTGTGCTCACGATCTGAAAATGCTGTAGGTATCAGGCACTGCTCCCTGTTGATCCTGCCTGCAAAGGACATAACATGCCGGACGATGGCCCCAATCCAATCTGCGCCTTTGCTGTCTCCAGCGACGGCATCCCACAGCCGATCACACTGCCGGCTGACCTACAAAGCCTCGTAAAACCTGACAGATACATTCGGCTGCACTTTGCTGTGGGCGAGCCTGAATTTGAGGCCTGGTTGACGCGTCAGGTGCCGATGACCGTTGTCAAAGCGCTGATCGAGTCAGAAACACGCCCAAGATGCGACCCCTTAGAGGAGGGTTTGATCCTAAACCTACGCGGGGTGAATATGAACCCCGGCGCAGAGGCTGACGATATGGTGTCCGTTCGGCTATGGATCACCGAAGGGCTGATCATCAGCGCCCGCGTTCGCAAAGTTTGGGCCGTCGATGCGATCAGGCAAAAAATGCTGACGGGCAAAGGCCCCAGCACTGTCACTGCTTTTATGGCTGAACTTGCCCATGGGCCGACCAAGCGGATCTCAAAAGTCACCCTTACCCTGGTCGAGGAGACGGACACCTTTGAAGAACACGCCCTGTCGCCCAGCAAGGCCCTGGCGTCCGAGCTGGCTGGCCTCAGGCAGAGCGTCATCAAATTGCGACGTTTCGTGCGGCCTCAAACCGAAGCGATTGCAGAACTTGCGGGGGGGCAGGTTTGGCCACTGGAGCCGCACTCTGCCAGTCTCTTGCTCGACACAGCCAACCAGACCGTTCGCGTAATGGAAGAGCTTGAGGCGACATCGGATCGTCTGCAGGCGGTGCAGGATCACCTTGATATGCTGCACATGTCTGCACTGGGCCGCAACAGCTATGTGCTGTCCATCGTCGCCGCGATCTTCCTGCCCCTTGGCTTTTTGACCGGCTTGTTCGGGATCAATGTCGGCGGTATGCCCGGCGTCGAGGCCGACTACGGGTTTTGGGCGGTTTCAGTTGGCTCGGTTCTGATCGGGGTCATATTGTTCATCGTCTTCAGGCAGTTGAAATGGCTGTGACCTGCTGCCTGCCGTTTGCAATAGGTATCTGTTGCCCAGTTTGCAAACTGGGCTTCCTCGTCTAAAATCTCTGTATATCAACAGGTTATTTCTGACTTCTCCTGCAGAGTTGCCCCTAAAGCTCCACGCAGGCCTTCGGCTTCAGCCCTGGAACAGAGCGGCTGGAACCCTGCGCAAACGACCCGTAGGACAGCTGTTGAAAACGGCTTTGCGAAGCCTCTGCGGGAAAGGTATCCTTCGCAAAACACCACCAAAAAGGCCCGGAGATGCTGATCAGAGTTGGCGATGAGCGCACCGCAAGTATTGACCTTGTTCTGGCAGGTTTACTGTCCTCTATTGCAGGGGCGCTAAACGCCGTGGGGTTCCTGATTGCCGGATCCTTTACTGCAAACATGACCGGCAACATTTCTGCCTTTGCGGACCACCTGGAACATGGCGCGTTTCTCGTGGCGCTCTCCTTTGCTGGATTGGTTGTCGCCTTCATTTTAG
Organism: Pseudophaeobacter leonis; assembly: GCF_002087335.1. Taxonomy (GTDB): domain Bacteria; phylum Pseudomonadota; class Alphaproteobacteria; order Rhodobacterales; family Rhodobacteraceae; genus Pseudophaeobacter; species Pseudophaeobacter leonis. The sequence goes on from NZ_MWVJ01000113.1 coordinate 65,920, forward strand.
GCGCAGCCATTGCTGCTCTTGCCATACGGGTCGGAGAACGAAAACAGGTGCGGTCTGTCTACGCGCTGGCAATCGCGGGTGAGGCGATCATCCTTTTACTGTTGGGCGCGGCCCTCGCCTTCTCACCTGACCATCCCCAAGAGACATATTTGGTCATCGTCCTGAGTTTTGTCATGGGGCTTCAGAATGCCGTCACCACAATGATATCGCAGGCGCGGGTGAGGACGACCCATGTGTCGGTCGCCATGACCGACATCGGGATAGAGCTGGCGGCACTACTCGCAGACCATGATGTGCGCCAGGCGGCACGTCCGAAACTCAGGCTTCATAGCCTCACCCTCACCTGCTTTGCATTTGGAGGTATATGCGGCGCGCTGTTGCACGGGCTTGTCGGGTATTGGCTGTTTGTGCTTGCCGCAGCCCTGCTTCTGCTCATCAGCCTGCCCGAAGCACATCGCGCGCACCGTCTCTGAGCAAGCTGGCTCTGAGCAAGCTGGCTCTGAGCAAGTTGGCTCTACGCAAGCTGGGGCGCAAATCTTCCGTCGCGCCTTGCAGGGAAAGGTCAGAAACCATGCGGAGGGCCACAGGCAGGTTCAACAAGATCGCTATCAACATGATCGCCTTACCACGATCCAAACAATGCAAAAAACCCCCGCTGCCAAAGAGCCGAGGGGGTTTCAAAACGCGTCGATGCAACCGGAATAACCTACATCCGGGAAGGCTTACATCACCCTTCGCGTTCGAGCTTTTTACGCGCCAATTTGCGAGCGCGACGGATCGCTTCAGCTTTGTTACGCGCTTTCTTCTCGGAGGGTTTCTCGAAATGTTGCTTAAGCTTCATTTCACGAAACACGCCTTCGCGCTGTAGTTTTTTCTTCAAAGCCCGAAGGGCTTGATCGACATTGTTGTCGCGAACACTAACCTGCATATGGTTTTCGCCAGCCTTCTCAGAAATAGGTGCAATTATTTGCTTGAACCCGCCCTGTAACAAGATGGTGATGATTTGTCGAGTCCGCCGCAGCGTGAAAATGACGCAAGCAGCCTTTTTGCCGGGCACCTGGCAGGGCGGTTTAAGGATGCACAGAACCACGAAACTGGCCGCCTGCCCCGTGGTCCTAGGCGACGCGCAGCCCCCAGCCCACAGGTTCAGTTCACTTTAGATTTCGAAATATGGCGTAAAACCAGCGCCCTGGCGCGCTGCCAATGCCCCTCAAGATGCGCCAGGGCAGAAACCGCATCTGTCTCGGGCTGGACCTCAATCGCGATCAATGCCGGGCGCAGTACGGTCAAACCTAAAACCGCAGCAGAGCCCGCAAGACGATGCGCCTCTTTGCGATGCGCATCTGTCAGCGTCGAGGCTGCCTTCAGGTCAATAACAAAACCATCTACTTCGCTGACAAAGGCCTGCAAGAAACTGCAGGCGCGCTCGGCGCCGAGGGCTTCGAAAAACTGCTCAATATCCAAGGCCTCCACAGCAGCCTGCGCAGTGTCAGATGTCCCGGCGCGGCGGGCGATCAGCGCCGCGAGTTCGTGGCCGGTGATCGGTTTGGTGGCGACCTCTGCAAAGCCGGCTTTCAGGATCCGCGCGTGGTCCTCGGGTGCTGTGTGGGCCGTGAGGGCGACAATATCGCCCCCTTCGGCCAGACCCGCCAAACGAATGCGCCGGATTGCCTCGATTCCGTCCACTTCAGTCTGCTGATATCCATCAGGATGAGATCAAAAGCCTGCTGCCTGCAGATTTCAACCGCCTCGGCGCCGCCCGAGGCCACCGTGACCTGATGGCCTTGCTGCTGCAAGATCTGCTGCAGCAGTTCGCGGTTGATATCGTTGTCTTCAACCACCAAGAGCCGGACAGACGGGATGAGCGCAGGTTCAGCAGCACAAACCGAGGTCGGTGCGGCCTGGGCTGTCGGCAGTGGCAGGATGAGAGAGAACAGACTGCCGTCCCCCAGCTCGCTTTCACAGGTGATGGTGCCTCCCAGGGCCTCAACGATGCGCCGGGTGATGGCCAGGCCAAGACCGGTGCCTTCGCTGCCACGGCCAAAACTGGAATCCAGAGTGATGAAATCCTCAAGATCCGTTTTAGATCTTTGGTATCAATGCCCTCGCCAGTGTCCGAGACGTGAAATTCGATCTGATCCGCCGTGGAGCTGCGCAGGACATCCACCATAACCGCCCCATCCCGGGTAAACTTAATCGCATTGCCGATCAGATTGAGCAGCGCTTGTTGCAGCGCGCGCGGGCGGCCTGCAACCAGGTCCGAGCCCTGAATATTGTACTCCAGGGTCAGAACATTGCCACGACTTCTCGAATTCGCTTGCTGGCTTTCGACCAGGCCGGTCATCAGGTCACGCAGATTAAACGTGCGCAGGTTCTCCGGCGCCATCCCCGCCTCAAGGCTGGACAGCTGCAACACATCATTCACATGGTGTAACAGCAAATCTCCAGAGATCTGCATCGCATTCAGATAGCGGCTTTGTTCGGCGTTTGGACCGGTGTTTTGCAACAGGTCAATTGCGCCCAGCACGCCCGTAAGAGGCGTCCGCATTTCATGGCTCATCACCGTGAGCATATTTGCCTTGGCCCGCTCTCCCGCCAGCGCGTCATCACGGGCACGGCGCAGCTCTTCTTCGGCAGCCACCCGTTCAGAGATGTCGCGAATAAAGCCGACAAAACCCAGATCGGTCTGGCTGCTGCTGATTGAAATGGAAACCTCAACCGGAAAGATCTCTCCCGATTTGCGCATCGCCTCTAGCTGTATCCGTCCCTGGCCCGCCACCCGCGGGACCGAGGTTTTCAGGAACCGCCGCATCCCGGCCCTGTGCGCGTCACGCAGATGCGGCGGTATGATCAGCTCTTCCATAGTGGCCCCGATTGCCTCTTCGCGGCTGTGGCCAAAAATCGCTTCGGCAGCGCCGTTAAAGGCCAGAATACGCCCCTCTTGATTCACCATGAGAATGGCATCCAGCGAGGACGAGATCATGGCCTCCAGACGTGAGGCCGCCTTGCTGCGCTCCTTGGCCATGATCCGCCCGAGGCGGTACATCCAGCCCATCAGCAACGCCGTGATCGCCAATGCGACAAACAAGGCCAGAACCACCAGGGCCAGCTGCCATAAAATATTGAACAGCTCCAGGCGCTTGCTCTCGGTGTCTTCGACCTGGATCACCACGCCCAGCAGCGCCAGTTCCCGTACATCCTCGCCATTTACCTGCAGCTCGGCCAGGATTTTGTCGCGATTGTTCACCAGTTGAGCGTCATCGACATCAATCAGCACCACCAGCGTTTCCAGACGTTCCTGCAGTCGCTTCAGTAAGCGTCCGCCCGAGCCAGAGGCCCGAAGACCCGCAAACAGGGGGCCCTCAACAAAAGTGTCGATGCGACTGTAATAGATGTCAAATTGACGCCGCAGCCGAGGCAGACCCCCGGTCTCGGACGCCGCGCCTACGGCGGCCTGCAGCTTCAGGTGGTCAACCTCAGCCTGCGACAACACCCATTGCATATTATCCGTGGCCGCCGTCGAAAGCCCCTCAAGCCGGTCAATAACCTCATGGCCAATCTGCACGGATTTCAGCGTGAGAAGCGGCAGCATGATCAGGGCCAGAACCAGCATCGGCATTGATAAAAGGCGCGGCAAACTGCCGACACGCAGGCCGCTCCGGCGGTCGTCACCGGACCTCTGGTCGTGTTTTTTCACGGCGACGTCTTCAACAGCCATTTCCCGGCTCTGGGTCTGCGCCGTGTCTTGGATCATTCAGCCGCCGGTTTCAACGTCAGGCTGTCCAATTGCCAGATACTGCGGGAATAGACCGCTTCTGTGCGATAGGCCGGATTGCTGTCATAGGGGTAGACCAGCCACAAAGGCCCCTTGCTGCGCAAAGACATTGTCTTGCCATTGCGCTGATAGGCGACGATTGGACCGCCCTGGACCGCATCGCTCAGGGGTATTTCCACAGAGTATTCGTTGACGGCCCGCGCCTCAAGCGTCCCGGAGGAAACAGAGAGCCCCGCAACCAGTGTCGCCAGCGAAACACCGGTAAACTGTTGTGGCCCCGTGGTCCAAATCGTCGCGGTTTCAAAGCTCTCGGCGCCAAGCGCCTCTAAATCCTGCAGCGTCAGATGAGTTTCGTCCCCATTGAGATCCAAAGTGAGCAGAACCTCGCCTTGCGCCTCAACCGGTTGCGCTGTAGCTGCAGCCGTCGACGCCGAGTCAGCCTGCGCGCCGCTGCCTGCCATGGCGCCACCAAACGCTATCAGTGCACCAGCGACGGCCAGGATCATTTTGTTCTTCAGAGGGGTCATTCCTGTTTCTCTCCTGATGCGAGGCAGATCTCAACGACCTATGGATTCGCTTAGAACCTCGGAACATGCCACATCTGCGCTGCTCGCTCATCAGCGCCTGCGGATAGTCTCCTATCCTTCCGTATAGGACACCTTCGCCTTTTCCCCAATCTAGCCAGGCTCTGCCTAAGGTCAGGTACGCACCAAAGCCCCTGGGTGCAAAAACTCCCTCGCCTGATGCCTTTTCCATATGGATCAGCCTCTGAATTTGGTGCGCATTTGGCACAGCTGGTGTTTGCCCCTGCGGCGCACCCCGCCGGGTGGGAAAAATCTTGATGGATTTGAAATACTTCTGACTGTAAGCTCGGGGCGGTTCTACTCAAATATATCCAGGTATCCATGCGGATTTTGTTAGCTGACGATCACGATATGGTTCGCGAAACCATCTCTGCCTACCTTGAAAGCAAAGGAGAGGCGGTTGTGTCTTTGCGACCGATCTTGCAGGCGCATTGGACAAGATCCGCGACGAAGGCCCCTTTGACCTTGTTTTGCTGGACTACCAAATGCCCGGTATGCAGGGGCTGGCAGGGCTGAGCAAGGCCATCGCGGCGAATGAGGGCGGCGGCGTCGCCATTCTGTCCGGCAATGCACCGTCGCAAACCGCCCGCGAGGCCCTGAAACTGGGCGCCGTCGGGTTTATTCCTAAAACAATGGGCGCACAGTCCCTGCTGAATGCCGTGCGTTTCATGTCTGCCGGAGAAATCTATGTGCCGGTTGAGCTGATGCGGGAAGAAGCCGCCCCTCCGGCCCACCCCCTTGCTGAGAAGCTCAGCCCACGCGAAGGTCAGGTGCTGGCCGGGCTGTGCAAAGGGTTTTCAAATAAAGAAATCGCCAGAGAGCTGGACCTTCAGGAAGTGACCATCAAGCTGCATGTACGCACCCTGTGCCGCAAGCTGGAGGCCAAGAACCGAACCCAAGCGGCCTTGATCGCAAAAGAAGCCGGGCTGTTCTGAGAACAGGCAGCCGCCGCTTTTAAGCAGGCGCGCCCACAGGCAGCAATGGCGCAGCCACAAGCCGGGCGAAATCAGGGCCGATCCCTAATCAGTCCTGCAAACTGACTCGAAGACTGGCCGGAAGGCTGGAATAGCCACGAAACCTGATACGCCCACCGCCGCTCCGCCCCGGCAAAATTTGGTAGGACGGAAAACGCGCCAGAAAGCGTTCCAATGCGATTTTCCCCTCCAGCCGCGCCAGGGTCAGCCCGACGCAGACATGTGGGCCACCGGCAAAACCAAGGTGGCGGTTCGGCTTGCGCGAGATGTCAAAGGTTGCGGGCTCTGCGAACACCTCCGGATCCCGGTTTGCCGCCCCGATCATCAGATGCAGGTTGCTGCCCTTCGGGATTGTCACGCCGCCAATTTCAACCCTCTCTGTGGTCTCGCGATTTCCCAGCTGGTTGGGCGAGCGATAGCGAAGCACCTCCTCAACCGCGAGCTTTATCAGATCCGGCTGCGCCAGCAGGCGCGCCCTTTGATCAGGGTGGTCATGCAACAGCGCCAACCCATTGCCGAGCAGATTGGTTGTCGGCTCATGGCCGGCATTCAGGATAAAGATGCAGTTCTGGATCAACTCAATCTCGCTGAGCCCCTCCTCGCCGATGCTGCGCGCCTCATTGCCAATGAGCCGGGTCAGCACATCCGTTTCAGGATCGCCAGGCGCGGCGCGGCGACGCGCCACCAGATCGCTGAGATAGGCCTTGAACTCCTCCACTGCCCGGTGCCCCAGCGCCAGCGCATCCGCGCTCAAAGCAGGCTCCAGAGCGCCAAGGATCGCCAGGGACCAGTCCCGCAGGGGTGCCCGCTCCTTGCTCGGGGATATCCAGCAGGTTGCCGATAATCTGGATGGGAATGCCTGAGGCAAAATCTTCGATCAGATCCACCTCGTCGCGGGCCTGCATTTCATAAAGCAAGTGATCTACGGCCACAATCAGCCCCGCCTCCATCCGGGCAATTGCCCTTGGGGTCAGCGCCGAGCTCATGATCCGGCGCACCCGCGTGTGCAGCGGCGGATCCGAGAACACCAGCGAGGAGGGGTGTGATGCTCAAACAGGGGTGTGCCCTGCCCGAACTTAGGCGCAAACGCCCGCTTTTTGTCGGACGAAAACAAGGCGGTATCACGATAGATCCGGTCGAGATCCCCGTGGCGAGATATCAAGACAGAGCCATCTGGCTGCATCAGCACCGGCGCCTGCGCCAGCAGCGCATCATAAAACGGAAAGGGGTTGTCGACAAAACCCGCGGGCGGATCGGCCAGATCAAAGCCAAGGATATCGAGCGGCTGCTGGCTCTCTAAAGCTGTCGGCAAAACTGAACCTCCCAATGCATCGCGCAACGATCAGAGAAGTCTGCTTATATGTCAACCACATGCCAGCTATGCCAGGTATCGCAAACAAGAACACCACAGGTGACAAGCCGCCCAGGGCGCGATATGTTCGCCATATGTCCACAGCCATTTCCACCATCCGCAACCTTGGTCCCGCCTATGAGGACGCCTGCAAACGCGCGGGCATTCACAGCGCCGAAGAGCTGCGCACACTGGGGGCAGATGCCAGCTATGCCAGATTGCTGGCCGCTGGCAGCAAGCCACATTTTATTGGCTATTATGTGCTGGTGATGGCGCTGCAGGGGCGTCCGTGGAACGACTGCAAAGGCGAAGAGAAGAAAGCGCTGCGGCAACGGTTTGATGCCATCAAGGCCAGCAGTTTTGACTCAGAGCGGTCCGAATTTGAAAGCATCCTGAACCAGATTGGCGTGATTGAGAAAACGGCGCAGCGGTGATCGCGGCGTCCGGTTGCTGCTCTGGACTTGTTCAGTTGAGCGGCTGCGGTAAGGTCAGCCCGCATACACACAGCCGAAACAAAAAAAGGCCGCACCGGAATATTCCGTGCAGCCCCCAAAGTCTGTCTCAGATAAAAGCGGTGGCTTAGCCGACCAGCTCAAGACCGGAGAAGAAGTAAGCGATTTCAACAGCTGCGGTTTCTGGAGCGTCGGAGCCGTGAACCGAGTTTTCGCCAACCGATTCTGCAAATTCAGCACGGATAGTGCCGGCTGCTGCATCCGCTGGGTTGGTTGCGCCCATGATTTCGCGGTTTTTCGCGATGGCGTTTTCGCCTTCCAGAACCTGGCAAACGATAGGCTCGGAGGACATGAATTCGCACAGCTCGTCATAGAAGGGACGCTCAGCGTGGACTTCGTAGAATTTGCCAGCCTGAGCTTTGGTCAGGTGGATGCGTTTTTGTGCGACGATGCGCAGGCCAGCTTCTTCGAACTTGGCGTTGATCGCACCGGTCAGGTTGCGACGAGTGGCATCGGGTTTGATGATCGAGAAAGTGCGTTGCAGAGCCATCGGGCGTTCTCCATTTGAAAGATCGGCGTCGGTAAAATCCGTGCCATAATATTGCGCGCCGCCTAACATGCCTGTGCGCACATGGGAAGGGGTGAGTTTCTTCTGGGCGGAAATTGCAGGCGGTTTCTGGTGGGTTCAGGCGGTTTCTTCCAGCGGGTCATGGATATCAAGCCAACGCACATAGAGCGCTGCGGCCAGGGCCCCGATGCCCGAAAGCAGAATGATCGCCAGAACCATAAAGGGGGCATTGTGCACCGTGACCAGCCAGCCGGTCGCCGAGGTCATCACCGCTCCCAGCGCCACCGTGATGGCCCCCGAAAGCCCCGATGCACTGCCTGCAAGATGCGGCCGTACCGACATCAACCCGGCACTTGCCGTGGCCACGGTCAACCCATTGCCAAAGCCCACCGCGATGGCCGAGCCAAAAAACACCTGAATGGATCCCTGCCCGGCCAAAAACAAGCACAGTCCAATCAATGGCCCCAGCACCGCCGCCAGACGTCCCACCAGGATCAGATTGGTCAAAGACACCCTGTTGGCCAACAGGCCGGTGACAAAGTTAAACATAAAGCCACAGCTGATGATGCCGATGCCCAGCCCCAGCAACGCCGGATTAAGATCAAACCAGGCCGCAGCCACCAGCGGGGCGCCGGTGATAAAGGCGAAAAAGCCACCAATAGAGAAAGCCAGACAGAGGCAGTAACCCCAGAACCGGCGCGACACCAACAGATCAGGATAGGTGCGCATCTGCGCCCCAAAGGTGGCCGAGCGCTGGTGATTGGTCTCGCCCCAATCGCCCCAGCTCAGCGCCAGCATCCCCAGCCCCAACAGGCCATAGAGCACAAAGCCCGAGCGCCAGCCAAACAGAATGTCCAAAGCGCCCCCCAGCATCGGCCCCAGCATCGGGGCCAGCGCCATCGCCATGGTGACATAGCCCAGCTTGCTTGCGGCCTCTTTGGTGGAGTGCATGTCGCGAATGGCCGCCCGGGACAGCACCTGCCCTGCCACCACTGTGCCCTGCAGCATGCGAAACCCCAGAAACACCCAGATCGACTGCGCCAACATGCAGCCTATCGAGGCAAGGGTGAAGACCAGCATCGAGGCCAGAAGAATGGGACGGCGGCCAAAGCGATCCGAAAGCGGCCCCATGACCAGCTGCAACGCCGCCGAAATCCCCAGGTATCCGGCAATCGCCAGGTTCACCAGCCCATAGCTGGTCGCAAAGTCCTCGGCGATATGCGCCATGGAAGGCAAAAACATATTGAGCGACAAAACCGACAGGGCCGTGCTGAAAACCAGCGTCACAAGATGTGGAGCAGTTTGTGCAGCCCGCATGAAATCACCCGAAGTTGAATATCTTTGCGCCCCAGCTAGCAGCAAGATCACCGGGGGACCAGCCGGAACGCGGCGTGTCTTTTACCCCGTTCATGTCCCGCAGGCAGAGATAATCTGGGCCGCAAGTCCTGCTCAAAGCCCGCATCGCCAAAGCCCGCGGCACTGCCTTCACCCGGTATTCACCCGGTGCTGTGTTCAATTGTAGCCGCAAAGGGCGTTGATACGCATTGACAAGCCCGGAACACTGCGACAGTGCTCAGCCCATGCTACGTATTCAGGACATCACCTATTCGGTTGAAGGCCGCCCTCTGTTCGAAGAGGCCAGTGCCACCATTCCCAATGGCCACAAAGTGGGCCTTGTGGGGCGCAACGGCACCGGCAAAACGACCTTGTTTCGCCTCATCCGGGGCGAACTGGCGCTTGAGACCGGCTCGATCACGCTGCCGTCAAAGGCGCAGATCGGCGGCATCGCTCAGGAGGCGCCGTCGTCAAACGTGTCGCTGATTGACACGGTGCTTGAGGCCGCGACCGAACGCGCAGCGCTGATGGCCGAGGCCGAGACCGCGACAGACCCGACGCGCATTGCCGAGGTGCAAACCAGGCTGGCGGATATCGACGCCTGGTCCGCCGAAGCCCGCGCCGCCTCGATCCTTAAAGGTCTGGGGTTTGATGAGGAGGCGCAGCAGCGCCCCTGTTCCGATTTCTCCGGCGGCTGGCGAATGCGGGTTGCCCTGGCAGCCGTGTTGTTTTCCGAACCTGACCTGTTGCTGCTGGATGAGCCGACCAACTACCTTGATCTTGAAGGGGCGCTGTGGCTCGAGGCCTATCTGGTCAAATACCCCCATACCGTGATCATCATCAGCCACGACCGTGAGCTGCTGAACCGTTCTGTTGGTGGTATTTTGCACTTGGAGGACCGTAAGGTCACCTATTACGGCGGCAACTACGACCAGTTTGCCCGCCAACGCGCCGCCAACCGCGCCAACCAGGCCGCACAGGCGAAAAAGCAAGACCTGCGTCGCGCCCACCTGCAAAGCTTTGTCGACCGCTTCAAGGCCAAGGCCAGCAAGGCCAAACAGGCACAGAGCCGGGTCAAGATGCTGGAGAAGATGGAAACGATCCGCGCGCCCGAAGATGCCGCCCGCACCGTCTTTACCTTCCCGACCCCAGAAGAGCTGTCGCCGCCTATTATTGCCACCGAAGGCGTCAAGGTTGGCTATGACGGCAAGGTGATCCTGGGCAATCTGGATCTGCGCATTGATCAGGACGACCGCATCGCGCTCTTGGGTAAAAACGGCGAGGGCAAATCAACCCTGTCCAAAATGCTCTCGGCGCGTCTGGCCCCGATGGGCGGCAAGATGAGCCAGTCCAGCAAGCTGCGCATCGGCTTTTTTGCCCAGCATCAGGTCGATGAGCTCTATATTGATGAAACACCGCTGCAGCACCTGATCCGGGAACGCGCCAGCGAGGGCCAGCCCCGTCTGCGGGCGCGTCTGGCTGGTTTTGGCCTTGGCGCGGATCAGGCGGATACGGCCGTGGGGCGTCTGTCGGGCGGCCAGAAGGCGCGTCTGTCGCTGCTGCTGGCCACCCTGGATGCGCCACATCTGCTGATCCTCGATGAGCCGACCAACCACCTTGATATCGAGAGCCGCGAGGCCCTGGTTGAGGCGCTCACCGCCTATACGGGTGCGGTGATTTTGGTCAGCCACGACATGCACCTGTTGAGCCTGGTTGCTGACCGGCTTTGGCTGGTGTCAAATGGCACGGTTGTGCACTACGAGGGCGATCTGGCCTCGTATCGCGCCTTGCTGCTGGAAAAAGACAAACCTGCCCCCAAGGCCAAGGCTGCCAAAAAAGAAAAGCCAAAAGCTGCGCGCCCCTCAAGGGATGCCATTCAGGCCCTGCGCAAAGAGGCGCGCAAATCCGAAGAGCGCGTCACAAAGCTGACCCAGATGAAAGACAAGCTGGATATCAAGCTGGCAGATCCAGAGCTTTACGAGCCTGAAAACAAAGACGAAGCCAGGGTGTGGCAAGGCAAACATGCCGAAGTGATCTCGGAGCTGGAACGGGCAGAGCTTTTGTGGATGCGCGCCCTTGAGAAACTGGAAAAAGCCGAGGCCGCATGATCGACACCGCCTTTCTGATCACCTCTTTTGTGACGCTTTTTGTGATCATTGATCCCATTGGCCTCACGCCGATCTTTCTGGCGCTGACACAGGGCGCCACGACGCGCGAACGGCGATCTATCGCGCTGCGTTCGGCCCTGACAGCAATGTTTTTGCTGGCGCTCTTTACCGCCTTTGGCGAGGCTGTCTTAGGCTTTGCCGGCATCTCCATGGCGGCCTTTCGTGTTGCGGGTGGTGTTTTGCTGTTCCTCACGGCTCTTGATATGTTGTTTGAACGACGCACCAAGCGGCGGGAACATCAGGGCGAAGAGGCCACCGAGGTTGAAGACCCCCCGAACTTTCCTATCTCTATCCCACTGATTGCCGGTCCGGGCTCGATTGCCACGGTGATCCTGCTTGCCGGGCAAAAACCGGGGCTGGAAGGCTTTGCGCTGGTGATGTGCGTGGTGATTGCCGTGCTGCTGCTGATGCTGGGCATGTTTCTGGTCTCCGGCCTGTTTGAGCGCGCCCTTGGCAAGACTGGCATCAACGTGGTGACGCGGCTGCTAGGCATGCTGCTGGCGGCCTTGTCGGTGCAGTTTGTTTTGGACGGGCTGCGTGACTTTGGATTTGCGAGCTAACGAAACCGTCCGGCACCGCAACAGCCCCGGGGGAGGCCTGACAATTTGGAAGATATAGAGTTTGGCCAGCTGATTTACCTGCTGCTGCTGCTTTGTGCAGTGGGATCCTGGGTCTTTTTGCAAAACCGTCAGAGCCTCAACAAGACTGTGCAGCAACTGGCGGTCTGGGGCTTCATTTTCCTCGGCGTGATCGCCGGATACGGGCTATGGGGGGACATCCGCCAGACGCTTAAGCCGCAACAATCCGTGATGGCAGAGGCAGGCCGTGTGGTGGTGCCACGGGCGCCGGATGGTCGCTATTACCTCTCCCTTATGGTAAATGGCGCTGCCGTTGATTTCCTGGTGGACACAGGGGCGAGCCAAGTGGTGCTGACCGCAAATGATGCGCGCCGCGCCGGGATCGACCCTGAAAAACTCGCCTATCTTGGCCGTGCCAATACCGCAAATGGCGAAGTGCGCACCGCCTCGGTTCGGGTGGATGAACTGGCGCTTGGAGAAATCCGTGACACGAACCTGCGGGTCTGGGTGAATGAAGGTGAGATGGAAAAATCTCTGCTGGGTATGACATACCTGCAGCGCTGGTCCCATATCGAGATCCGCAACGGGGCGCTGGTTCTGTCGCGCTAAGGTCGCAACATGTCTGCCACTCCTGAAGAGGTCAGCCACTCATGAAGAGAATGTCGCTTTAAATCACTCCGCACCAGCCCATGGACCCAGATCTGGCAGATCAGGCTTCGGCCTTTTTTTCCCAGCGCCCCGATTCTTCGGACCAGTATTGCGCCGAGCAACCCGCCCCTGTCAGGCTTTTCCACTGCACCCTTGCCTGCTGCACCGCCTGTGCATCGTTGCCATCAAACAAGATACAGACCCGTTGCAGCGCCTGCACCTCCTCAGCGGTGATGCCTGCCCCGTCCACGGTCATCACGCAGTCGGGCGCATTTGCGGCCTCCGCTCCGGTGGTCAGCAGAACCGGTTGCAGCGCATCATGGGGACCACCAGCCAGACCATGGGCCAGAAAACTCTCGGGCCTGCCCTGCCAAAGGCTCTCGTCCAGCCAGCTCATGCGGTCCGGCTCTTGCCCCCGCACGGCAATGCGCCAGCCGGCACCGCGCGCCTTTTCCAAAAGAGTTGGCAGGGTCTCTTGCAAAGGGCGACGGGTCAGGTGGTAGAAATAGGCAGCCCCCATGATGGATTTACTCTGCCTCGAACTTGTCTTGCACCAGACGATTCAAGGCCATAACGCCCCAGCCTGTGGCGCCTTTGGGCGCATAAGAGGTGGCGGATTTGACCGAGGCCACGCCAGCAATATCCAAATGGATCCAGGGCGTGTCTTCTTTGACAAAGCGCTTGAGGAACTGTGCCGCCGTGATCGAGCCCGCGGGGCGGCCGCCAGTGTTTTTCATATCCGCAATGCGAGACTTGATCTGGTCATCATAGGCCTGTCCCAGCGGCATTCTCCAGGCGCCTTCATCCTCGGATTTGGCCGCTTTGAGGAAACCATTGCACAGGGCATCCTCGTTGGAAAAGACCCCGGCATTTTCATGGCCCAGGCCAATAATGATGGCGCCTGTCAGAGTGGCCAGATCAATCATGCCGCAGGGTTTGAACCGCTCCTGCGCGTACCACATCACATCGCAGAGCACCAACCGGCCCTCGGCATCGGTGTTGATCACCTCGATGGTGTCGCCCTTCATGGATTTCACCACGTCCCCCGGACGGGTGGCATTGCCCGAGGGCATGTTTTCGACCAGGCCAACCAGCCCTACCACATTGGCACGCGCCTTGCGCAGCGCCAGGGCTTTCATGGTGCCAACAACAACACCGGCGCCGCCCATATCCATGGTCATGTCTTCCATGCCCGCCGCCGGTTTCAGCGAGATGCCACCGGTATCAAACACCACGCCCTTGCCAACCAGAGCCAAAGGAGCCTCGCCCTCGGCTCCGCCCTTCCACTGCATGATTGCAACTTTTGAGGGGCTGTCAGATCCCTGCCCCACGCAAAGCAGCGCCCCCATGCCCAGCTCTTCGAGCGCGGGCTCGTCCAGGATCTCGATCTCCAGACCGATGGCTGACATGTCCTCAATGCGGCGGGCAAATTCAGTGGTGGTCAGCACATTGGCGGGCTCGTTTACCCGATCGCGTGTCATGTGAACGCCTTCGGCCACCGCCGCCAGCGGCGCGTAGGCTGCGGCCATCTCGTCAAACGCCTTATGGGCGATGGTGATCTCGGCTGCGGGCTTGTCTTTTTGCGCCGTCTTATGGTTGTCGAACCCATAGCTGCGCAGCGCGATGCCCATGGCCAGTTCGGCCGCCTTTGGGATCGAGCCCGCCATCACAGTCAGAGATTTCCCAGCCGCAGCCACCACGAGTTTCGCCCCCGCCTTGCGTGCCTCTGTCGGAGTGATACGGCGGGGCAGAACCTGGACATGCAGCGCCTCTGCCGCCATTCCCGCAGGCCAGTTGAGGGTCGTCACGGTGCCCAGTTTAGACTCCTCAAATCCGGGCGCGGCTATCAGACGCGCCAGAGCCCCCTTTGTCAGGCGATTGGCGCTGCGCGCCGCCTGATCCATCACGCCCTCAGGCGTGACCAGAACCACAACATGGCCCGTCATCCCGGACAGTTCCTTGGGATCGTAGTCGGCAAAGCGGATGGCGGGCAATGTGCTCATGTCTGAGGGCTCCTGTCGGGGACAAATATTGTGCTGTTTGGTCAACAGGTAACTTGCAGATCGCGCAATGGCTAGTCCCCATGCACAGCACAGGTTTACTCCTTTGGTCTATTCCTGAGCCTGATCGCGCTTACAGTACAGATTGCAGTTTTCCCCGGTGAACAATTCATCTAGGATCAGGAAAAACAATATAGACAGGGTCTGGGGGGATCGGGTGTCACGCTTCGACAGATATGTCCTGTCGCAATATCTGCTGTTTTTCGGCTTCTTTGCGCTTATTCTTGTTGCCGTCTTTTGGGTGAACCGGGCGGTGGTGCTGTTTGACCGACTGATCGGTGACGGCCAGTCTGCCTTTGTCTTCCTCGAATTCACCGCCCTCGCTCTGCCAAACCTCATTCGTATGGTTTTGCCCGTGGCTGTCTTTGCCTCAGCCGTCTGGGTGACCAACCGGCTGCAGAGCGAAAGTGAGCTGACGGTCTTGCGGGCGACGGGCACCAGCCCCTGGCAAATGGCGCGCCCCGCGCTTGCCTTTGGCGTGATTGCCGCCCTGATGATGTCCGCCCTCACGCATTTTCTGCTGCCCAATTCGATCAGTCAGCTGGCGCTGCGCGAGCAGGAAGTCTCTCGCAATCTGACCGCCAAATTGCTGACCGAGGGCAATTTTCTGCACCCCACCAAGGGCGTGACCTTTTTCATCCGCCAGATCGACAGTGATGGCACCCTGAACGATGTGTTTTTGTCGGACCGGCGCGACCCAAATCACAGCCTGACCTACACTGGCACCCGTGCGTTTCTGGTGCGTGACGAAGAGAAGACCCATCTCATCATGGTCAATGGCATGGCGCAGCGTCTGGACAAGCTGACCAACCGCTTGTCGACGACCAATTTTTCCGATTTCTCCTATGACATCAGCTCTCTGGCAAACAAATCCACAACCAGCAGCCGCAACATTCGCGCCATTTCAAGCCGTGAGCTGCTCCTGAACCGCAGCGAAATCACCGCCACCGAAGGATATAGCACCGGAGCGCTGGCTGAAGAGTTTCATCTGCGCTTTGCCCGGGCGCTGGTCTGTGTCGCCGTCGCCATGATCGGGTTTTCGGCGCTGATGCTTGGGTCTTATTCGCGCTTTGGTGTCTGGCGTCAGGCCCTGCTGGCCTTTTTGCTGCTGATCCTGGTCGAAGGTCTGCGCGGTGTCGTCACAGAGCCGGTCTTTAACAACCCTGATCTTTGGCCGCTCATCTACCTGCCGGCGGTGATCGGTCTGGCCATTGCGGCTGGTTTTTTGCAACTTGCGGCCCGGCCACCGGTGGCGCGCGCGCGCCGCACCCGTGATGTGGCACAGCCTAAACAGGAGGCCGGGTCATGACGCTTGATCTGTATTACGCCCGTCGCTTCCTGCAATGGTTTGCCATTATCTGCGGCGTGTTGATGACACTGGTCATTCTGATCGACCTCAACGAGCAAATCCGCCGCTTTGATGCCTTTGACCTCGGCGCAGGCCAGCTGGTGGGGTTGACTCTGCTCAACGCGCCCGCCGCGCTGAACGAGTTTTTGCCGCTGATCATGATCCTCACCACCATCGTGTTGTTCGTCGGCCTGGCGCGCAGCAGTGAATTGGTGGTGACCCGCGCGATTGGCCGCTCGGGCATCCGCGCGCTGGCGGCGCCGGTGCTGAGGGCAGGGCTGATTGGCCTGCTGGCCGTGAGCACGCTGAACCCGATCGTTGCCGCCACCACAAACCGCTACAAGACCCTTGCCGAGACCTACCGCACTGGCGGGCCCTCGGCGCTGTCGCTGTCTGGTGAAGGGCTGTGGCTGCGTCAGGGCAGGCCAAGCGGGCAGGCGGTTATTCACGCCGCGTCCTATGGCGGCGGGCGCGATGACATTACCCTCTATGACGTGACCATTTTGACCTATGCTCCGGACGGCGGGCCTATCCGTCGCATTATTGCTGAAAGCGCGAAACTGGACGGAGAGGAGTGGCTGTTGCACAGGGCCAAGGCCTGGCATCTGACAGCCGGCCTCAACCCTGAGAAATCCGCCGCGTTCCACGACAGCCTGCGCCTGCCCACAACGCTTACGCAGGACCGCATCCGAGACCGGCTTGGCTCGGCTGATGGTATTTCAATCTATGATCTGCCCACCACAATCCGCGATCTCGCCGAAGCTGGGTTTTCCACCAAACGTTATCAGGTCTGGTATCAGGCAGAGCTGGCCCGGCCATTGTTCCTGATTGCCATGGTGCTTGTCGGTGCCGCCTTCACCATGCGCCATGCCCGGTTTGGCGGCACAGGGCTTGCTGTGTTGACCGCCGTTTTGCTGGGCTTTGGGCTGTACTTTATGCGAAACTTTGCGCAAATCTTGGGAGAGAACGGCCAAATTCCTGTCCCTTTCGCGGACTTGGCACCGCCTGCCGCCTCCATTCTGCTGACCATGGGACTGCTCTTACATGCCGAGGACGGATAACATGCGCCGCGCGCTCCTTTTATCAGTGGCTCTGCCCTGGCTGAGCCTCGCCAGCCCGCTCGTCGCACAAGAGGTGCCAGCTTCCCCTGGGGCCGAGCAGCCTGCCGTTCTGGTGGCCGATCAGCTCTTGATCACCCCCGACCGTCGTCTCATCGCCCAGGGCAATGTCGAAGCCTTTCACGGTGATGTGCGTCTGCAGGCGGAAAAAATCACCTTTGAGCAAAGCAGCGGCCAGCTACAAATCGAAGGCCCCATCCGCATTGATCAGGGCGGTGAGATCACCATTCTTGCCAATGCGGCGGAAATGGACCGGACCCTTAGTGACGGCCTGTTGACGGGCGCGCGCATGGTCTTCCAGCAGCAATTGCAACTGGCTTCACTGCAATTGACCCGGGTGGGGGGACGCTACACGCAGCTGTATAAAACCTCCTTTACCTCCCGCCATGTCTGCGAAGAGGGCAAGCCGCCGCTCTGGCAAATCCGGGCCGAACGCGTCATTCACGACCAGGTAGAGCAACAGCTCTATTTTGAGAACGCCCAGGTCAGGATCCTGGACGTGCCGGTGTTTTATTTTCCGGCCGTGCGGCTGCCCGACCCCACTCTGAACCGCACAAGTGGCTTTTTGGTGCCCTCAACCCGGACCACCTCAAACCTGGCAACCGGCGTTAAGGTCCCCTATTTCTTTACCCTCGGAGAGAGCCGCGACCTCACGCTTGCCCCCTAGATTTCCGGCAGCACCCGCACGCTAGACGCCCGGTTTCGCCAGGCCTTTCGCCATGGGGATATTGAGCTGAATGGCGCATTTACCCGGGATGATTTGCAGCCAGATGAGGACCGCGGATATCTGTTTGCAGAAGGGCAGTTTGATCTGGGACGCGATTTTCAGCTCGAGTTCGACATAAAAACGGTCTCGGACAATGCCTATATCGCCGACTACAGCCTGCCCGACCTTGACCGTCTGCGTTCAGAAGTGACCCTGACCAAAGCCGCGCGCGACAGCCTGTTGCGCGCCGCTTTGACCAACTTCAAAACCCTGCGCGACAGCGAACAGCAGGATCTGATCCCGTCGAACATCGGCGAGGTCTACTACCAGAAACGCTATTTCCCCACCTCGGTTGGCGGCGAGACCCGCATGACTCTTGAGGCGCATGGCCATAACCGCACCTCTGGCGTTGAGGGCAATCAGACCACTGCCAATGGCCGCGACCAAGGGCGGCTCACGGCAGACCTTGACTGGCGGCGCAGCTGGCGCATGGCAAGTGGGCTACAGATCAAATGGGAACTTGGCGCTGCGGTTGACGGCTTTAGCACCTATGACGATTCCTACTATTCACAGCGCAGCTCACGTCTGACTCCGCGCTCGGCGCTCACGCTGAACCTGCCGATGTCAAAGTTCGACAGCAGTGGCGCCACCCAGTTTTTCGAACCCCTGGTGCAGCTGGGCTGGAGCAATGTGATCGGTGATGACGCCGCCCGCGACGAAAGCAATTTTGTCGAATTTGACCAGGGTAACCTGCTGTCACTCTCGCGGTTTCCGGCCTCGGACGCGCGCGAAGACGGGCTGAGCCTGGCCTACGGCTTTAACTGGGCCCGCTATACAAAAACCGGCTGGCAGGCCTATGCCACGGTCGGCCAGGTGTTGCGCCAGAATGCCGACAGCCGTTTCACCAAAAGCTCTGGTTTGGGCGGGACATCCTCGGACCTGCTGCTGGCGGGCCAGCTGAAATTTGGCGACGGCATGGCGCTCACGGCCCGTGGGTTGCTCAACGATTCTCTGAACTTTTCCAAAGCGGAGGTGCGGGGCGACTGGTACCGCGATCAGGTCGCCGTTTCCGGCAGCTATCTCTGGCTTGGCACCGATCCTGACGAAAACCGCAGCGAAGAAACCTCTGAGATCTGGTTCGACGGCTCTTACGAGCTGTCTGCGAGCTGGAAAGCCAGCGCCAATCTGCGCTATGATATCTCGGATGCACGCGCCACACGGGCGGGTCTTGGCCTAGCCTACAGCAACGAATGCGTGACGGTCGACCTTTCGGTAAACCGTCGCTATACCTCAACAACAAGCGTTGAACCTTCAACGGATTTTGGCTTTACCATCTCCATGAACGGGTTTTCCGTAAACAACGGCAGCAAACAGTACAGGCGATCATGCAGACAATCTTGACCCAAGCCTTCTCCGCTTTCCTGACCCGGAGCCTCTCCACAACGGCCGTGGCCGCGACGCTGGCCTTTGCCCTGTCTTCGACGGCGACGCCGCTGGCAGCCCAGGGGTTGTTTTCGCCGGCCGTGACCGTCGATAGTGCCGCGATCACCAATTACGAGCTGCAACAGCGCGCCCTGTTCATGGGCGTCCTGCGCACCCCCGGCAACCCAGAGGTTATGGCGCGCGAAGAGCTGATCAAGGATCGTCTCAAGCTTGCAGCCCTGGCCAAAGTCGGGATCAACCCAAGCGATGAAGACATCACCACCGGCATGACCGAGCTTGCCGGGCGCGCCAACCTGTCGCTCAATGAATTTCTGACGGTGCTCAAGCAAAACGGCATCGAGCCTGAAACAGTCCGCGATTTCACCCGGGTTGGCCTTGGCTGGCGCGAGTATGTGAGCGCACGGTTTCTGGCACGGGCCCGGCCAACCGAATCCGAAATTGACCGCGCTATGGGTCAGGCAGGCTCTGGCGGGGTGCAGGTTCTGCTATCCGAGCTGATCGTGCCCATCAATGAACAAAACGTCGAACAGGTACAGCAGCTTACCGATCAGGTGGGACAGCTGCGCAGCTATGATGCTTTTTCTGCGGCAGCAACACAGTACTCTGCCTCTGACAGCCGCACCCAGGGCGGGCGGCTGGCCTGGATGAACCTGACAAAGCTGCCGCCACAGTTGCAGCCCGTTGTCCTGGCGCTGGATCCCGGTGAGATCACCGAGCCGCTGCCGCTGCAGGGGGCCGTGGCCATGTTCCAGATGCGGGGCGTGCGCGAAGTCACCGGCAGCAGCCAGCGGTTTGCCGCGATTGAATATGCGTCCTATTACATCCCCGGTGGCCGCAGTGCCGAGGCTCTGGCCGAAGGGCGCCGCATCGCCAGCACGCTGGACAGCTGTGATGATCTGTATGGGCTGGCCAAGGGGCAGGACCAAGCGGTTCTTGACCGCAAGAGCCTGGTGCCCGCCGAGATCCCGCAGGATATCGCGATTGAGCTGGCCAAACTGGATCCGAATGAGACCTCCCTCACCCTGACACGCAATCAGGGCCAGACCCTGATGCTGCTGATGCTCTGTGGGCGGACTGCCGAGCTGGGCGAAGGCGAGAGTCGGGAAACAGTGGCCAATGCCCTGACGCAGCAGCGTCTTGCCTCCTTTTCGGACAGCTACCTCGAACAACTGCGGGCCGACGCCCAAATCATCGAAAAATGACCTCTGTCGTCCGGCCCATTGCCCTCAGCTGTGGAGAGCCCGCCGGGATCGGACCAGAAATTGCCGCTAAGGCATGGCAGCTCTTGAAAGAGAGCTGCCCGTTTTTTTGGATCGGTGACCCGCGTCATCTGCGGCGGGGCTGCCAACGGCCCTGATCAAACCCCCGACAGAGGTGCAGCAGCTCTGCGCGCGCGCCCTGCCGGTTTTGCCGCTGGAGTTTGCTGGCAACACAGTAAAAGGCAGCGCCGATCCCGCCAATGCCCCCGGAGTTATCAAAGCAATTACGCGCGGTGTGGAGTTGGTGAAATCCGGGCAGGCTTCGGCGATCTGTACCGCTCCGATCCACAAGAAAGCGCTGATTGACGGCGCACAGTTTGCCTTTCCGGGACATACCGAGTTCCTCGCGCATCTGGCAGGAAAATCCCGCGTGGTGATGATGCTGGCCAGCCCGGCATTGCGCGTGGTGCCCGCCACCATCCATATTCCGCTGGCCGATGTGCCGCGTGTTCTGACGCCGGAATTGCTCACAGAGGTCATCGAGATCACGGCTGAGGGTCTGCGCCGTCAATTTGGCATCTCGCATCCGCGTATTGCAGTGGCCGGGCTTAATCCGCATGCCGGCGAAGGCGGCGCCATGGGGCAGGAAGAACTGCTCTGGATCAATGATCTTGTCTCTGGATGGCAGGCTGCGGATCTCACGCTCACCGGGCCGCATCCGGCAGACACCTTGTTTCACGCGGCAGCCCGGGCGCGCTATGATGCCGCCATCTGTATGTATCACGACCAGGCGCTGATCCCGATCAAGACGCTGGATTTTGATCATGGTGTCAACGTGACCCTGGGGCTGCCCTTTATCCGCACGTCGCCAGACCACGGCACCGCCTTTGATATCGCCGGTGCCGACCGCGCCAACCCTTCCAGCCTGATCGAGGCTTTGAAGCTGGCGCAACGTATGGCGCAGGACACGGCCAAAAGCGCGGTTTCTGCCCCTTGACCCAGACCCTCCCGGATCCTATCCCGGCTCAACCTTTTCTTTGACCGGCGCCCCATCTGGTCGCGCGCCCAGGAACACAACGACATGAGCGCCATCGACAGCCTGCCTCCCCTGCGTGAAGTGATCGAGACCCACCAGCTTTTGGCCCGCAAATCCCTGGGCCAGAACTTTCTGCTGGACCTGAACCTCACCTCCAAGATCGCCCGCCAGGCAGGCGATCTCACCGAATGCGATGTTCTGGAAATTGGCCCCGGCCCCGGTGGCCTTACCCGCGGCCTGCTGGCCGAGGGCGCACGCCGCGTGCTGGCAGTGGAAAAAGACAGCCGCTGCATGCCTGCCCTGGCCGAAATCGCCGAGGCCTATCCCGGCCGCCTTGAGCTGATCAATGGCGACGCGCTGGAGGTCGATGTGCTGGCGCATCTGACCCCGCCTGTACGGGTGGCGGCCAACCTGCCCTATAATGTCGGCACAGAACTGTTGGTGCGCTGGCTCACGCCAAAAGAATGGCCCCCCTTCTGGCAAAGCCTCACATTGATGTTTCAGCGCGAGGTGGCCGAGCGAATCGTGGCGCAGCCAGGGAGCAAAGCCTATGGCCGCCTGGCGCTGCTGGCCCAGTGGCGCGCCGAAGCCAATATCGTGCTGTCCCTGCCCCCCGAAGCCTTTAGCCCGCCGCCAAAAGTCCACAGTGCGGTGGTTCATCTGACCGCACTGGCAGAACCGCGCTTTCCTGCGGATGCGGCCACCCTGTCCCGCGTTGTCGCCGCCGGTTTCAATCAGCGGCGCAAGATGCTGCGTGCCAGCCTCAAAGGGGTTGCACCGGGGATCGAGGACCATCTCAAGGCTGCAGGCATTGCGCCAACAGAGCGCGCCGAACGGGTCAGCCTGGAACAATTCTGCGCGCTTGCCCGCAGCAGCAAACCACTGGAGTAGTCTGCGGCGTTTTTACGCCCAAAGCGATCGCTGCGCGTCCCTGCCCCAGCAGCACAGGCCAATAGTACTGGCCAATTGCACGGACCAATTGCACTGGCCAGTTACACAGAGAGCGACACAAAAAACCCGGCGTCAAATGGCGCCGGGTTTTCCAGTCTGATCTTTCCCAAAAGCCCTTATTCAGCGGCCTCTGGCGCACCTTCGGCTTTTGGCTTTGGCTTCGCGCGCGCGCGCGGGGCGCGCTTGGGTTTTGCCTCTTTCGGCGCATCTGTTGCATAAGGAGCCCCTGCCGCCTCAGCGGGCAACACGGCGCCGCCCTCTGCGGGCTTCGCTGCGGGTTTACGCGGGCGGGGTTTACGGGAAACCGGCTTTTTCGCCTGATGCGCGGGCTCCTGGCCGTTGCTTTCAGGGGTTTCAACCAGACCACTTCCCTCGGGGGGTGTTGCGCTCGTCGCATCGCGTGGGTCAAGCACCTCAGGTTGCGGCGCATTGGCCAGATCCTGTTGCGGTGCCGCATGCGAGGTCTGATGCGGAGACGGCTGAGGCTGTTCAGAGTGGGACGAGCCCCGCTGCCCTGATGATCCCGCCTGTGAACCTGACTGTGATCCACCCTGTGAAGCGGCCTGATTGGAGGACACCTCACGCTCCTGACGCTCAGAGCGTTCGCGGTCGCGATCTGCCTGACGTTCGCGGTTTTGCCGTTCCTGATCCTCACGGCGCGCATCGATTTCGCGCTGTGCTTCGTTCAGCAACCGCAGATAATGCTCAGCGTGCTGCTGGAAGTTTTCCGCAGCCACACGGTCATTGCTCAGCTGCGCATCTCGCGTCAGCTGGTTATATTTATCAATGATTTGTTGCGGCGTGCCGCGCACCTTGCCCTCTGGGCCGGAGCTATCGAACGCGCGATTAACAACATTGACCCCATTGGGGCGGTTCCGGTTCGACTTGGAACGCGAACGTGATTTTGACGATCTCATATGCCTAACGTCAGCCTTAATTTCATGTGTCATGGATCCAATTCAGCGCATCCTTGCGCCGGATGATCGACTATTTTGGGCTTAATGTCGCTGGGAGGTAGAGAAACCTCGCCTGTCGTGAGCGACCCTTTTGAGTAACCATTTTCTATGCCCCCAGACAAGGGGCACATTTCATATTTGCCATTTTTTCTTTCAAAAACAAAAATATTTGCCAGAATCTGGCTTCATTTTGATCTTTCAGGATAGGGAATGGGCCAAAACAACGCGATCACGACCATCAAGGTCCTGCAAAACACGAATGTCTTTCAGTCCCGCCTCCTGCAGCAGCGCGCTCACCGCCTGCCCCTGCGTCGGGCCGATCTCAAGGCACAGGCGCCCCTGCGGCCGCAAAGGCGCCGCGCCCCCGGCGGCAATTGCGCGATATGCGCTTAGGCCATCTGCACCATCGGTCAGCGCCATGCTCGGCTCATGGCTGCGCACCTCAGGGGCCAGCCCCTGCATTTCCGCCAGGGCAATATAGGGAGGGTTGGCCGTGATCAGATCAAATTGTCCCGTGACGTTTGAAAACCAGTCGGATTTCTGAATATCGATGCGGGCCTCGACCCGGTGCAAAACCGCATTGGCACTGGCCTGCAGGCAGGCAGCCTCGCTCAGATCGACGCCCAGCCCCGTGGCATTTGGCGTCTCTGCCAGCAGGGTTACCAAAATGCAGCCGGAGCCAAGGCCAAGATCCAGAACGCGCTCAAAGGGCTGCGACAGGGCGGCCTCGATCAGGGTTTCTGTTTCCGGGCGGGGATCCAGCACATCTTTGGACACTTTAAAACGGCGGCCATAAAACTCCCGCTCTCCGATCAGATGTGACACCGGCACCCGAACCGAGCGCAGGGAGATCAGTTGTTCATAGCGCTCAGCCACCTCCGGCTCCAGATCCTCGGGGGCTATCAGCGTGACGCGACTGGCCTCGATGCGAGCAGCATGCGCCAGCAGAACACGGGCGTCCCGGGCGGGATCGGCAACACCGGCGGCCCGCAGCCGCGCCGCTGCTGAGGCCATGGCCATTGCCGCAGTCCCCGCTGGGGGGCTGACAGGGCCCTGGCTCATTGTCCCATCTCGGCCAACAGCCGGGCCTGGTTGTCCGCAGTCAGCGCGTCGATGGTCTCATCCAGATCGCCTTGCAGAATTTGATCCAGCTTATAGAGCGTCAGGTTTATCCGGTGATCCGACATCCTGCCCTGCGGAAAGTTGTAAGTGCGGATGCGTTCCGAGCGATCCCCAGAGCCCACCTGACTGGCGCGATCAGCCGAGCGCTCGCCATCAATGCGCTGACGTTCAAGATCATACAGCCGGCTGCGCAGAACCTGCATGGCGATTTCTCGGTTGCGGTGCTGCGATTTCTCAGCACTGACCACCATGACCCCGGTGGGAATATGGGTGATGCGCACCGCCGAATCTGTGGTGTTCACGTGCTGGCCACCAGCGCCTGAGGCGCGCATGGTATCAATGCGAATATCTGAGGGGTCGATCTTGATATCCACGTCCTGCGCTTCGGGAAGAACCGCCACGGTGGCGGCCGATGTGTGAATACGCCCGCCGCTCTCGGTGACGGGAACCCGCTGCACCCGGTGCACACCGCTCTCATATTTCATGCGGGCAAAGACGTTGTCGCCCTTGATATGGGCGACCACTTCCTTGATGCCGCCAAGCTCGGTTGCCTGCTCTTCGATGATCTCGAATTTCCAGCCGCGCGCCTCGGCATAGCGCTGATACATCCGCAACAGATCACCAGCAAACAAAGCCGCCTCATCGCCACCGGTGCCGGGGCGGATCTCAAGAATTGCGGGACGGGTATCAGCGGCATCCTTGGGCAAAAGCGCCAGTTGCAGCGCCTGTTCAGCCTCTGGTAAAGCCGCCTTCAAGGCCGGGATTTCTTCCTCTGCCAGCTCTTTCATATCCGGGTCCGCCAGCAGCGCCTCGGCTTCCGCAAGGTCGCGCAACAACTGCCTGTAGGCGCTGATCTGGTCAGCGACAGGTTTGATCTCGGAATATTCCCGCGCCAGATCGGCGATCTCACCACCGCTTACCCCCTCAGCCATTGCAGCTTCAAGATACTGGAAACGCTGCAGGATCTGTTCTAACCGCTCTTCGGGGATCATCAGTGCCTCATCGGTTTTAGGGTGTCACTCTGCCGCTTTGGCAGCTCATTGCGTCTGTGATATGCTAGCTCTATGCAACATGCCAGAGTCCTTAGACAAGCCAGAGCCCTTATCACATTCGTGTTGGTCGCCACAGCCAGCAGTACGGGCTGGACTGCCCTGGCCGATGTGGTCGGCCCTGGCGGTAAGGTGATTGATTGCTACTGCACCGACAAAACCGGCACACGGGTCGAGCTGGGAGAGCTGCGCTGCCTGGACGTTGATGGGCGACAGTTCATGGCACAGTGCCAAATGTCGCTCAACGTGCCGATGTGGCGCGAGGTGCAGGCGAATTGCCTGTCAGCCAGCCTTGACCTCACAGAGGCCCCACTGCAACTCCCTGCGCTCTGACGCCCCCCCATCTCCCCGCAGATCTCTGGCGAGCGTACTTTAGGTGACGTGAACAGTGGTCAGACCTGGAGGCCAATGCCAGCCATTGCGCCTGTGGCTCAGGCACGCAGGCATTATTCAGGCGCTTTGGGCATCTGCGACAGCCAGCGGTCAATACGCGCCTTGTTGACGCCAAGATCAGAGCGGCCAAAGCGCAGCCGCGCATAGACCTTTAGCAGATCGCCATCCTGACGCGCAGTGGTGTAGTCGGGAAAGCCAACCACCTTGGTCCGGGTCACATAGGTCGCCATGCCATCCTCAACGGAGCCGGCCAGCAGCTTGGTACGCGGCGCGGAGGTGGCAATCTGGTCAACCTGGCGCAGCGCCTCCGGCCCCGCGCGCACAACTTTGAACACGCCGCCGCGGAACGCTTTGTCCTCGGACAGTTCTGGCTGGGTGTTCCAGTCAAAGGGATCCACAGGCGCCAGTCTGATAAAGCCAACAACAACAACACATGCGGCCAGCAGGACCCAAACAAAAACCATGACTTTCCCCATTTTTGATCTGCCCTCTGCCTGCTCAGATGGGGCCAGCCTGCCGGATGCCCCCTAACATGAGCTTAGCGTGACTTAACGCCGGGAAGAACGCACAACATCTCATATAGTAAATCAGCCGCAGTCAGGGCGGTGTTGCCTGAGGTGTCATAAGGCGGAGACACCTCGACGAGATCACATCCGACGATATTCAGCCCCTTCATGCACGGATCAACTCCAGCGCCTGCGGTGTGGTAAGCCCGCCAATCTCTGCCGTGCCAGTACCGGGCGCATAGGCTGGGTCCAGACTGTCGATATCATAGGAAATATAGACCGGCCGGTTGCCGATATCGCGGCGGATTTCAGCGCCCATATTGTGCAGAGACCGTCCCCAGAGTTCCTGTGCAGGGAAATGCTGAAAGCCCCAGCCCTGGGCCTCGGTGAAATCATCAGCCCCGTAGCCGGTGCCGCGAATGCCAACCTGATAGGTCTTGTCGGCGACCAGCAGACCCTCTTCATAGGCGCGACGAAACACGGTGCCCCGTGTTTCTTTTTCGCCAAACATGTCGTCATTCACATCCGCATGCGCATCCACATGAACCAGTGCGACCGGGCCGTATTTGGCGGCGATTGCGCGCAGGATCGGCAGGGTGATCGAATGGTCCCCGCCCATCGCCATAGGGATCACGCCACCCGACAGGATCGCCTGATAGCTCTCCTCGATAATGCGCAGTGATTCCTTGAGCGAAAAGGTGTTGATCGCCAGATCACCAATATCGCCGGCATTCAGGCTGTCAAACGGCGCCGCTCCGGTTGCCATATTATACGGCCGCAGCATGGCGCTTTCGGACCGGATCTGTTTCGGGCCAAAACGCGTGCCCGAACGCCAGGATGTGCCGATATCCATCGGTATGCCAAGGGCCACATCCAGCCCCTCAAGGGAGGTTGCCTGCGGCAGGCGCATAAAAGTGTTTGGGCCGGAAAACCGGGCCAGATCATTGCCACTAATCGGTTGATTGAACTCAGCCATTGTCTCTCATATTCCAGCCCAGAAGGCAGATAATTTCCATTGCCACATGCGCGCCTGCAATTGCGGTTGCACCTGTGGTGTCAAAGGGAGGCGATACCTCCACCACGTCACCGCCCTTGATATTGATACCTTTGATGTCGCGCAAGATGCGAGCGGCCTGCGCTGAGGTGAGCCCGCCCCAGACCGGTGTGCCGGTTCCGGGTGCGTAGGCCGGGTCCAATCCGTCGATGTCAAAGGTGAGGTAGGTGGGGCGATCTCCCAGGATTGATGTGATGCGCCGCGCGGTCTCGGCTGCGCCGATTTCATGCACGGTGGCGGCATCAATGATATTGACGCCCAGCGTGTCGTCATTGCTGGTGCGAATGCCGACCTGCACCGAGGTGGCAGGGTCAACAATACCCGACTTCACCGCCTTATAGAACATGGTGCCGTGATCAACGCGGCTAAAGTCGTCATCCTGCCAGGTATCCGTATGGGCATCAAACTGCAGAAGCGAAATCGGGCCGTATTTTTCGGCATAGGCCTTGAGGATCGGAAAGCTGATATAGTGGTCACCACCCAGCGTGACCGAGGCCGTGTCCGTGGCCAGAATGCCGCGAATATGATCACGAAGTGTGTCGGGAAAGGCCGGGATATTGGCATAGTCAAAGGCCAGGTCGCCGTAATCCACGATCGCCAGCTCGCTCAAGGGGTCATATCCCCAGCCATAGGGGGCGTCGGGGCTTTGCAGAGCTGAGGCCTCGCGGATGGCCCGTGGCCCAAGACGGGTGCCGGGTCGGTTGGTGACAGCCTGATCAAAGCGCACGCCGGTGCCGGCAATATCTGCATGTGTCAGGTCTTTACTATAGCGCCGACGCAAAAAGGACATCGCACCGCCAAAGGTATTTTCAAAACTGTGCCCCGTAAGATCCTTTCGCGTGAAGGCGTGATCGACCTGCGTTTTTGCGTCTTCCAGTGCCATGCTAGCCTCTTTCCCTTTTGCCCAAGCCGCGCTTGTATCAACGCCCGGCTTTACATGTGTGGCGGCCCATCGCCGGGCCACCAATCTGACAATATGATCATATTATTGCCGCAGGGAATAGACCCTACTGAGGCCTCTTGTCACCTTCCTTTAGGCCAGCGGCTGCGCCCGTTCCACGAGGCGGGCAAAAAACGAGGCACCAATGGGAGAGATGTCATCGTTGAAATTGTATTTTGGGTGATGCAGCCCGGCGCTCTCGCCCTGCCCCAAAAACAGATAGGCACCGGGACGCGCGTTCAGCATATAAGAGAAATCTTCGGCGCCCATTTCACGCCCGCCATCTGCCTCAACATTTTCTGGTCCCGAAATCTCACCCGCCACATCAACCGCAAACCCAGATTCTCTGCGTCATTGATGGTTGCAGGATAGCCCGATCTCATAGTCAAGATTTGCGGTGACGCCATAGCTGGCCGCCTGCCCCGCTATGATCTCTTGCATCCGGCGCATCACCATGGCCTGCACCTCAGGATTAAAGGTGCGCACCGTGCCGTTGATATAGGCGGTCTCCGGGATCACATTGTCCCCCGTGCCGGTGTGGATCTGCGTCACCGGGACCACCAGATCTTCGAGCGTGTGGTGGTTGCGGCTGATGATGGTCTGGATCGCCTGGGCAATGCCACAGGCGGCCATCACCGGATCACGGGTCGCATGCGGCATCGCGCCATGCCCGCCAACCCCCTGAATATGAATGTGAAACGTATCCACAGCCGCCATCAATGCCCCCGGAGAGGTCAAAAAGGCGCCAACCGGCAGGCCCGGTGAGTTGTGCAGCGCATAGACCTGCGAGAGATCAAACTGCTCCATGATCCCCTCTTCGACCATGATGCGCGCACCACCTATCGCCTCTTCGGCGGGCTGAAAGATCAACGCCACCCGACCCGAGAAATTGCGCGTCTCTGCCAGGTATTTCGCCGCCCCCAGCAACATTGTGGTGTGGCCGTCATGGCCGCAGGCATGCATGTTCCCCGCATGTTGCGAGGCATAGTCGACGCCGGTTTCTTCGGGAATTGGCAGCGCATCCATATCGGCGCGCAGCCCTATGGTTGGCCCCTCGGCCTGCCCGTTGATGATCGCAACCATGCCGCTGGTGGCAATGCCTTCGTGCAGCTCATCAACACCCATCTCGCGCAGGCGCTCCGCCACATAGGCGGATGTCTTGGGCAGATCGAGCGCCAGTTCGGGGATTTGGTGCAGATGCTGACGCCAGGTCTTCATCTCGGTGGCGTAATCAGTAATGCGGTTCACAACCGGCATGGGGTGGACTCCTGTATCAGACTCGGGATTGATGCATCTGACACTGGAACAAGAGCCGCTGCAATGCCTGACACACCCCCGACGCCCCCTTTTAACCCTGCGCTGATCCATGATGAACACGCTGGAATTGAACGCCTTTTGGAGATCATGCAAGCCCTGCGGGATCCGGAACACGGCTGCCCCTGGGATATCGAACAGGATTTCAGCACCATCGCGCCCTATACCATTGAAGAGGCCTATGAGGTCGCCGATGCCATTGAGCGCCACGCCTGGGACGAGTTAAAAGGCGAGCTGGGGGATCTGCTGTTTCAGTCGGTCTTTCACGCTCAGATGGCGGCCGAGGCCGGGCATTTCACCTTTCAGGATGTGGTCACCACCATGTCCAACAAGATGGTCTCGCGTCATCCCCATGTTTTTGGCGATGAGAGCCGCAACAAAAGTTCTGAGCAGCAGACCGCAGATTGGGAGGCGATCAAGGCCGCCGAACGCGCAGATAAACAGGAAACAGGCACGCTGGATGGCGTGGCGGTTGGCTTGCCCGCGCTGTTGCGCGCTTATAAATTGCAAAAGCGCGCCGCCCGCGTTGGCTTTGATTGGCCAGTGGTTGACGAGGTCATTGCCAAGATCGCCGAGGAAAGTGCCGAGCTGGTCGAGGCCCGCAACACGCTGACCCAGGTTGAGGTCGAGGAGGAATTTGGCGATCTGATGTTTGTCATGGCCAATCTCGGCCGCCATCTGGGGATTGAGCCCGAAGCCGCCCTGCGTCAGGCCAATGCAAAATTCATCCGCCGCTTTGAAGGCGTTGAGGCCAAGCTGGGTGCGCGGGGAAAACGTCCACAAGACAGTGATCTCGCCGAGATGGATGCGCTTTGGGATGAGGTCAAACGCGACGAGCGCGGCCAGAGCTAGCCGCCAGCTCTCCCCCCTTGCCCGCTCATGCCGGATCTCAACACGGCGCGCCTCGCCTGCTGGACAATCCCTGACGAGACTGCAAGGCTTGTCTCTTGAAACTTTAGGACGCCCAATGACCTACCCGACTGCCCGCAAAGTGATCATCGACACCGACCCCGGCCAGGATGATGCCGTCGCCATCCTGCTGGCGCTGGCCAGCCCGGAAGAGATCGACCTGCTGGGGATCACCTGCGTGGCCGGCAACGTGCCGCTGTCGCGCACCGAGGCAAACGCCCGCATCATCTGCGAGGTCGCAGGCCGAAACGATGTCAAAGTCTTTGCCGGCCGCGCCGCGCCCCTGTCGCGCGCTCTGGTTACGGCCGAACAGGTCCATGGCAAGACCGGGCTGGACGGGCCGGAATTGTTTGAGCCCGCAATACTGCTACAGCCGCAAAACGGTGTTGATTTCATCATCGACACTCTGCGCACTGAAGCACCCGGCACCGTCACCCTGTGCCCGCTAGGCCCCCTTAGCAATATCGCCGCTGCCTTTCAGGCCGCCCCTGATATCATAGAACGGGTGCAAGAGATCGTTTTAATGGGGGGCGCCTATTTTGAGGTCGGCAACATCACACCCGCTGCCGAGTTCAACATCTACGTTGATCCGGAAGCCGCTGATATTGTACTGAAATCCGGTATCAAAATCACCATGATGCCGCTGGATGTCACCCATAAGGCGCTGACCACCAGACCGCGCATCGAGGCCTTGCGGGCGCTGAACAACCGTGCCGGACCTTTCACTGCCGAGATGCTCGATTTCTTTGAGCGCTTTGACATGGCGAAATATGGCTCCGACGGCGGCCCCCTGCATGACCCCTGTGTCATCGCCTATCTGATCCAGCCCGAGCTGTTCGCGGGGCGCCATATCAACGTCGAGGTAGAGACCCGGTCTGAGCTGACCCTTGGCATGACCGTGGCCGATTGGTGGGGGGTCACCGACCGGGCGGCAAATGCGCTGTTTATGGCAGATATTGACGCTGATGGTTTCTTCACCCTCATCACCCAACGTCTGGCCCGGCTATGACAGCTGCCCTGCATCTGGCCCGCCCCGAGCATCTGGACAAGCTGCTCACCCTGGTTGAGGCCTTTCACCTAGAGCAAGGCCTGGAGACCAGCGCTGAGCATCGCCGTGCCGGAATAGAGCCGCTGCTGCAGGGCATCCCCTATGGCGCGGTCTATATCATTGGCCCGACACGGGCACCAATTGGCTATATCGTGGTGACCTTTGGCTGGTCCGTGGAATTTGGCGGCATGGATGGCTTTGTGGATGAGATCTACATCCGTCCCCCCGTCCGGGGCCGCGGCCTTGCCTCCGAAGTCTTGATCGAGCTGCCAAAGACCCCAGCCCAGGCTGGCATCAAGGCACTGCATCTCGAGGTCGACCGCGACAATGCGCAGGCGCAAAGGCTGTACCAGCGGGCGCGGTTTGAGCCCCGCGACAGATATATGCTGATGACGAAGAACCTGTAGGCAGCTGAGTTTTCTCAGCGCAAAGCAGCAAAGGCCGCCCCTGTGTCTGATTTTACGGGGGGCTGGTTTTACAGCAGGCTGATTTCAAAGGGGGCTGATTTCAAAGGCGGCTGATTTCAAGAAACCCGCCTCGCCCAAAAAACATCTGGCTGCGCAGCCACAGCACAAAAAAACAGGGGCAGCCCGCGCTGGACTGCCCCCTTGCAAAATTCTTTATGCCTGCTCTCTTATCCCTTGAGGATAGAGCGGCCGGCGTATTCCGCCACTTCACCAAGCACTTCTTCGATACGGATCAGTTGGTTGTATTTCGCCAGACGGTCAGAGCGCGCCAGAGAGCCGGTTTTGATCTGACCGCAGTTGGTCGCAACCGCGAGATCGGCAATGGTAGCATCCTCGGTCTCGCCCGAGCGGTGCGACATCACATTGGTGAAACCGGCGCGATGCGCCATATCAACCGCTTGCAGCGTCTCGGTCAGGGTGCCGATCTGGTTCACTTTCACCAGCATAGAGTTGGCACTGCCGCGCTTGATGCCTTCGGCCAGACGCGCCGGGTTGGTGACAAAGAGATCATCGCCCACCAGCTGCACCTTGTCGCCGATGGCGTCGGTCAGCGCCTTCCAGCCGTCCCAGTCGTCTTCGCCCATGCCGTCCTCGATCGAGATGATCGGGTAGTCGTTCACCAGCGCGGCGAGATAGTCGACATTCTCGCCAGACGACAGAACCTTACCCTCGCCTGAAAGCACATATTTGCCGTCCTTGTAGTATTCGGTCGCGGCGCAATCCAGCGCCAGATAGATTTCCTCGCCGGGGCGATAGCCTGCCTTTTCAATCGACTTCAGAATGAAATCAAGCGCTTCGCGGGTCGAGGCAATGTTGGGCGCAAAGCCGCCTTCGTCGCCAATACCAGTAGACAAACCTGCCGCCGAGAGCTCTTTTTTCAGCGTGTGGAAGACCTCAGCACCCATGCGGACCGCATCACGAATATTGTCAGCCGCGACCGGCATGATCATGAATTCCTGGATGTCGATGGGGTTATCTGCGTGCTCACCGCCATTGATGATGTTCATCATCGGCACTGGCAGCATGCGCGCCGAGGTGCCGCCCACATAGCGAAACAGCGGCTGCGTGGTGAAATCGGCAGCCGCCTTGGCCACCGCCAGCGACACACCCAGAATCGCGTTTGCCCCAAGACGGGCCTTGTTTGGCGTTCCGTCCAGCTCGATCATGGCGCCATCAATGGCAACCTGCTCGGTGGCGTCAAAACCCACCAGCTCTTCGGCGATCTCGCCGTTTACGGCGGCCACGGCTTCCAGCACGCCCTTGCCAAGGTAGCGGTCCTTGTCGCCATCGCGGCGCTCCACCGCCTCATGGGCACCGGTAGAGGCACCAGAGGGCACAGCAGCGCGGCCCATGGTGCCGTCTTCAAGGATCACGTCGACCTCAACCGTCGGGTTGCCCCGGCTGTCGAGGATTTCGCGGGCGTGAATGTCGATTATCGTGCTCATTTGGACGGTCCCTGACTGTAACAAAAGATGTCTGCGTCATAGCAGCCAAGGGCGAAATGTAAACAGGCCTTGTTATCGCTAACAGCACATATTTCACAACGGTTAGGGCTAACATTTCACTGTTTGCGCCAACGGTATCGATGCCGAAATCCGCCCCCAGGCCGCCCCCAGGCTGCCCACAACCACCCCAAGCCGCTGTTGGGTTAGCAGGCTTCTGCCCCCAGGCCTTTGGCCTCATGCGCAAGACGGCATTTCCAGGCGGGCCAGGCGGCGTTCGCGCACAAAGGTGTAAAAGACCAGAGCCAATAATCAGCGCAGCCCCTCCGAGTGTCAGCGCATCCGGCCGCTCGCCAAAGACCAGGACCCCGACCAGGATGGAAAACAGCAAGCGGCTGTAGCGAAAGGGTGTGATCGCCGCAGCATCGCCAATACGGGTTGCCAGCACGATGGCATAGTACCCCACGACGCCGAAAACGATGCCCCCCAGCATCATCAGCGCCTGCGACCGATCCACGGCCGTGGCCTCACCCGAGGTAAAGACCAGCAACAGTGCCCCGGCCACAATCATCGAGGCAAAGGCCTGAAAACTGACCACCGCCGAGGAGACTGCCGTATCAACCAGCCGGGTCAAAAGATCACGCGCCGCCACCATGAGAACCGCAAAGAGGACCAGAAATACCGACGGGTCAAAGCCTTCAAAACCGGGGCGCACAATCAGCAAACCCCAACAAAACCCACGCAGATCGCGCTCCAGCGCCGCCAGCCAACCTGCTCGCCCAGAAACAGAGCCGCCCCCATTGTGATCACCAGCGGCAACGCCTGAAATACCGCCGCCACAGTCGAAATATCCACCAGTGACAGCGCCGTGGCAAAGGCCATAGCCGCCAGGCCTTCGGCCACCGTGCGCAGCAAGACCACACCGCGCCAGGCGGCTGGTGCAAAGAGTTTGTCGCCCCTGTAGAGCGCCACCGCGGCAAACACCGCCCCGGAGCCAATGCCCAACAGAATCAGAATTTGCCCAACCGGCATCTCCCCCGACAGGCGCTTGATGAACATGTCTTCCAGGGTGAAGGCCGCCATCGACACGATAACAAAGAGAATTCCATTGAGATTGTTCACGCGCGTGCCTCCAGCAAAAATGCCCCTGTTGCCTTCAGTGACAAAGGGAAGCCTTGTCTACGGGATGCGACCTTGCTCGCCGTGCTGCAAGTCTCTTTGCGACACAGCACACCACAACTTGTTCGCTTAAACATCACGGAAATTGATGGGTGGGGGCAGCGCCTATGCCAAACACCCCGGTGCTGCCCCCCTTAGCGACACATGCGCGCAGCTAGCCCTTCTCGACCGGAGCCTTATCGGCGGGATCCTCATCCACTAGTTCCTTATCCACAGGAGCCTTCTTGTTCAGCGGCACACCGTAGAGTTCCAGCTTATGCCCCTTGAGCTGATAGCAAGTTTTGCGGCAATTCGTTCCTGGAGCGCCTCGATATCGGGGTCGCAGAACTCGATCACCTCACCGGTATTGATATCAATCAGGTGATCATGGTGATCGCGATCCGCATCCTCATAGCGGGCCCGACCATCGCCAAACTCCAGCCTTTCCAGTATGCCGGCTTCTTCAAACAGCTTAACCGTACGATAGACGGTAGCAAGCGAGATCCCGGCATCCAGCGCGCTGGCGCGGGCATAGAGCTCTTCGACGTCAGGGGGATCAGCGCTGTCCTGCAGAGCACGGGCAATCACCCGGCGCTGGCCGGTCATCCGCAGGCCCTTGGCCTCACATCGGGCGATAATCGTCATTGCGTTTTGCTTTCCGTTCACTGGCCTGGATTCACCGGTCTGGGTTCACTGGTCTGGGTTCCCTGTGTAATCAAACAAACCGCCGACGAAAACCAAAATTCGCCGCGATCTGCTCATTGACTTTAGGCAAAGTTACCCCCATGTGAAGGCTAGGCATACTTCCCTGCCGCGTGAGCAGAGACAGCCCGGACGCACCATGATCGTGCGATACACTCCGATGTCTAGTGAAGTGCCAAGGTTCCCAAAATCACGCGTGGGGCACTCGCAAAACCCAGCGGCCTGGCATTCGCCAGCGCCCGTTTGAGGGCTTTGCCCCACCAAAAGCCAGCGCGTTGTGCGACTGGCTCACACGGCTTTTGCCTCTGGCACAGAGCCGCGAAAGGACGATACGTGACTGAATTTTCAACAATGGGCCTGCCCGAAATTTTGCTGGCCCGTTTGGCTGATATGGGTCTCAATGACCCAACCCCAATCCAGGCGCGCGCCATTCCCCACGCCCTGAACGGCGAAGATGTACTGGGTCTGGCCCAGACCGGCACCGGTAAAACGGCCGCCTTTGGCGTGCCTCTGATCGCCCGTATGCTGGAGTATGGCCGCAAGCCTGCGGCGCATACTGTGCG
The DNA here is from genome assembly GCF_002087335.1 of Pseudophaeobacter leonis. Classification (GTDB taxonomy): domain Bacteria; phylum Pseudomonadota; class Alphaproteobacteria; order Rhodobacterales; family Rhodobacteraceae; genus Pseudophaeobacter; species Pseudophaeobacter leonis. The sequence goes on from NZ_MWVJ01000113.1 coordinate 101,837, forward strand.
GGGTCTGGTTCTGGCCCCAACCCGCGAGCTGGCCAACCAGATCGCAGCGACCCTAAAGGATCTGACCGAAAGCACCCCGATGAAAATCGGTCTGGTGGTTGGGGGTGTGTCGATCAACCCGCAGATCCAGCGGATCTCGCGCGGCACCGATATTCTGGTGGCCACCCCTGGCCGTCTGCTCGACATTCTGGACCGCAACGCGCTCGATCTTGGCTCCTGCGACTTTCTGGTGCTGGATGAGGCCGACCAGATGCTGGACCTCGGCTTTATCCATGCCCTGCGCAAGATTTCCGCCCTGCTGCCCGTTGAGCGCCAGACCATGCTGTTCTCGGCGACGATGCCAAAGCAGATGAACGAAATCGCCAACTCCTACCTCAAACGCCCTGTGCGTATTGAAGTGACCCCTCCGGGCAAGCCCGCCGCCAAGGTGACGCAGTCGGTGCATTTCATCGCCAAAGGCGAAAAGCTGAGCCTGCTGAAAGAGCTTTTGGGCGCCCATAAAGACGAGCGCACGCTGGTCTTTGGCCGTACCAAACACGGTATGGAAAAGCTGATGAAGGTGCTGGAGAAATCCGGTTTTGCCGCCGCAGCGATCCATGGCAACAAAAGCCAGGGACAGCGCGAACGCGCCCTTGCGGCCTTCAAATCCGGTCAGATCAAGGTTCTGGTGGCAACGGATGTTGCGGCCCGTGGCCTGGATATCCCGGATGTGAAATACGTCTACAACTACGAGCTGCCCAATGTGGCGGATGCCTATGTGCACCGGATCGGCCGGACGGCCCGCGCCGGGAAAGAAGGCCAGGCCGTGGCCTTTTGCGCACCAGACGAGATGGACGAGCTGAAGGCGATCCAGAAGGTGATGAAGATCACTATTCCAACAGCCTCGGGCACGCCCTGGGAGCCAATGCCCGGCGCAAGTGCACCACGCGGTGGACGACCTGGTGGCAAACCTGGCGGCAAGCCCGGTGGTGGCAACCGGCGTCGTGGCGGCGGCGGTGGGGGTCGTGGCCAGTCACAGGGTGGCGGCGGCGCGCGTTCGGGCGGCAAACCCGGCGGTGGCCAGCGT
>NZ_MWVJ01000114.1 GCF_002087335.1 Pseudophaeobacter leonis
CGGCCTTCGAGGCATGGTCGCCGAGTTCGGTGTTTACATCGCCAGGGGTCTCGCCCGGGTCATCGGTTTTGCCGAAGATATCTTGGCTGGCGAGGTCTTGGAGCTGCCCGATATCGCAAACGAGGTGTTTCATAACCTCTGCGAACATCTGATGCCCCTTCATGCTCGGATCCGCTGGTACGAAAACCGCCTCAAGCAGGTCGCCAAGGAAGACGCGCGAGTGCGACTATTACGAACTATCCCCCTTCTCGGGCATGTAAACATGCCCTGCCAGGCAGCGGGCGTTGGCGCAGTGACCGCGTCTGCGATTATCGCGAGCATTGGTGATGGACATCAGTTTGAAAACGGCCGTGCATTCGCAGCATGGTTGGGGCTGACGCCCGCCAACAAGTCCAGTGGCGGTAAGGAGAAATTGGGACGGATTACAAACCCTCTCGGGACATTGCTGCGCAATACCCTGCCGGGCAATGGATGGGCGATCAATATTTACGGTCATTGCTGGTTGTCGGCATGACATCTTTGGTCAGGCAAACCCGATCCCATCCCGAACGGGCCAGTAAATGGCTCACTTCTTTACTGGAACGAAAACCAGCACGCGTAGCGACTGTTGCAATGGCCAACAAAACGGCTCGGATCGTCTGGGCCGTTCTGACCCGAAACCAACCTTACAACCCGCACACGGCTTGAGAGGAATAGAAACAACGAGATAGCAAGACCCGCGAGATGATGGTGCATAAGTCTGCCGCCAAAACCAAGACACCCCGTCGAATGTCCCGGGCTCAAAAGCCCGAATTCCTGTAAGGGACTTGGTTTGCGGAACCCATCCACTGCCCGGCAGGCGATGCTTGCATCGCTGAGAGGGAGGGCCAGCGGTCAAAACCGCGCAAACAGGCCGGACACATGACTGCTTCTGACAAATGCACAAATCTGACCAAAAATGTCTTGCTATGCAGGAGCCATCCACACAGGTCATTCGCTGCGTCTGCGGAAAATCTGATTGAGGTTAAAGAAGCAGACATTGAAAAGCTTGCTTAGGTTTAGCGGTGCTGACTTTAGCGAGCGGACGGTTGGTCGTCAGGTGCAACCCGAACCGGTGGTTCATCTTGAAGTCTTTATGTTCACGCTCATGCTGCCGCTTTGATTATCACCATTAAGTTTTCAGCTGGCGTGATCTGACCAAAATTGGCGGCTGTTCCGTTGCAGAATGTGATTCTAACGCGCGTGCGCGTGCCTTTTTGAGAACCAAATGGAGCCCAATATGCACAGAACCACTCTTGCCACTCTGATAAGCACAGTCAGCGTTCTGGCGACTCTAACGGCCGCCCACGCACAGGATCTTGGACACTATTACTCAGACGCCGAGATTGCGAAGAATTCGCACCCGATCGAACGCACCTATTCGCCCTGGGTCGATCGAAACCTCCCGCAGCGGCCACTATTTGGTGACACCCATCTGCACACGGCGCAATCGTTTGATGCCGTGTCCTTTGGCACATCGGTGACGCCAGAAGACGCCTATCGGTTTGCCCGGGGCGAAGAAATCACATCATCCACCGGGGTGCGCGGTAGGCTGAGCCGCCCGCTGGATTTCCTTGTTGTGGCGGATCACGCCGAAAACATGGGCACGATGGGCGCCGTCAAGGACGGCCTGCCCGAGGTCATGACGGATCCCACCGTGCGCGAATGGCACGAAAACCTGAAGGCGGGTGGCGAAGATGCGATGATTCCCTACTATGCAATCCTAGAAGCGGTGGACAAGGGCACAGGCATGCCGGACGTGCTCTCAAACGAGCGCCTGACCCGGTCGATCTGGGAAGCGAACAATGCGGCTGCGGAAAAGTATAATGATCCGGGCGCGTTCACGGCCTTTATTGGCTATGAATGGTCGTCTAACGCGGGCGGCAACAACCTGCACCGGGTGGTGATGTATCGGGACGGGGCCGACAAGGCCAACCAGATGATCCCCTATTCCAGTTTCATCAGTGAGAACCCCGAGGATCTTTGGGACTGGATGGCAACATATGAGGCTGAAACCCACGGCCAGCTTTTGGCGATCCCCCATAATGGCAATCTGTCCAATGGCCGGATGTACCAGGACACCATGTATGACGGCAGCCCGATCACCCCGGAATGGGCGCAGACCCGCGCCCAATGGGAGCCGCTGATCGAGGCGACACAGGAGAAGGGCGACGGCGAGGCCCACCCCTTCCTCAGCCCCAACGACGAGTTCGCGGACTACGAGACCTGGGACAAGGGCAACCTCAACCTGAGTGTTCCCAAGACCAATGAAATGCTGGAATACGAGTATGCCCGCTCGGCGCTCCAGAACGGCCTGAAGATCGAAGCCGATGTTGGGGTGAACCCCTATCAGTTCGGCATGATCGGCTCCAGCGATGCCCATACCGGCATGGCAGCCATGGCTGAGGACAACTTCTTTTCTAAGTTGCCGCATGTGGAGCCCTCCGAAGAGCGGTTGCAAGCGTGATGCTGAAATTCGACGACGACAACATGTATCGCGGAACCGATATCGCCGCTTCCGGCTATGCCGCCGTCTGGGCGCTGGAAAACACCCGCGAGAGCATCTTTGACGCCATGCGCCGCCGCGAAACCTATGCCACCACTGGCCCGCGCATGGCTGTGCGCCTGTTCGGTGGCTGGGACTTCACTGATGAGGACGCGCACACCCGCCGTCCCGCCATCACTGGCTATGAAAAGGGCGTACCGATGGGCGGCGAACTGAGTGCAGCACCCGAAGGCAAAGCGCCGACCTTCCTTGTTGCAGCGTTGAAAGATGCCATCGGGGCCAATCTGGACCGCTACCAGATCGTGAAAGGCTGGATGGACGCCGAGGGTGCGTTGCACGAGACGGTCTATAATGTTGCGTGGAGCGATGACCGCGCATTGGACGCCGAGGGCAAACTGCCGCTGGTGGGCAGCACGTAGACGTGGCCAACGCAACCTATGCCAACACCATCGGCGCGACCGAACTGGTGGCGACATGGACCGACCCCGATTTCGACCCGGCCCTGAGTGCCTTTTACTACGGCCGCGTGATCGAGATCCCGACGCCGCGCTGGACGGCCTATGACGCCAAGCATTTCGAGGCCGAGGCGCCCGAAGGCACGCAAATGATCACCACTGAACGCGCCTACACCAGCCCGATCTGGTACAAACCAGGCGCGTAGGGTCGAGCGATCAATCCACTTGCGGGTGGCGCGTTGTGACCAAAATCATGCTGCGCCACCCGGTATTCTGACAAGATTAAAGAAGAAACACTCGGATTATAATTGCACTGGGGAGAGCTACTTATGACCGTCTTTCGGAAAATCCAAAACCTTATGGTCGTCGCTTTGATGAGCACCACCGCTACTGTGGCTCTCAGCCAGACACTGCCCGACTATGGGGTCAGCAATGTGCCCAAAAGAGATGCCGAATATTCACCCTATTTGAACCGGGGCTACCCAGAAAAAGTGCTGTGGGGGGACACCCACTTGCACACAGGCTGGTCTACTGATGCCGGTTTCATGGGGGCCACCACCGGGCCCGATGACGCCTATCGCTTTGCCCGCGGAGAAGAGGTGGTCTCCAGCCATGGTGTCCGCGCCAAGCTCGTGCGTCCTTATGACTGGCTGGTCGTTGCTGACCATGCGGAAAACCTTGGCCTGGCCCCGATGGCGCTTGAAAAGAACCCGGCCCTCATGCGCTTTCCCTTTGGCAAGAGAATGGCGGAATTGCTTGCAGACGGAAATATTGATCAGGCCTATGCCGAATGGTTGACGGCCGTCAACGATGGGGAGGATCCCCTTGACGATGACGCGCTGAGAGGCACGGCTTGGGAGCGCATGACCGGTTATGCCGAACAGTTCAACGATCCCGGCGTCTTTACCTCCTTCATCGGGTTTGAATGGACATCCAATCCGGGCGGCAACAATATGCATCGCAATGTCATCTACCGCGGTGGCAAGGACAAGGCGGATCGCAAGCTGCCTTTTACCAACTTCGACTCCTCGGACCCGGAAGATTTATGGGACTGGATGGAGGCCTACGAAGCCGAGACCGGAGGCCGGTTGCTGGCCCTTGCGCATAACGGCAACCTGTCCAACGGGTTGATGTTTGATGACATCACGCTGAGCGGCAAGGAACTCACCCGGGAATATGCGGAACGCCGCATGCGCTGGGAACCGATGTATGAAGTCACCCAGATGAAAGGCGACAGCGAAGCGCACCCCATGCTTTCGCCGAACGATGAGTTTGCCGATTACGGCACGTGGGACAAAGGCAGCTTTGGTGCGGCCAAGGACCCCGGCATGATCAACCGGGAATACGCCCGCGAGGCCTACAAGCGAGGCCTGGTCTATGAGGAAAAGCTGGGTGTCAACCCGTTCAAATTTGGGTTGGTGGGGTCAACGGATTCCCATACGGGTCTGTCAAACCGCCGGCGAAGATAATTTCTTTGGCAAGGTCAGCAAGTTCGAGCCCTATCTGATTAACGGCGAACATAACGAAGAGCGTTTCACCGACAAGGTTACCGGTCGGGTCCCCGATCCCCAGGGACGTAACTTTGACGTCTTCCATGCCGAAACACTTGGCGCTGGTCTCGCGGCTGTATGGGCAACGGATAACACCCGGGAAGCCATCTGGGACGCGATGAAGCGCAAGGAGGTTTACGCCAGCACCGGCACTCGGATCAGCGTGCGCGTCTTCGCTGGCTGGGATTTCGTAGAAGAGGATGTTCAACGTCCTGATTTTGCCGAGACCGGCTATCGCAATGGTGTCCCGATGGGGGGCGATCTCACCCAAGCACCCGACGGTAAGGCGCCAACCCTGATGGTCCGGGCGTTGCGTGACCCAGACGGTGCCAACCTTGACCGCATCCAAATCATCAAAGGCTGGTCTGACGCGGACGGCCAGACCTATGAAAAAGTCTATGACGTGGCTTGGTCGGATAACCGCGCATTAGGCGACGATGGCAAGCTGGCCCCAGTGGGCAATACGGTCGATATCGAAAACGCGCGCTATACCAACAGCATCGGAGACGCGTTGTTGATGGGTTGGAAAGACCCGGACTTCGACCCGGCGGAACGTGCGTTCTACTATGTGCGAGTGCTGGAAATTCCCACGCCGCGCTGGACCACGTATGAAGCCGCGTTCTTCGGGGTTGATCGCCCCGATATGGTCGAGCCGACCCATCAGGAACGCGCCTACACCAGCCCGGTCTGGTACACGCCCAGCAACGGGTAACGCGTAACCATCTACACATTGAAGGGGCTTGTTTGGCAGGCCCCTTCATGTGGGAAGAGACCTCAATGACGCGACCAGCACCACACGGGGGCCACTTGGCCCTATACTTTCAGACGTTCAAGGTGAGCAAGATCAATGGCTATTGACCTAAAGAAAGCCCTTCGGGAACCGATGCTGCACTTTCTAGCGATCGGGGCCGGCCTGTTCATCGCTTTTGGGGCGCTGAACCCGTCTGAAGCGGAAAACCCGGACAAGATTGTAGTCAGTTCGGGGCAGATCGAACAGCTGGAAGCGGGGTTCACCAAGACATGGTCGCGGCCTCCGACACCTCAGGAACGGCAGCGCCTGATCTCCGAATACATCCGGGATGAGGTGTTCTATCGCGAAGCTCTCAATCTGGGATTGGACGAAGGGGACGGGTTGATCCGTCGCCGTCTGCGGCAAAAGCTGGGATTCATTCTTGAGGATGTGTCTGCCCTGACATCCCCTTCGGACGAGGACCTACAGCTGTATTTAACCGCAAACGAAGACCGGTTTCGTCTGTGCCCCAAGCTATCCTTCCAACATGTCTATCTCAGCCCGGACAAGCGCAACGATATAGGCAGGGATGCCGAGGTTGTCCTGACGAGAGTGCGGGCCGGTGAAGACGCGGCGCTGCTTGGGGATCCGATCATGCTGCCCCCATCATACCAGCTTGCCTCTGTTGCTCAGATCAGGCGTGATTTCGGCGAGGAGTTCGCTGGATCACTCGCCTCCGCCCCGGTGGGCACATGGGTGGGGCCGGTTCGATCCGGCTTTGGCGCGCATCTGGTTCTTGTCAGCGACAGGATCCCGGGACGCTTGCCCGATCTGGCCGAAGTCCGCGATCTGGTCGCGCGGGAGTGGCAGCTTGAACAAAAAAAGGCCCTGGAAGAAGAGACCTTCAAAAACTGCTGTCCAGATATGATGTCACTGTCGTGCCGGTAGAAGATCAGCCCCAGCTCACAGGGGAGAACTGAGGATGGTGCGAAGCCTGCATTTTCTTGCCGTACTGCTGACGGTATGTGCGGTTCTTTTTGGCGGCGCGGCGCGCGCGGATGACACGACGCCCGGCTACCTAGAATTCACTGAAATTTCCGAGGGGCGTTACAGCGTGCTTTGGCGCAGCCCAAAGTTGTCTACCCCGCTGCCAGCGTTGGCTTTGCAACTGCCCGGGGCCGCACGGAATCTGACCGAACCAGTCACGACTGAGATGCCGAGATCAATCGTTGAGCGCCGCCTGATCGAGGTCGATCCCGCGCAATTTCTGGGCAGCCGTATCGAAATTGCCGGGCTGCGCGAAAGCAGAACGGATGTGCTTGTGCGGATCGCATTCGCCAATCGAGCCGCGACAACGACTCTGCTGCAGCCGTCACAGCCCTGGATGATCGTGAAAGGTCCCCGAAGTGCAGCGCAGGTTACGTGGGACTACACCGTTTTGGGGTTCGAACACATTCTTGAAGGGTTTGATCACCTATTGTTCGTGTTGGCCCTGCTTCTGATCGTCGGACCAACCAGGAGATTGTTGTGGGCGATCACATCCTTCACCTTGGCGCATAGTCTCACTTTGGCTGCAGCGACGTTAGGATTGGTATGGGTGCCAGGGCCACCGGTCGAGGCTATAATTGCATTGTCTATCTTGTTCCTTGCGGGCGAGCTTTTAAAGGTCAAGCGGAACAAGCCCAGCTTGACAGCAACCTACCCGTGGCTGGTTGCATTTACTTTTGGCCTGCTTCACGGTCTCGGGTTCGCTGGTGCGCTGGCCGATATTGGCCTGCCCGAGCACGAAATTCCGCTGGCTCTGCTGATGTTCAACGTTGGTGTCGAATTGGGGCAGCTCACCTTTGTGCTGAGCGTGCTTGCCGTTGTGTTCCTGCTGAAGAAGTTGTTTCGAGACTGGCCGAACTGGGCGGAACAATTACCGGCTTACTTTATAGGCTCAACCGCATCTTTCTGGGTGATCGAACGGGTAAGTGGGTTTTCAAGCCGGTTGTGCGCGTTGCGCAGCACTTTGTCCGCGCTGCGGTCATTCACTTCTCGAAAATGCTGCGCCATCGACGAATGTCCGGTCTGGGCAAGCTGATGAGTCAGCATCGCGCATCGCTGAATGTCGGGAATGGGCCGTTCGTGATAATCGACACGAAGAGCGGGATTGCTGACACTAGCTGCACGTGCACAGATCAAACTTCGGCCAGACAAAAGCGGTCGTCCGTGACGGGGCGTTTCAAGACCTGGATGCAATCGTGCGCGCCGGGCGGATCAGCATGGGAACCAAAGCGTTGACCACGAACCAAGCATGTACCCGAAGAACCTCAATCGAAAACAGCGACATAAATTGTGAACGGCAAAAGCCTTAGATGACCCGCTTCGGCGGATGAAAGTACTTGCTAGAAATAGCTTGACTGAACCGGTCCCTTTACCGAAGTCCTGACCTTAAGAAACCTATAGGGGACTTCGGCCCCCTATAATGCTATTTGGCAAGCCTCACACCAGCTCCCCCACCATTTTCTTCGATGAATTTGACGCTCGCATCCTCTAACGCTTGGCGAATAGCTTGAAACGTCTTTGGGGAAACGGAATCCTCCCCGGCCTCTGCCCGCCTGACAGTCTTGGTTGATGATCCGATTTTGGATGCAACTTCATCCTGCGAAAGGCCGACCAATGCGCGCGCGGCGCGTAGTTGATTTGACGTTGTCACCTTATTATTGTCCTGTATCGGACATTTCTGTATGTCCACAATGGGACGGTACCACAGTTGGATAACAGCACAACAATCAAAGAGCGCGCGTGCGCGAACGCCCTTGTTTTGTCTCGCTGCACCTTCATCGTTGCGGGCGCATCCGTTGCCGGGTCTGAGTGATGGGGTATCTGTTTGACTTCACCTATCTGATTTCTAATCACTTAGTATTGACGACTTCTAACGGACTTGATATCCGAAAGATATGAAACATGCTCAATTCCTTGCCCTAATGTCCAGAAT
>NZ_MWVJ01000115.1 GCF_002087335.1 Pseudophaeobacter leonis
CTTTCCCGCGCCATTGCGCCCCAACAGCGCCAGAGACCGCCCCGTCGGCAGCGTGAGGTTGAGATTGTCGATGACAATCCGGCGCTCGCCCCGCAGCCAGAAGCTCTTGGTCAAGTTTTCAAATCGGATCATTGCCCTCGGCCCTGCCTCATCCAGTCCTGCCTCTCCACGGACCTCTCCCCCGTGCGCACCACCAGCCTCAGCTCCGGTCCCGGATGGAATAAAAGATCAGCGCCCCAATGGACCAGGTCAGCAGCAGGAATATTCCGATCACCCCCACCAGAGTATAGCGCTGCGGGTATTCTGCCTCCTCCGCCTGGGTCGGCTTGATATAGGTGGCCAGATAGCGGCTTTGCCGGGTGGCATCATCGCGGGCCACCTCCAAAGCGGTCAGCGCCGCACGGTAGGTTTCCTCGGCATATTGCCTATCCACTGTCAGCCGCTCAAATTCCGAAATCAGCGAGGGGTAGTCCTCGCCCACCGCACCTGTGTCGGTATTGTTGGAGGCAAAGGTCTGTCGCTCGCTGTCGATCCGCGTCCGGATCACCCCAATGCGCTGCATGATCTGCTTGATCCGGGGGTCTTCCTCGCCAACGCGGCTTTGCAGCAGGTCATGTTCAATAAGCGCCTCAGCCAGCTGCTGCTGCAGATTGTTCATCACCCCCATGCGGCCCTGGATATCGGCCTCCGGGTCAACGATCCGGGTGCGGGTGCGAAACTGCGTCAGCGCCTCCCGCGCCGCCTTGAGCTGCTCGACGGATTCATCCAGGTCAATGCGGGCATAGCGCATGGCGTCTTCGCGCGCCTGCTCATTCGGCGCATTGATCCGCGTCTGGCTGGTATCGACGATGGCCTGGGTAATGGCCTGGGCGGTCTGCGCATCAAAGCCCACCGCCTGCACCTGAATCAGCCCCGAGCCGCTGTCAAAGGCGATGCCAACAATACGGTGCCAGTACCAGATCAGCTCTTCCAGCGAGGCGTCCGGCCAGATGGAAAAGGCCCAGTCATCAGGCCAGTGACGGCTGTAGTGCGCCCGCAAATCGATTGCGGCATCCACCGCCTCGACCATCTCCTGGCTCTGAATGAATTCATAGAGGATATCGCTGTCCGAGGCGGTGGTATTGCCGGCAAAGGTGGCCAGCCCGCCCAGCAGATCATTGGCGCCGCTGTTTTCCTGACTGCGCACCGTGAAGCCGGTGGTCGAAATATACTGATCCTCAGCCACCGCCCAGAGATAAAAAACCGACAGCGCCAAAGGCGCCAGAACCAGCAGCACAAAACTGCTCAACAGCCCCCAGTGGCGCCGCCGCATCTGCGCCGGTCGGGCCATTGGCTGATTGCTTGCCGCATGTTGCCGCGCCACCTCAAGAGCCGCCTCGGCCGCCTTGGCCTTCTGGCGCAGTTTCTTGAGCTTGCCCTGCTTGTTGCCACCGCCGCCGCCCTGTCCACCGCCTTTACCGCCACCCGGGCCGCCGCCTTTGCCACCACCAGGGCCACCGGCTCCCTGCCGCTGCAGGCGTTTTACATTGCCGCTTTCCTCAACCTCCGTCTGCCCCCCCGAAGAAGGCTGAAGGCCTGCGACCGTCTGATCCTGTTTCATATGTGCCTGTCTCTGGTCTGGACAACACGCCAGAGCCATTTGTAATTGCCGCCTCTATGTCTCATAGTATCACCTGCAAACCGCCTCTTCACAACCATACTTTCCCCAATCTGCGCAGCACCCCCTCATGACCAGCCCCACGCCTCCCGCCTATCCGCCTGCGCTGCCGCCTGCCCCGCATGTGCCGCAGGGCAACACGCGCCGCTTTGCCACCCAGCGCACCGTGATGGCCCTGGTCTTGCGCGAGATGTCGACACAATACGGGCGCACCCCAGGCGGCTATCTCTGGGCGGTTCTGGAACCCCTGGCCGCGATCCTGTTTTTGAGCATCGGTTTTTCCCTGGTGATGCGCACCCCGGCTCTGGGCACCAGTTTTCTCTTGTTCTATGCCACCGGCTTTCTGCCCTTTGATCTGTACAACCGGATTGCCAATACCACGGGGCGGGCTTTGAACTTTTCCAAACCCCTGCTGAAATACCCCGCTGTGACCTGGCTGGATGCCATAATGGCACGGTTTTTTCTCAACAGCCTGACCGGCACCATCGTGGCAGTCTTGCTGCTTGGCGGCATCCTGACCGTCATCGACAGCCGGGCCGTGCTGGACCCTGCACGCATTCTCGGCGCCATGGGGCTGACCATGCTGCTGGGGCTGGGAGTCGGCACCCTGAACTGCGTGCTGCTGGGACTGTTTCCGCTGTGGGAGGTCACCTGGTCGATCCTGAACCGGCCGCTGTTTTTGGCCTCAGGCGTGTTCTTTCTCTATGATGACCTGCCCCCTATGGCGCAGAATATCCTGTGGTATAATCCGCTGATGCATGTCACCGGCCTGATGCGGACAGGGTTCTATCCCACCTATAGCGGCGCCTATATCAGCCTGCCCTATGTCATCCGGCTCAGCATGGCCCTGCTGGTGATGGGCCTCATTCTGATGGGGCGCTATCATCAGGACATCCTGAACCGGTAAATACAGCTGTCAGCTCTGCGGTTTTTCACTCCTGGCCAGGGCCAGCACCTCGGCATGGGAAATCGCCCGGCGCCGCAGTAATCCATCCCAGCTCCCCCGGCGCATCAGGGAAAGAAACGCCCGCCGCTCGCCACAATGAAGCCGCGCCTTTGAGAACCATTTTGGCAAGATCACCAGGAGCACGGGCCAAAACATCCAGCCCGCAGCCAGGCGATACAGCAGCAACAGATTGCGGTGGTAATAATAGACCTTCCACAGCGGGATAAACCGCCCGCGCTGCGCGCCCGCGCCGCCATCCTTGCCCTGAAACGTCGACAGGTCATGCTCAAAGCGCACCGAGGGCTCAAACCCTATGCGGCCGCCGACCTTTGGTCAGACCTAACGTATAGATGCCGTCGTCGCCGTAGATAAAAAGATCCGGGTCCGGATAGCCAATGCGCCGCACCGCCTGTGCCGAGATGAAAAAGCCAACAAAAGAGGTCACATCGATCTGCATGCCGGGACCGTCATAATCCGACGGCTGCACGTGGAAGCCAGAACGCCCGCCGCCAAACAACGTGCGCAGGAATTCACGGCCATGCCAGAACGGATTGCGCGAGGGGCGGTTCATCTCGCAGATGCCGCCCTGCGGAAAATAGACGGCCGCTGCCACCGCGTCCCAGGCGGCACCGCCCTCCAGGCCGCTTTTTTTCAGGCCGCTTTTCAGGCCGCCTTGCCGGTCACTTTGCCGGTCACTTTGCAGGTCACTTTGCAGGTCACTTTTCGGGCCATCCGCCTGAACACAGGGCAAGGCATGAAAGGCCGCAAGACCACCAGTGGCAGGTCGGCCATCATCATCCATCACCACCAGCCAGTCGGGCTGATGCGCCTCCATGGCCCGCCGCATGCCCATCTCAAAGCCGCCGGCGCCGCCACGGTTGCTTGGGCTGACCAGAACATCCAGCCGCGCATCGCGCTGCTCTGCCAGCCAACCCGCCGTCGCATCCGTTGAGGCATTGTCGACCACAACCACCGCCGCCAGCTCTGACGCCGGGCTTTCCAGCAGACGCGCCAAGGTCGCTTTCAGCTTGTCCAGCCGATTATAAGTCACCACCACCGCCACCAGCCGACAGCCTCTTGTGGCAGCCGGGGGCGTTTGAACGTATTGCATCTGTTCTGTCTCAGGACCGGTATTCGGGCGCACGCACAGCTTCTCCTAAAAGCGCAAAACCTTTGGGGCCTTGCCAGCTCGTCATTCATCCAGCGCGCAAAACTCATAAATGCAGGCGCGTGTCAAACCCTTTGCCCCAGAATTGCCCCGGAACGGCGACTGTCGCAGAGGGTTCGCAGCCCCCAAAAACCCGGCTTTCAGCGGCACCACGGATCATTTGATGACCGCCTAATGCCCCCCGAACCCCGCCACAAATGTTTCGCCGCGAAACATTTACCCGCCCCTTTCATCCCCAGGCCATACTCAGGGTTCCGCACAAGAACCTCAGATAAATCGTCCCAAACCGGCTGATTTGGCCCTAAAAACACCAAAGGGAGGGCATCAGCCCTCCCTTTGGTCGCGCAGGTCTGAACGTTACAGGCCACCTCCACAGCGTCCTTCCGGGACCCTCACGCCAGGCTGCCGTTTGTTCTGCTCTCAGCGCTGCTTTAGCCAGAGCTTTAAATCTTCCAGAAGAGCCGCATCGACCGCTGTACCGCTCAACTCAATCCGCTGCGCATCTGGCGTAAAGCCAAGCCGCAGACCAGCTGCAACCTGCATCGAAACCCGCTCTCCCCTGGCCATCTCAGACCCCGCCGCCTGCCGCAGGCGCGGCGCGGCGGCAGGCGGAGCTGCGGCCTCCGCAGATGTCTCTAAGGTCTCGCTCAGAGACATCTGTTCGGCCTCAAGAGCCGCGTTGAGCACGGCAAGCTCCTCGGCAGGCAGGCTGCGCGCGCTCTGTTGCAAAAGGGTTTTCAGGCGCCGCGCAAAACCCGGGTCATCACTGATCTGACGCACCAGAGCCAGACCCAGCTTTTCACTGATAGCGGTTGGGAAATACAGCACCGAATCCAGCGCCTCGACCAGAGTGACAAAGCTGCCGATCTTGGACCTCTTGGCCCGCGGCGCATTGGCAAACAATCCCTGCAGCGCCTTTTTCTGCGTCGCAAAAACCCCCTCTTTGAGGGCCCGAACCGCGATGCGGGCGCGCTCATAATGCGAGAGATTGACCCGGATTTCATTCTCTTCCACCATGGCAATATAGGCCGCCTGCGCGCTTTCCGGGCGAATGACCAGCGCCTTTATGCGCGCAAATTCAGGCTCTGAAGTCTCGGCATAGAGCCTGCGCAGCGCGGACAGACGGCGCCAGCCGGAAATCAATCCCCAGGATTTTCCATCCAGACGCCCCGAAAGCGGCACCACCTCGATCGGCGTCTGCTGGCCGCGACTGCGGATCGACGAGACAAGCGCCTCCATGTCGTCTTCGTCCTGGGTGATACGGTCGCGCACCAGATGGGTTTCGTCGATGTCCTCCAGGGCGATCTCTTCGATCATCAGCCCCCTGGCGCGGGCACTGCGCAAAACCTCGGACAGCTCTTGCAGCGCCGCCTGGCTAGAGGCTTCGGAGGCGACCTGTGCAATGGGAGCCTTGGCCTGCACCGCTGTGACCAGCGCGCCAGACAGCGCAGATTTGCCTTCAGGCGCGCCCGAAAGATAGCCACTTTGTGCAGGGGAAAGCCGTTTGCGTTTTGCCATGTTCCAAATCTCCTTGCAGGATCTGACCCTGCGCCCTTAGTCCTGTGAACGCCTTAAGCGCCCGTTCGCGCCTTAGGCGCCAAAGCCGCCTCTTCGTGCTGCGCCGCCAGTTCGGCCAGTTCTGCCCGGCGCCAAACCCCCAGCAGCAGCCGTTTAAAGGCAGCATAGGTGGCATCAAATGTTTCGCGCCCCCGCGCATAGGTCTCACGGTTGAAATCGCGGTAGTCCGCCTCATAGATCCCCGAGACCTGCTCACCGACCTGACCTATGAGGGCGGTGTAATCCTGTTTATGCGGGCTAAGTACGGGCCCCATATAGGCCTGCATCAGCCCGGCCAGCTCGCCTTGCTGCGCCCCGTCATAGCGGGTGATCACTGCGCGCACCGCGTCCCATTCAAACCCCATCTCAGGCCGACCCAGCGCACGCGCTGCCAGGTTCTCGCCCTCCTCGATCGAGGCAAAGGTGGAATGCAGCATATCAAAGAAGCGCCCGGTGCTGTCGAATTCAAGAAAAGACGCCCCCATCGGCACCAGCAAAATATCAGAGGCCGCCAGCCCGTTGATGGTCAGGTATCCCAGCGCCGGCGGCGTGTCGATAAAGACGAGGTCATAGTCATCCAGCACGCCGTCCGCCGCAAGCCGGTCGGTGAGCGCATCCCACAGCTTCCAGGCCCGCGCGGCCATGCGCCAGACCGGGATTTGAAATTCGGCCCAGTAGAGGTTCAGCTGGGCGCCAATGAGATCAATATTGGGCCAGTGGGTGCCCTGAATGACATCCTGCGCCGTCATCTCCATCGCGGCTGACAGCGCCTCCTCCAGCGGCTGTGGCGCCTCGCCACGATCCAGGCGGCGCTGGTTGTCGGCCCGCAGATGTTCGCCGTAGTGGCGCGCCAGCAGCGGAAAGGCGGTTTGCCACTCGTCTTCTACCTTGCCGCCAAAGATCGAGGTCATCGAGCCCTGGCTGTCCAGATCGATCACCAGCACCTTGTAGCCGTCCAGCGCGGCCGACATGGCCAGATGCGCCGCCGTTGAGGTCTTGCCGAGCCGCCTTTGAAATTGGCCACCGCAACCAGTTTGGCCGGCAGGCCCTTGGGGCGATACGGCGCGTAGTCTTTTGCCTTGGAGCCCTGAGCGCCAAAATGCGCCCTGAGCACCAGCACCTCATCGAGGGTGAACCATTTGGCGCCGCCTTCGGTTTCCGAGCGGCCCTGCGGCAGATCTGGGTTGGCCTTGAGCACCCGGCGAAAATGCGCCTGGGCCACCGGGATCAGATAGCGGGTGATCTCCCAGGTGGAAAACAGCCGCAGCTCTTTGCGGCCCTCGTCGTTCATCCCCCGGCTATAGAGATCTGCCCGGCCCCGGGCGCAGCCCTCGGCAATCGCAGCAAAGCCTTCGGTGCTGGTGGGGCTGTCCAGTTCGGCCAGAGCAACATCCGGATCAATGTTGAAATAGGGTGGCAGACCAGAGGTGCCCTTGTGGATATCTTTTGCCATGATGTTGTGCCCATCTGTGACGCCGCTGAAGGCTGCGCAATTCTGATTGGGCGTGACAGGGCTATTTGACAGCCAATGTGACGCCTTTATGCTCTGGTATCAGAAAAGGCAGCACATGGGAAGAATGAAGGCACACCTTTTTCTTTTCTAAGAAAATCAGGCTTTTGCACGGGGCGTTGAGGGGGGCTTTTGCAGGGCTGTCAGAGCGTTGAAATTTTTCTGCTCTGTTATTTATGAGTTATATATATGTTAAGGTGCCTGCAGCTGGCAAGCATAGCCCTTGTTTTATTGGCTTTGGGGAGGCTTTTTTTGCCTTGGGTGACTCTGAAACCCCGTTGAAGTGACTCCAAACCCCCGAAGAAGCGATTCCGGAACCCCGTTGAGAATGCATGTGGATAACTCTAGGGTGGGCGTAATCAAAACCACGAAAACGAGTCACCCCGGGGCGCTGGTGAAATCAGGCGCAGCAACCGGGGGGCAGGCAGAGCGGGCAGGGCAGATATGAGTGTAGTCGCGGCAGCTGGAGGCTATCCACCCGAAGGGCAGGGGGATTTTTTCCTGTGCGATGTCTTTGATGCCATTCCCAAGAATGATCTGGCCTCGATGGAGCATCCGCTGTTTTCTCTGGGCACCCGGCCCGATCGGCGCATTCTGAATTACCAGCATAACGGCACCGAGATCACCGTGGTTCCCAGCGTCAAAGGATTGGCGACGATCCATGACAAGGACATTCTGATCTTCTGCGTCAGCCAGCTGATGGCGGCGCTGAACGCCGGACGGCAAGTCAGCCGCACTCTGCATCTGAAGGCGCATGATTTGCTGGTCGCAACCAACCGCGAAACCAGTGGCGATGCTTACCGGCGTTTGCGCGAAAGTTTTGAACGTCTGGCCGGCACCCGCATCACCACCAATATTGTCACCGGCGGCCATGAGGTCACCTCGGGCTTTGGCCTTATTGAATCCTGGGAGATCGTGCGCAAGGCACGCGGCGGGCGTATGGTGAATGTGTCGGTGACGCTGTCGGACTGGCTGTTTCGGGCGGTGCTGTCAAAATCGGTGCTGACGCTCAGCCGGGATTATTTCCGCCTGCGCAAACCTCTTGAGCGCCGCATCTACGAGCTGACCCGCAAACACTGTGGGCGGCAACAGGCCTGGACCATCTCGGTGGAAACCCTGCTGAAGAAATCCGGCTCCGCCAGCCCGCGCCGGGTCTTTCGCAAGATGGTGCGCGACATGATTGCCGCCCAGCCCTTGCCGGACTACGCCATGGAAGAGAGCTGCCCGGTGACCTGATCCGGTTCTCGCAAAAACACGCGATGACAGAGCCCGGTGTCGGCGATGCGCCGGTGTTGAAATCCGCCACGCTGGAGCGTGCACGAAGCCTGATGCCGGGCGCCGATGTCTATGCGCTGGAGGCAGAGTGGCGGGCGGTGTGGGCGCGTTCGGGGCGACCGCGCCTGCGCCAGGCGGGTGCCGCTTTCCTGGGCTGGGTCAAGAAACACAGCGAAGATTAGGCCCTAAACAAGGGGGTTTGACTCTGGTTTGATGGCGGAAATGTTTCGCACGCGAAACATTCACAGTATCCTTTCGCCACCCCCAGTCAGCGCCACCCCCCAGTCAGCGCCAGGCGTCAGTCAGAGGCGGATCTGTTTTGCGGCCGGCACCAGCGCATTGATCCGGGCAATATGTTCGGGCAGGCAGTGGCTGAGGAAGTCGTAATTCTGCACAACATGCGCCCGGGCGGCCGGGCCCCAGATGGGCATAGTCCCCGGGGTTGGCCAGCACGTCCACCACCTGGTTTGCCAGCGCGGCGGGGTCAAAGAAATCTACCAGCATGCCGGTCTCCTTATGGGTCACAGCCTCGCGCACCGGCGCCACATCAGCGGCCACCACGGTGGCCTGCATCGACATGGCCTCAAGCAAAGACCAGCTGAGCACAAAGGGCATGGTCAGATAGATATGGCAGCTGCTGATGCGAATGATCCGGCACAGATCATCGTAGGGCACCTTGCCCAGAAAATGCACCCGGCTCCAGTCGACGCTGTCTCCCAGTTCCGCCTCCATCTCGCCGCGCAGCCCCTCGGGGTGTTTGCTCTCGGCACCATAAGAGGTCTCATTACCGCCGATCATCACGATGCGGGCCTTGGGGCGCTGCGCCAGAATTTCGGGCAGGGCGCGCATCATGATGTGAAAGCCACGGGCGCGTTCCATGTTGCGCGCCGCATAGGTGACCACCTCATCGGCGCGGCTGAGGGGCTGTTCCAGCCGGCCCAGACCGATGCTGGCCGTGGGGTCGGGGAGCAGCCGGTCGGTGCGGATGCCGTCATGGCTGACATACATGCGGTCATGAAAGCTTTTTGGGAAGCGGTCGCGCTGCCAATAGGTGGGGGTATGCCCCAGATCGACAGATTCGATGCTGACATAGGGCACCGTGTTGCGCGCCTTGGCAAAAAAGCCGGCCTGATCATTGACCGGGCTTTCGGGATCAAACCCGACCAGCCCGCCGTGGGTTCGATAGAAATACTCAAAAAAGCCGATCACCGGCACATCCGGCCAGATCTCTTTCATGAACAAGAGCTCGCCCCAGCCGGTATGGCCAATGATGATGTCCGGCCTGAACCCCTGGTCCTTTTCAAACTGGCGCAGCGCCAGGGCAGCGCCAATGCCCGCGCCGGCCGCCGCCTCCCAATTCTTGGAGAGACCATAGGCATCGGCGGCGGGCTTTTGATGCGTGCGGGAGGGGAGGGTTTTGACGCCTTTGATCTGGATATCGCGGCGCTGGGTCAGAAAGACAATCTGGTGCTGCTCCTGCTGCGCCGTCAGCCATGTGATCATTTCGCGGTATTGGCCGGGCATATTCTGGTGGACAAAGAGCAGTTTCATAAGGCGGCCTTTAAACGGACAGAGGGATGTGCCCCCATGCTTGCCGTCTCAGCGCCAGACTGGCAAGGGGAGGGCTGGCCAGGGGAGGGCTGGTAAGGGAGGGCGTAGCACACGGTTTCCCGGTGACAACACAGGTCGGCGTTGCTAAGGATAGGCCAGCTTTATTAAACGGAAATTTATAGAAAGGGCAGGCCGTGCAGATCGAGGAAACACCGCTTTTTGGCGTTAAAATTCTGACCCCGGCCCGGTTTGGGGATGCGCGTGGCTTTTTTAGTGAGAGCTGGAACAGGCAGCGCTTTGCAGACCAGGGAATTGATCTGGATTTTGTACAGGACAACCATTCGCTTTCGGCCGAACCCGGCACGTTGCGCGGTCTGCATTTCCAGGCACCGCCCCACGCGCAGGATAAACTGGTGCGCTGTGGTCAGGGTGCTTTGTTTGATGTGGCCGTGGACATTCGCAAGGGCTCGCCCAGCTATGGGCAGTGGTTCGGGGTCGAGCTGAGCGCTGAGAATGGCAAACAGCTCTTGGTGCCACGGGGGTTCTTGCATGGCTTTATCACCCGCGCGCCACAGACCGAAGTCGTTTACAAATGCACCGACTACTACGCGCCCGACTGTGATGGCGCGGTGGCCTGGAACAGCTGCGGCATCGACTGGGGGCTTGGTAGCAGCTCTGATGCGGCGCCAATATTGACATAGAAGGATGCCATCGCGCCTGCATTGGCGGATTTTCGACAGCCCCTTCACCTGGGAAGGATAAGGCATGGAAATTCTTGTGACCGGTGGTGCCGGTTTTATCGGGTCCGCCGTGGTGCGCCGGGCAATTGCCGATGGCCATCAGGTGGTCAATCTGGATGCGCTCACCTATGCCGCCTGCCTTGAGAACGTGGCAAGCGTCTCGCAGGATGCCAATTACGCCTTTGAGCAGGCTGACATTCGCGACCGGGCGGCGCTGGATCGCATCTTTGCCGCCCATGTGCCGGATCTGGTGATGCATCTGGCCGCAGAATCCCATGTGGACCGCTCGATCGACGGCCCCGGAGATTTTATCGAGACCAATATCACCGGCACCTTTAATATGCTCGAGGCGGCCCGCAAATATTGGCAGGAGGCCGGACGGCCCACGGCCTTCCGTTTTCACCATATCTCGACTGATGAGGTCTATGGCTCGCTGCCCGCCTACCCAAGCGTGCAGTTCACCGAAGAGACCGCCTATGATCCGCGCTCGCCCTATTCCGCCAGTAAGGCGGCGTCAGATCATCTGGTGCGCGCCTGGGCCGAGACCTATGGGCTGCCGGTGGTGCTGACCAATTGCTCGAACAATTACGGCCCCTTCCATTTCCCCGAAAAGCTGGTGCCGGTGGTGATCCTGAACGCGCTGGCCGGCAAGGCGCTGCCGATCTATGGCGATGGCTCAAACGTGCGCGACTGGCGCTCTATGTTGAGGACCATGCCGACGCGCTGCTCTTGGTGCTGCAAAAGGGCGTGCTGGGGCGCAGCTATAATATCGGCGGTGAGAATGAATGTTCCAATCTGGAGCTGGTGCAGACGCTCTGTGACATTCTCGATGTAAAAAGCCCGCGCAGCGATGGTCTGTCTTACAAAGACCAGATCACATTTGTCCCCGACCGCCCGGGCCATGACGCGCGCTACGCGATTGATCCCTCCCGCATTCGCGACGCGCTGGGCTGGCGGCCCAGCGTCACCGTTGCCGAAGGTCTGGAGAAAACCGTGCAATGGTATCTCGACAACGAGGCCTGGTGGCGGGCGTTGCAAAACCGGGCAGGCGTTGGCGAGCGCCTGGGAACTGGCCTGAGAACCGGCAAGACGTGACACGGGGCAGGGTGTCTCTGCCTGCCCTGCGGGGCCGGGTGGATTTGATCTTTTGGCGCAAAGGAAAATCAGCATGAGCATTCTCGTCTTTGGAAAAACCGGCCAGCTGGCTCTTGAACTGGCCCGTGAATTGACCCGTGAGCTGGCGCTGCAGGGAGACTTCACTGCCTGGGGCGGCATCAGCCGGATCTGTCCGATCCTGCGGCCTGCGCCGCCCTGATTGGCGAGATGCGCCCCAGGGCGGTGATCAATGCCGCCGCCTACACGGCCGTGGACAAGGCCGAAGAGGACGAAGCCCTGGCCTGCCTGGTCAATGGCGACACACCGGGTGCGCTGGCGCGCGCCTGCGCTGCGCTGGATATTCCCTTTGTGCATGTCTCTACCGACTATGTTTTTGACGGCTCTGGCGAGACGCCCTGGCGCGAGAGCGACCCGGTGGCACCGCTCAATGCCTATGGCCGCTCCAAACTTTTGGGCGAAGAGGCGGTGCGTGCTGCCGGCGGCCGCCTTGCCATTCTGCTGACCTCCTGGGTGGTCTCGGCCCATGGCAATAATTTTGTCAAAACCATGCTGCGGCTGGGCGCCGAGCGGGATCGCCTGACGATTGTGGCGGATCAGATTGGCGCGCCTACGGCGGCGCGCGACATTGCCCGCACCTGTCTGGAGGTCGCAGCCCAGCTGGCCGAGGATCCGGCTAAATCCGGCACCTACCACTATGCGGGCGCCCCCGAGACCTCCTGGGCCGGCTTTGCCAGAGAGATCTTTTCCCGTGCTGATCTGCAGTTTTATGTCGAGGATATTTCCTCGGCGGCCTATCCGACGCCGGCGCCACGGCCGCTGAACTCAAGGCTTGATTGTGCCTTGTTAGAAACTGTTTTTGGCATCTCGCGCCCGGATTGGCGCCACGGCCTTGATGCTATTTTAAAAGATTTGGAGGTCGCGACATGAGTACGCGCAAGGGTATTATTCTGGCAGGTGGCTCCGGCACCCGGCTGTATCCCATCACCATGGGGGTCTCAAAACAGCTGCTGCCGATCTATGACAAGCCGATGATCTACTATCCGCTGTCGGTGCTGATGCTGGCTGGCATCCGTGAAATCTGCATGATCACAACGCCGCAGGATCAGGAGCAGTTCAAACGCACCCTGGGCGATGGCAGCCAATGGGGCATCAGCCTCACCTATGTGGAGCAGCCCAGCCCCGATGGGCTGGCGCAGGCCTTTATCCTGGCCGAGGATTTTCTCGATGGAGCCCCCTCGGCGCTGGTGCTGGGGGACAATATCTTTTTTGGTCACGGCTTGCCCAAATTGCTGGCGGCGGCAGATGCGCAGGACAGTGGCGGCACCGTCTTTGGCTATCACGTGGCCGACCCCGAACGCTATGGGGTGGTGGATTTCGACAGCCAAGGCCGCGCCCGTCAGATCATCGAAAAGCCCGAGGGGCCGCCCTCGAACTATGCGGTTACGGGGCTGTATTTCCTGGATGGCACCGCCCCGGAACGGGCGCGGCAGGTGAAGGCCTCACCGCGCGGCGAGCTGGAAATCACCGATCTGTTGCAGATGTATCTGGACGAAGCAGAGCTGCGGGTCGAAACCATGGGCCGCGGCTATGCCTGGCTTGATACCGGCACCCATGCCTCTTTGCTGGATGCGGGCAATTTCGTGCGCACGCTGCAGGAACGTCAGGGGCTGCAAACCGGCTGCCCCGAAGAGGTCGCCTTTGAGCGGTCCTGGATCAGTCGCGAGCAGCTGGCCGAGCGCAGTGCCCTGCTGCGCAAGAACAACTACGGCGCCTATCTGCAGGGTCTGCTGAAATAAGCGGCAGGGGACAGGCAGAGGACAGGCACGCAGTGCGACCTGTCCCCGCCGACCCTCCCCCTTGTGGCGCGCCGCTTTGGCACTTCACATGGGGGAAATCACATCACATCTGTGGGGGTCTTCAGCTTTCGCGGAAGGCTTTGACAAAATAGTCGGTCAGCGGCTTGAGCAGATAGCCGATGGGAGAGCGGTCCCGGGTGCGGATAAAGCTCTCAACCGGCATGCCGGGCAGCAGAATGGCGCCTTCCGGCAGGCGGGCCAGCTCACTTTCGTTCAGCTCGATCTCGGCGCGGTAATAGGAAATACCGCTGTTTTGATCCTGAAACGAGTCAGCCGGGACCGGGGAGACCTTGCCAAACAATTCCGGTGTTTCGCGCTGATCCAGCGCCGAAAACCGCAGGGTGACGTCCTGACCGACAAAAATCTGGTCGATATCTGTTGGCGGCACCTGTGCGGCGATCACCAGCGGCCGGTCCTGCGGCACCAGATAGAGCACCGGGTCGGCCGGACGGATCACCGACCGGGGGGTCTGCACCTGCAGCCCGTAGACGATGCCCGAGACCGGGGCGGTGATATCCAGACGTTGCAGCTGCTCAATGAGGGCGCGGCGAGTCTCGGCCTGGGTCAGCTCATTGTAGCGCAGATCGCGCAGCTGGCTGATCGCCTCTTCCCGCTGCTGGGTCGCCAACCGCAGGATCTGGTTCGATTTCCGTAATCCGGCCGCCGGCCTGGGCCTCGGTGGCGATCAGCTCACCCAGGGTGCCGGCCAGATTGGCTTCGGTCCGGCGCAGGCTAAGCACGGTACTGGCCTGTGCAAGCCCCTTGTCCAGCAGGCTTTGCTGGCTTTTCAGCTCATCCGCGATCAGGGCGAGCTGGTCTTTATTGGCCTTTTGCTGCGCCTGGATCCCGACGATCTGATCCCGGATCTGGGCGCGCTGTTTTTCCAGCTGCTCGATCTCGCGCTCGGTGGATTCGCGGCGCGCGTGGAACAGACGCCCCTGGCCCTGCATCATGTCGAGAACTTCGGGGCGGTCTTTGCCCAATGCAATGAGCTCGTCATCAAAGGCGACATCAGCACTGGTGTCGCGCTCGGCTTCCAGGCGGCTGCGGCGCGCCATCAGCTCAAACAGCTGGCTTTCGGTGATCAGCAACTGCGAGCGCAGGTCCTTGGAATCCAGCCGCAACAGCAGCTGGTCTTTTTCAACAACATCGCCCTCTTCCACCAGGATTTCTGCGACGATGCCGCCATCCAGATGCTGTACCACCTGCCGGTTGCGATCCACCTCAAGCTGGCCAGAGGCGACAACCGCGCCAGAAATCGAAGAGAGCGCGGCCCAGGAGCCAAAGCCGCCGACCAGAACCAAAAGCGCGATGATGCCGATCGTCATGGGCTGCCGCGTCGGCCATTGCTGCTGCATGCTCACGACACACCTCCTGCGCTGGGGGCTTTGCGGATGGTTTGATGGTTGCTGACCATTTCTTTGAGCACTTTATCCTTGGGACCAAAGGCGGTCATGGTGCCCTGGTCGATCACCAGAAGCATTTCACATTCCTGAATGGCGGCCGGGCGGTGCGCCATGATCAACAGGGACTTACCTTGCGATTTCAGCAGCTTGATTGCGCTGTTGAGGGCGACCGAGCCCTCGTTGTCGAGATTTGAATTTGGCTCATCCAGAATGACGATCAACCGGGTCATCATAGAGCGCGCGCGCCAGGGCAATCCGTTGCAGCTGACCGCCAGACAGACGCCCCCCCCCACTGCTGACCTGGGTGTCATAGCCCTCGGGGAGCTTTACGATCATATCATGTGCTGCGGCCTTCTTGGCGGCGGCCACAACCTTTTCGGCGTCGGGTTCCTGCGAGAGCCGGGCAATATTTTGCGCAATGGTGCCCTCAAACAGCTGCACCCGCTGGGGCAGGTAGCCAATGTGGCGGCCCAGAACTTCTGGCGCATATTGGTCCAGCGCGGCGCCATCCAGCCGAATGGTGCCGGCCGCAGGACGCCAGGCGCCGGTCAGCGCCTTGGCCAGGGTGGATTTTCCCGACCCCGAGGGCCCGATCACACCGACAGCCTGACCCGGCTGGATCCGGAAGCTGACATTTTTCAGCTGGGCGCGTTTGTCGCCAGGCGGGATCACCGCCAGGGCCTGCACCTGGCGCAGCGCCTTGGGGGCGGGCAGGGCAGTCCGGTCGGTCTCGACAGGCACTTTGGTCAGCAATTCGGCCAGATTATGCCAGACCGTCATGGCGCGCTGCACCGAGGCCCATTGTCCCAGGCCCATCTCGATCGGCGCCAATGCGCGCCCCATCAGAATGGAGCCGGCAATCATCGAGCCGGGCGTGACCTCGCCCTGCAGCACCAGATAGGCCCCGAGGCCCAGCATGGCAGATTGCAACAGCAGGCGCAGGCTTTTGGTCAATGTGGTAAAGCCACCAGAGGTATCATTGGCAGCCAGGCTGTCTTTCAGGGCTGTGGTGCGCCCCTTTTGCCAGCGCATAAAGGCGGCTTTGCGCATCCCCATGGCCTGGATCATTTCCGCCTCGGTGCGGATTTCCTCGGACATCAAGTTGGCTTTGTGGCCGGAGACGGCGGCCTGTTGTACCGGACTGCGGCTGAACACCTGATTGAGCACGGCGATGGCGATCAGCACAACGCCACCAGCCAGGGCCAAAAGACCCAGCCAGGGGTGGAACAGGGCAATGGCGGCAAAAAACAACGGCGTCCAGGGCAGGTCAAAGGCAGCCCCACCCACAGGCGAGGCAATCAGGCGCTGGACGGATTCGAGATCGCTGAGGCCGGTTTGCGCCACGGGATCAGGGGCCACCGCCGAGCGGCGCACCATGGCGTCAAAGACCCGGCCATCCAGCTCACTTTGGAAGCGGGCTCCGACCCGGGCCAGAAGGCGACCGCGGACGAAGTCCAGAATGCCCATCATGCCGTAGAGGAAGACCACCAAAAGAGACAGGGCAATCAGCGTCGCCTCCGAGCGGCTCCCCAGAACCCGGTCATAGACCTGCATCATATAGAGCGGCCCGGTCAGCATCAGCATATTCACAAAGAAGCTGAAGAGACCGATGGCCCAATACAGTCCGCGGCTCTTTTTGCGGACCTTGAGCAATTCGTCGTTGCCGGGTTTGAATGTCTGTGCTGCCATATTGGAAGGGAAACCAATGCTGTTGTTTTTCTGTGGTGCTGTCGTCTGCCCGCTGCTGCTCAGCCTCTACCAGAGATGTCGTGCAGGCGCGACAAGCAAAGCATAACGTGCTTACGCCTCTGTCTCTATGTGCGAAACTTCGGCGCAAGAAAACCCAAATCGTAGATGGGTGCAAGAGGCCATTCCGCAGGGCCAGCCGTGCCGCGCCCCATAAGCTGCCCCCAACCAGCCCTCTAAAGCCGCTTTGGCTGTGGGCTGGAAAACTACCGTGCCCCTGTTGGCGCCCGCAGGGGGGCTTTGGCGCGCTGTGTCAGCTGGGCGATAGGGGCTGGAAATAGGGGCCAAAACGCGGCATGACACACAGGCTGTGGAGAAACGGAGATCGCTCTAGTGACATATCCCAAGCTCACGATGACGCTGCTGGTCCGCAATGAAGCGGATATTCTGGCTGACAATATTCGCTATCATCATGGCCTGGGTGTCGACAGTTTTATCGTGATGGACAACCTGTCCACCGATGCCACGCCCGAGATCCTCAGGGCGCTGTCGCAGCAGTTTGACATCGACTACCTGCGCCAGGAAGACGATGACTACAACCAATGGCAATGGGTCACCGATATGGCGCGGCGCGCCGCGCGGGATCATGGGGCCGACTGGGTGATCAACAATGATGCTGACGAGTTCTGGCAGCCAGAGGTCGGCGATCTAAAGCAGTCCTGTGCCGCTCTGCCGCCCGAGGTCAGTGTCGTCGAGGTGCAACGGCACAATGCGGTGGTCAGCTGCGACAGTGACGCGCCATTGGCGGGCGCCTGTCACCCCCGGTCTTCGGTGGTGTTTGAACGTCAGAGCCTCAATGTGAAGGGGCAGGCGCTCCCTGGAAGTGCTGCACCGGGCCAGCGAGACAGTGCCGGCGGCGCAGGGCAATCACAGCGTCAGCGACCTTACGGGCCCGGGTGTCGCCGCCGGCCCGCGCTTGCGCATTCTGCATTACCCCTACCGGACCCTGACGCATTACAAGGACAAGATCCGTCTGGGCGGCGCCGCCTACGGGCGCAATACCACCCTGGATCAGGGCATCGGCGCCACCTGGCGCAGCCATTATGCGGCACTGGAAACCGATGCGCTGGACCGGTTCTGGCTGGAGCTGGCGCAGACCCCGGAAGAAATCGCCATCGGGATCTATGCCAACGAGCTGTTTCAGGATACGCGGGTTAGCGATTTTTTTGCCCAGGCCCAGGCCGAGGCGCAGAGCAAGGCTCCGACGCCGCTGGCCGCAGCCCGGGCGCATCTGTTGGAGCGCAGTGAGGTGCTGGTCTCGGATTTCACCCGGTCTCAGGCGCAGTTTATCAAACAGGCGGGGCGGGATCTGCGCTGGCATCGCCCGATGTATCACAATCTGCGCTTTGCCGTGTCCAGCGCCGAGGCGCATTTGCAGCAGCTGCAGCAGCTGACCGCAGAGAGTGACCCCCCGAAACTGTGCCGTCAGCTGCCTGCGCTGCGCGATGTGTTCTCGCTGTTTCCGCGCAATGGCTTTCTGCGCCAGTATCTGGCCGCGCTGCTGGAAAGCGCCTTTGGCCCGGCAGTGGCCCGGCTGCGGGCGGATTGCGCCGGCAAGCGGGTGATCCTGCACACCAGCTGCCATCCGCGTCTGGCCGCCACAGCAGAGCCCATCGCGTCTTTTCGGCCTCTTGGGGAGGGCTACAGACATGTGATCCTGCTGGGCGAGGCGCAGCTGGTCCGCAGTGAGGCTGAGATGCCGCTGGGTTTTGACTATGATGGCGAGATCCTGCGGGTGCCGGCCCCGGACAACTATGAGAGCCTGCACCGCAAACTGTTTTACGCCTATATGCTGTTTGACCTGCTGGCACCGCCAGAAGCCCTGATCAAGATTGACCGACAATATCCTGCTGCAAGATGCAGCCGGTTTTGCCGCCTGTATCGACGAGACTGTCGCCTCTGGTGCACCCTGTGCCGGACGTCAGGTGGGTGGTGCGCGCCATGAGGGGCAGTGGCATGGCTGGCATATCGGAAAATGCGCCGACCCTTTGATCGAGGCGCGCGGCTATCAGTATCCGCTGCCGCAGGCCTATGCGGCGGGCGGTCATGGCTATGTGCTCAGCCCCAAAGGTCTGAGCGCCTGTTCCTTTATGTATCTGGCGATGAAAGAGTTTTTTGCCATGCGCAGCGTTGGCCTGGAAGACGCCTGCGTGGGGCACGCGCTTTATGCGCAGAACCTTGACCTGCTGGATCTGTCCACCCCGGATAATCTGCTGGCCTTGCCCGGTCTCACCACCAAGGAATGCCACCGCCGGGAGGCAGCCTGGCGTGACATCATGGGCGAGGCGCCTGCACCGGACTAAAAGCGCGCGCCCCTTTGGCGGCGGCGGGGTTGACCCGGCTCGGCCACTGGGTCAGGTCACTGGGTCAGGGCAGCGAGATCTTGGCGCCGGTTTTGACCAGGGAATTGATGCGATTGATATGCATCGGCAGGCAGCGGGTCAGAAAATCATAGTGCTTGATCGCGTGTTTGCGCGCCGCGACGCCCAAATGTGCATGCTCTTCTGGGTTGGCAAGCACCTCAACCACCTGTTTGGCCAGATGGCCGGGGTCGTGGAAATCAATCAGCAGCCCGGTTTTGCCATGACTGATGGCCTCGCGCACTGGTGCCACATCCGTGGCCACCACGGTCGCGCCCATCGACATCGCCTCGATGCAGGACCAGCTGAGCACAAAGGGCATGGTCAGATAAAGATGACAGCGGCTGATCTGGATGACCTTCTGGTAGGCCTCATAGGGCACCTTGCCGAGAAAATGCACCCGGCTCCAGTCAACGCGTTGCCCAAGCTCCTCTTCCATCTCCCCGCGCCAGCCGCCGGGATGGGTGCTTTTCTTGCCATAAGAGGAGCCATTGCCGCCGATGATCAGCACCCGCGCATTGGGCCGTTCCGCCTGGATCTGGGGCAGGGCGCGCATCAACACGTGAAAGCCGCGGGCGCGCTCAAGATTGCGGGCCATAAAGGTAAAGACCTCATCATCACGAGTTAAAGGCTTGTCCAGACGACCCAGGCTGATCTCGACATCCGGGTCGGGTTTCAAAAGATCGGTGCGGATCCCGTCGTGACAGCAGTACAGGCTGTCGTGAAAATAGGACGGAAAGGTGTCCTGCTGCCAGCGGGTGGGCGCCACCCCCAGATCTACCGCATTCAGGCTGCAATTGGTCACCGCGTTGCGCACCAGTTGCAACAGGCGCGCGTCCTGAGTGGGCGGGTTCTCCTGATCAAAACAGGATGCGCCGCCCTCAAGGATGTAGAAATATTCAAATAATCCCAGGACCGGCGCATCCGGCCAGACCTCTTTGAGGAACAGTAATTCGCCCCAGCCGGTGTGGCCCAGGATGATATGGGGGGTAAAGCCGTGGTCATTTTTCAGAGTAGGGGCCGGCCCGCATCACGCCATAGCCCACGCCGGTGGCCGCCTCCCAGGATTTGGACAGGGCATAGCTGTCCTGTGCGGGGGTGTGATGCGGGCGGTATTGCACGGTGGTCACGCCCGTTATCTTTGGCACCGGATCGCGCTGGGTCATGAAGACAAGCTGATGCTGCTTCTGCGCTGCCAGCCACTGGATCATCTCCCGGTACTGCCCGGGCATGTTCTGATGCACAAATAGGATTTTCATCTGCAGGGGTCCCGGTCTTGGCACATAGAGAATGGCGGCGAGAATGGCGGCGAGAATGGCGGCGGTGGCGTTCTGATCTGGGTAATCAGATCAAAGGCTTAAGTCCAGACCAGTCGGGTTTGCCCTGAACAAACCCCGCCGACAAGAGAGCGACCCCCCATAGCAAAAGGGGCCCCTTGCGGAGCCCCTTTCGATTGTCTCTGGCCTGATGGCTTACAGGATCAGCCAGTCGGCTGGGTCTGCGGCCTGCAGGTTCGCCAGGGTCACGTCATCAAGAGTGATGACCTGACCTGCGGTCACGAACAAGCTTACGCCACTACCGTTGGTGGTCATGTTGGACAGAACGTCGTCGGCATCGGCAAAGCCAAGCGCCGACAGGTCGATCTTGGTGGTGCCGTCAACAGTAACACCGGTACCGAAGTTATCCAGGACATCGCTGCCGTTGCCGAGTTCGACGATCACGGTCGCAGTACCTGTGCCAGCATCCAGATCGATGGTGTCGTTGCCAGCGCCAGCGTAGAGGGTGTTGTCGCCAGTTGCGCCGCTCAGATCAACGGTATCGTCGCCGCCACCGTTGAAGATGATGTTGTCGCCGCCACCGGAGACAATAATGACGTTGCCGAAGGGGTCGCCATCAGCGCCGCCACCATAGACGGTGTTGTCGCCGTCACCAGCGATGGTGATGGTGTCTGCAGCAGCATCATCAGCATCAGCATCTTTGCCACCGTAGATGGTGTTGGCGCCATCACCCACAATGGTGATCGCATCCGCGTCTTCGCCGCCGCCAACGGCGTTGTCGCCGTCACCGGTGATGGTGATGGTGTCGTTTCCAGCGCCACCCCAGACAGCGTTCGCGCCGTTGGCGGATGCGGCTACAGAGAGGGCATCGTCACCAGCGCCACCGCCAATGATGTTGTCGCCGGTACCGGTAGCGCTGATGGCCAGGACGTCGTCGCCCGCGCCACCCCAGGCTTTTGCTGCCGTCGCCGTCGATTGTGATGACATCAGCACCGGTATCCGCTGAACCAGCCCAAACGATGTTGTCGCCGTCGTTCAGGGTAATGGTGTCGGCACCGTCGCCACCAATCACGGTGTCGTTGCCGTCGCCGGTGGTCAGATCGTTGCCACCTGCATCGCCCTCGATGCGGAAGTCGCCTGTTTCACCGCTCAGGTCGATCACGTTGCCGATTGCGCTGTCCAGAGTGACAGAGACGGTCACAACATTTTCGTCACCGGAGTCATTTTCGGTGATCTGGATGTCGAGAACTTCATCTTCAACGGAGCTGTTGGCTGTGATGCTGGACTGCTGCAGTGCAGTGTAGGCCAGCTCCCATTCACCCGCGTTGAAAGTGATTGCAACCGTGCCGCCGTTTGCGGTGGTGTGGGTATCGCCGGCAGCATAGCTGGTGCCGTTGATGGTGATGCCAGCGGATTCAAGGTGAGTCACCGCGCCAACAGCAACCGCGTGGGTGGTGCCATCGTATGACGCCAGATCCGCATCAGTTGCAACAGTGGCAACGTAATCGGTGCTGGTCAGCGTCTGGTCAATGCCAAAGAACGCGTCTGTGCCCAGCTCGATCATGAAATCGCTTGCGTTGGTGACCTTGACTTCTTCGATGTTGGAGATGGCTACACCAAGATGGCCCGCGACATTCATTCCGCCGTCGATCAGATCGTCACCGTCGGCCAGATCAGTCACCAGAACGTCGATGTCGTCACCATCCGCGTCAACACCACCGTCGATGGTGTCGGTACCGGCGTCAGGTGCTGCAAAGACATCGCTGCCTTCTTCGCCGTCTACGTTATCTGCAGCTGCGCCGCCGTCGATTGTATCATCGCCGTCACCGCCTACGATGATATCTGCGGCCGCGCCACCGTCGATGTCGTCGTTGCCGCCGGCACCGTTGATGTCATCCGCGCCGCCGATGCCGGTGATGATATCGTCTTCATTCGTACCTGCAATCTGGTCAGCGCCAGGTGTACCGTTGAAAATCGCCATAATGTTAGTCTCCTGCTTGAGAGCTATATTTTCATTCCACAAAGGACATTATACCAAAGTGGTATCTGCCCTTCCTAAAGCGTATTACACCCCAAAAAGGTGCCCGCCCTTCCGCTATCAGGCGGGTCGCTCTTCTGTCAAGCGTCACGCCGCTCTGCCGCGCTCTCGCGGGGTTAGTATAATTACAATCAGACAAGGTTGCTGATTCTTCATACAAGTCCCACGCACTAACGGCATACCGCGCCTATAATAGAGCGGAGTTTGGGGTGCTATTCAAGCCGTTTGAGCTGTTTTATAGAGGCTTGCGGGCAACGGCCGAGGGGTGCGGCACTGCGGCAACACTTGGCTTTAATTTTCCTTGAAAGCAGTAGGGAAAGGGCTGGATTTGCAGTGTTTTTACCTGTGATTTGCCAGTGAATTGCCTGCGACAAGTCTGGTATACCTGCTTTGGGGCGAGAATTCCTGTGGCGGTATATCGCGCAGCCAGGGGCGATTCACCGCCCAGATCAAGGCAAAAATGAATTTTTGGTAAATTTCGCAACAGGTTCACGCGCCTCAGAGTTGCTTTTGGATCGTGATTCCACGGTCTGGCCCTCTGGGCCGGGGCGCAACAGGTTTGAGCTGCTGGCTCTGGGGATGGGGTGGATCCTGGCGCGCCATCGCCTAGGAACACAGGGGCTGTGGCGCAGGCCTGAGAGGCGGCGAAACCCGGCGCTGTCGGGGGCCAGATTATGAGGCTTTCCCTCGGGTCAGCCTGGGTCGACCAGGGAGCAACCTGGGGGCAACTGATCTCCTGCGGTCAGAAAAGTGTTAACCTTTTGCGAGAAATTACATGAAGATGGATCCCTTTGAGCGAATCGAGAGCACTCTGTTTGTGGTGACCTATGGGCGCTCTGGCTCGACCCTGCTGCAGAATCTGCTGAACGCCTTGCCGGGCTATGTCCTGCGGGGGGAAAACGCCAATTTGCTGGGCTCTTTGGTGCAAAGCTGGCAGGATCTGCGCAGCTTCTATCCCGAGCAGCTGGAGCGTATGCGCATTGCGGGGCCGCTGCCCTCCGGGCCACATCAGCCCTGGTATGGCTATGAGGCGATTGAGGTCGATCAACTGGGGCGCGATCTGGCGCAGGTGTTTTTGCGCAATGTGCTGCGCCCGGAGGCGGACAGCCGGGTGGTTGGCTTCAAGGAGATCCGCTGGCACGAAGACCCGGCGCTGTTTGAGCCGATGCTGGACTTCCTGCAGCGCTACATGCCCCGGGCCCGGTTCATCTTTAACACCCGCGACCACGCTGAGGTCTGCCGGTCCGGTTGGTGGAAAACCATGGAGCCTGCCGTTGTGCGTCAGGAGCTGCAGCAGGCCGAGGCGCTCTATGGCAAATGGCAGGCGGCGCATCCCGAGAGCTGCCTGGCGCTGCACTATAATGACTACATCAGCGGGCCTGAGGCCTGGCGGCGGCTGTTCGACTTCCTCGGAGAGCCTTTTGACCCCGAACTGGTGCAGGCCACGCTCGACCGCAAACTGATGCACATGAAGTGGAAAAAACGCACCATCCCTGATCGCCGCCCCTGATCGCCCCCCTGATCGCCGCCATGGATAAGACGCGGCGCCAGGCCTGACCGAGACGGGGACTGCGATTGTAAACGCCATTCAGAAATGTCACTGGCCGCGCAAAGCAGAAACGTCACCGTATAGCTCAACAGGAACAAGGCTTAGCAGCCCGGAGACCTCAAATATCGCAGGGCTGAGAAGCCTTGTGGGATCAATCTTCGGTGACTTCAATACGCCATGACGCACTTGGAGTTGCAGACGCTTGATCATCGTCGCAGATGCGTTTTCCCGTCGTCAGGTCTTCGATCAGCGTGAGACCCAGCGCAAACGATTGAACCGGGTCTATGCCATAGATTTTCTGGTCCTTAATGAGGCCATCAACTGAAACAATGACATAGTAGTCCTCGGCACCGTCCTGGCTGGGGTCTGTCGAAATTGTGGCCTCGACGCCGTCGTCAGATACTATTCGCAGTTTGACTTGTTTCATCTCGTGACCTCTGTGCTCTTGACGCCGAAGGTCGTCCCTGCCGCCGCCCTTTCGGCTTATAGCCTGTGAGCGATATCTGAACTGCGACTCTTGT
>NZ_MWVJ01000116.1 GCF_002087335.1 Pseudophaeobacter leonis
GGGGATCAAAAACCCGTTCAACATCCCCGCAAGTATGCCCGCAACCAGTGCCACAACCATGCCAAGCAGGACAATCGGCACCCCGACCCCCATCGACGGCAGCGCTGCATTCATCACCAGGATCATAAGGCCCGCAATAAAGGCCGCCATAGATCCAACAGACAGGTCGAGCCCACCTGCGGTAATAACAAAGGTCATACCAACAGCGATGATGCCGATAAAGGCAGACCGTGCCAGAACATTGGTGATATTGGCCGCGCCAAGAAAGTTCGGATTCATCAGGCCGCCGATGACAATCAGCACAATCAGCGCCAATAGCGGCCCGAGCACGGCCATTGACGGCAGTTTGCGCGCAGTTTGGCCCGATGTGGTGGTGGTATCTGTCATTTGCTCAGGCTCCTGCCATCTCGGCGGTGGGGGGACGTGCCGTGGTGGCGCTAAGGCCCATGGACAGGCGCACGATGGCATCCTCTGTGATATCGCCTTGCGCCAGCTCGCCCTCAATCTGCCCCTGCCGCATCACCAGAATGCGGTCAGCCAAGCCGATAAGTTCCGGCATCTCGGAGGAGATCATGATCACCGCGACCCCCTGTGCGGCAAGGTCGCGTAAGAAGACATAGATCTGTTGCTTGGTCCCGATATCGATGCCACGTGTCGGCTCATCGACAACCAGAATGCGCGGCTCGGACAGCATGACCTTTGCAAGGAGCAGCTTTTGCTGATTGCCTCCCGACAGGTTGCCGACCGTCACGTCGCGGCTGCCAGCCCGGATATCAAAGTCCTCAATTGCGCTGTCCAGCGCCCGCTCTTCCGAGCGTTTGTCGATAAGCCAGGTGCCAAATTTAGATAGGGTCTGCAGGGTGAGGTTCTCGCGCATGCCCCAATTCAGCAGTAGCCCGCGCAGTTTCCGGTCTTCTGTCAGATAGCACAGCCCACGTTTTTGCGCGTCCCCTGGCGTCTTGATCTGCAGGTTTTCGCCAAAGAGCAGGATCTGCTCTGCCAGTGCAGGGCGCAAACCGCATAAGCCCTCCATCAGCTCTGTGCGCCCCGATCCAACCATGCCGCCTAACCCCAGTATTTCACCAGCCTTCAGATCAAACGAGGCCTCTCTGGCAAAGCCCGGAACAGACAGCCCCCGGACCGACAAAACAACACCAGCATCAGGTGCAATAGCCGTTTTGGCGGGGTAGAGATCAGAGACATCACGCCCGACCATGGCCCTGGCCATCCGGTCTTCATCAATCTCCGAGGTGGGACCAGTGTGAACCACCCGCCCGTCGCGCATGATGCTCACGACATCGGAAATCTCGGCCACTTCGTCGAGCTTATGGGAGGTAAAAAGGATCGCTGTCCCCTGCTCTTTCAGCGCGCTCACTTGCGCCATCAAAACGGCTGTCTCGCGCGTGGTAAGTACGGCAGTGGGCTCGTCCATAATCAGCACCCGCGCATCGCGAGAGAGCGCCTTGGCGATCTCGACCATTTGTTTTTCGGAATTTGACAAAGACGACACCAGAGCATCCGGCGCCACAGCGCATTTCACCCGATCCAGAAAGCTGCGCGTCAGGCTGCGCATTTTGGATGTGTCCAGCAGTAGGCCGCAGCGCAACTCGCGGCCCAGAAAGATATTCTGCTCAACCGTCAACTGCTCTGCCAGGTTAAACTCCTGATGGATCATAACAATCCCAGCGGCCTCGCCGTCGTTAAAGGTCGGCGAAACGGGTCTCATGCCCATCAACAAACAGACGTCCGGAGCTGGCGGGTTGGTATCCGGCTAGTATTTTCATCGTCGTCGATTTACCGGCACCATTCTCGCCGATCAAAGCCTGCACCTCGCCGCGGCGCAACGTCAGATCGATATCGTGCAGCACCTCAATCCGGCCAAAGCTTTTGCTCACGCCAGAGAGGGAAAGGACAGCTTCAGACATGACTTCGGACATTACAGTGTCACCCAAGCGGCGTCTTGTTGCGAGGACGTGACGCAGGCGTTGATAAATGCCATGCCAGCCATGCCAGCGGCGATGCCCGGCAATTGGCCCATGGCAGTTTCACGCGATGCACCGGACTGCCTGGCACGGATGGCGTCAGCCGCCTCGCTATAGAGAGTTGCGAAGCCTTCAAGATACCCTTCGGGGTGGCCGCCCGGGATGCGACTGACCGCGGCGGCGGCGGCATTGGCGCCAGATCCGCCGCGCGTGATCAGACGTTTGCAGCCCCCTAATGGGGTAAACCACAGATAGTTTGGATCCTCCTGCGACCATTCCAACCCGCCCTTGCGGCCATAAATGCGCAGGCTTCAGAGCGTTCTCATTGCCCGGCGCAACCTGCGAGGACCACAGCATACCGCGCGCACCACCGCCAAACCGCAACAGCACATGGGCATTGTCGTCCAGTTGGCGGCCTGCGCCAAAGGCCTGCAAATCTGCTGCGAGGCTTTGCACCGACAAGCCACTGACAAAACAGGCCAGATTATGGGCATGCGTACCGATGTCACCCACCGAGCCACCGGCGCCAGAGCGGCTGGGATCGGTGCGCCATTCGGCCTGCTTCAGGCCCTCGTTTTCCATCGGTTCGGTCAACCAGTCCTGCGGGTATTCCACCTGAACCCCGCGAATATCGCCTAATTCGCCCGCCTCGATCATGGCGCGAGCCGCCGGATCATGGGATAGCCCGTGTAGTTGTGTGTCAGAACAAACAGCGCATCAGTGGACGCAACCGCCTGCTGCATTTTCGCGGCATCCTCCATCGTCGAGGTCAGCGGCTTGTCGCAGATCACGTGAATGCCTCTGGCCAAAAACGCCTGCGCGGCGGCAAACTGCACGTGATTTGGCGTCACGATGCTGACAGCCTCGATACCATCCTCGCGACTGGCCTCGGCCTCGGCCATTTCAGTAAAACTGCCGTAGGAGCGCGCGATCCCCAGCGCCTCTGCACTGGCGGCGGATTTTTCTGGTGTTGAGGACAGCGCCCCCGCCACCAGCTCGAACCGATCATCAATACGGGAGGCGATGCGATGCACCCCGCCGCTAAAGGCGTCATTGCCACCACCCACCATGCCCAAACGAATACGTGCCATCAGTCGATCCCCAGCATTTTGCGGTTTGCAGCCAGATCGGTGCCACCATCTGCAAAGTCATCAAAGGCACGTTCCGTGACCCGGATAATGTGGTCTTTGACGAACTGCGCGCCTTCGCGGGCGCCGTCCTCGGGGTTCTTGATGGCGCATTCCCATTCAACCACGGCCCAGCCGTCAAAATCATTTGCCGCCATCTTGGAAAAGATCGCGGCAAAATCGACCTGCCCATCGCCCAATGAGCGGAAGCGACCGGCGCGATCGACCCAGGGCTGATAGCCCGAGTACACACCCTGCCGACCCGTCGGGTTGAACTCGGCATCCTTCACATGGAACATGCGAATGCGGTCTTTGTAGATGTCGATATTGTCGAGATAGTCGAGGCACTGCAGCACATAGTGGGAGGGATCATACAGCATGCAGGCGCGGTCATGATTGCCAGTGCGCTCAAGGAACATCTCATAGGTCACGCCGTCATGGAGATCTTCGCCGGGGTGGATTTCGTAACAGACATCGACGCCGCAGTCTTCGGCGTGGTTGAGGATGGGCAGCCAGCGGGCGGCCAGCTCATCAAACGCCGTCTCCACCAATCCGGCAGGCCGCTGTGGCCATGGGTAGATATAGGGCCAGGCCAGCGCGCCCGAGAAGGTCGCATGCGCCCCAATGCCCATATGTTTAGAGGCCGTCAGCGCCATTTTCACCTGATCAACGGCCCATTGCTGGCGCGCTTCGGGATTGCCCTGAACTGAGGGTGCGGCAAAGCCATCAAAAGCCGTGTCATAGGCCGGGTGCACCGCGACCAGCTGACCCTGCAGGTGGGTAGACAGCTCCGTCACCGCAACGCCATTTTCCGCCGCCTTCCCTTTGAATTCATCGCAGTAGTCTTTGCTGTCTGCCGCCTTTGCGAGATCAATCAGTCGGTTGTCCCAGCTGGGAACCTGCACCCCTTTGTAGCCGCAATCCGCCGCCCATTTGGTGATGCTGTCCCAAGAATTGAAGGGAGCCTCATCACCTGCAAACTGCGCCAGAAACAGCGCGGGACCTTTGATAGTTTTCATGGTTTTCCTCCCTGGCCGCCTTCAGACGAAGCGGTTCACAACGTTTTCCGAGATTTCCTGACGGCCCGAGCGGGGCCGCGGATCAATGCCGTCCGCCTCAACCAAAGCGGCGATCGCCTCTAGATCAGAGGACAACAGCGCCTTGCTGCTGGCAGCGTTCCACCCTGCGTAACGCTCATCTCGCATCGCCTCTAGCGTGCCATCTTGCAGCATTGCAGCGGCGGCCTTGAACCCTCGGGCACAGACATCCATCGCGCCCGCATGCGCCGCAATCAGGTCCTCAGGATCAAGAGACTGGCGCCGCAGTTTTGCGTCAAAGTTGGTCCCACCGGTGGTGAATCCGCCGGCCTTGAGCACCTCATAGTAGGCCAGAGCAACCTCGGGGACATTGTTTGGGAACTGGTCCGTGTCCCAGCCGGATTGGTAATCATTGCGGTTCATATCAATGGATCCGAACAGGCCCAGTGAAGATGCCAGAGCCAGCTCATGCTCAAAGGAATGGCCCGCCAGAATTGCGTGACCCTGCTCGATGTTCATCTGCACTTCGTCCTCCAGCCCGAACTCTCTTAAGAAGCCGTAGACGGTGGCGACGTCAAAATCGTATTGATGTTTGGAGGGTTCCTGCGGTTTGGGTTCCACCAGAATGGCGCCTCTAAACCCGATCTTATATTTGTACTCCACAGCCATCTGCAAAAACCGCCCCGCCTGCTGGCGTTCGCGTTTCAGGTCTGTGTTCAACAGGGTTTCATAGCCTTCGCGCCCGCCCCACAGCACATAGTTTTCGCCGTCCAGTTTATGAGTGGCATCCATACACAGTTTGACCGTCGCTGCCGACCAGGCAAAGACATCTGGGTCGGGATTGGTTGCAGCGCCTGACATGAAGCGACGATGCGAAAACAGATTGGCCGTGCCCCACAAGAGTTTGGTTTTATGGCGCTCCATTTTTGCCGGGAAATAGTCGATGATCTCTTCGAAGTTCCGACGGCTTTCGGCAAATGTCGTCCCTTCGGGCCGGATGTCGGCATCGTGCCAGCAAAAATACGGCACCCCAAGCAGGTCAAACATCTCAAAGGCCACATCGGCCTTGAGCCTGGCCAGCTCCATTGTGTCGCCAAACCAAGGGCGCTCAAACGTCTGCCCGCCAAACAGGTCGCCACCGGGCCAGGCAAAAGAGTGCCAGTAGGCCACGGCAAACCGGAGATGCTCTTCCATCCGCTTACCCATGACAACCTCGTCAGGGTTGTAGTGCCGAAAGGCAGTGCCGGTCCTGCCGGGGTCAAATCGCAAAGGCTCGATGTTTTGAAAGAAATTGGTCATCTGATTGCGTCTTTCGTTCTCAACTGAATTCCATCTCAACAGGCTTGGCTCGAAACAGGCTTGGGTCTTAAGAGCGTTCGTTTGGCAGGTGGCCTCGGACATAAATCGCAGGAATTAATTCAGGCGTCGGCGGCGGTGGCAACTCGTCCACAACCGCCTGCAGCAGAGCCAACGCACGGTTCATCTCGATTTCAGGCCGCTGGTCGATGACAATGTCTATGACACCCTCTTCCAGGGCGGTTCGCACAACACTGGACAAGTCATGCACGATGCAAAAAATCGATGCCGACAGGTCAAGAATACGCACAAGATCCACAACACCCTCGTTGCCGGCTCCGGTATTGTAGATTGCGGTGATATCGGCGTTTTGATCCAGCTGACTGCGCAGCTTGCTCCGCATCACAGCCGACTGGTCCTTGGTCTTGATGACATCCGAAATCTGGATATTTGGGAAATCTGATTCCAGAACCTGACGAAACCCTGTCACGCGGTCAAAATGATCGCGCACATCCATTGCCCCCACAGTCACAACAACACATCCCGCAGCACCACGATGTGCCATGCCAACCAGTCGGGCGGCGGTGCGCCCTGCTTTGACGTTGTCGATGCCGATATAGTGATCGCGACTGCCTTCCGGGCCATCCGACACCAGGGAAACAATATGCACGCCCTCGGCCCGCAGCGCGCCTAAAACACCACTCGCTCCGTCAGCCCCCTGGCCGACAAAGGCGATGCAATCGTATTTCTGCCCCAAAAGACCGGACAGAGCCTTTTCCAAAGCCCCCGCTTCAAAGGCCTCGAATTCAATGATATCACATGAGATCCGCGCAATTTTCAGATGTGGCTGCGACCTGTCGAGCTGCGCGTGCATTCTGCCAAAAAACGTGTGTGAGCGATGAGGCAAAACAAACGCCAGCCGGTGTGGGGAGTTCTTTGACAGCTTTGCCGCAGATACATTGCGAACGTAGCCCAACTGCTCCACCGCCCCCTTGACTTTAAGCACGGATTTCTCCGCGACATTGCCACGCCGGTTCACGACACGATCCGCTGTCGCATAGCTTACGCCGGCCAGATGGGCGACGTCATGAAGTGTTGGATTTCTCACTACTTGCTCCCTAAGCCATGGTAGTTCACCGCTCGCCTGACTTTAGTATTCACACAAAATGATATACGTCAATCATTTTGATCTGTCGAAAATCTCCATATTATTTCACTTTACAACAAGTACTTAAAGGATTGTGGGAATGCACTTCTAGATCTACTGATGATCGACGATCA
Organism: Pseudophaeobacter leonis; assembly: GCF_002087335.1. Classification (GTDB taxonomy): domain Bacteria; phylum Pseudomonadota; class Alphaproteobacteria; order Rhodobacterales; family Rhodobacteraceae; genus Pseudophaeobacter; species Pseudophaeobacter leonis. Next base: position 6,724 of record NZ_MWVJ01000116.1, read on the forward strand.
TCTGTCTAGTTCGATTTATTGACGAACCACGAAAGCTCCGCGCGCCACTGATCAAAGCAAAGGAACCTCTATCCCCGGCCATTTACAGGACGATTTTGCAAAGCTTGGAGAACCCGGTTTGGCCGGGTTTGCTGCGGTGCTAAAAACCCAGCAAGGCCCCAAAGCAGGCGCCAACTCCAAGAGCAGATAACACCAGACGGCGGAGCCAACTGGTCTGCCCGATCAAAGCGTATGACAGGCACGACAGGCCAAATCCGACAAGGACAAAGGCAATCAATGCGCCTGCTGTATCGGTTGAGACCTGGATCAAAGCAGGGTTTGCGATCATCGCCAGCGGAATGATGTAGAGCCCAAGGCCAAGCGTCATCGCCGTCAGCCCCACCTTTAGCCAGTTTTCACCGATCATGCCCGCCGCAATGAACACCGCGCCACAAACGGGCGGCGTGATTGTGGAGAGCAGCGCAAACCAGAACACAAACAGATGTGCCTGCAAGGGCTCCAACTCCAGCGCAATCAATGCAGGACCCGCCACAGAGACGCAAATGACATAGGCGGCAGTGGTCGGCACTTCCATTCCCAGCAACAGACATGCCAGCGCCGTGAGCAGCAGTGCCGGCCAAAGCGCGCCCCCAGAGCCCGAGAGGATCACCGAGGTGATTTTGATCCCAAGTCCCGTGATGCCAAGGACGCCAATGATGATCGACGCACAGATGATAAGGGCCGCGATCATAGCGACTTGCTGACCAATCGCGCAGAAAGCCTGCCCCAGGCGTTCGAACCCCTGCGCCAAATTCATCCGTGGCGTGGCGTCAAAAAACAGCGCTGCGGCGCCTGCAAAAATGGCCAGAACAGCGGCATATTGCGGGGTAAACCCCATCGCGAACATCGCGACCAGCAGCACCGAAAACGGTACCAGAAAAAAGCATGAGGTCACAAACACCATACGGGGCGCCGGGCGTTGATCTTCAGGCACAGCTTTTAGCTCAAACCGCTGGGCATAGGCATTGATGCCAACCCAGACAGTCAGAAAATAGAGGATCGCCGGCAGCAGCGCCGCCATCATGATCTGCGTGTACGGCACCCCTGTGAGCTCAACCATGACAAAGGCGCCCGCCCCCATCAGCGGCGGCATGATTTGCCCCCCCGATGAGGCCACGGCTTCAACCGCTGCGGCCAGACGTTTGGGATAGCCAAGCCTAGTCATGGCCGGCAATGTGATCGCGCCCGTTGAGGCCACATTGCCCGAGGCCGAGCCAGAGATCGAGCCAAAGAGCGCGGATGACAGCACCGAGACTTTGGCAGCGCCGCCCGTCAAACGCCCCGCGGCAGCCGCAGCCACATTCATAAACCCCTGCCCGGCTTCACCGGCATTCAACACCGCACCAAAGATCACAAAGATCGCGACAACCCCCACCGAAACGCCGGTGAGACTGCCCCAAAGCCCTCCTTCGGCAACGACAAGCGTGCCCAGAAAACTGCGCAAACGGGTGCCCGCATGGCCAAATTCGCTAGGAATATGCTGCCCTAACAGCCCGTATAAAAGCGCGCTCAGCGCCACCAGGGGCAGTGGCCAGCCAATCATGCGGCGCGCACCCTCCATCGCGATCAGGAGCAGGGTGATGGCAAGAGCCACCTGAAACCCGCTTTCCAAAAACCCATATTGATTGCGCAGCATTTGGTGGTTGAGAGCGATCCAGATACAGCCTGCGACTCCTATGGCGGTGATCACCAAACCAGACCACCATCCGATTGGCGTTTTGGCAGAGTATAAAAACACCCAGGGCAAAATCAGTGCCATGTGCAGCGGGCGCGCCACAAGGTTGGGCACCATCCATAAAAGATCAGCCCAATGTGAAACACGGCCGTTACGGCACCAAGCACGACCCACAGGCGCGCTGTCTTTGGCATAAAACTGGGAAGGATAGTTGTCATGGCATCAAAGCGCCCTGCCCGCGCAGCAAACGAGGGCAAGGCATGCACATCACATATGGTCTGCGTTCAACGCCACGCCAATTTCCTTGTAGTAGCGAATGGCACCTGGATGGATCTGTGTGGTGATATTTCTCAGCATATCAACGGAGACACCTGCCCACCACGGCGCATCCTTGGCCATGTTTTCGCGTGTTTCCCAGAAGGTTTTGGTCAGGGTATAGGCCGCGTCGTCGTCCATCTTCGTGGTCGAATAGGCAACAACCGGAAGCGAGGTTGTGGTGATATCGTTGGTTTGGCCAGTATAGGTGCCCGCCGGGATCGTCAGGCGCGTGCGCTTGGAGGTTTTGATCTGCTCATCATTCAGCGACAGGACCGTGACGCCAGTAGAGGCCGCAGCCTCGATCACATTGGGCGCCGGAAAGGAGCCTGCAGTCACGAAACCGTCAATCTGGCCATTTTTCAGCGCGTTCACCGCATTGGACAGCTCAGAATCCGCAATGGTGACTTTATCCTCAAGACCAAAAAGACCCAGATATTTCGCACCCTCGCGCGCCCCAAACGACCCACTGCCCAGCAAGATCGTCTTGCCTTCCATCTCAGCAAAGCTGGTCACGCCACTTTCAGCCGACATCACGAAATGCATGGTCAATGAGGGGATCGGGAACAGCGCGCGGATCTCGTCAAATACGGGGTCGCCCTTGCCCTCAAACATCGCCTTGCCGCCCTAGGCCAATCCAACAAGCGCAGGTGGTGTGGTGAAAACATAGTCACCGCCGCGTGCCCGCACCTCCATTACATTTTGCCCCGAGCCCTGGCTTTCCTCGACAGTTACAGAGATATCACCGCCTGTCCCGGCCTTCATGGCTTCGGCGATTTGTGCGGCCATCTGGAAATACGACGAACCCGCCTTGGCAGATTTATAGGTGACGCGCGTCTGGGCCGAGGCGCCAGTGGTCATCATCAAGGCAATAGCGGCAGCCGCGCCGACGGATTTCATAAATGTCATAGTTTGTCCCTCCCGATTCATTCAGTTTGAGAATTGTGGTTTACGCAAGCGAATGCAAGCGAGCGAATCCGGGTGCCTTCAGAACCCCATGTTTTTGTGCAGAACCAAAGGGATCCACAAAAGGCGACACCAAAAGTATCCGGAAGTATTATCAAGCTATATCTGAGGCTTACCCCGCGCGCTTAACACCAGATCCCTGCCAGTATGACTGCCAAATGGCGGCGTAGAACAGAGAGAAAAACCGTGCTGCGGCACAGCAGGAAGTTACTGCGCGCGACGCGTCAACGCAGAGCGCAACAACACCTCATGCGCCGCCACCAAATCCTGCAGAATAAGCCCGTGAGATTTATACGCCGTGATTTCACCGGGCGAGACCCGCCCCGGATGACGGCGGCCAAGAACCTCGCCAATTTCCGTAACCGGATAGTCCGCAGGGATCGCCCCCGCCTCTTTTGCCTCCAGAATTTCCCCGGATTCGCGGCTGCTGCTCTCTTGTGAATCCGTGAACATCGTCACGCGGGCAACACCTGCGTCGTCCAGCTCGCGCGTGGCCGCAAGGCTGGCTCCCACCAGATTGATATGCTGCCCCGGCTCCAGCCAGTCGCCGCAAAAGAAGGCTGCCTTTGACGCGGTTGTCGTGTGGATGACATCAGCTCCGCGCACGGCCTGTTGCAGATCAGCCAAACCCACGACCTGTTTTGAACCGGCAGCAAGCCGCTGAACCATGGCTTCGGCCGCGTCAGTGCGGCGTGCCCAGACACGGATCATGGCCTGTGGGAAACAGGCGATGGAGCCTCGCACATGCCACTCTGCCTGCTCTCCTGCGCCGCAGACTGTGATAATTTGCGGATCAATCCTGGCAAGGGTCTGTGTTGCCAGCAGTGACATAGCCGCGGTTCGCAATGCAGTGATCGCATCGGCGTCACAGATGGCAATTGGCCGCCCATCCTTGCTGTCAAACACCACAACAAAGCCCTGATGGCTGGACAGCCCCACCGCCGGCGCGCCGGGAAACAGGCTCAGGACCTTGGCGCCATGCAGCGCCGGGCGCTCCAGACTGCCATACATCAACCCCATGCGGCCCTGATCATTCACCGGCGCCGCAAATCGGGGAGGATGGCTGGCGGTCCTCTCGGACACCGCAATCATTGCCGCGACAAGCGGATCCAACAGATCTGTGATCTCAACCGCAGCAAAAACATCTGCGGCGGAAAATACGGCGGGGCTGGTCATGTAGTGGCCTTACGTTTGGTCAAAATCGCCGCGAGATGCAGCACGATCACAGCGCAGCTGAGCGGCACAATGGCACCGATAAGGGCCATATTCACCCCCATCCCCTGCGACAAACGATTGCTGCTGCGCCACAAAAAGCCGCGCTCAAAATTCATGTTAGGGCCATAAAAGGAATAATACAGGATGGGCGACAAAAATATCAGCACCGTCAGGGCAAAAACCACCTTATTCCAAAGGCCTCTGTCTTCGGGATTGACCTGTACAACCGTTGGGTCAAGACGGCGCTTAAAGGCGCAGGTCGCCCCCAGCAGTCCGGCCCAGATCATCAGGTATCTTGCCAGCTCTTCGGTCCAGCTAAACGGGTAGTCAAAGCCATAGCGCGCCCAGATCTGCAACAGCACCGTAAGAGCCATGCCGATCAACGCCAGTTTTGCTATGAACAGGCAAGCGCGGTCGACCTGCGCGCTTGCCTTGATGGATAAGATCTCTCACCGTGTTTTGGCCGCGAGCGCCCGAAAGGCCTCAACCGAGGCGGCAGGCATAAGGCCAGCCCAGGCCGGTTAGCTGCGGGTTTTCAGATCTGCCAGCGCCTCGGGCGACATGGTAGAGATGGTCACGCCGGATTTCTCCAGACCGGCCAGCTCACCTGCTGCAGCCTTTGCCGTCCAGGCGCGGTTTTTGACATTGGCCTGCTCCACCGCCTCATCCACCTTTGCCTGATCCGCGTCGCTGAGATCGGCGTACCAGTCTGCAGACATCAAGGCCGAGCGGAACGGCGTGCCGGCACCAATATCGGTGTAATGTTTGAGGAATTCAGTATGGCGGAAGATCAGCGCCACCACCGGCGGGTTGTAATAATCCATCGACAACCCCCTGCTGCACCGCACCGGCAAATTCAGGCATATCAACCACCGCCCCCTGCACGCCCCAGTTTTTAAAAAGCTCAATTTGAGTGGCATCAATCGCCCGCAGCCGCAAATTGGCCATGTCTTCCACCTTGGTCACAGGTGTATTGGCGTTGAAAACACCCATGGTGCCGCCAAGCCCCGGCAGACCTGCGATCTTGACGCCCTGCCCTTGCATCGCGACTTTGATCTCATCCAGCAGATCACTTTGGGTGTCCTGTGTGGCGCGGAAAAAATGCTCCATATCGTCAAACATGTAAGGCGCGATAAAGCCAAGAATGCGGGGGTCTACCTCTTTGATCATCACAAAATTGGTCAGGCCAAACTGCACCAGACCCTGGCTCAGCTGGTCGACAACTTCGGGATCCTTGCCCAGTGCGCCGCTGGCAAAAACGCTGGCCTCCATCCCCTGCTCACGCAGACCAGCCGCCAGATCTTCGGCATAGACATAGTCTGAACAGGCATCTACCGGCGGGCAGCCAACGGCAATCTTGATATCATCCGCCCAGAGCGGCGCCGCCGTCAACAGGGTTGTGGCCGCAGCAAACAGAACATGTTTCATGATAGTCTCCCTTATGTGTCTTATTATGGAATGAGCCCCAATACCCGTGGCAGGGTGAGGGTAATTGCGGGATAGAAAATCAGCAGGATGAGCAGGGCGATCTGCACTGCAAGAAAGGGCAGGATAGCGAGACAGAGCCGCATATAGGTGACGCCGCTGGCGGTTGAGATCACCATAAGACAGCCGCCAAAGGGCGGCGAAATCAGGCCCAGCGTCAGGTTCAGGCAGCTAACCACGCCAACATGTACCGGATCCGCCCCCCCAATGATCGCCGCCGGGATCAGGACCGGCACCAGCAAGACCAGCGCCATGGCGATATCTATCACCATACCAGCCAAAAACATCACCCCACTGGCAATCAGGAAATAGGAGGTGCTGTTCAGACCCAGATTTTGCACCATGGCGCCGATCTGATCCGGCACTTTCAAAATGCCCATCAGGTAGCCAAACACGGCCGCCGCAAACAGGATCATAAAGATTGACCCGGTCAGCATGACTGTTCGTTCTACCGCGCCAGAGGCGAGATTGGCAGAGATCCTGAAAGCGCCAACAAGACCATTTTGGTCCCAGCAGGCATAAAGAAACACAAGGCAAAGCGTGATCGCCACCGCAAGGCCGGCAGCCTCCGTGGGGGTCACGATGCCAAAAACGATACCCGACACGATTGTGACAGGGATCAGCAGGGCCGGCAGAGCGCGCAATACTGTGGGTTTTACAGCTGGCAGGGTTTCTGCCGTGCCGCCGGGATGGTCCTCTTTGCGGGCAATCCAAAAGTTATAGCCCCCAAGGAAAACCGCCATCAACAGGCCCGGAACGATGCCGCCCGCAAACAGGGCGGCTACCGAGACATTCATCAAGGCCGCGTAAAATATCATCACGATGCTCGGCGGAATAATGGGACCAATCACGCAGCTGGCGGCTGTCAGTGCGGCGGCAAATTCAGTGCAATATCCCCGCTCGCTCATGGCAGGCACCAATGTGTTGGTGGTGGCAGCGGCATCGGCCACGGCAGAGCCGGAAATTCCTGCCAAAAACACGCTGGAGGCGATATTCACATAGCCAAGCCCGCCCTTTAGCCTGCCCACCAGAAGCATCGCAAGATCAATCAAAACCCGTGTGACGCCGCCTTTGGTCATGGTCTCGCCGGCCAGAATAAACAGTGGCATGGCGAGAAAGGTAAAGACGTCGATCTGGCAAAAAACCCGCTGCGGCAGGATGCCCAGATAGGCGGCATGATCCGTCAGAACAAAGGCCAGAACGGCCGCCGCACCCGCCACATAGCTGATGGCGACACCTGACAGCACAGCTGCCAAAGCAAACAGAGTAAGCAAGATCCAGGCCATTTGTTCTCCTTGTCCACAGGATCGTTTGATGATAGGAAAAAAGTCAAGAAAATTTTCGTATCGGAAAATATCCATGTCCAAAACCGAGACTCCCGAGACCTTCAAAGACAAGCGCGCCGCCTTTGGCGCCATGGTGCAAAGCCTGCGACAATCGCAAAATCTGACATTGAAGCAGGTCTCCGAGGCCTCTGGCCTGGCGCTGTCGACAATTTCGAAGATCGAAAATTCAAACCTCTCTCCGACCTATGACGTGATGCTCAAACTCGCCGCCGGGCTGGATACCGACATAGTCTCGATCCTGGACGGGGCCTCGGCGCAAACCCCGAAATCATCGCCCACAGGCAGACTAAGCGTCTCGCGCCGATCAGAACTGCCGCGGCTGGAAGCCGAGAACTATGTCTTTGAACCCATGGCAACGCAGCTGAAAAATCGCCTTATTGATGCGACCTATGCGACCGTGACTGCGCGCGACATTTCGGAATTTTCCGCCCCTATCCGCCACAGCGGCGAAGAGCTGGTGATTGTGCTGTCTGGCGCAGTTGAGCTGCACTCTGATCTCTACGAGCCCATCCGGCTTGAGACCGGCGATAGCGTTTATTACGACGCCGCCATGGCGCATGCCTATGTCTCGGTCAGTGATGCGGACGCGGTGATCCTGAATATTGTGTCAGGCGCAAATATGACCGAGGAGATGATGAATGCTAAATCGCGATGAATGGCTGAACTATGATCTGGTCGGACTGGCCGCTCTGGCAAAGGCCGGCGAGGTATCACGCCGCGACATTCTGCTCTCTGCCATCGCACAGATCGAGGCGCAGAACCCGGCGATCAATGCGGTTGTCCTCACCCAGTTCGAAGAAGCCCTGGACGCGCTGGACAAAACCGCTGAGGTCTCGCGGTTCACCGGCCTGCCCTACCTGCTGAAAGATCTGCACGCCCCAGCCAAGGGCATGCCGCTGTCCAATGGCAGCGAGATGTTTCGCGGCACAGACATGGGGTTTGACTCCACCACACGGTGTCCCGCCTGCGCACGGCTGGATTTGGGCTGCTGGGCCGCACTGCCTCGCCTGAATTTGGCCTGACCATCACCACGGAAAGCAAGGCCTGGGGGAAAACCCGTAATCCCTGGAACACGGATCTGAGCGCAGGTGGCTCCAGTGGCGGTGCAGCAGCAGCCGTCGCCAGCGGCATGGTTCCCGCCGCCCATGCCACCGACAGCGCGGGCTCGATCCGGATCCCTGCGGCCTACAATGGGCTGGTCGGGGTGAAAACGACCAGAGGCGTCAATGCAATTGGCCCGCACCGGGGCGATCCCAACTTTGGCATGAGCCACGAACATGCGGTAACCCGCACGGTGCGCGACTGCGCCGCTCTGCTGGATGTCACCTCAGGCCCTGATCAGGGCTGCCCCTATTTCACCGCCGCACCAGAGGGCGGGTTTGAGGCCCTGCTGAAGGGCGCGCCCCGCAAGCTGCGCATTGGGATTTCTGCGCGATCGTTTTGACGGCAAGGCGATCCATCCCAGCAGCGCTGAGGCCGTCTCCATCACCGCGCAACAGCTGATCGACCTTGGCCTGAGAGGTCGAAGAGGCCCGGCCTGATTTCGACTTCGCCGAGATGACCTCTCAGGCCTTTCGCCTGCTTGTGAGCTCGCTGGCTGGCTTTTTCCCGCCTGAATTTGCCGCCGGACCAATGCAGGGCTTTGAGCCGATGACCCAGCGCACCATGCGCTACGCCGCCGGGGTATCGTTGCATCAATACCTCGCCCGGGCCGCCGCAGTGAACACCGAGGTGCGCAAGATGAGCGCCTTCTTTGACCGCTATGATATTCTGTTGACCGCTGCCACAAACGGTCCGGCGCATCCTCTTGGACTGGCCCATCTGGATCAGGAAATGGAGTTTGATCCCTTTGTGGAACTGCTGCTCGACCTCAGCCCCTTTTCGGTGCCTTTCAATGCCTCGGGCCAACCCGCCATGACCCTGCCGGTACATCAAACCCCGATGGTCTGCCCATTGGTGTGCAGATCGTCAGCGGCTTTGGTCAAGATGGCATCCTGTTCCAACTGGCGGCGCAACTCGAAGCCTCATCGGACTGGCAAACCCTGGCGCCCGACCCGGCATAACTGCGCGCAGCATAACTCTGCACAGCATAACTCTGCACAGCATAACTCCGCAGATGGACTGATAGGGCTTAGCGTCCCAAACGCCCCTAGGGTATGATGAGTAATCTTTGCTGCGGGGCTGCTTACACCGTAAGAGCTGCAAGGGCTTGTGTTTCAAAAGCCTGTAAACCGGCGCAATCTTGCGCGGCCTCAACCCGTTTGAGCCAGGCTTTGACCGCCGGGGCCTCTGGTGCGAGATCTGGTGCCCACTGAAAGGCGGAACCCATAATAATATCCGCAATGGTGAGTTTGCCTCCGACAAGGTAGGCATTGTCACCCAGGCCAGAAACAATCTGCGCACTCACCTCGGTCATTGTGCGGAAATTGCTTTTGAGAACCGGGTGATCCAGTTTGGCAAACTGTGCCACCATGGCAGGCTCCAACACGCCACAATAGTAGCTCATCCAGGACAGGAATGCCCCGCGCCCCGCGCTCTGTGGCTTGATCCCTAAGGGGTATCCGAACAGCTCATCAAGATACATCATGATAGCAGCGCTTTCGCGAATGGTCTCACCGTCATCGGTCACCAAAAACGGCACCTTCCCTTCGGGATGAGGATTGTTTGGATCACTGCGACCGCTGCCATCGCCGCGAACGACATCAACAATGACCACTTTGATCTGGTCGAGTTTTCCCATCAGCATGAGCTGGGAAATAACCCGCGAGGAGCGGGAGTGCGGCGAGTGATAAAGAGTTGGCATGTCATGCGACCTTTCAAAACCTGATTGATGTTGGTGCGGCACCTATGGCACCAGCATCCTGCCAAATTCTGTCAGGATGTTTTGCGTAGAGTACCCCATGGCCAAATCAGACCGCCTTTTCCGCCTGCTTCATCTCATTCGGGGACTGACCCCTCCGGTGACCGCTGCCCGGCTGGGCGCTGCGATGGAGGTCTCGGAGCGCACGATCTATCGGGACATCGACAGCCTGCGGGCTGCAGGTGCGCGGATCGAGGGCGAAGCGGGACTTGGCTATACCATGATCGAAGACCCTGCGTTGCCGCCACAGACATTTACGCAAATTGAGATCGAAGCGCTCACTCTTGGCCTGTCTGACGTCAGTCAACGCGGCGATGTTGATTTAGCGCAGGCCGCTAAAGATGCCTTGACCAAAATTCTTGCGACGCTACCTGAACGCCAACAGCGCCAGGCGATGCATGCCGTAAACCTGGTGCACCGGTTCAGCACGCCTGTTGTGGCCAGCATTGACATGACACTCCTGCGCGAGGCGATGTGGGCTGAAGAGGCGCTTGATATTGGCTACAAGGACCGGGAGGGTATCGCGACGCAACGGCGTATTTTTCCCCTGGCGATTTCGTACCACGACAGGGCTGTGATGCTATTGGCATGGTGTTGCCTGCGCGCAGATTTTCGCATGTTCCATGTCACGCGCATTGAAGGCTACGCACAGAGTGGTGAAAGCTATCGTCCCCAACGCGTGTCTTTGCTGCGGCAGTACATCGCCAATCTAAAAGCGCGCAAAGAGCCGATAAATCCTAATAAATAAACACATTTTTATTTTGCACTTCACCAATGGGTTCCGTCGGAATGACAGCGTGATTTTTCGAGACCCTTTTCTTGCCTCCAGTTCAACCGCCATTCGTGCCTCCATTCATGTCGCCAGTTCAGCCGCCATTTGTGCCTCCATTCATGTCGCCATTTGTGCCGCCATTTGTGCCGTCTGGCCAGAGATCGTCGGGGAGAGGACGCAAAGGTTCGGGGTTTTTAGAGGTGGCTGTTTCCTCCGTAAAAGCAAGACTGTTGTGTAAAATTGCCAAGTTTGTAAGAGTTCCAAAGGTTGCTGTCTGGCCGCTTTGGTTCGTCATGAAGAGTAGAGAGAAAAAGTGTTCTCATTTTTACTGCAAAGCCTTACGTCGTTGTCGCTGGCAGGTGTGCTGGTTTACGTCACTCTATCAAATGCCCGACTGAAAAACCAAAGAGTAACACAACAGGTTTTGCTTGGCCTGTTTTTCGGGCTTTCGGTCATCTCTCTGGCAATGTCCAGCATCGTGGTGGCGCCATTTACCACTCCGTTTGATGCCAGGTCCGGGCCGCTGATCTTTGCGGGCTACCTTGGTGGGCCAGTCGGCGCTTTGATTGCTGGGCTGATGGGCGCGTTTTACAGGCTCTGGCTTGGAGGCCCTGCCCCAATGACAGACGTCTTTATGACCCTCTCCATTCCGGTTGTTGGGCTCGCAGTCAGCTATCTGCGCCCGCTGTCAACCTGGCCGGAAACAGAAAAAACGGCAATTGGCTGGCTCGTGCTTGGATTTGCGCTGCTGCACATACCACCCTTCTTATTTCTCGCGAATACCATGTCCTCCCCTGCCCCATATGCGACGCTCGCCCCGATCACGTTGGGATTTATCGGCAGTGGCACATTGGCTATTCTCATCACCTGGCAAATCATAAATTTCGCAGTCCGCGCAGCGATGCATGCCAACCAAACCGCCGAGGTGGCGAACAGGCTAGACCTGGCCATGCGCGCCTCCGGCGTGGGCATGTTCGTTCAGGAGCCGGGCGAACCCGGGACCTACTATGACGCCGGAATGATCCAAATGCTTGGGCTGGACAGAGAACCGGGGATAGTTTCATTCTCAGAATTGGAACCGATGATCCACCCGGATGATTTAAAGCGCATACGGGAAGACATGAAGCAATCATGGGCGGGAGGCCTGCTGCAGGGAAAGGCCGATTTTCGGGCAATTCGCAAAGACGGAACTCTTCTGTATATCCGCTCGACCTGGCAGGCAGAGCTGGATGCAAAAGGCAAGGTCAGACGCGTTACCGGTATGAATGCTGACCTGACAGACATCCGCGACGCACAGACGCGCGCGCAAAATTCACGCGAGCACCTGACCTCGATCGCCGAAAAGCTGCCAGGCGCATTCGTCGACTATGACGTAACCGACTGGAACAATCCTAAACTTATCTACATCAGTCCCAAATGCGTCGATATCTGGGGCTACACCGACGAAGAGCTGCTTGCCGACCAGTCCCTGCTTGCCCAGATGCACGACCCCGACGATCTCGGCCCGTTCCTAAAAGCGATAAAAGAGGCCGGGGAGACAAATTCGCCCCTCCGCTACCGCTACAGGATCACAGCGCGCGACGGGCATTCCCGATGGCTGGACTTTTACGGCAACTTCACAACTGAAAACGGCAGGACCCTTGTGAAAGCGATTTCCCTCGAGGCAACACGTGAAGTTCAATTGCAGCAAAAAATGGAGAAAGAACGCGAGATATAACGCAGGGCGCAAAAGAATGAAAGTATCGGACAACTGACCGGCGGCGTGGCGCATGACTTTAACAATCTTCTGGCAGTGATCCTCGGAAATCTTGAGCTGCTTCGCGAAATCGAAACGTCCCCGGTTCAGAATGAGATGATCGATGCGGCAATTTCTGCCGCCCTGCGCGGCGCCGATTTAACCAAAAACATGTTGGCCTTCGCACGTCAGGCTCCGCTCACTCCAGTGGTGCTGGATCTCAATAATGTGGTGCGCGAAGCCAAGAACTGGATGGCCCGCGCGCTGCCGGCAAGCGTCGAGATCGAAGCCTCGCTCCTTGCGGGGCTGTGGCCGATCGAAGCTGACCGTTCTTCTTTGGAAAGTGCTCTGTTGAACCTGGCTCTGAATGCGCGTGACGCAATGGAAGGGCACGGGAAACTCACAATCGAGACTGCCAATGTCCGGATCGATGAAACCTATATCGACCTGCGGCAGGAAGAGTTAACGCCTGGCCGCTATGTGATGCTGGCTGTGGGGGATAATGGGCCCGGCATTCCGGCCAAGGTCATCGACTCGATTTTTGAGCCCTTCTTTACGACGAAACCGCCGGGCGTGGGATCCGGCCTTGGGCTGTCAATGACCCTCGGCTTCATGCGACAATCGGCTGGGACCGTGCAGGTCTATACAGAACCCGGTGAAGGCACGACATTCAAACTCTATTTCCCTGTCTCGAAAACGGAATTGACACCCCCTCTCAACCCTATGATTGATAATGGTAAAGCGTCAGGCGGTGGCAAAAAAATACTTGTTGCAGAAGACGAAGACGCCGTTCGCGCCACACTGGTCACCATTTTGGAACTGGCGGGATATCAGGTTACGGCAACCCCCTCTGGCGACGCCGCGTTTGCGGCTTTTGAGGCCGACCCAACTTTTGATCTCTTGCTGACCGATATCGTCATGCCCGGAAAACTGCAGGGAACTGGTCTTGCCAAAGCGCTGAGAAAGCGTTGGCCGCACCTGCCAGTTCTGTTCATGTCAGGCTATGCCAGAGAGGCAACAGTGCACGGAAACGGGTTAAGACCGGAAGATATTCGACTGATGAAACCGGTCCAACGTGCGGATCTCCTCGCTGCCGTCCACAAGGCCGCCAGCAACACCAAAGACTGACGCAGAGCATGCCCCGGCAGGTCGCCCCAGGAGGTGGCTCTACAAATTTAGGCTTCGCATCTGGGCACCGCTTCTAGATGCGGGTCAAACCGTCTGCAATTTCCTGGGCGATTGCCTTGGCGTCGACGCCGTCGCGTTCTGCCGAGACCCGCAGACCCAAAAGGTCAGACTGATACCTGCGCGCGAGACTTTTCGGGCTATGATCGCGGCCAATCTCTCCGGCGGACTGCGCCTGTTGAAACAGCTCTGTGAATTGCCCTTCCATCTTCAGAAGATGCAGGTTTGCTTTGTCGGCCAAGGGGTGATTATGCGCGGTCAGCTCAAGCAGTGTCTTGGACAACATACAGGCCTTGGCGGGGGCGTCAGCGTTGCTGATCGCCATTTCCGGAAAACGCTGCAGCGCTTTGAGCGGGCCGTATTTTTGCGCCAACTCTTTGAGCCTCTCGGCGCCATCCTTTGCATATTTGTCCATTGCCAGCTCGAACAACGCGTCCTTTGATCCGAATGCCGCGTAAAAGCTGCCGGGCTTCATCTGCAAAACGGCTTCCAGGTCTTTCAACGAGGTGCCCGCCCAGCCACGCCGCCAGAACAGGTCGCGGGCACGGTCAATCAGCTCGTTACGGTCAAAGTTCGGTTTGCGGGGCATTGGATCACCAAATGTTGAATGATCACTCAAATATATACTTGAGTGATCGCTCAAGAAAGCCTAAACGACAGTGAGTGACACTTTAGGAAAGGCCGACCAAAATGACATTCCCATCCCACGATCAGGATTCTGCCCCCGAAGCCTCAAAGCCGCTGCTGGCACAGTCGCAAAAGGCCTTTGGCCGTTTGCCAGGGCTGCACAAGGTTCTGGCCGAAAGCCCCCAGGCCTATGAAGGCTATCAGTTGCTTCACAAGCTGTTCACCGAGACCGATTTTGATGCCGACGAGCTGACGGTTGTCTGGCAGTCGATCAACGTCGAGCATGCCTGCCACTATTGCGTTCCGGCCCACACTGGGATCGCCAAAATGATGAAGGTTTCGGACGACATCACAGAGGCGCTGCGCAACGAAACCGCACTGCCCACCGCCAAACTTGAGGCGTTGCGCGCCTTCACGGTTCAGATGGTACGCGAGCGCGGAAACGTATCTCAGGCGCAAATGAAAGCGTTCTTTGACGCAGGCTATGGTCATCGTGCGGTCCTCGACGTGATCCTGGGTCTGGCCCAGAAAACCATGTCGAACTACGTAAACCACGTGGCTGAAACACCCGTTGACGAAGTGTTCCACCCCCTGGCGTGGAAACGCGGCGACACACCGCTAAAGGTCTAAGGCTGACAAGGGCGCGCTCTGGAGATCCTTGCGGCGCGCCTTTTACCTATAGCGCGCCTGCCGGTGGCGCAAACCAACGGGGCGTGCCCCTAGCCCTTGAGGGTCTCTGCCGCATTCAAAACGTAGTATTTTTCGTTATCTTTCTGAAAGGTATCCCACTCCCAATCTGCCAGAAGCTCGCAAATGGAGGCCGATGGCATGGGCTTGCTAAAGTGGAACCCCTGAACTTCTTTGCAGCCCTGATCTCTGAGCAAATTAGCCTGTTCAATGGTTTCGACCCCTTCTGCATTTGAGGTCATCCCCATGGAAGCCCCCAGTTTGATCACGGCTTCAATGATACTGTCGGCGGCGATACAGGTGCCAAGATCTGTGGTGAAGGATTTGTCGATCTTGATCTTGTCAAAGGGAAAGCGGCGCAGGTAGCTGAGGCTTGAATAGCCGGTGCCAAAGTCATCCATGGCGATCTTGATGCCAAGCTCCTGCAATTCTTTGAGTGTGGAAATCGTCTCATCGGTGTGACTGAGGAGCACGCCTTCGGTAATTTCAATCTCCAAACGCTTTGGATCAACATTTTCAGTCGCAAGCGCGTCCCGAACAGTTTTCACCAGATTGCCCTGACGGAACTGGATCGGTGACACGTTGACCGCAAAGGTAAGATCTGGCCAATCTTTGGCCTGACGGCAGGCTTCGCGGATGACCCAGTCCCCGATCGAAACAATGAGGCCGCACTCTTCGGCCAAAGGGATGAACTGATCGGGAGAAATGAGCCCGTCTGTCTTGTGGTTCCACCTGAGCAAGGCCTCGACACCCTTGATCGTGTTGGTCTGCAAATCGACTTGCGGCTGGTAGTGCAACTCCAACTCGTTTTCAGAAATCGCCCTTCTGAGGCTAACCTCGACCTTTTTGCGTGCGATCAGTGCATCATTCATCTCTTGTTCGAAATGCCTGAACGTGCCGCGTCCGTTGTTTTTGGCGCCGTAAAGCGCCATGTCTGAATGCTGCAACAGTGTCTCGCCGTCGGTATCGTCGCCCGGATTGCGTGTCGAGATCCCAATGCTCACGCCGATAAGGACTTCGTTGCCGTCCAAATCAAACGGCGCAGAGAGAGTTTCAATCAAGCGCTGAGCAAGAACAGAAGACTCCAGAGGAGAGCCAATATTTCTCTGAACGATAGCAAATTCATCGCCACCAAGACGGGCCAGCATATCATTGCTTCTCAGGGTTGCGGTCATCCGCGCGCTTGCCTGGCAGAGCAAATTGTCGCCAGCCGCATGGCCGAGAATGTCGTTTACTTCCTTAAAGTGATCCAGATCGAGGCACAGAACGGCCATGGAGGTCCCATGGCGGTCGACGTCGACAATTGAATGCAAGAGCGAGTCATTGAACAGAGATCTGTTCGGCAGTTTTGTCAGGGGGTCATGGCTGGCGAGAAACAGCGCTTTTCAGCGCCCGCCTCAACAGCTTTAACGGAAATGTCCGCAGAATGAAAAACGCCCCAAAGGAGACAAGGCCGGTGACAAAAAACACCATCAGGGTCCCAATGGCCACATCCCGCAGGCTATGGGTCACCACGAGTTCGCCAACAGGGTTTCCCGCGTCAAACAGGGGCAAGGTCACAGAAACACTAGGACTTGAGACCTGTTCCGGACCCGTTTCCACCACTGTCTCGCCGACAGAGTTCACAACTGTGATTTGGTTGCCTGGTTCGGTATTCTCGATGAATTCGCCTATCCGAAGCGTCTCAAACTGCCACATAGTGGGGTTGCGCCCGATAAGCTGCGAAACGGTTCTGGAGTGTATATTGGCTTCTGCTTCCGTGAGACCCTGTTCGTAGTTTGCGCCGAAATAGTAAAACAATAGCGGCGGGGTAAACGCGAGCGTCATCGAGGGCGTGAATGCCATAATCGTGGCAAACCGAACGATACTCGCTGGCGTTTTTGAGGTGGCCTCAGCAGAAGAAGCGTTCATTTCATCTCACCCCTTAGGTGTGTGATCGGTCGCAGAAAGGATAGATTGTGCTTGTTTTGAAAAAATGAACTCGACAAAGAGCTTCGCCAGATCCGAAGGGTTTTGCGTCTGTACGACAAAGAGTTCTTTAGAATACAATTCAATTTGCGCGAATTCCCCGCTGGATGTCGGGGAGTCATTGTGCGTCAGGATCTTGAGCTGGCGGTTTTCAGTCGCAATTTGTCCCAGGGCCACGACCCCCAAAGATCCTTCTATGGTCTCCAGCATCTCAGCATTTTCCTGATCGTTGGTTGCCCTCACCATTCCTGGTCTTTCCTGAGCGGCGTCCATGGCCACCGCCATGTCGTCTGAAAGGCTGACCAGAATTTTGGTGTCTGTTTCGTTTTTAGGACGCAGGACAACACGGACAGGCTGGCCAGACGGCCATTGCGTAATCTCTCCGGCATACATCTGTTCAAGCTGTTCTAGCGTTATTGTATCAGCCGTGGTCATTTTAGAGGTGACGATGGCTACCGAGGTCGTTGCGTAGAGTGTTGCCTCGGCCCCTTTTTCCGTTTCCGCGGCCTTCAAGGCACGTGAACTCACTGACAGATCAATGGCCCCTGCTGTAAGAGCGCGCACGCCGCCAGAGCTGCCAAGGCTGGGAAGAACCGTGATCGTGGTGCCTTCGTGGGTCTTTTCAAAGGCCTCGGCCAGCAGGGCCATACCGCCCAAAGCCACGCCGGTGCCGCCAATGCGGAGGGTTTCAGCCTGCAGACTGCCGCTCGTGACCATTGCCAGTGAGAAAACAGTTCCTGCGACATGTGCATAGAAAGCCTTGAAACCCATCATTAACTCCAACCAAATTTGATTCTAGCCGAAACTATCGATCAGGTCGCTAAATTCAATTAAGCCTGCTGAAAGGATATGTAGAGTTTAGCGAAACATGGATGCATTTTTGAAATCAGCAAAAAGGCTCTGTTGCCCCCCTGGGACAGTTTGCCAAACAGCGGCCCTTTTAGGGCGCTATCATGCGCGTATAGGCGATCTGATAGTAGGCGGCTGCTTCCAGGTTGTCCGCAGCCAGTGCCGACTGCATGTTACTGACATGGGCCTTCAGGTTTTCGGCAGCCGTCACAAGCCAGGCATGATCTTTTGCCAAAAGGTGGAGTTGATGTCGTGTCGTGCGACCATAGTAGCTTTTGCAGCTCAGACGCAGGGCCTCATTGCTGGTTATCCCGACAAAGGCGTCAAAGGCCTGCATATCAAGCTCGGCAAATGCCGTAATGCTTGGCTGTGCCATCAAACAGGGCAGAGCCGCTTGCAACGCCTCAAAGCGTTCTGCCAAAGGGGTTGAATGCGCGGTGGGATAAATATCAATCACGGCGCGCTCCAGGGTGGAACGCACGACAAAATTCTGGCTCAGATAGGAGGGGTCTAACGCGGTGACAAAGGTTCCGACGCCCTGCCGGGAGTCAATCAGCTCTTCGCTTTCCAGCCAGGCCAGCCCCCGCCGCACAGGCGTTCGGCTGCAGTCAAACTCTTGCGCCAGCGCCGTCTCAGACAGGCGAAACCCCGGAGGGTAGCGCAACGTACAAATGCGAAAGCGTAACGTTTCATAGAGAATGCTCAGCCTGTCCTGCACAGTCTGAGCCGCGTCCAGCTCTCGGGATAGTTTGTTCATTGAGCCATTCCCAACCGGCAAGGCGCCGGCCCCGTAACGCAAGCGGTTGCAACGCCGCAGGAACAGCGCCTGTCATTCCTGCGGCGCCGCGCTGTGCCGGGCGTGTTGCACACTGTATGCGCGCGCCGCATCAATCTGCCGCCCTCTTTGCGATGATCTGCTTATGAAGAAACAAAGGCATACTGCCGGTCGGAGCCGAGCCTCCTTTAGGCGTTTTCGAGCGCGGCTGGGGCGGCGTAAGAGCCGTCTTCGCTGTGGACTTCGGTGCCAGTCACGGGTGGGTTAAAGCAACAGGCCATGATCAATCCTTCGTCTGCGCGCAGAACATGGCGGTCATGTTTGTCCAGCGCATACATCACGCCCTGATGAATGGCATGGGTTTCACCCGTCGCAAGATCGGTGATCGAGCCTATGCCCTGCATGCAATAGACGCTCTCAAAGTGGTTTTTATACTCGAAGGTGTGCTCCGAGCCGGCCTCAAGGAAGGTCACATGAAAAGAGAACCCCATCTTGTCCTCAGCAAGCAGCATGCGCACGCTGGTCCATTTTGCATCGGCCACAACGCGGTTGCGTTCTGTTTTGACGATCTCGTTGAAATCCCGAATGATCATAGCTCTACTCCGCTGCAAATTTATGGGCGCCGACCACATCATTTGCGGCGCTAATGAGAATATCGAGGCCGGCCTGGAGCGTTGCGTCCGGTGTTGTCAGCGGCGCAAGGATCTTGACGACCTGATCTTCTGACCCCGAGGTCTCGATGATCAGCCCTTGCTGAAAGGCGCGGCTGCAGATTTTGCTGGCCAGCGCGCCGCTGCCTACGTCAACGCCCCGCATCATGCCCCGGCCTTTTAGGCGCGCATTCGGCACCAGGTCTGCGAGGGTCTCAAGGCCCTGTTCGGTTATGTCAGCGCGGCGGGCGACATCTTGTTGAAATTCCGCGTCTGCCCAAAATTTCTCAATCGCGATGCGCGCGGTGACAAAGGCATGCGTGTTGCCCCGAAAGGTGCCGTTGTGCTCGGCCGGGCCCATGACATCATGTTCGGGCTTCACCAGCACCAACCCCATCGGCAGGCCATATCCAGAGATGGATTTGGCCAGTGTCACGATGTCAGGAGAGATCCCCATGTCCTCAAAGGAGAAAAAACCTCCCGTGCGGCCACAACCGGCCTGGATGTCATCGACAATCAACAGCGCGCCGGCCTCTTGTGCCAGTGCTGCAATCCGGCGCAGCCAGTCGGGGTTAGCAGCATTCAGGCCGCCCTCGCCCTGCACGGTCTCCAGCAGGATTGCAGCCGGGGCATCCATGCCGGACGAGCGGTCCTTTAGCATCGTTTCCAGAAAATCGGCGGTGTCGCAGGCCTGCCCAAGATAGCCATCATAGGGCATCCGCGTCACATTGTTGAGCGTCACCCCGGCGCCACAGCGATGGTAGCTGTTGCCTGTGGCTGCCAGGGCCCCCTGCGTGACACCGTGAAAGCCATTGGTGAAGGC
This sequence comes from Pseudophaeobacter leonis, assembly GCF_002087335.1. GTDB lineage: Bacteria > Pseudomonadota > Alphaproteobacteria > Rhodobacterales > Rhodobacteraceae > Pseudophaeobacter > Pseudophaeobacter leonis. The sequence continues at coordinate 26,696 of NZ_MWVJ01000116.1, forward strand.
AATAATGTTGCTGCGGACCGTCGATTTTCGGGCGATCTTCATCGCAGCTTCCACAGCATTGGCACCGGTTGGCCCAGTGAACATCACCTTGTGCGCCATTCCGCGCGGACGCAGGATCAACTGCTCAAACGTGTCGAGGAACTGCGCTTTGGTCGTCGTATGCATATCGAGACCATGCGCGATACCATCGGACTGCAGGTGCTCGATCAGGGCCTCCGTCATGTCAGGGTCATTGTGGCCATAGTTCAGCGAAGAGCATCCTGCGAGGAAATCAATGTAGCGCTGCCCGTCCTGCGCCACCATCTCGGACCCTTTGGCAGAGGTGAAAACTGTGTCGAACCCGCGGCAATAGCTGCGTGCGTCAGATTCCCGGCGGGTAAAAATGGCTTTGTCGGTCGAAGGCGTAAGCATAGGGTCTCTTTTGGATTTGTGAGAGGGCAGAGCGAAAAGGCAGGCAAAGGCTGAGGGGCGCATGGTTTACGCCGCAATCGCCAGTCGTTTTGACAGGGGGATCGTGACCAGGTTCTCGGTTTTGTGCCGCTGTTGGAAATGCAGCGCCTGTGTGTAGTAGGGCTGGATCTCCAGTTGGCTGTCCTGGAATTTGGCGAACCTGCGAAACAAGGCCCAGGAGGCCTCATTGTCGGCGGTGATGGTGGTTTGCAGCCGCGTGACGGCGTCACACTGGGACCGCTGCAGAATGGACTGCAGCATCATTTTCCCAAGCCCACGGCCGCGGGCCGCTTCCGCCACTGGCAACCTGCCAGACAAACAGCGTGTCGGGGGCATTGGGCATCACATAGGCTGACACCCAGCCGACCGTCTGCTGCGACAGTTCCGCAAGGCTGCAGGTGTCCGCAAAATGATCGCTCTGCAAAAGATTGCAGTACATTGAATTCTCATCCAGCGGCTTACAGGCGCGCACTAAATTCCAGATCTCGGGACCATCGGCGGCACTTGGCCTGCGAATGGTAGGATGCGCACTGCGCATGGGGTCCGTGGAGTGTTGCATAGTCGGCCTCTCCTGTCGCTTCGATTACCGAAGTACCAGAGCGCCGATTAAACTTCAACACTCAAAGCACCATGTGGCGAATAGTCCCAATATATGGCGCAGACTGTCGCAAAAATGGCCGTAAAGTGTCGCAAAATACCGCCGTTATGCTTAGTTACTCAAAGTAAATTGCGAATTGAATGCCGCTCATCGTGATTGTATGGTTTGATCTCTGAAGCAATGGAGGGTCTATGGACCGCATCGACAGTAGCCTGATCGCGCTGCGCCGTATTGTCCGCGCAACCGAGTTGTTCGGGCGCGAGATACGACAGGCCACAGGCGTTACCCCGGCTCAGTTCAGGGTTCTTCAGATTATCGCAGAGCAGGGTTTTGTGACGGCAAAAGCCATTTCGTGGCGCATGCAGGTCTCCCAGGGCACGGTAACATCGCTGGTAGATAAGCTGGTGCGCGATGGCCTTGCGTTGCGCGAAAAGTCCAGCCAGGACCGGCGCCAGATTCACATTTTGCTGACAGATGCTGCGCGGGTTGTGCTGGCCGAGGCGCCGGACCCGTTGCAGCAACGTTTCGTGCGAAAATTCGCGGCAATGGATGACTGGGAACAGGCATTGCGGGTTGCCGGCCTGGAACGGGTCGCCGCGATGCTGGACGCAGAAGGCCTGGATGCCTCCCCTGTCCTGGCGACTGGCGATATTCGCCCGCCGACAGAAACCTGACACCCAGACCAGGCCGCACATACAGGCCACACATAGAGGTCAATACCTACACCCTACCCGCATCCACGCCCTGCCCGCGTTCATGGCCTGCCCGTTTGCAAGGTCTGCCCGTTTCCAGGGTTTGCGGTGTTACTGGTCGAACACTTTTTTCGCCGCTCGAAAACACTCCAGGGCCTGCGGCACACCGCAATAGATGCCAATCACATGAATAATGGCGCGGATTTCTTCCTTGCTGACCCCGTTGTTGACCGCGCCACGGCAGTGGGTTTCCCACTCCTGCATTTTCCCCAGCGCCCCAATCATGGACAGGTTCATCATGCTGCGGGTTTTGGCATCAATCACATCATCGCCCCAGCCGAACCCCCAACACCACGCGGTCATCGCCTCCTGAAAGGGGCGCGTGAAATCATCAGCCTCCGCGAGGTTCTTTTCCACATATTCCGCGCCCAGGGTTTCTTTGCGCTTCTCAAGGCCCTTGAGGAACAACTCCTCGCTAAAATCACTCATGCTCTATCCTTTTGCGTATTTGCAGTCGGCCCGGGCTGCGCCCGTTTAGCCAGATCAGGTTTACGGTAGCCTCCCTGAAGGCCGCTGTCAGAGGAATTTGATCCTGGCATCTGTGCCTTGGGTGACAAAGCCGGCTGAGGGCGGCGAGGCCAGAACCGGTTCTCCTACACTTTTGCGCGGTTTTTGTAGCGATTCGTGCACCTAAGGTTTCTATCAGTGAAACAGTCCGGCCCGATTGCAGGTATTGGATGTCTATTGGCGACGGCCACCCAGATGTGCCGGGAAGAGGTCAGGCCTGATCAGCCTATTGCTGCTGTTGCCAGATTGGGAACAACCGTGCGTCGAAAATCATGCTTTTGTTTCCATTTCAGCAAAGATCCCGGCCTGACGATACATTTGAGAGCTCTCTGTAAACAGTGGCCTTTCTGCGATTTATGCTGCGGCAGCCAGCCACAGGGGTCATTGCGGTTGCAGACGACTTTATTAAAACTTCTGAAGGTTTTTTCGCTTTGTTGAGTCAACTGCTTAAGGTATTCATTAACCTGCCCATTTGGGGGGTGAAATTTCTCTGGTCTGTTTTTGAGACGGTGAAGCGCTAGATATTTTGCGCGACGTGGACTGCCTTCACGTTTGTTCCAGTCTCAGGAATAGCCTGACCTGTACGACCGCTGTCGGGGCCTGCGCAGTTTTGCGCCCGTTCCATGGCGGCTTGAGGTCACGTAGAATACCTCTCTCCTTTTTTGGGATCTGAATATGGGCCGTGTTCCTGCGGTGGAATTGATATTCGGATTTGGTGCTTTGGTTCCGGGGGCGGGTCAGAGCGTCTGAATGCCGATGAGGAGAACGAGATGGCTGCTAATTTTGACAACCCGTATTCGGCCAATCTGGTTGGCCTTTGGGATTTTCGTGACGGACAGTTGAACGATGATACGGGGCTGGACGACGGAATTGCTCAGGACGGCGTCCCAACAGGTGGGATGACCTTTGCCGGCGGCTGGATGCTGAGCAATGGCTCCACCAGCCAGTTTGCTGTGCCAGGGGACAACGACGACCCCTTTGACCTGTCGACAGGGTCGCTCATCACATCCTTCCGGTCCAACGCGCGTCCCGGTGACGGCGAACAAACGGTCGTGAGCCGCGGGCTTGCCACCGAAGGCGATGCCGATGGTGAGAGTTTTGTGGTGCGGGTGACCGATACCGGTGGTGTGCACCTGAGCCATGCCGATGGCGGCAACACAGTGGATCTGGAAACGCCCTCTGGCTTTTTCGATTTGGGAGACGTGGTCACAGTCACCTATGGCTGGAGCCCCGAGGGCGTCTCCATGGTGGTGGAAAACGTCACTCAGGGAACCAGCGTCACGACCAGTGACGGCACCGACGGGATGACCCTGGATGTGGCTGCTGGTGGCGAAGACAGCTTTGTCATTGCTGCCAATGGCGATGGCGGTGAAAGCTTCAACGGAGCGATCGACTTTGTTGCCGTGCTGGATGACAACGTTATTGATCCTGTTGGAGGGTTGAACGGTCTTGTCGAGGGCGGTGCCGGCGATGATTTGATCGACATCGACTATACTGGCGACCCTGAAGGCGACCGTATCGACAACGAGGATGCCATTAACCCCGCTGACGGCCCGAACGACGATACAGTCGAGGCCGGAGACGGAAACGACACGGTACTGGCTGGCCTAGGCAATGACACTGTCTACGGTGGCGACGGCTCCGACAGTGTAGAAGGTGGGACTGGCGATGATATCATTGACACCTCTTCCGGAGATCCGCTGCCTTTGCCGGACCGTGGATTTGATGGCTATACCGGCACCACGCCAAACATCCCGTTTGTCCCGGCAGACGCTGACCCCTTCAATGACCGCGACACAGTGCATGGCGGTGATGGCGACGATCTCATTCTCACCGGCGATGACAATGACCTGATTACCGGTGGTACAGGTGAGGATACGATTCTGGCCGGCATTGACGATGATACTGTCGATGGTGGTGCGGATGATGACATTATCACCGGTGGCGAAGGCTCTGACCTTTTGCAGGGCGGCAGCGGCAACGACACCCTCTATGGTGGTCTGGACCCGGCCTTTCCGGATGGGCTCAACATCACCGATGACGGCGCCGACGGACGGCCCGTTGATCCTGATCCCACCAATGGCATGGACACCATCGACGGCGGCGCCGGTGATGATTTGATCTATGGTCAGGATGACGACGACGTCCTCTCTGGCGGCGAAGGCGACGACACGATCGACGCGGGTATCGACGACGACGAGGTCACCGGCGGCATCGGCAATGACGTGATCACTGGCGGCCATGGTGCCGATACGCTGAGCGGCGGCGCCGACCGGGATCTGTTCATCGGCGGCAGCGATGGCGACGTGGTTGACGGTGGATCCACCGGCGATGATTTCGACACACTGGATCTGACCGGGATGAATTTTGAGATCGCCTCTCAGACGGCGGATCCCGATGGCAACAGCTATTCCGGTAGCATCAACCTGCTGGACGGATCTGACTCGGTGATTGGCACCATGTCCTACAGCGAGATCGAGCGGATCATTCCCTGCTTTACGCCAGGGACGCTGATTGCCACGCCCGAAGGCGAGCGCCGGGTCGAAGATCTGGCGGTCGGCGACCGCATCATCACCCGTGACAACGGTATCCAGGCCATTCGCTGGCTGGGCAGCCGCAGCCTTGCGGCAGCGGAACTGAAGGCGGCAGAGCATTTGCAGCCGATCCTGATCAGCGAAGGTGCCCTTGGCAATGGGCTGCCCGAGCGGGACATGATGGTCAGCCCCAACCACCGGGTGCTGGTCGCCAATGACAAAACCGCGCTGTATTTTGAGGACCGTGAGGTTCTGGTCGCAGCCAAACATCTGACCGGTCTTGCGGGTGTTGATGCGGTGGAGACCAGCTCGGTCACCTATATCCACTTTATGTTCGACCAACACGAGGTCGTGCTGTCGGATGGGGCCTGGACTGAAAGCTTCCAGCCTGGCGACCAAACCCTGCGCGGTCTTGATAATGCGCAGCGCAACGAGATTTTTGAGATCTTCCCGGAGCTGAAGTCAGCCCAGGGTCTGGAATCTTACAGCTCGGCACGCCGGTCGCTGAAACGTCACGAGGCCCGCCTGCTGATGCATTAAACCCGCATCGGGTTTATGGCTTGGCCGGGGCGCGTTGGGTCTTGGCCACCACAGCGAAACAAAGAAAACGTGGCGGGGCCGAAAGGCGCCGCCATTTTTGTGCGGCGCGGGGTGGTTTTGTTAGCGCTGGGCGATTTTTTCAGGCGCAGGGCCAGTCTACGGGCCAGTCTCAGGGCTGGTCCCCAGGTTAGTCTCCCAGTGTTTGTGTCCAAATCTGCCATCAATTTCTCTGGCGCAGGACCTTCTATGCTGCAGCCAGCGCCACTGCAGCAAAGCGCAGCAAAGTTGCATTTTCAAACTCAGTTTCCCGCCTCTGTGGCCACCACACTTGCGGCAACCACAATCTACTGGCTAACTGTACAGAGTTTTATTGAAGTTTTCAGAGGTCAGAAATGCGTTGCTCAGCTTTTATCTCGCTTTTCAGCACCTTGGTCTCCCCTTCTATCATCGGCAGCCGTTGGCCAGACAGAGCTAGACCTTTGGTACCACGGAGCGAGCAATCGTGCGGAACGGACTGAGATTGAGCGCATTGTCTCAGAGTTCAACAAGAGCCAACCTGACTGGCGCGTTGTCACCCAGAGCTTTTTTGAACAAGGCTATAACAGTTCGGTTGTCGCCTCGGCTGCACGCGGGCACCTGCCCGATATTGTAGATGTAGACCTGCCCGTGCTGCCGAATTGGGTATGGTTGGGATATCTTCAGCCGCTGCCAGTCAACGCCTCTGCGATCAAAGACTTCCTCCCATCCACTGTGGGTGTCTGGCAGGACGAACTCTACAGCCTTGGTTTGTGGGAAGCCGCGATAGCGCTGATTGCGCGGCGGTCTGTTTTGGAGCGTCACGGACTTCGCATACCCTCGCACAGCGCCCCCTGGACGTTTCAAGAATTTGACGAGGTTCTGATCTCGCTGCAGGCCTCTGGCGAATACCCGCATCCGCTGGATCTTGGGCTTGTGCAACGCGGCGAGTGGTACGCCTATGCATTTGGCGCCTTTCTGAACAGTTTTGGTGGCGACCTGATGGATCGGCAGAGCTACCTCACGGCGCAGGGGGCCTTAAACGGGGCGGCGGGTCTGGCATTTTGCCATTGGTGGCGCTCACTGTTTGAACGCGACCTCGTTGCGGGGCTGGAGCAGTCAGAGGCAGACCGCGATACCGGCTTCCTCGCTGGACGGTACGCCCTGCGTCTGTCAGGCAATTGGGATGCGCTTGAGATCCTGCAAAATTTCGGTGACGATATGCTGATCCTGCCGCCGCCAGATATGGGCGAAGGCCCGGTCATTGGGGCGGGAAGCTGGCAATTTGCTGTGTCGTCCTACTCTGATCACCCTGAAGGCGCCGCTGCCTTTATCAAATTTGCAGCGCAGTCCCGACACCTGATCGCCCTTTCAGATGCGCTTGGCATTATTCCCCCAACGGCAGACGCGGCTGAAAAATCCCGCTCCTACGGATCTGAGGGTCTACTTGCGCCATTTTACGATCTGGCGCGTGACTACGGCCGTATTCGTCCGCAATCACCTGGCTATGTGGTCGCAGCCAAAGTGTTCGAACGCGCATTGGTGGATATCGCGCTGGGGGCCGATGTCAAAGAAACTCTGGATGCAGCAGCGACAGACATCGACGCAGATATTGCGCGCAACAAGGGGTACCGAAATTGATGACCCGAAATTGCAAGAGATCTACACACCGGTTTTGGGCCTTTTGGGGCGCTGTTATGTCTTTCTGCGCGCTGCAATTCAGTGCAGCTTGCCCTGTCGGGGCAGATACGCTTCGCGTCGCCCAATATGAAAACCCGCCGACGATTTTTCGCAATAAGGACAATGTTCCATCAGGGTTCTGGCCTGAAATGACCGAAGCGGTGCTCGGAAATCTAGAGTATGATATTGAATACGTGGATTGCCTTTGGGCGGTCTGCCTCGAGATGCTTGAAGCCGGCGAGATAGATCTCATGCCGGATATCGCCTATACGGCGGAACGGGCCGGAAAGTTTCAGTTCGTCGAACAACCCTTGCTGTATAGCTGGTTCGCGATCGTTGTTGCGGCAAATGTCTCTTTTGAAACCCTGGACGACTTTGAGGGCAAGCGGATCGCCGTTCTGGCCAACAGCATTCAGGAACAGGGTATCACCGAACATCTGCGCCGGCAGGAGCAGCAGGCGCATCTGGTTTGGGCGTCCTCAATGGAAGGGGTGCTGGAGGCGGTTTCGCAAGGCGATGCTGACATAGGAATCGTCAACAGATTCATTGCCGCATCGGACACGCGCGATGAGAAAACAACCTATCTCGCGCAAATCCCGTTTGGCACCTACTCTTTGCACTTTGCGGCCTCGCCGGACATGGAGCTTGGTGTGGTGGATGCGATCAATCTGGAGGTGTTTCACCAACAGACGACCTTTCGCTCGGCCTTTCAACATGCGTCCCAGCGCTGGGCAACAATTGTGCCGCTGCCGCTGCCCTTTTGGGTTTTGGCGATGCTGGCGACAGCTCTGGCGTTTCTTGTTCTGGCAGGCGTATTCCTGTTTACCCTGCGGCGCCTCGTTGCCCGGCGGACGCGCAGCCTGGCCGTGGCTGTTGCTGATCTCGAGCATCAAATCGTCCGCAAGCAGGCCGAGGCCTACGCTGTAGAAGCGCAGAAGATGGATGCATTGGGGCGGATGGTCGGCGGTGTCGCGCATGACTTCAACAATTTGCTGGCTGTCATAATGGGCAATTTGGAATTGATGCCGGACAAATGTGATACAGATCCGGATTTTGCCGAGTTCCGCTCGGGCGCGATCAGGGCGACCAAACGCGGTGCCACGCTTGTGCGTGATCTGCTGTCCTTTGGCCGTCGCGCATCCCTGAGCCCACAGCTGATCGAGCCAATGGATGTTTTGCAAAACGTACACAAGATGATCGCAAGGGTCTTTCCGGCCAATATCACCCTTCGGGTTCCAGAGGCACCAGAGACCTGGATGGTCAAATTGGACCGCGGCCAACTGGAAAACGCTTTGTTGAATCTCGCCTTGAATGCAAAGGACGCCATGCCGCAGGGCGGCACGCTGACGATTTCATGTGCAAATGTCACCAGCCCGGGCACCGGGCCTGAAATTACTGAGCAAAAGCAGGTCCGCATCACAATCAGCGACACTGGTGTCGGCATGACCGAAGAGACCCGCGCAAAGGTGTGCGAGCCTTTTTTCACCACAAAAGAAGTCGGCAAGGGCTCTGGGATGGGGCTCGCGATGGTGCACGGCTTTGTCAAGCAGTCCAGCGGAGATCTTACGATCACCAGCGCGCCTGATGCGGGCACGACGATAGAATTGACGTTTCCGGCAGCGCAGGACGCAAGCCTGCAGGCAATAGCATCCGATACCGCCACCCCGCCGAAACTTGGTCGCGGGAAAATTCTGCTGATAGAGGACAATGAGATGTTGCTTCCGACGCTGTCTCGTCAGATTAAAACTCTTGGATACGATGTCGTTACCGCAACCTCCGGGCAAGAGGCGCTAAGCCATCTCGCCCGCGATCAGACCTTCGATCTGGTTATCAGCGATGTTGTAATGCCTGGCCCCATCCAGGGCACGGATGTTGCCAGAGCCGTCGATGCCCTGGACAGCAATATACCCGTTTTGCTGATTACAGGCTATGCAGGAGACGCTTTGGAAGATCTGGCAACATCCGGAAAATACAACGTCTTAACAAAACCTGTGTCGCAAAATGATCTCTCTGTCGCGATTCACCGCACGATTAGGGACGCCCAAGCAGCAGATACCGCCCCTTGACGACCCAACAACACCCCGGAGCATGTCAACAATCACAGCATGTTCAGCACAGAGTAGTTGCATGACAGCTGTCAGCAATCGGTTTTTTTCGGCTGATCTGGTTTGCCCCCCTGAATAGCCCCCATTCCAGATCGCCACCATCTCGGTTCGGATGGATGCGCCCTCTGGCCCCGTTTCAGGCATACGAGTATCGGTGATCTGACCCTCTGGATTCACTTCGAACACCGCATTGGCAAATGACGCACCAGGCTGTGACACCATACCATGCAAATCAGTCAATATGATACGCTGAGATCCATCAGTACGGTTGACCTGTCCGACGCGCAACATGTCAGTTAAAAACCAGCGCAGGACTTGCCCCTCCTGGCCACTACCCGCCATAGCAAATTAATAAAGAAAGTTAGGGCAACGCGCAGCTCCACAGCCTCAAGCCCCGCCCGTTTCAACTGCTCCGCCACAGTGATCTTTGACCGTTCCGCGTTAAACAGACCAGGGCACAAGCAGGCGCTGGTGAACACAAGCGCGGCGCGCGCCCATACGCAGGCGCTCGCCCTGTGTTTTCCGTCGCGCAGATCGACAAACTGTATGCCGTTTCAAGCGACAGTCAGAGTGGGGATCAAAATGCGCTACAAGGCGAATTATTCAATGTTTTCGGGGAAATACTGGAGCGGGCGGCGGGAATCGAACCCGCGTCATTAGCTTGGAAGGCTAAGGTCTTACCATTACACAACGCCCGCTCAACAGGTACATCTCATATTTGATAGCCATAGGGGCGTCAAGGCATGTAACGGGCGCTTCAGGTGAAATCTGGAGCTTTTTGCACATCACGCTTGAGGGGGTTCCCAGGCGTGAGGTAGCGCTTGGGGCCACCTGCCCGCCCGCTTCAGAAAAGGCCTGCAATGATCTGGATTCTGGCCTAGGTTTGAAGGGGCTTAACCAGGATTTCCCTGTGGAAAAATGTAGTTTTCGCAATTTTGTGGGCACCTTAGCCGTTCCAAAACCTGTGGCGCGACGGAGGAAGCAGAGCCATGTTGCTGGATCAGCAAGCCTGAATAGGGCGCGCCAGAGACGCGGGGATCAGACAGAGGGTGCAACGGCATATCAGCTTTGTTCAAAACCGGCTAAATTGGCTTCCACGCCCATCGCCGCCCCAGTATACACCCAAAGCATACCCACCAAAGCCTGCCCCAAAAGCGTGCCTTCCAGACCGGCGCTCTCAATCCAGAAAAGAAGTTACCCAGCCTATGCGCTCCGCCTCAAAAATCGTCGTTTTGACCGCCCATGGCCAACCCTCTGATCCCGAAGCCCCGGAACACTCTCTGGCGGCATGGGCACAACAGGTCGCGGGCTTCCTGCCAGACTGGGAGCTGCGCTCTGCGACACTGGCAACCCGGGATCGTCTAGAACAAGTGATGGCGGATGGCGCCCTCGTCTATCCGTTCTTCATGGCCAGCGGCTGGTTTACATCGCAGGTGCTGCCCCAGAGGCTGGGCGCGTTCCGGCATCGTATCCTCCCTCCCTTTGGTCAGGATCCACATCTGCCGCAGCTCACCAGTGAGATATTGCGCCATGAGATCAAGGCACAGGCAACAACAGCGGGGGCCGTGGCCAAGCCCGCGATACTCTTGGCGGCCCATGGGTCAGCACGCGGCCCAAAGGCCGCAGAGGCCACCGAGACCTTTGCCGCAGCCCTACGCCCGCTGATGCCAGACTGCGCCATATCAACCGGCTATGTGGAGCAATCTCCCACCATTGCCGAGGCGGCGGTAAAAATGCCCCAAGGCAGCCTCTGCCTGCCGTTCTTTGCCCAGTCCGGAGATCACGTGAAAGAGGACATTCCCGCAGCTCTTTTGGAGGCTGATTTTGGTGGAGGAACCCTGCCCGCCCTTGGAACCTTTCCAGCGATTGCACAGCTGATTTCGCAGGCCATCCTGCGCGGCGCGGCGCAATAAGGCGACGCGTCAGCCGCGACAGGCCAGGACCAGCCGCGACAGCGTGCTGGCGGGGTTCGCAATTTTGGTCAAAACCGGGTGTGAAATTTGTCTCTTTTCATATTATCGCGATTATCTCCTTATGACAGCGATTGAAGAGATTGACAAAAACTGGCTGCAACGCCACCTGAACGGAATGCGCGGTGCCAAGGCACAGCTATCGCGGGCAACAGGCATTTCACCGGATAAAATCAGCAAGATTTTGACGGGTACCCGCCTTGTTCAAGCAAGCGAGGCTCCGCGAATTTATAATTTCTTTTATCCAGGAATGACTCAATCTGCGTCAGACGCAGATCGAGAGTTGCTAGCACTATGGCATCAACTATCTCCGGCAGAGCGGGATTTCTTGCTAAAATCTGCAAAAGGTCTTCTCTCGCCTGTCCGGTTGGCTCCAAACCAATCTGGCTCAGAAGAGAAATAGCTTCTTTTTGGCACATAATTAAGTACGCTCTCAGTCTTTAAACAAGTCCTCCGGCCCGCCTAGATATCCAGGAACAGCCGGGAAAAATTCAGGACACCACAGGTCGCAATAGAGCGTCCCAAATTGAGGGTGTGGCAATGCAGCACTTTGTTGACAGGCCCGATCGCAGTCAACTATGACGACACATGCGTTGTAAATAAACACCGGTGAGCCGTTATGATGACCAGGGATATGATCGAACACTGGCGGGAGCTTATCACAGCGTCCGGTCGCGATCTCGGCCCCCTGTCAAAGGCGCTCGGCAAGGATCGCTCGTACCTTTCAGGGGTGCTGGCAGGTCGCACCAGCGACCCAGGTGTCTTCACATCAATGAAGCTTGCGACCGAGCTGGGTATCACCTTTTAAACCCTGATGCGTCGCGATGACACCCTGTCGCTGACCCCCGACCCGAACTACCAACTCGAAGTCAACAAACAGGCGTCACGCGTGTTGTCGGATGTGATGCGGGTGGCGCGCCAAAAGCTATATTTTGCAGACGAATTTACAAAAGGCACGCTTGGTGACAGCTTTGTGCCTCTGCTGTTGCGCTGGTGGCACCAACAGGGTGGCGTCCTTATCGGACACGAACAACTGCAAGAGCACTTTGACATCATCCGCAGCCCCGCCATCGCCGACCGCATGGTCGAGCCCTTTGAGGTGGGCGGCAAAAGTCTTGCCGCCCGCAAGCTCGGAACCACAAGCCCGGACGCCCTGAGAAAACTGGTTGAGACATTTGACGACGCCGCGCGCCTGGCCCTGGTGCAAAGCTACTATGAGGTCTCCACCACGGGAGAGACTGCTCTCTCCTCGCCGATCGGGGTCAGCATTCCCCTCCCCGAGAAGGTTGCACCGATCGAAGTTGAATATTTTCGACTGCAACTGCCAGTTGCCAGCCCCCGCGGAGACAAGTTTGTCCTGAGCTACTGCTTCCCAGCCTGACCCGATCCCGCCTGAGGCAAAAGGTATTCAGGGTTCCTGGAATAGAACGACGCCGCATCCAATAAATCAAACCGCGGGATTGCTACCAAATACTCGTTCGAGCTGCGCGTGGCCGGCGGATGGCTCCATTCCTGTGGTCCGATATATTGCCGGGTAAAGCCATAGCGGCTTGCCTTTCCGCTCATGACGTCCGGCTGGCGGACAAAGCCGTATATCCATTCGGGATGCCATTTCAAAAAACACAGCGCAAAAAGGAAATGAAAGATAAGCCTCCAGCACACGCTTCCATTGCGGCTCCCCTTCCGCAAAAACAACTCCCCGAGGTAGACGACTTTTCCAGTGATCTCCCGGCCTGCCACGGTCGAAAACCGTCCAACAGGGACGGATGATCCGTCACTATACAGACGCATATAGCTAGAGGCCCAATGCTGAGCCAGGCTGTCATCCCCAAGATCAAGGTGACGGGCGGCGACCCCTCCAATGTCCTGTCCTCCTTGCCTAAAGATCATTGAGAAGGCATCTGAAGAGCTGAAATCATGCCAATCCGGTGAAATCATCGGGTGATTAGGCGCTTTTCCGATTTTGGCCATTCGGCCCTCAAACGCCCGCAGATCAGACAGCACCTCCAATTCCAGACCATCGGATTTCAATTTCTTCAAGCAGGCATACGATAGATCAATTAGGTTCGATTCATGCAATTCAGCACCTCCGCAAAGTGTTCGTTTTGCCCTTTATGGGCGCATTAATCCCCACCGTGAAAAATCTACCATCCCCCCTGCCCCCTGTCTTCGAATTCATAAAAATCAAAGCCGCACCTTGAGGACCTGCCAGGGCAGCCCCGTCGCAGAGCCCAATTTGCGATTACAGCAACTCAGTACTCCGCAGGGCGTTGCTGCAATCGACCGCTGTCCCGCCGCCAACACCTACCCTGCTGCACGGGCCAAAATACAAATTTTAAAATGTTAATTCAGTAGATTGCCTGAATGTTTAAATCGCCCCCCAAACAGCTTTCACTTCCTTGAAAGACACCTACAAGGCTCGCCGCGTCCTGGCGCCACGCAGCCAGAACCCTTTTGAGACTTAAGCCACAGCCCTGGCCATCTTCGGTTTCCTGAAACGAAAGCAGGAATGGGCGCGTGAAGCACCGATACTTAGAAACCGCCAGTGCAGCTCGTGCCTGCAGCCTCGGCCTGTCCTGCAACAAAGCGCGAAAGATCTCGCACTGAAGAAAAACGACTTTGAAACGAGCAGACGTCTGAAGAGCTCAAACAAGAGCAATTGCAAGCGCGGGCAGCCCGTCTCGATGCGTGGCTGACTGGGTACTAAAATTCCGGCGCGCTGCTTTCCAGTTTGCAAGCAGGATCTTCCACCAAATGCGCCGCAGGAACGCATTACGGTCCAGGCCTCTATTGCTCGGCCGTTTCCCGTCCGGCGTGGCCCAGGTTATCGGCGATGCTTTCGGCCCTGTTGAGCTGCATTCATTTATGTCGCAACAAAAACTCACACTGTGCCTGACCTGTGAGATACCAGGCTTGTGAGCAGGCATGACAAGGCAGCAGGAGCAACCCAACACTGCATAAGGTCCGGTGCGATGTTTTACGACAGGGCACGGAGTCGACAGCTGTTTTCCTGAATAGAGCGTGACAAACATGCTGCCCCACTGCTGGTAACTGTCAAAGAATAAACACCTCTCAGCATTTCACCCGCATTGAACGCCAAAATGGGCACAGGATCAGGTTCATGTATTTTCGGTCTGGATTGTCATTTTGCCTCTTGCGAACACAAAGGAACACAAATAAACACCCCCTAGACTGTGTGGCAGGACACCACGTGCCACAGATTGGGTCAAAAGGCGAGTTGGCGGAGTGGTGACGTAGCGGATTGCAAATCCGCGTACACCGGTTCGATTCCGGTACTCGCCTCCACTATCTCCTAAGCGTTCAAGATCATTGAAAAACAGGAAGATAGCTGTAAAGTGGACACTAAGTTGGACACTAAATCGGCCATTACATTGGAATACCATCCGAGCTCTTTGATCCTAGTTAAGCGCAAGTTTGCAGTCTCCGTGACTGTGCCCAAACCGTTGGAGCACCTATTCAAACAGAAGCAAATTCGCAGGAGTACTGGGACTTCGGATCTGAAGCTTGCGGAACGCAAACAACACGCTATCGCTCAAGAAATCTACCAACTGTTCGATGTTGAGGCGCGCAAGGAAGCCTCACGCAAGGCGCTTAAAGAGCACCGCGCTAAAAAGAAGAAGGAAGAGCGTTACTACGACATCATGCAAACCTTGGTGGACACGGCTGTAGACGCATTGTCCGACGGGTCAGGTGAAGTACGTCCTCATAATATTCGGCATGAGTTCCGCCACGACACCCCTTGGAGAAGTCAGCTTCTCCATATGATTGAAAGTGTTGCCAGGGAAGCATCATGGGGCGGTGGCTTCATACTATCTAAGCCAACCGAAACTCATCGCGACCTTCAACCAGTTGCCGAAGCCTTTTTTCAAGAAGACCTACAAATTTTTGTTGATCAGTTCAGGGAACCCGAAGACCAGTTCGCTACCATTTTGGCTAGTTCGTCATCAGAAGATAGTGCTGGTATTCCTGCGCAAAGAGCTAGCGATACCTCGTTAAGCAAACTTCTTGACTGCTACCTTTCCGCCAAAAAGTGGGAAAGTCGTAAGATAAAGTCAAAGACCGCAGCTGAGCGGCAAATCAAGACGTTCATTAAATCGTCGAGGGACCCATGTGTTACCGAAGTTAAGAAATCCATGGCGTACGACCTAGCCTGGGAATTGGAATCTGACGGGAAGTCCAACTCTTTGATCAGGAGCACTATAAGCGCAGTATCAGCGATGCTTACTTGGTGCGAGCAGGAAGGAACTATTGCCGCAAACCCGTTGGCACACCTGAACCTCAGCGATTTTGGAACTAAAACAAAGCACTATAAACCCTTCGAACCCACTCAGCTTCACGCACTGTTCGCAATGAAAATGCCCGAGCAAGAGCGCCTTCTTCTAGAAATACTTGTTACAACCGGGATGAGGTTGGACGAAGCCGCCCTATTGACATGGGATCAAGTTAAAGAGCTGAACGAAATAAGGTACTTCGATCTGTCAGATGCCATCGTAAAAAACAAAGCGTCCGCGCGCCTCGTCGCACTGCCCGACTGCCTTACCCTTCCACCACGCGGTTCAGGACGCCTATTTGACTACACCTTAGATGCCGACGGAAAAGCCAGCAACCGAGCGTCACGCGTTCTTGGTGAGTTCATCAAAAAAGTACCAAACAAACACAAGAGCCAGGTTCTTCACTCATTGCGGGGTACGCTTAAGGACCTCCTGCGCGATGCTGGAGTTTCAAAGGAGACGAACGATTTTATCACCGGACACTCCGGATCTGACGTGGCAAGCACCTATGGATCGGGGCCATCTCTTAAGGTCAAATACGAAGCTGTAAACAAGGTTCAGCACCCATGGCTAGCACCCAGGAAAGGAAGTTAACCCTGAACACAATACGAAAGCGAACTCTACGGGAAGCAGTTCGGCAGCCTGCCGGGAGCGGTCATGGAAATGGCTGCGAGCGCCACACGTGCTGCCCGTGCGAAATACTCTAGCCCTCTTGCCGAAAGTAGACATGCCTTCGCCCTGGCTCACTACGTCCCATGCTGCGGGCAGCACTAGAGGCAACGAGAAGCGGTATCACGACCATTGCAAACTGGCAGGAATGCCCAACTGTGTGAAACCGGCCTTAGGAGCTTTCGTTGATCCGGAACAAGGCGTCAGCAAGCTTACGACGGTCGATTTGGACCTGACTCTCATCTTTCAGTGTGACAAACCAATACATCGAACCGGTAAAGTGGTTCATTCGTCCGTATCCCGGCGCTTCCGCGACGAGCCCTCTCGTTTTGGGTATCTCGTGCTTTGCAAGTGTCACCCTTAGCGCCTCAGCTTCGCGAAAAATCGGTTCCGAAAAGTCCCAAAATTCGCGCACGGAAGCAATAAAGGCGCAATCAGTGACTTGCTCGAGATGGAGGGAGTGCCAAGTTGGCGCATTCTTGACCATACGCTCTTTTTCTTTCGCCGCCTCGACTATTTCACTTAGAGTTGTCGTGCGACCTTCTTCATCAATTGCTGCCACTTTCTCGGCAGCTTCGATGATTTGTTTTGCCCGCTGGCGCCATGTGCGCAAAAACTCGTAGACACTGAAAATCCACATTTGGCTAAGTGCGGAAAGGGGCAACAAAATATCTGTTGGGGTGCGCTCTCGCTCAATAAACGCTTGAGCCGCTTCGCTTTCAATTCCTCTGAGAACTGTGAAATCGACTATTGCGATATTTCTGACTTGCATGCCGAACCACAGATCGTCGCACAGAGGGATTGTGCTAGACCACCTCATGAGATTGAATTCGTTCTCTGTTACCATTGAAATCTCCGAAGGCAGGTTGGAGTGTTTAAGGCACTTCTCATCTTTGGTCGCCACCGCTGCCTTCAGCTTTAGGAGGTTCCTTCTAGCTGGGGCAGAATCTACATTATGGCGAGGGGTTTCGCGGGGGCAGGTCACCAGACTACACAAGTATCGCCTTTTCGGGAGCCTCCAACACCTTCCTTCTCTTCCTTAATGCGGTAACATGTGCTTTGTGTGTACTCTGAAAGCCCTTCAGAACCTGAAGGTCTTCTGTCATCTCATCTGGAGACGGTAGCGGAATATCTCTCGCTGCCGCCATATCGTGACCTGAACGCTCGGATGCCTTAGTCATCGCGGAATAGATCGTTTTGTACATATCGTCAGTAACTTCGACGTCGCGTAGCCTGCCAGTTTGGACCCTTGGATCAAAGCGGGCAACAGTCTTAGCAAGCACAAGCTCCTCAACTGCACGTTCCCATGTTTCACGAAGGTCGGAGTAGAAATCCCCTACTCTTCGGCGATACTGATCCGTATTTCGGTCGTCGAATTGGCGAAGTTCCTTGAGTCGCTTTTCCAATGGAGGCATCCTCCCTCTCACGTCCGCAATCCACGGCTCGCTATCCTCAGAAATGACGCCAAACCCTTCTGCAAGGGTCTTCGTCACAACGCTTTTGATTAAGGGGGCACTGCTTCCGGAAATCTCTGCTTCACCAACGACTTCGTTAAAGAAAACGATATTGTGCGTGAAGATGATTACTTGGCGCCCTTTGCGCGCTTCCGCAACTAATCTCTGCGCGACTTGCCGAATTCGCTTGTGGTCCAAAGAAGAAACAGGATCATCCAAAAGAATGCCATATTCGACATTTTCATCCCCAATCTCAGCCAAAAAGCACGCCAGAGCCAATGCGCGCTGCTCCCCCTCAGAAAGAATTTTCTGCGACTTTGCCTTTTGCACACTTTGAAGCCCAACAGAGAAAAGACTTTGGCCACCTGAGCTGGTATCTGAAACTTCCAGAGGTAAATGAGTAAGGTCCAATGCCTTAATCTCGCGGGCTATTCTGTCCTGGAGCTCGGCTGTGACCAACTTTTTGCGAAGTGCAGTTATCTGGGTCGCAATAGGGAGTGACGCCACAAGCGTTAAGCAAGCTTCACGCTCCTTGATCAACGAAAGATCACGCTGCCGCTGCAAGACGGTCTCCCAATCGTTCGCGAGTTTGGTGCGATCTTTCAGGTTGGCGAGCTGTTTACGCTTTTTGTCGAGAACTTCACTATGCAAAGCTTGTTTCTCAAACTCAGCGGCTTCTTCTGCAAGGGCGCTCAGCTCCGTCGAAATTGACTGTATCAAGTGGGAGAGGTCGGGCTGCTGAGTGAGCGATATTTCTGTTGACAATAGGCTTGCACGGCGTTGGGCAAGAGCATCGAGCGCAGCGGCAATTTTCTTGACGATCTCTTTTCGCTCAACCGTATCTTTAGAATATTCAACGAGCGCGTCACGTACAGTATCCGCTTGAGGAAGCTTTGCTGCCTCAATGCTCGAAACAACCTCGTCTAGCGCCTTTCGTGCCAAATCTGCTCGCTTGCTTGCCTCCCCAGCAACAAAGTCATTGAAACGTTTAATGCGAGCAGATCCTGCTATCGAAAGTGGCTCCTGGCACAACATGCAGTGATCGCCTACGTGCTCGGGCAGCCGTTCAGTAATAGGCTCGTGCCCGTTCGTAACAAATTCACGGGCAGCGTCGAACATAATTCTCCACACATGTTCTCCCACGTTCGGCAGAACCTCACCAGTAAACTGCATTTTCGCAGCGAGACGAGCAGCGTTGCTTGCGTCTTGCAGTTCGATACGGGCTTTGCCGAGTCGTTGTTCGACTTCGTCGGAGTATGCCGCTAAGCATTCCTCAAACCTCTGGTTGGCACGTTCGAGGAGAGGGATGGCGCGGCGTCTGACATCGGCCATCGCGACAGGATCGGATGACAGTTCCCTTTCCAGAGTGGAAAGAGTTTCCTGTTCCTTGTCCGAGAGCTTTGAAAGGGACTCTAGCTGGGCCTCAGTTGGCAGAACTGATGCCTTAGGATTCAGTTTTCTGAGCATGATGCTGACATCTGAATCTGGCGTGTAGCCTGCAGGGAGGGCCGCCCTCACTCTTTCAGTCAGCTCTTTGATCCGCTGCCTGAGCATACCCTCAATGCGCTTGCAGACTTCACCATGGTGCTCCAAGATCGCCAACTCTGTCGGCAGGTAAGCAATCTTATTTCCTCGGTCGACGTAAAGTCGCGCATTGTGACTATCGAAAACAGATACCTGCCGAAGGACCGGCGGTGGGGGGGTACTGGGGTCCCATTCGATTGTGGTAAGGTCTTCGTCACCAACACAGTATTTGACTATTTCACGTTTCGGACCCTCGAATTCAGAGTATATGTTCCCTCGCAGCTCATCGGTTTCAAGGCTTCGACATAGGCGCTTCGCAATGCGTGTATAGCCACTTTTTCCACTGCCATTCTCCCCATAGATCAAGGTAATTCCACTTGGCGAAAATCTGAGTTTTTGATCATTCGCCAAGCGATCAATGTTTTGGACAGGTCCGATTTGGGTTAGTACCGTTCGAGGTTTGTCTGTCTCTATGCCATAAATGTGCTCCGATTGAAGAGAGATCACGTTCGCTACGGCACCTCGGATTCCGGCGGCGGCTTTGACGTTTTCACATATCGCTTTGAAATCGGTTTCGATGACCGCGTGATCTGATGTATCAGCTATACGACGTAGACTGTCACCAACCCACGGCTCTTGCTCTTCAGCCCAATCCAGAAGACTCTTTACCAAAGCTCTCTCCTTTTTTGGGGTAGGCTGCGCTCTGCAGCCCCAGATTGCAAGACCCTCTGCTTTGGTTCGCGGCGCTGCGCGCATGATGTACTTTCTGATCGAGCTGAAAGGCTGAATTTGCTAACTACGCTCCTTACGCTGAACCGACATCAGGCAAGGCACGAGTGTCACGGTTGGCTCTACCCAATCGATACACTCCAAGAATTTCATTTCAGTGTGTTTTTAAGGCCGGTATTTGACAAAAAATACGAATCCATTTAGACTTTAGAGGCAAAAAACACTACATAGCAGGTTTCAATGAAGATAGGTTACAAACGCGTCTCAACACTCGACCAGAACCTAGATCGCCAGGACTTGGGTGAGGTAGACAAACTTTTCGAAGAGAAGATTTCGGGGAAGTCGTCAGCAGATCGGCCATCGTTGAACTCGTTGATCGAATTTTCTCGACAAGGCGATGAGGTTCTTGTGCATTCAATCGACCGCCTCGCACGTGATCTTCGGGACCTTCAAGAAATAGTCCAGGTACTGAACGACAAAAAGGTGAGCGTAAAGTTTCTTTCCGAAAATCTGACTTTTTCAAGCGATCAGTACGACGCACTTGCTAATCTACAACTGCAAATGATGGGCGCTTTTGCCGAATTCGAACGCAACATGATCCGCAAGCGTCAAGCCGAAGGGATCGCAAAGGCCAAGCAACGCGGCGTCTATAAGGGGCGGAAGGCATCAATAGATCCAACCATCATCCAGAAACTGGCCGCACAAGGCAAAGGTGCAACAAATATCGCAACAGAGTTGGGGGTTAGCCGGGCATCCGTTTACCGGCTGTTAAAGAACCAAGAGATGGGGTCATAATCTTTATCGATCTGTAGTAAGTTGACCCCGTTGCCACCTTTAGGTGTCGATCATTAGAAGAGCCTGGATAGGCAACTGGAGAACGAGAACATTTTGACGTTGTCTTCTCTAAAAACAACTTATTCATGCAAAAACTCAACCAACCTCAGACAGCGAGGTTTCGCTTCTTTCTTTCCTAAATCCGTTAAACTCTTATTCGATTACTTTCCGACACCACATAAAGGCATTTCTCCGCCCTGACTGTTATAGAGACGCTCATGTAGAAGCGACTGATTGAATGGGTAAGTCGGGTTTCTAAAGAACTTTGAGGAGTATCCCACAATCCTTGTAAGATCTTCTTTTGTTTCAATATTCAGGCATTTTAGACTTCGTATCCGACGATTTAGATCAGGTCTATTTATGATCCAGAAATCATTCGTCCTGGCTTGATTAAACTTCTCATCAGTCTCTGGATGGATGAGCAGCACAGAGTGAACATGCGGCAAGGAAAGAGTGTCTCTGCCACCTCTTCGAGTGCCTGGAAAATCAAAAAAATCAATAGATACTGGCTGTTTATAACGATTTTTGGGTTTCATGTATCTTGAAACGGTGGCCCCCATAATTCTCATAAACAAACATTTCTGTCTGCCCTCAACATATTCCAGCCGTTTGTTCGGACACATAATCAAAGAAGTTTCATTGTAGACAGATGTTAGAAAGTAGAGTTTCGGATTCATGTAGCCACCGTTAGGTTGGCTTATACTCATCCGATCACTTATTTGTTGAATTTGGTTTTCAATTATTGATACAAATCGCCCTTCTTCCCCAATTTCATTTAAAAATTTCATTTATCTCATTTATTCTCCCTATTGTGTTATTATAAGATGCAACTATACATTACGCTCTCCAAGGAGGCAGAGCGAGGAAATTTTATAGATGGTATCGGATGAGTTCTCTCGCTTCGCCATAAAGGCTGGTCGATTGATCCGCGAGAGGGTAATAAATACCATATCCAATAAGAAATTGCAACCTCATTTCAAAATTTTTAGGCACACCATATGACTAAAGAAAGCAGAAATGGGTCATGATCTAACAGTGACATATGTGAAAAATAGGCCGCGTCACTTATGCTCGGAGGTGCAACTAGTCAAGTTGCCGCAACTAACTATATTTATGCAAAAAAACTTTGAACCTCACCCATTTTTTGGATTTTTTTTCATTTCCCTCCACGTTTCCAACTTGATGTGAACATCAAGTACAACGCAAAAAATGGAACCCCAATTAGAAACACAGAAAAAACTTCCAGCGAAATAAGACTGGAAGCCACAAGTATAAAAGGATAGCCAATCACAAAAAGACACCCCATAGGAGAGTTGCTTGTATATTTTGACCCGCAATGTTTGCAGACCGTAGCCCCCGATTGAATTTCTTCCTTACAGAAAGGACAAGCGCTTTTTTTCTTACTCATATCTGACGCACCATTATTATCTGCATTTGTTGATCCAATTTTGCCAATGAACAGATAGACTGAGATAAGGGCAAACTGCTATCCGACCGAAACAAACTCCAAAAAATCCGTTAACAACTTCTTTTCATATAACTCAATACACTTAATGTAGTAACCTGCATCTTACTGCGCCAAGTGGTGATGGCCTGGTATATGTATCCCACAAGTACCCTATCTGGGCTATCTAGAGCGGCACCACGTCGTTAAGACCGGCTTCTAAAAACCTGAGTTCAGCCCCAAACCTTGGCTGAATCTGTATCAAATGAATCAACCTACAAGAACAATTGAGTTTAGACTGCAATCCAGAAATGTGACCAACATTTTCTCGGATTTTTTGATTGGATTCACTGGAAGTGATAGCCATAACGACAGACAAAGAGATGAGTGACCTTCCCATACCCTAGTCGGTACATTATGCCGTGAATGACATACTAGGCTCAACATGCACCGGATTTGTTGGCACACCACAGTCGACAAGAAATTGATACGTTCCATTGTAGAATTCAGGTAGTCGTGTGGGGTCGCTCTGGTCTCCTTCAGGTACGAATATGACCATCCCTTGCCTAGCCCTTGTCAGTAGGACACGGTATGAATTGAGCAGAAAGAGTTGCCGGTCTTTTGCATTTATTGATTGCCACTTACTGCCCCTGAAAGCGTTATGTTCCCAACGACTGTCGACGTATCGAAGGTTGCAATCCCAGCACACGCCAGCCCAATCGACTTCGAGTCCCTGCACGTAAAATTCTGTAGCAACATCTTCCAAATAGTAAGAAGAACGTACATCAGACTTATCGTTTAGATACCAACTTTCTGTGTCAATTGGCGACTTAATGTGTATTCCCTCAGGCCGGAGTCTATGGGCTCCCGATGATGCCACTAGTCCTGTTCGTTCACTTCCTCTGGCTACCGACCGAAGCCAAGATTTCGCTTCATTGAGATTTCGCGTCACCCAGACTGGGTACCTGGGCAGAAGTTCGGCAAGGGTTTTTGCTGCTTCACCTGAATTGCAGTCAAGTAGTTGGGACACGAAAGACGACAATCTTTCCGCTCGAAATGACCTCATCGAAACCGCCAAGTGTAGATCGGAATGAAGTATAATTGTGGGCTCTTTAAGAAGCTCAACAGCCTTTGGGTCGATCGTGTAATGGCGATCACCCAGCAACGCAGATCCATGTATCTCCCAGTCTGGGAAACCCGTTTTCAAAGCGCTGAGCCACTCAAGCAGTCCGGCTTCTCCTGTATTGATTTCCTGGCCACCACCGATCAAGCAGACGATTGTGCACCAATCTTTGTGGCGGTCCATGACGCCAATAAGAAATTCCGGTTCAGATTGACAGAAGCTTGTCAGCCCCCGTCTTGTTTGCATAAATTTTGAGGCTTGCTCACGGGTCCATGCCCGTTGCGCTTCATCGAAAACAACAACTTTTTCAAATGGTTCGGATGGATCACGGAGATATTCATCCCTGAAATGATGAATATTTTGTACAAAGCTACGAACCTCCCGTGAAGCATCTGTCTTCTTAGAGTCCGTTCTGGCAGCTTGATCCCGTGCCAGTGCTTCACGTAACACTGTTACTAGAGGTCCATTTCCGGACAAAAATACAGCGTGTTCATCCTCGTGACCCTCTGCTCGCTAGTAGCAATGTTAAGACCCGCTAGAGTTTTCCCCGCTCCTGGAACACCTGTAACAAAGCAGATTGATTTTCGACCTTCACGCTTGGACGCTTCAATGATCTCAGAGATGAGCCTGGAAGTTGACTGCAAATTCTTTGCACCTGCATCAGACCTGGATATCTCTTCTACATCATGTTTTTGATAGAGAGCCTGCGCCGCCTGGATTATCGTTGGCGTCGGGTGATAACCACTTGCTTGCCAATCATCGCAATCGATAGCCATCCCCTCCGATTGATTGGCGACCTTCAACAGCGTAACGCTAATTTCAGTTGAACCAAGAAGCAAAGGTGTGGCGACACAGTCTGCTGCAAAGTCGACTTCAGTCCGATCGCTTTTAGCATTCGTCGCAACCAAGATCGGTACGATATGAACGTTATGACTTCCAAGGTGGAAGTTTTTCAAATCAAGAGCATAATCGTGGACCTGGTCAATAGCATGTCGATCAAATGTCGTTGAGCCCACCTTGAACTCGATGACAAATATGGTGTCTGATAGAATTACAACACAGTCAGCTCGCTTCCCCATACGCGGAATAATAAGTTCGAAAAATAGATGCCCATGTAGAAGGCCCAAGAATTGGTCCTGCAAAATGCGAATTTGTTCGCACCAGGCTTTTCGTTGCTGGTGTTCCAGCTCGTGATGATGTCTCAAGGTCAGCTTTCCTAAGATGGCCTCGGGCGCTTCATTCACGAAATCTGGAATAGACGAGTTATAATATGCATCTGACATAAATGACTTTCTGCTCAATTTCTCACGGGGGACATTGACCGCTGTGGTCCTGAAGATCAACGAAAGGCTGAGTGACTTCCCGCTCAATCTGCTGCGTCTATGTCAGCAATGCCCACGGTTGTCTTGCCACACGTTGCCAGATTTTCAACTGGCCAAACATGATCTCAATCCGACTACGTCTTTTGTGGCAGCGCATGTCATGCTTGATAGTTGGATCGCGCGTTTCGCGGTCAACCAAGTCGCTCCCGCAACTTCATCTTCCGCTGGCTATCAACCTAAAGTCACAAGAATCGACGCGGAATAAGTTTTACTTCCGGAGACCTCGCAACCCACCCCCTGAAGTCCTTGGCACAGTTGGAAGAGCGATTTGAACATATTTGCCCCACTAACATGGACACTAACCATGAGTCTCAAATAGCGATTAAGCAATTGAAACTTAAAGATTTATCAGAATCGCGACGGTTCCGGTACTCGCCTCCAATACTTTCAATGACTTAGCATCTAGCGTTCTCATTGGGGTATCACCTTTGGTATCATGTTTACGTTCTGGTCTCGCTCTGTTCATCTGCGTTTTGCCGCTGCTTGGCTGGCACGCATGATTTGCCTCGCCTCCCCTGCATATTTCTGAATCATTGCTTTGGTGGTGTGTCCGCTAAAGCTGGCAATTTCATCATCAGAGCCATCTGCCCATGCCAACTCCATCACGCCGCGATAGCGCAGCGCGTGTTGATCGAAGGCCATAAGACCCAGTCGCATTCGCTCTCGCACCATGACACGAGCCATCGCGTGGTAGTGCATCGGCGAGCCATCAGCCCGGATCAGAATAAAATGGATGGCTCAGGATATGATGGATGACCCAGGACGCGGTATACACGCCGCACAGTGTCCTTCATCTGACTGCGCACATGATCAATGGATCAATGCAGGCACGTCGGCGCGAGGGTCTCTTAGTCACCATCGATGGCCCTCCGGTTTCCTAGTCATAGGCGCGGACAACTTTTTTGGGGGAGGCTCAAGACGTCAGTGGGAATCCCTTTTGTCAACATGGCCTAGCCATCATCTTTGTTCGCGAAAACGGATTTCCTCCCTCTTCCTGACAGAACTTTGCGCGATCCGAGCAGCTTGCCATTTTGTATCGTCAAGGACATGGGGGCTTCTTTTTCTTTTTCTTTTTCGAACACGCAAATGCTGTCGTAAAAGCGCACACTGTGCAGCTCTTGGGCGATTGGATCAAAAGGAAAAAGGTCATCCTGGTCCGTATACCAAGAGTGCATGCGGTCTACGATGCGCTTGGAATACTCGATAAAGCTTGCCTCGTTTCGGTAGCCGCCTCCAAAGCCAGGCCAGTAAGAGGTATGCACGTCTTCCACCATGTAAACACCCTGATGGTTCAAACTGGGCCACAAATGTTCGAATGTAAAAATTTGATGGTTACACAAATGACTGCCGTCGTCCAAAATGACATCAAACGGACCATGCGTGTTGATCAGTTCTTTCAGGAACTCAGGATCAGCCTGGCTCCCAATTTTTACAGTCGTACCCTCGATTTCATGGGCTTTGCAGCTCGGGTCGATGTCTATGAAAACCAGCCCAGAGCCCTCGGCAAAGAACTCACGCCACATTGGCAGCGAACCACCTTGAAACACGCCAATTTCAAGAAATTTTATGGGGCTTTGGCGAAAACGGGTGAGTTCTCTGTAGTATATGTCAAAGTAGTGCGCCCATTTGGTCATCACCTTGTCGCCAGTTTTTGGCAGGTAGTCGTTAAAAAATTCCATTTCAAACTCTGTTCTTTAAGGGCTGGGCCAGCCAGGAGGATAAGGCAATCAATACGCGCGCCTGCATGGACTTGCAAAGATTCAGTATTGGGGCTGATCGCGAGAAATCAGCGTTGAGACCTGCCCTTTGGCAGCTGGTCCTGTGTCGTAGCCCTTGGCCTGCGTGATCTGTGCCCGCGCTTTTTTCCCGCGAGATTTCTTTTCGGGGAAAGGGTTTCAATATTGAACTATTCGTGGGCCTGGACCTGTCTCGAGAGAGTATCGGGATCTGCGTCCTGTCGTCTCATGGCAAGGTGGTCAAAGAAACGACATCCCCTGGTGAACCGGCGGATCTGATCGCTCTGTTGCCGTCATTGGCTGGAACGACTGAATGTATCGGTCTTGCAGCTGGCGCCTTGTCCCAAGGGCTCTACCGTCATCATACCGATGCCAGAGGTTTGCAATGGCCCTGATGAAGACACGTCAGGTCAAAGGGGCGTTGAGGTCCATGCCGATCAAGGCTGCCTCGGGTTGGTGATCCTTACTGTCGCGCTCTGCACCCATGCAGATTGAACGAAAAGGGCTCCGAAATCGAAGCCCTTTCCTTTGTCCATGAAGAGATCAAATGTCTAGACCAGGAGGATATCCCCCTCCAGTCCGGCAGTCGAGGACACACCGACAAGCAAAAACTCATTGCCGCCGCCGAAATCGAACACAACATCAGATCCTGACACAGCAGCGTAAGTCGATGTCACCTGTGCTGCGGTCAGTCCACCACCCCACAGATCCTCGTTTAGCGAAAGGGTGTCTGTTCCGGAAAGGAAATCGTTTACCGTATCGTTCCCGAAGCCGGTGTTGAAAGCGAAGACATCCGCTCCAAGGCCACCAGTCAGATCATCATCCCCGGTGCCACCCCAGAGTTTGTCGTTGCCGTTGCCTCCGTCAAGGGTGTCATTTGCATCACCGCCACCCAACAAGTCGGCGCCGTCCATGCCCTGGATCTTGTCGGCTCCGTCCAATCCCCAAAGACGGTCATCGTCAGCGCCGCCCCAGATCCGATCCGCACCGTCACCACCGTTTATGGTGTCGTTGCCGATACCACCGCCGAGCAGGTCGTCGCCAGCATCGCCCAGGATATAGTCGAAACCAGTCAGACCCCAGACGTTGTCATCGCCGACACCGCCTGAAACCCAGTCGTTGCCGTCGCCAGCATTGATAGTGTCGTTGCCTTCTTGACCTTGAACGGAATCCGCTCCTTCACCAGCCATGACGTTATCGTCGCCTTCCAGCGCCATAATCGTGTCATTGCCTGCAAAGCCCGCCATGTAATCGGCATTTGGTGTGCCGACCAAGAAATCGTTCCCAGCTCCCCCAAAAGAGGGATAGGCGGATTGAGTCGAGGTGAAGAAACTCTCGGCACCGAGAGCCTCTGTCACACCGTTGAGCGTCACGATGAGCTTCCCGTCGACAGAAATCTCCAGATTTCCGCCATTGCTGACCTGTCCGATATTGGTCGATTCCATCGCGGTATCGAGTTCAATGATGTCCGCTCCAACCCCGACAAGCCCGACCACGTCTTCACCAGCAGTAAAGTCGAGGATCGTGCTGTCATTGAAGGTTGCTCCGGGATATCCGCCATAAGAGACAACGAACAAGTCAGAACCTGCGCCGCCGCTGAAAGCATTGCCGCCCTGTCCGACAAGATAGTCGGCAGAGTCAGAACCCGCGATGGCTACGTTTTCATCACTGACCGTCAGTTTATCGTAGCTCATGATCAACTCGGTATTGTACAGAGTCGCCGGTTTGATGTCGCCTTTCACGTAGAATGCGGCATCAAAATTTCCTGTCATGTTCAGGCCTTCGCTGGCGCTGCCGACGTTATTCATGTAGCCCGCGCTGAGCGACAGTGGCGAAACATCGGTTGCCCAATCGAGCAGATTGATAACTGTCAGGGTGTCAGCACCAACCTCATATTTTTGATCACCCTGGGTGGTAGGTGGCGACTGGCTTGGGTCATTGGGGATGACAACGCTCGGCAGATCCTGACCGTATTTGTCAGGCTGCAAACGCCAGCGTGGCCCCATAGTGTAGCCTCCCGAACCATCAGGGATGGCGGTGAAAGGTTCACGGTCCAGGGTGGTGTAGTAGGCGTTGGTATAGCCCTCCAAGAGGTCTGGGGACGCGGCACCAATATCAGCCAGCAAGGTTCCGGCCACATCATCCGGGATCGCGGTATCCAGCAGAATGGTTCCGGCGGGATAGAACGAGCCATCGCCGGCATAGTAGTCGTCCGTCGACACCAGGTTGCCGGATACTGAATCCACTGTGAACGAGGGCAGAACGCCGATCGCGGCTTCGTTCTCAAAGTTTTCGGGTCGTATCTGATCGTTGGGGTTATTGGTGATCGTGTGCGATGTCGCCAATTCTGCAGCGGTGATCTGATAAAGAGGACGCAATCCAGTGGCAGGATCAACCTGCGACCAGTCATCGGGCAGCGGAATCTCCACCTCAATGCGAATATCGTTGGGCTTTTTGATGGTGTTGCCCCACCGGTAGAGCAGCTTTCCGTCGTCTTTTACCGTCACGGAATAGTCGTCACCATATGCGATGTCTTTGGTGACAGAACTTTCGTTGGGTGCCATGAGATCGACGAGTCCGGCATCTCCTCCGTAGCCATTAAGGCCCTGATCAATGATGTCCCAGGTGCCATCCTCGCCGATATCGACGGCGGCCACCTCGAGCCCATCAATAACCACCGTCCCGGTCTGGTAGGTTTCGGCGGCGCCATCCCGGTCGAAATCCATAGACAAGCCGGTTGTGGGCGTGCCGAGTTCCTTGTGCTCAAAGGCCTCTTCCAACGCTTCAGTCATCTCGTAGGCGTAAAAGTCGTTAAGCGGCCCGGCGACACCACCGTCGAAGTCAACCAAGCGCAGATCGTCATCCAATGGGTAGAGAGCATCAGGATCTTCAGGAAACTTCTGGCCGACCAGAACCTCTTGCATAACCGAGTAGTGTTCGGGCGATGCCTTGACCGTGTTCCCGCCCAAACCGGACAGCCAAGTTCCCAAAACAGCCGGTGTCTGGAACGTGTCCGTGGGAGCATCGGACACAACGAGGCCAATATGTTCGCCGCCCTCTCCCGACAAATCGCCAGCCCAACCTTCGGTGTAGCTGCCATCGATTTCTTTTTCTTCAGCACCCACGAAGTCGGTAACGTGGTAACCAAACTCACTATCAATCGGGAAAAGGTCCGTACCTCCCTTTGTGACCTTGGGGTCTGCGCTCCAGTCGATGATCGACGGAGTGTCTGAAACGGACGTGCCGTCGAAAGTGCCGACAATGTCGGATGTACTGAAAGTATGTGTTACAGTATAATCCGGGTTTGTATTCTGAACGACATCTGGATCACTCATTTCTTTCCTCCATCTGAAATATGCGGTCACAAGTATCCAAGCAGGAATGCTTGAAGTTGGCTACAAAAAGCTGATGCGCAACCGAATGACTCGTGCCTATTACACAACTGATACGAACTTGTCCTTGGGCGACCAGAGCCGCATTGATCTGAGTCAAACTTGCCTGGCATTTGAATGATCACCCCATTTGAGTGGTCCATTTTGAAGGCCAGTACTGGGCGGCGCTTTCTGATGAGCGGGTCCTAATGGGAGGTCGCGATGCGCCTTTGTCTGCTTTGCTTGGTGTCACTGCTGGGCGCTTGTATGGGGCGGGGGAGTAATCCTATCCCATCGACGCCCAGAGTGCCGACCGATTTGTTGACACCTTGCGCTGGATACACCGGGCCGGTGCCGACAGCTGAGGGACAACGGTCACGGGTAGTCTTGAAAGATGGAGAGTATCCGACCTTGAGACGGTGTTGAGCGGTGATGCAATGAACGAAGATGATTTCACATGGTAAAGAAAAACGCCAAGCCCTACCTCGCCTGCATCCGTCGCTCTGGGAGAGACTATTGGTATTTTCGGCGAGGAGACACCCGGATCAGGCTTCCAGACGACCCAGACAGCCCAGAGTTTGATCGGGCCTATTGGGAAATCAGAACAGGCAGAGCCAAGAAGACAGCAAAGACGACATTCGAGGCGATTATCGTCAGCTACTACCAGACCCCGCGCTTCATGCGATTGAAGGATGGAACAAAAGCAGAGTATCGCCGCACGCTCGAATTGATCCGAGAAAAAAATGGCACCAAGGATTTCACAAAATTGCGTCGCCGGGACGTAATCTCAGCCCGTGATCAATATGCAGACCAATGGCGCAAAGCGAATGCAATGGTTGAACAGATATCGATCCTGGCTCGCCATGCTATAGATCTTGAGTGGATCACAGCAAACCCTGCACAGGGCGTTGAAAAGCTCAAAGGTGGCAGCTACGAAGCCTGGCCAGAAGCAAAACTCGCAGCCTACGAGCGCCACTGTGAAAAACATGGACTTTCAGTAGAGAGGACCATTTTTGAGCTCTGTATCGGGACCGGTCAGCGGATCGGCGATGTGGTTTCTATGGAGTGGGAGCAATTCCAGGGCTGATACATGGAAGTTGTGCAGGAAAAGACAGGAGTCCGTCTGTCCATTTTCTGCCCAGAGCGCCTGCAATCCTATCTCGCGCAGGTGCCCAGAGCGGGCAGGCATATTCTTGCAAAGAACCTCACTCAGCATTTGAGCAAGCGCCGGCCGCAGTTTCTTGTGTCCGAAATACGAGAGACGATTTCAGCCAGGGCCTACGTGATTCACGGCTGGCGCTACACAGCAGCCAAGGAACTAGCTGAGGCGGGCTGTTCAGACACAGAGATACAATCAGTAACCGGGCACAAATCTCTCGAGATGGTCAAGAAGTACCGCCAGCAGGCTGGCCAGAAGCAGCTTTCAAAGACTGCGCAGCTGCGACGGAACAGAACAAAAACGGAATAGGAACAAAAACCAAAGTGTAAAAAGAAGTGTAAAACTTCAAAAACACCTTCGAAAATTCGCCAAGCTAGGAGCTGAATTTTCCGTTTGAAATCAAGGTGGTGCGGGTGAAGGGACTCGAACCCCCACGCCTCGCGGCGCCAGAACCTAAATTTAGCGAATATCCAGTAAAAACAACACGAAGACTATGAAAGTTTGGCAGAACGCAACAAAAACAAAGAGAGAAAGCGCCAAACCGCACAAACAAGAAATTTCAGGAGATGCAGTATGCGACTAGTGCATATTGCACCCCATTGAGCGCAAGACCTCCGGCTCAATGGCTGGGCCCTCCGGATCAAATCAGATTTATCTGCTTGAAGACTTGAACAGAAACATTTCTTAGCTTGGATGTCGGCTATGTGCAGATAGCGACATTTGCAAAGTTAGCCTTTCGGCCTGAAAACACAGCCTGTGACCGCTGTGCAGCCCCCTGAGAAGCGGACATGAATGTGAGATGTGGCGAAATTTGGGGTTGGAGGGCGCTGTGCGACAGCGCGAACCTTGCGCGCCAGGTCATGAATGGCAGCAAATGCATCATGATCGACAAGCAAACCTTAGACGTGTTTCGGAAGGGGGGGCGATCATGGCCACTTCCAAAAAACACGGTCGCCAGTAATTGCAAAGGAACATCTTGGGAGAATTGGCATTTGGGTGAGTCTTTTCGTTTAGCTCAGCCCAGTCGGCTAGCTCAGCCCAGTCGGCATGGCACTGCCGTAAGCAGAATGTCTCATCACCAAACCATCTAAGACCAGAATTCACGATGGGCGACTGCTCGCCCGAATTATTCAAGTAGGCTGTTGACGCAGCATGCTTATCCCGTAGGGATTGTGGTCAACGGATAGATGGTGAAAAAATGTCCAACGACGGTAGACGAAGCGGGTTCTTGGGTTGGCTCGGGATATCAGATACACCCGATTGGCGGACAGCACGCCCATTGGGACATCTTATCGGTGCATTGTTAACGTTCGCAGTTCCTTTGCTATTCGCCTCTGCGATAGTCGCTGCGTTTGCAGTAATCTGGCATACTATCATGCTGGGTGTCACAAGCGCGAGTGAGGGGGTCAACCTTGGCGCTGGTGCCTTGATCGCAGCCCTACTCGGTTCGCCCTTTTTGATCTGGTCCACATTTTTGAAACACCAAACCGTTCGCTACCAAAAAGAAGGTCATATAACTGACCGGATCAGCAAAGCAGTCGAACAGCTAGGGGTGGAAAAAGCCGTTGAGCGAATTGGACGCCCAGTAACAATTTGGACCGGTAAGGTGGAGCGTATCAACTACGACGAAGATCGGGCCCAAGATTTTTTCAACAAGCCACTCACGAAACTTTCGCCGCGTGAGTGGTGTCAAAGATGGGACGAACGTACAGAAGAAGTTGACGAAGGGTACAGGATAACTGTGTCGACATGGCCGGATGAGAGGACGGTCATCGAGTGGCAAGGTGATGGTGTAAAACTAAAGGTGAATGAGGCTGTTGGGGTCGAAAGCCCATGGCAAGTTTTTAAAGAAACCGCGCCCAATATTGAAGTTCGGATCGGTGCTATTCTATCCTTGGAACGTATCGCACAGGATAGCACTCGATTCGACAGCGGACATGATCATGTTCGGGCTATGGAAATTCTTTGTGCTTATGTGCGTGAAAACGTTTCGACCCCGTTGTTGGAACCAGAATACGACGAAGAAGGACCATTTACACCGCGAACCGATGTTCAAATTGCAATTGATGTAATTAAGCGTCGGAGCGAAGAGCAAATCGATATCGAAGCTTCACGGAAGTACCGCCTTGATTTGCGACGGTGTGATTTTCGTGGTTTTAATTTAGCACACGGATCGTTTCGTGGTGCGATACTTGCTCAATGCCGGTTTGAATTTTCAAACTTACAGTTTTCAGATTTCTCGGGTGCTCGTTTCGATCGATCTGTATTGAACTACATTGATTGTGCTCATTCGAAGTTTATTGGTGCTGACATGCGCCGTTGCCGCATTAATAAACCGGAACCAGTTGCGGGAGGACACATCTCAAGCATCAATATGGGCGAACTCATGGGGCTCTCACTTATCGCCTCAAACATTCCGTCAGTTGAATATTTGGGCGAAAAACCAGTCACCTTTGGTACCAAAGATACGATATTGCATTGGGAACTTAATGAACACCGCGAGAAGATTGTTAGGAAGCGCAGGAGACGATCTGACGAGGGTACTGAACAAAGCGATACCCCTTTCGCAAGCTGGTCACCTTATGATGCATCAGATTTGTCGACAGGCCAACTTTTCGCAAAGTTTCGAAGTTCTTTAGCGCTCACCGGCTGGCCTTACGAAGACTAAAGAGGTTAAGCAGATGTCACAGGCGGCTTCCCCATATGTAATGGTTCACGCAATGGAACGGGCAATGGATCATTTTTCAGCAATTGGCCAATTGGGCTCTCCGTGGACTTTGCTGCTTTCGCTCAATCCGGTCATGTTGAAGGTCCGCTTCGTCGTGTGCCTTCGCGCCTGCGGCGAGAACTCACTCCCCGCCGTCTCCTTGTGATCGGAACGTCTCCTTTGGGCTGGCTGCCGTCATCTAGCGGCTGGGAACTAGTGCGGAAACGCTGCGACCCTGCTGCCGCACCGCCGCATGTCCGTTTCGAGCCCAACTTGACTGATGCTGCGGGTTACACGAATGTCCGCTAACAAAGGACCGCCAAAAATCTTCAACACTGCTTGAGTTTTGAATGGGGGTTTTGACGGTCGAAAATTGAGCGTTTTTAGCTGCCTCCAAATATGGGTAGCGATAACCGTATTATCGCGCTATCAAAACAACAATGTTTGCGTAATGTCTCGCAAACTCGGTGCGTATGCATGTGTCAATGTTTTATTTCGCAATATGGATCCGTTTTATTGAAGAAATTTTTTTCCGACAACATCGAAGCGCTTCTGAGGGCACTTGAAACCGTAGATCAAAAAATCGTCCTGAACGCGCCCGACCGTCCTCTAGTCCCTGTATTTTGGAGAAGATTCGAATCCAAGGTCACAATACCGCAAAGCCGGATGAGTTAACTTGGTTCGATTCAATGATGAACCAGATCGTCCTTGGCTCGCTACTCTTGTTGGGACTTGAGCTAGTGCTCGATTCATTTGCCCTGCAGTTTGCCGCGCTTAACCTCATCATCTTGGGATTTTTCATCTTCGAGTTTTGCGTGCGTCTAAACTTTAGGCGGTTTCGATACCTGCGCACATGGGGTCTTGTTGATTTCCCGGTTATTTTGCTCGAGACACTGTTATTGTGGCAGGTTTTTCTAGTCTATTTTGCCCTGCCTCCAAGTGCCGTTGTCTCGCTTACCGGCGCTGGTTTCGATCACGCGCTACTACAGAAACCAGCCGAGGCCTATCCAGATTGGCTTGAGCAATTGGCTCTTTGGAAAGGATTGCGTTTATTGCGTCTTTTGCGCGTCTTCAAGCTCGCCCGCGACGTGGCTCGCAGGCAAAAGGTCTGGGCCCGCCGTATTTCGGCAGTCGCAGCATATTTCCGGGCTTTTCTGGAAGCGCTCGTGATCATGGCGGGTGTGTTGCTCGTTATGGTAATATTTACGAAGTTCGCTACAGATCAAGACCCTCAAGAACTGTTGCGCACGCTAAGCCGAAATGTGATTGCACGCTTAAGGGCGGATCAGGATACTGGCGTTGAAAATTCGGAAGTCCTAAACGCAATCTATCAAGTCGCCGCCGTTCTGGCAGGTATGATCATTATCACGTTTTTTACACAGCTGCTCTTGCCGATCGCACGTCGTATTCAGGCCACCAAAGACGAAGAGAAACAAGAGAGGGGGAAAACCGATCATGTGGTCATTGCTGTGGCGGACGATGATGCTGTTGGCCTCGTTGAAGAAGCGCTTGAGGTCTGGGGCGTTAATGTTGGACGGGAAGTGGTATTATTGGTGCCAGACGGGACGGATTTGGACGATCCTATCCATCCAAAATGTACGCCCGATATAATACGCGGGTCAGTCCATTCACGGGGCAGTTGGCTGGCGGTGGACGCAAGCGGGGCGAGTCAGATCTTGATCTTATCGACGGACGAAATTGACCCGGCCAGCCTGTCCGTTTTCCTGCCCCGTTTCGAGGAGCATGGGGTCGGCAAAAGCGTTGTGATCCTTTCGCGCAGATCCAGCGAAGGGTACCGATCCACAACCGACAGTTCTGGTGTGCGCTTTGCCTGCTTAAGTCTGGAATCTTTGGTCGACGCGATTGAGGCAAACGTCACGGATGTCAGCTCGATCCAGTACAGGTTTGTTAAGCAAATCAACGAAAAACTAGCCGCAGACTCAAGTATCTTCAGCGCGACCGCACAAGAGACGATCGTGCAGGCCGAACGGATCGCCAAAAAAACCAAGGCGCACCTCAAAAAATCTCTTGGGGCAGCGAAGATCAACTGCAGGGCGCAGAACGGCATCGTGCTGATCGAGCTTGAAAATGATCCGTCCGAAATGGAGGAGGGTGCGCTTATTGCCTCCCTTCAATCTTACTTGGTCAGCGAGGGAACGTTCACCCAGACATATGTTTTTGTGGACGCACTTCATTTGGTAGGGCTAAACTCCCAGATTGACGATGCGCTCTCGTTGTTCATTGTCCCCATAGAGCTTTTGGTTATGTATGCTGTATATCACGAGACGATTTGCCCACATATCGCAAAAGGGTGGTTGCTGCCTCCGATGGCTTTGGAAGATCTGACTGATGTGCAGAAAGTCCCGTCTCCGTTTCCGCGGGTTACGTATCGCAACCGGTCCGAATTACGCAGTGCAATGCTCGATGAATATCCCGAAATCGTTATTCTGGGGCTGATGTCGACCAACAATGCAGGTGATTTCAAAGGCTATTTAACCGACAAACTCGATACTCGAAAAATCTTCAAGGAAGATCTCATAGTTGCAGTTCTTTAGATTCCGCCGCCAATGATGAGAGATCGGAATGGTGTCGGCAGTATGCGTGAAAGCTGAACTGCTCTTGTCCAAATAACGTAAGCAGCCATTGGCGCAAGTGCAGCGAAAGTCGGCTCCGTCCTGCGGTTTCAACGGGTCGCTGCAACA
>NZ_MWVJ01000117.1 GCF_002087335.1 Pseudophaeobacter leonis
CCCCCGCCTCTATCATGCGGGTCTCTCCGAGTTTGATCCAAAGATCGACGCGGATGAACTTGAAAACTCTTGCCTTGTCATCGCCGACGATGATGAGGCCGGGCAGGACTGGTGTGAGGGGAACGGCTATCCCGGCTATACCTCTTATGCCTCGCTCACCGATCTGCCCTGGCGCTTTCCGATCTTTGCCGATCTGGTCAAGGTGCTGGACGCGCATGTCGCGAGTTTTGCCAAGGATCTTCAGTTTGATCTTGATGGGCGCGCCCTGGTGCTCGAAGATCTCTGGATCAATATCCTGCCCGAGGGCGGCATGCATGCCTCGCATATCCATCCCCATTCGGTGATTTCCGGCACCACCTATGTGGCGATGCCCGAGGGTACCTCTGCGCTGAAGCTGGAAGATCCGCGGTCTGCCATGATGATGGCGGCACCAGTGCGCGTGAAGGACGCGCGACGTGAGCTGAAGCCCTTTATCTATATGAAGCCCGCCGTGGGCGATGTGCTGCTCTGGGAAAGCTGGCTGCGCCACGAGGTGCCGATGAACATGTCCGAAGACGATCGTATCTCCGTCAGCTTTAATTATCGCTGGGAGTGAGCGCCGAACAACGAAGTGGCAATCGTTCCGGGGGAACGATTGAGGCGCGAGCGGGCGGAGCCCAAGGCAACATGGATAACGTAGGGGCTGGCACTGAGCCACTCACCGACCCAAAGCCAAATTGAGGGCTGCGCCTGACCCTGGGTGGGTGCGAAAGCGCCCTCCCGTGGGGAGGGGCGGGCGCTGCCCGGGCTTACAGCCCGAGCAAGACTAGCTTATCCTGTCTGCTCAGGGAGGCGGGCTCAGAGAAGTGGGCGGTGGGCCGGTCTCTAGTCTGCCAGAGGTTTGACACCGGGAAAACCTGCCTTGGCTTGCACGCCGCCAACCTTTCCCTTGCCCTCACAGCCTATCTCCCCTATAGCAGCCCATCACTTGGCTCTTTTCCGCACTGGATCTGGGCTGGATGATTCTTTTCTGTGCTCACGCACAGGTGACATAACCCACCAGACACAGGGTTACCCATCTCAGGGGCCCTCTGGTGCTTTGGACAAGGAACAAAGGCGATGAACGCCAATGATCTGCGCGACAAGACCGTGGATGAACTCCGCGATGTGCTTGCAAACATGAAAAAAGAGAGCTTCAATCTCCGTTTTCAACAAGCTACCGGTCAGATGGAAAACACCTCGGGCATCAAAGCGGCACGCCGCAACGCTGCTCGCGTGAAAACCATTCTGAACGAAAAAGCTGCAGCCGCAGCTGCAGAATAAGGAGCCTGACAGATGCCCAAACGTATTCTCACAGGCACCGTGACCAGCGACGCCAACGCCCAGACCGTAACAGTTTCGGTTGAACGCCGCTTCACGCATCCTGTTCTGAAAAAGACCATTCGTAAGTCCAAAAAATACCGGGCGCACGATGAACAGAACGCTTTCAAGGTCGGCGATCAAGTCCGCATCATTGAATGCGCGCCGAAATCGAAAACGAAACGCTGGGAAGTTGTCACCGCTTAAGAGACCGTAAGGTCCCATAAGCGGCAAACTCACCAGTTTGTCGAAACCCTGGGGGCATAATTTGGCACGCATCGCCAGTCCTCACAGGTCGGGAGAAACCACATGATCCAGATGCAAACAAACCTGGATGTTGCTGACAACTCAGGCGCTCGCCGAGTTCAGTGCATCAAGGTTCTGGGTGGTTCCAAGCGTAAGTACGCATCCGTAGGTGACATCATTGTCGTCTCGGTTAAGGAAGCCATCCCCCGCGGTCGCGTTAAGAAAGGTGATGTCCGTAAGGCCGTCGTCGTTCGCACCGCTAAAGAAGTCCGTCGTGCTGACGGTACTGCTATCCGTTTTGATAGCAATGCTGCCGTCATCCTCAACAACAACAACGAGCCCGTAGGTACACGTATCTTTGGCCCAGTTGTTCGTGAGCTGCGCGCCAAGAACTTCATGAAAATCATCTCGCTTGCTCCGGAGGTGCTGTAACAATGGCTGCTAAACTCCGCAAAGGCGACAAGGTTGTCATGCTGGCCG
Source organism: Pseudophaeobacter leonis (assembly GCF_002087335.1). Classification (GTDB taxonomy): domain Bacteria; phylum Pseudomonadota; class Alphaproteobacteria; order Rhodobacterales; family Rhodobacteraceae; genus Pseudophaeobacter; species Pseudophaeobacter leonis. The sequence continues at coordinate 2,065 of NZ_MWVJ01000117.1, forward strand.
GTAAGGACAAAGGCAAAGAAGGCACCATTGCCTCCGTTGACCCCAAAGCCGGAAAAGCCATCGTTGATGGTCTGAACATGGCAATCCGCCACACCCGTCAGTCGCAGACTGAACAGGGTGGCCGTCTGCCAAAAGCTCTGCCTGTTGAGCTGTCGAACCTGGCTCTGCTGGACGCAAATGGCAAACCAACGCGCGTTGGCTTCCGCATGGAAGGCGACAAGAAAGTGCGCTTTGCTAAAACCACGGGGGACGTGATTGATGCTTGATACTGCAACCTACACCCCGCGTCTGAAGACTCTTTACAAGGAAACCATCTCTGGTGCCCTGAAAGAAGAGTTCGGCTATAAGAACGACATGCAGCTGCCAAAGCTGGAAAAAATCGTTCTGAACATCGGTTGTGGCCGTGCTGCTGTCCGTGACAGCAAGAAAGCCAAATCCGCTCAGGCCGATCTGTCGACAATTGCTGGCCAGAAAGCTCTGACCACCATTGCAAAGAAACTCCATTGCTGGCTTCCGCGTTCGTGAAGGCATGCCAATGGGTGCAAAGGTGACTTTGCGCGGCGACCGGATGTTCGAATTCCTCGACCGTCTGATCACCATCGCGATGCCCCGTATCCGTGACTTCCGCGGCGTATCGGGTACATCTTTTGACGGCCGTGGCAACTACGCCATGGGTCTGAAAGAGCATCTCGTATTCCCAGAAATCGATTTTGATAAAATCGACGAAAACTGGGGTATGGATATCGTGATTGCCACAACCGCGAAAACCGACGCGGAAGCGAAGGCACTGTTGAAAGCTTTCAACATGCCCTTCAATAGCTGAGCGCGGGAAGGACAGAGACATGGCTAAGAAAAGCATGATCGAACGCGAGAAAAAGCGCGAGCGTCTGGTAGCAAAGTATGCTGCGAAACGCGCCGAGCTGAAAGAAATCGCGACTGACGAATCTAAGTCGATGGAAGAGCGTTTCAAAGCGCGTCTGACACTGGCAAAACTGCCGCGGAATTCTTCGGCAACTCGTCTTCACAACCGTTGTCAGCTGACCGGTCGTCCTCACGCTTACTATCGTAAGCTGAAGGTCAGCCGGATCGCGCTGCGGGAACTGGGCTCGAATGGCCAGATCCCCGGTATGGTGAAATCGAGCTGGTAAGGGAGAGACAGATATGAACGATCCTATCGGCGATATGCTCACCCGTATTCGTAACTCTCAGATGCGCGGCAAATCCACCGTATCATCCCCTGCGTCTAAGTTGCGCGTGTGGGTGTTGGATGTGCTGGCTGACGAAGGTTACATTCGCGGCTACGAGAAAACGACTGATGAAAGCGGCCATCCGGCGCTGGAAATCGGTCTCAAGTACTACGATGGCGATCCAGTCATTCGCGAAGTGAAGCGGGTTTCCAAACCTGGCCGTCGCGTTTACATGGGCGTTAATGACATCCCGTCGGTCCGTCAGGGCCTGGGTGTGTCGATTGTCTCCACCTCAAAAGGTGTGATGTCGGACGCAAACGCACGCGCAGCCAATGTTGGCGGCGAAGTGCTCTGCACCGTCTTCTAAGGAGGCTTCATCAATGTCCCGTATTGGTAAAAAAGTGGTCGACCTGCCCAGCGGTGTTACCGCAAGCGTGTCCGGCCAAAGCATCGAAGTCAAAGGTCCCAAAGGGACCCGCAGCTTCACTGCAACCGACGATGTCACACTATCTGTTGAAGAGAACGCTGTATCGGTCAAGCCTCGCGGCATGTCCAAGCGTGCGCGTCAGCAGTGGGGCATGTCCCGCACCATGGTTGCCAACTTGGTAACCGGCGTGACCGCCGGCTTTAAGAAAGAGCTGGAGATCCAGGGTGTGGGTTACCGGGCTCAGATGCAGGGGAATACCCTGAAGCTGAACCTCGGCTACAGCCACGACGTCGAATTTGTCGCTCCGGAAGGTGTTACCATCACCGCACCGAAGCAGACTGAAATCGTTGTGGAAGGTAACGACCAGCAGCAGGTGGGCGAAGTCGCGGCAAAGATCCGCGAATGGCGCCGTCCCGAGCCCTATAAGGGCAAAGGCATCCGCTACAAGGGTGAGTTTATCTTCCGCAAGGAAGGCAAGAAGAAGTAAGGACCAGCACAATGGCAAACAGCAAACGTACCCTGTTTCTGAAGCGTCGCCTGCGCGTCCGGAACAAACTTCGCAAGGTCAACTCTGGCCGTCTTCGTCTTTCTGTCCACCGTTCGAACAAGAACCTCTCGGTTCAGCTGATCGACGATCTGGCAGGCAAGACTCTGGCGTCCGCATCGACCCTGGAAAAAGATCTTGGCTTTGTAGGCAAGAGCAACATCGAAGCCGCGACCAAGGTCGGTTCGGTTATCGCCGAGCGTGCCAAGGCCGCTGGCGGCACCGAAGCGCATTTCGACCGTGGCGGCTGCCGGTTTCACGGCAAAGTGAAGGCCCTGGCCGACGCTGCGCGTGAAGGCGGCTTGAAGATCTAAAGATTGCGGGCGGCGGTGACGCCGCCCCGATGATCCGGGGGATGCTCTTTGCGGGGTGTCCCACCAGGATTGGAACAATAGGCGCCAGTCGCCACACTCAAAGGAATGCTTTATGGCAGAACGTGAAAACCGCCGGGGCAATCGTCGTGACCGCGACGAGACACCTGAATTTGCGGATCGCTTGGTTGCAATCAACCGCGTCTCCAAAACTGTAAAAGGCGGTAAGCGCTTTGGTTTTGCAGCACTGGTTGTTGTTGGTGACCAAAAAGGCCGCGTCGGATTTGGCAAAGGTAAAGCCAAAGAAGTACCCGAGGCCATCCGCAAGGCGACAGAACAAGCCAAGCGTCAGATGGTACGTGTACCTCTGAAAGAGGGTCGCACCCTGCACCACGACATTGCGGGCCGCCACGGCGCCGGCAAAGTTGTCATGCGGACCGCCCCTGAAGGTACCGGTATCATCGCTGGTGGTCCAATGCGTGCAGTTTTCGAAATGCTCGGCGTCAAAGACGTTGTGTCCAAATCGATCGGCTCGCAGAACCCCTACAACATGATCCGCGCAACCCTTGACGGTCTGACAAAAGAGCAGAGCCCCCGTTCGGTTGCCCAGCGTCGTGGTAAAAAGGTTGCCGACATCCTGCCCAAGCGGGACGAAGCACCTGTTGCTGAAGCAGCAGAAGCGTAAGGAGACGGACACATGGCTAAAACTATCGTTGTTAAGCAGGTTGGTTCTCCAATCCGCCGCCCCGCCGACCAGCGCGCGACGCTGATCGGTCTGGGTCTGAACAAGATGCACCGAACCCGTGAACTGGAAGACACACCTTCGGTTCGTGGCATGGTTCGCAAGATCTCTCACATGGTTGAGATCATCGAAGAGCGCGACTAAGCTCTTTTCAAATGACCTAAGAAAACGCCTCCGGGAAACCGGGGGCGTTTTTTTTGTGGGCGAATGCCGGCTGGCCCTCGGCGCATGAGCCAGTTTTGCCAGATGAGCCAGTTTTGCCAGGCTGACTGTGAGACGGGCGTGACTGTGAGAGGGGCGTGACTGTGGGGGGGGGCACTGGCGCATCCCGGGGCTCAGCCCATGGAGCGGGCGCTGCGTTAACCCCTTGATAGCCAGCCATGTTCTGAATGCATGGCCGGTTGTCTTTTGCGCTGGTTGTTTTGCGCGAATTAAATCCTTTATTTCAAAAGTACCTAAAAATGGCACGGATAAAGGGTTGGGGAATGGGTCCTGGCCGACAACAAGGATGACTACAATGGCGCATGTTTTTAACACTGCCTCTACCGAATTTGGCCTCATCGCGCGTCTGCGGGGCACCTTCTCAGATCTGGCCGCAAGCTGGGCACAGGGTCGCGAATACAAACGCACCTACGCGCAGCTGGACCGGCTGAGCAATCGTGAGCTCGCGGACATTGGCGTGCGCCGCTGTGATATCGCCGATATTGCCCGCTGCCACGTCTATAAGGCCTGATCAAAGGCCTGAGTTTTTCGATCTGAACCCTCCTCCCTCGGTTTTGATCGCACAGGCGCCTCTGCTGATTGCAGGGGCGTTTTGTGTATCCGGCAGAATTTCACTGCAAAGCATAGGTGCAGGAGCAATCTGAGAGCCAGGACCTCTAGGGGCTTGAACCGTTGGGGCAGGGGGGGTATATGCCAGCGGTGGCCCTTAGGCCGCATGGAATCATCATTAAATACATGCCGTGGTTGACCCTGTTTACGCTTCTGGGGTCACATCCGGCGAAGGAGAAGCGATATGAAACTTCACGAACTCAGCGACAATCCCGGCGCAACCAAAAAACGTATGCGCGTTGCCCGTGGTCCCGGCTCCGGCAAGGGTAAAATGGGTGGCCGTGGTATCAAAGGTCAGGAAATCCCGTTCGGGTGTTTCGATCAATGGCTATGAGGGCGGTCAGATGCCTTTGTACCAACGTCTGCCTAAGCGCGGCTTTACCAAGCCAAACCGTAAGGCCTTTGCCGTTGTGAACCTGGGCCTGATCCAGAAATTCATCGACCTGGGCAAACTTGACGCAGCGTCGATCAACGAAGACACCCTGGTGGCTTCGGGTCTGATCCGCCGCAAAAAAGACGGTATCCGGGTGCTGGCCAAAGGTGATTTCACCGCAAAAGCCAACATCTCGGTCACAGGCGCTTCTGCCGCTGCTGTTGACGCAGTTGCAAAGGCCGGTGGCGCATTGACCGTGGCACAAGCAGCCGCAGCTGAGTAACGGCTTGTGAGCGGCGACAATGCCGCTTACATAGGTCATCAGTTTTCCAGTACGCCGTCCGAGCCGGAAAAGGGCTCCGGGCGGCGTTTTTGCAAGAAGAGACCCATTTCATGGTACAGCAGCAGAACAAATGGCAGCAACACCAGCTGGTCCGCACTTGGCAAAGCCACGGATCTGCGCAATCGCATCCTGTTTACGCTTGGCCTCCTGATCGTCTATCGCCTCGGCACCTTTATTCCGGTCCCAGGCTTGATGCGAACGCCCTGCGCAACTTTATGGAGCAGGCGGGGCAGGGCATTGGCGGCATGGTGTCGATGTTTACCGGTGGCGCACTTGGCCGTATGGGCATCTTTGCCCTGGGCATCATGCCCTATATTTCGGCCTCGATCATTGTCCAGTTGCTGACCTCGATGGTCCCGGCACTTGAACAGCTCAAAAAAGAGGGCGATCAGGGCCGCAAGAAAATCAACCAATACACCCGCTACGGCACCGTGGTGCTGGCAACCGCGCAGGCCTATGGCCTGGCTGTGTCGCTTGAAGCCGGGGATCTGGCAACTGATCCGGGCATGTACTTCCGCATGGCCTGCATGATCACTCTGGTTGGGGGCACCATGTTCCTGATGTGGCTGGGCGAGCAAATCACCCAGCGTGGCCTTGGCAACGGTATCTCTCTGATCATCTTTGTCGGCATCATCGCCGAGGTTCCGGCCTCTATTGCCCAGTTCTTTGCCTCCGGTCGCTCCGGTGCCATCAGCCCCGCCGTGATCATTGGCGTGATCCTGATGGTTATTGCGGTGATCATGTTTGTGGTCTTCATGGAGCGCGCGCTGCGCAAGATCCACATTCAGTACCCGCGTCGTCAGGTCGGCATGAAGGTCTATGACGGTGGCTCCAGCCACTTGCCCGTCAAAGTGAACCCAGCAGGCGTGATCCCGGCGATCTTTGCCAGCTCGCTGCTGCTGCTGCCGACAACCATTTCGGCCTTCTCGTCCGGTGCAACCAACGGCCCGGCGATGTCCTGGCTCCTGGCCAACTTTGGCCCTGGCCAGCCGCTCTATCTGTTGTTTCTTTGTCTCGATGATTGTGTTCTTTGCCTATTTTTACACCTTCAACGTGGCCTTCAAGCCCGAGGATGTGGCAAACAACCTGAAAAATCAGAACGGCTTTGTTCCGGGTATTCGACCCGGCAAAAAGACGGCTGAATATATCGAGTATGTGGTCAACCGCATTCTGGTTCTTGGCTCTGGCTATCTGGCGCTGGTTTGTTTGTTGCCCGAGATCCTGCGCGGCCAGTTCAATTTCCCTGTCTATTTTGGCGGCACCTCGGTTCTGATCGTTGTCTCCGTCACCATGGACACCATTCAACAGGCGCAAAGCCATCTGCTTGCGCATCAGTATGAAGGCCTTATCGAGAAGAGCCAGCTTCGTGGCCGGAGTAAGAAACGTGCAAAACGGGGACCGTCTCGCCGATGACCAATATCATTCTACTAGGCCCACCCGGAGCGGGTAAGGGGACACAGGCACGCCACCTTGTTGAGAACCGTGGCATGGTACAGCTCTCCACCGGAGACATGTTGCGCGAGGCCCAGGCCAATGGCTCTGAAATGGGCAAAAAGGTCGCTGATGTGATCGCACGCGGTGAACTGGTGACGGATGAGATCGTGATTGGTCTTATTCGCGAGAAGATCGCAGAGGGCGCTGCGGGAGGCTTTATCTTTGATGGCTTTCCCCGCACCCTGGGGCAGGCGGACGCCCTGGGAGAGCTGCTGTCGGAGATGGGCCTGACCCTGGACGCAGTTATCGAGATGGCCGTGGATGATGCAGCGCTTGTCGCGCGTATCACCGGCCGGTCGACCTGCGGTGGCTGTGGTGAGGTGTATCATGATGAGACCAAACCCTGGCCTGCGGATGGCAAATGCAGCAAATGCGGCAGCACCGATGTAAAACGTCGCGCGGACGACAATGAGGAAAGCCTCAAGACCCGCCTGATGGAATATTACAAAAAGACCTCGCCGCTGCTTGGCTACTATTACGCCAAGGGCGATCTGCAATCCGTTGATGGGTTGCAGGCGATGGATGCCGTCACAGCCGATATTGCGGCGGCCCTCGACGCATAGGCCGACCCGACGCATAGGCCGACCCGACGCATAAGTCAGCGCGGCTCTCAGGCCAAAGAGTGGCTTACATAACTTAAAAGGGGGAGCCAGTGGGTCCCCCTTTTTCCTTTTGGGGAGCGGTTCAGTCCAACATGACAGGCCGCGTACAGTCTGACTGTGCCCCTACCCGAGGGCTTTTACGGGGTGTTAGCGGCGCGGGTTATAGATCTGTGACACCCCCAATTTATGAAGGACGTGTCATGAAAATCCTTTTGTCAGTTCTGTCTTGCTTTGCGCTCTGCCTGCCTGCCCAGGCGCAGCATCTGTTTGTTGACAGCGAGGAGGGCTGTGTCATCGTCATGGGCAGCCCGGACGGGGATCTCGACTATGCGGGCGAGGGCGGTCTGATCCTGAGTGACACCGGGTTCAGCTCGCTTGAGTATTTCTGCTCTTTCTCGCCACGGGCGCTCTATCAGTGGCAGGTCTATGATGTGACGACCCATGTGGGCCATTGTGAGATGCCCGGCCCCGAATTTCAGCCGCAGCTCTTTACCATCGTACGGGAGCTGAGGCGCCTGGTGTGATCTCAATCTTTACAGGCGGGGATGAGCCGCTGCGCTTCTTTGCCTGTTCTTCCTGATGCCAATATGCTGAAAAGCCCTTGTTTTGAGGAAAACTCTTCCGTAATTGGGATGACGGGTTGACGGTATCTCCAAATCCTCATACGCAACCCCATCCCCTCGTGGGATGATTCCATGTGGGCGGATTCTTTTGCCTGCATGACCACCTCAAAATGCTGGACCATCTGGCGGCACTGCCAAGGTCAAGCGTTGTGAAAAAAGGTTCTGGCACTACGGAACCGCAACGAAAAGGAAAGTGACACGTGGCACGTATTGCCGGCGTAAACATTCCCGCTGCTAAGCGGGTACCTATCGCCCTCACCTATATCACCGGAATCGGTAACACCTCAGCCGCCGCAATCTGCGAAGCCGTTGGCATTGACGTATCGCGTCGCGTCAACCAGCTGTCTGATGCCGAAATTCTGGCCATCCGCGAGCACATCGATGCAACCTTCACCGTTGAAGGCGACCTGCGTCGTGAAACCCAGATGAACATCAAACGCCTGATGGATCTTGGTTGCTACCGCGGCCTGCGCCATCGTCGTAACCTGCCCGTTCGCGGTCAGCGTACCCACACCAACGCTCGTACTCGCAAAGGCCCCGCAAAGGCCATCGCTGGTAAGAAGAAGTAAAGGGAGGGTTTGATCAATGGCACGCGAAAAGACTCGTACTAAGAAAAAAGAGCGCAAGAATATCGCCACAGGCGTTGCTCATGTGAACTCTTCGTTCAATAACACCAAAATCCTTATCTCTGACGTTCAGGGTAATGCGATTGCATGGTCCTCCGCTGGCTCCATGGGCTTTAAAGGGTCGCGTAAATCGACTCCTTATGCGGCTCAGATGGCAGCAGAAGATGCTGGCAAAAAGGCGCAGGATCACGGTGTTAAAACCCTCGAAGTCGAAGTTCAGGGCCCCGGTGGCGGTCGTGAATCGGCTCTGCGCGCTCTGGCCGCAGTTGGGTTCAACATCACCTCGATCCGCGACGTAACGCCTATGGCGCACAACGGCTGCCGTCCGCCAAAGCGCCGCCGCGTCTAAACTTCGAGAATTACGCTGGGGTCCTGCTGTTTTTGCGGGGCCCCAGTCCGTCATTTTAAACCTCGGGCGTCTGCACCTTCGGACATGAGGTACAGACAGGAATGGAGGGACTGCATGATCCATAAAAATTGGGCAGAGCTGATCAAGCCTACACAGCTTGACGCAAAGCCGGGCAACGATCCCGCACGTCAGGCAACCATTATTGCCGAACCACTTGAGCGGGGCTTTGGCCTTACTCTTGGCAACGCGCTGCGTCGCGTTCTGATGAGCTCGCTGCAGGGTGCGGCGATCACATCTGTTCAGATCGACAACGTTCTGCACGAATTTTCCAGTGTTGCCGGTGTGCGTGAAGACGTCACCGATATCATCCTGAACCTCAAGGGTGTGTCGCTCCGTATGGAAGTCGAAGGCCCCAAGCGTCTGTCGATCAATGCCAAAGGCCCCGCAGTTGTCACCGCCGGTGACATCTCTGAGAGCGCAGGCATCGAGATCCTGAACCGCGACCACGTCATCTGCCACCTGGATGATGGTGCTGATCTGTTCATGGAATTGACCGTGAACACCGGCAAGGGCTATGTCTCTGCCGACAAGAACAAGCCAGAAGACGCCCCCATCGGTCTGATCCCGATTGATGCGATCTACTCGCCCGTGAAAAAGGTCTCTTATGACGTTCAGCCCACCCGTGAGGGCCAGGTGCTGGATTATGATAAGCTGACACTGAAGATTGAAACCGATGGCTCTGTGACCCCGGATGATGCGCTGGCCTATGCCGCACGCATCCTGCAGGATCAGCTGTCGATCTTCGTCAACTTTGAAGAGCCCGAGTCGGCGAACCGTCAGGACGAAGACGATGGTCTTGAGTTCAACCCGCTGCTGCTGAAGAAAGTGGACGAGCTGGAACTGTCTGTGCGCTCGGCAAACTGCCTGAAGAACGACAACATTGTCTACATCGGCGATCTGATCCAGAAGACCGAAGCAGAAATGCTGCGCACGCCAAACTTTGGCCGCAAGTCGCTCAACGAGATCAAAGAAGTGCTTTCGGGCATGGGTCTGCATCTCGGCATGGACGTCGAGGACTGGCCACCGGACAACATCGAAGATCTGGCCAAGAAGTTCGAAGACACCTTCTAAGAACCTTCAGGCCACCAAGATTTAGGGGTAGGCTGCGGTCTGCCCTTAAACAATGCCCGCGCTGGCGGGGAAATACCGGGCAGATGCCCCAAGGAGAGCAGCTGACACGCATCGGCTGACAGACAAAGCAAAAACGCGAAAGAAGGAATTATACAATGCGTCACGCACGTGGTTATCGCCGCCTCAACCGTACTCATGAGCACCGTAAAGCCCTGTTTTCCAACATGGCCGGCTCGCTGATCGAGCACGAGCAGATCAAAACGACTCTGCCAAAGGCAAAAGAATTGCGCCCGATCATCGAAAAGATGATCACTCTGGCGAAACGTGGCGATCTGCACGCCCGTCGTCAGGCCAACGCGCGCCTGAAAGAAGACCAGTATGTCAGCAAACTTTTTGACATCCTTGGCCCCCGCTACAAAGACCGTCAGGGCGGCTATGTTCGCATCCTGAAAGCCGGCTTCCGCTACGGCGACATGGCGCCCATGGCGATCATCGAATTCGTCGACCGCGACGTTTCGGCCAAAGGCGCCGCCGACAAGGCACGTCTTGCTGCCGAAGCAGGTGCTGACGAAGAATAAGACCCAAGGCCCATCCGGGTTTTGAAGTTTTGCCCCCGTCTGGTTTCCAGGCGGGGGTTTTCGTTTGCCCTGTCGCAGTGCGGCCTTTTCGGCCTGTCGCAGTGCGGCCTTTTCGGCCTGTCGCAGCGCAGCCTTTTCGCCCAGTCGCAGCGCGACCTTGTCACCTGTCGCAGGTCGGCCTTTTCCGCAGTGACGAAAATGCGATACAGGCGCGTTTGGCGCAGAACGCTTGCAATCTTTGCCCCGGCTCCGCATATCCTGAGGACACCCAATCCTCGGAGATATCATGATCCGCGCTGTTCTTTTCGCTCCACTTGTTTTTGCTCTGTCACTGGTTCAGCCGCAGGGCGCCCTGGCAGAAACCCGTGTTCCCCAGTCGCAAACAGAAATTTCGCTTGGCTTTGCGCCTTTGGTAAAACAGGCGGCTCCGGCTGTGGTCAATATCTATGCCAAGATCGTCACCCAGACCCAGCAACGCTCTCCCTTTATGAATGACCCGTTTTTTGACGAGTTCTTTCGCGGCCTGACGGCGCCGCGGCCGCGGGTGGAGAACTCGCTTGGATCCGGCGTGATCCTGTCTGAGGACGGCATGGTTGTGTCCAACCACGTGGTAGTTGGTATGGCGACGGATATTCGGGTGGTGCCCACGGACCGGCGGGAATACGCAGCCCGGGTGGTTCTGGCCGATCAGGCCAGCGATTTGGCGATCCTGCAATTGGAGGGGGCCAGCGCGCTGCCCTATCTCAGTCTGCGCGACAGCGATCAGGTTGAGGTCGGAGAGCTGGCGCTGGCCATCGGCAACCCCTTTGGCGTTGGGCAAACCGTCAGCGGCGGCGTCGTGTCGGGACTGGCGCGCTCTGGCACCGCCACGGGTGAGGGGTTTGGTTATTACATCCAGACCGATGCGCCGATCAATCCGGGCAATTCCGGTGGCGCCCTGATTGATGTGAATGGCGCCCTTATTGGTATCAACACTCGTATTCTCAGCCGCTCTGGGGGCTCGAATGGCATCGGTTTTGCCATTCCTGCCAATCTGGTGCGCGAATTTGTCCATCAGGCAAAGACCGGCTCCGAAGGGTTTCAGCGCCCCTGGGCGGGCATGACAGGGCAGCCGGTTGATGCGGATCTGGCGGCCTCTCTGGGGATGGATATCCCCGAGGGCATGGTGATCAGCGAGTTGCACCCCAAAAGCCCTTTTGCCAAGGCAGGCTTTGAAGTTGGCGATGTCATCACCGAGGTCGACGGGGAGGTGGTGAATTCTCCCTCCGAGATGGTGTTCCGCATGTCTGTTGCAGGTCTTGGCGATACCTCCGAGGTGGTGCGCCTGCGGGGAGACGTCAGCGAGCCCCTTTTGGTCGAGATGTTTGTCGCTCCGAATGACCCACCTGCGCGCTCTCTGGTACTGAATGAGAACAGTGCGCTGCCGGGACTGACGGTTGGCCTGATCAATCCGGTGGCCATTGTGCGTCTGCAACTGCCGCTGTCGGCGACAGGCATTGCGGTTTTGGACCCCGGACCCTTTGCCGGGCGCGCAGGCGTAAAGGCCGGCGATATTTTACTGGCCATCAATGGCGATGAGGTGCTGATAGAACAGGATGTCCCGCGTCTTCTTGAGGAAGCCGGGCGCCGGTTGCAGCTGGATCTGAACCGGCGCGGCCAGCGGGTCAGCCTGCGGATGCGGCGCTAGCCGATGGCGGATCTTTTTGACAGTGACGCCGACCCACGGCCCGCTGCCGGGGGCGTCGCGCGCAACTGGCCTCTGGCGGACCGCCTGCGGCCACAGACGCTGTCAGAGGTGATCGGGCAGCAGCAGGTTCTGGGCGCGGAGTCGCCCCTGGGGGTAATGCTCTCGTCGGGCTCGCTGTCGTCTTTGGTGTTTTGGGGCCCGCCCGGGGTGGGACAAACCACAATTGCGCGGCTGCTGGCGCGGGGAGACGGATCTGCATTTTGTCCAGATCTCAGCGATTTTCACCGGTATTGCGGATCTGCGCAAAGTGTTTGAGGCGGCCAAGATCCGGCATCAGAATGGTCAGGGAACCCTGCTGTTTGTCGATGAGATCCACCGCTTTAACAAGGCGCAGCAGGATGGCTTTCTGCCCCATATGGAAGATGGCACCATTCTGCTGGTGGGGGCCACCACCGAAAACCCCTCGTTTGAGCTGAACGCGGCGGTGCTGTCGCGGGCGCAGGTGCTGGTGCTGGAGCGTCTGTCCCTTGCGGATCTTGAGCACCTGACCCAGCGGGCTGAACAGGATCTGGGCCGCGCCCTGCCGCTCACCGCTGAGGCGCGTGATGCCCTGCAGGAGATGGCGGATGGCGATGGTCGCGCCCTTTTGAACCTGATTGAACAGGTCGCTGCCTGGCGGGTGGCCACGCCTTTGGGCCGCGAGGCCCTTGCAACACGCCTGATGCGGCGGGCGACAAAGTACGACAAATCGGGGGATGAGCACTACAATCTGATCTCGGCCCTGCAGAAATCCATCCGCGGCTCGGATCCGGATGCCGCGCTGTATTGGCTGGGGGGGATGCTTGAGGGCGGCGAGGATCCGCGCTATCTGGCCCGTCGGCTGACCATGATGTCTACCGAAGACATCGGTCTTGCGGATCCGCAGGCCAATACCGTCTGCCTGAATGCCTGGAACACCTACGAGCGGCTTGGCAGCCCCGAGGGCGATCACGCGCTGGCGAATGCCGCCGTCTATCTGGCGCTGGCGCCGAAATCCAACGCAGTCTACGTCGGCATCAAGGCGGCGCGGCGTCTGGCCAAAGAGACCGGCTCGGCTCCGCCGCCAAAACACATCATGAATGCCCCGACCAAGCTGATGGCCGAGCAGGGATATGGCGATGGCTATGCCTATGACCACGACGCCGAAGACGGGTTTTCCGGCCAGAACTATTTCCCCGATGGGGTGCGTCGCCCGGTGCTCTATCAACCCGTTGAGCGCGGATTTGAGCGCGAATTGAAACGGCGCAGTGAGTATTTTGCCAAGCTCCGGTTGCAGCGCAACAAATAGCTCAGGTTGCAGCGCAACAAATAACTGAGGTTGCAGCGCGACAAATCGCTCTGGCTTTTGAGCTGTCATAAACCTGCAGGGCAAAAGCGATACGATGCATCTGCTGGGCGCATGGCGGCTAAAACTTGACATCTTACCCTGTGCGCGCCACAGACCCCTGATGGTTTCAACTGTATCTCTGGTCGCCCTTGGCGGCGCTATCGGGGCGGCATTGCGATATCTGGCAGGGCTGGGCGTGACCCGCCTGCTGGGACATCAGGAATTCCCGCTCGCTATCATCACCGTGAACGTGATTGGCTCGTTTTTGATGGGGGCGTTTGTGGTGGCAGCGGCGCACAAGGGGCTGACCCATCTCAGCCCGTTTGTGATGACCGGGCTGCTGGGCGGCTTTACCACTTTTTCGGCCTTCTCGCTGGAAAGTGCCAATATGATCGAGCGCGGCGCTTTTGGGCAGGCCGCGCTATATGTTTTTCTCTCTGTTGGCCTGTCGGTCGGTGGATTGTTTTTGGGCCTTTGGTCCGCAAGAGGAGTGTTCGCATGAGTGGCGTACAGATGATCACCGTTACGGAAGAGGATGGCGACCAGCGGATCGACCGCTGGCTGCGCCGTCTGTTCCCGCATGTGAACCAGGGCCGTATCGAAAAGATGTGCCGCAAGGGCGAGCTGCGTCTGGATGGCGGTCGGGTCAAGGCGAACTCGCGTGTCTCCGCTGGTCAGGTGGTGCGGGTGCCGCCGCTGGCCGCGTCTGATTTGAAGCAGGCCGAACCGCGTGTGGCCAGGGTTTCAGAGGCGGATGCCAAGATGATCCGCGCTTGCGTGATCTACAAGGATGACGATGTCATTGTGTTGAACAAGCCTGCGGGTCTGGCCGTGCAGGGGGGCAGCGGCACGACAAAGCATGTGGATGGCTTGTCTGAGGCGCTGCGCTTTGACGCCGAGGAAAAACCCCGTCTGGTGCACCGTCTGGACAAAGACACCTCAGGCATTCTGGTTCTGGCCCGCACCCGTCTTGCGGCCAAGGCGCTGACGGCCGCCTTCCGCCACCGCAGCACCCGCAAGATCTACTGGGCGCTGGTGGCCGGGGTTCCCACGCCCTATCTGGGCGAGATCAAGGCCGGTCTGGTCAAGGCCTCGGGCCATGGCAGCAGCGGTGAAGGCGAGAAAATGATCGCGGTGCATCCCTCTGAGATCGACAGAACCCCCGGAGCCAAGCGGGCGCATACCTTTTATGCCACGCTCTACCGGGTTGCCGGGCGGGCCTCATGGGTGGCGATGGAGCCGGTCACGGGCCGTACCCACCAGCTGCGGGCGCATATGGCCGAAATCGGCCATCCTATTATTGGCGATGGCAAATACGGCGGCTCTGGTCAGGAAAACCTCGGCGATGGCTGGGGCGCGCAACTGGGTGGCATGATCAGCAAAAAACTGCATCTGCATGCCCGTCGCATGGTGTTTGAACATCCCACCACCAAAAAAGACATCGTGGTGACGGCAGCTCTGCCGGAGCACATGAAACAAAGCTGGGACACCTTTGGCTGGACCGAAGATCTGGCGGCGGATGACCCGTTTGAGGGTCTGATGTGAACGCGCCTCTGAGGCTGATCCTGTTTGATGTGGATGGCACTCTGGCGGACAGCCAGAATGCGATCGCCACGGCTATGAGCAGCGCCTTTGCGGGCGTTGGGCTGGCAGTGCCTGCGCATTCCGAGATCATTGCGATCGTCGGGCTGTCGCTGCCGCTGGCAATGGCCGCACTGGCGCCTGCGGCCGACGCGCAGACGCAGGCGCAGCTGGTTGAGGGATACAAAAGCGACTATATGGACAAGCGGCTCAAGGCAGGCGCAGGTCACTCGCCGCTGTTTCCGGGGGCTGTCGAGACCCTGATGCGGCTGAACGCGGTGCCCGAGTATCTGTTGGGTGTGGCGACCGGAAAATCGCAGCGCGGCCTCGATGCTTTGATTGCATCACACGGGCTCGACTGTTTTGTCACCCGGCAGGTGGCAGATCATCATCCCTCAAAACCGCATCCTTCGATGGTGTTGACCGCGCTGTCCGAGACCGGCGTGGAGCCTGCGGATGCGGTGATGATTGGCGACACGAGTTTTGACATTGATATGGGGCGCGCGGCTGGTGTTCGCACCATTGCGGTGGACTGGGGATATCATCCTGCAGCCGGCCTTGGGGCGGACCATATTATCAGCAGTTTTGCCCAGCTGGAGCCGCTGCTGCAGGAAATCTGGAAGGTTTGAGACATGAGTAACTGGAAGCAGAAGCGGTTTTGGAAAGCAGCCACCACCAGTGAAACGCCTGACGGATTTACGGTGCATCTGGATGGCCGTTTGGTGAAGACACCAGCCAAGGCGGCCCTGATTGTGCCAACCCTTGCCATGGCGGATGCTATTGCAGTTGAGTGGGACGCACAGCAGGAGGGCATCAATCCAGAGACCATGCCCTTTACCCGCTCGGCCAATGCTGCGATCGACAAGGTGGCGAATCAGCACGCAGAAGTAGCAGAAATGCTGGCTGACTACGGCGATTCGGATCTTTTGTGCTATCGCGCCGACTCACCTCAGGAATTGGTGGCGCGCCAGGCCGCCGAATGGGATCCTGCCCTGGACTGGGCCGAGCAGACCTTGGGGGCGCGGCTGCATCCGCGCCATGGGCTGTCGCATCAGGCGCAGGATCAGGCGGCGCTGGCTCAGCTGCGTCAGGCCGTGCACAGCCTGAGCAATTATCAACTTGCGGCCTTTCATGACCTGGTGTCGATGTCCGGATCGCTGGTTTTGGGCTTTGCAGCTGCCTATAACTGGCGCACCGCCGATGAAATCTGGCGCATTTCCCGTTTGGACGAGACCTGGCAAGAAGAGCAATGGGGCGTCGATGACGAGGCAAAGGCAACTGCAGAGTTGAAACGCCGGGCCTTTTTGCATGCAAAAAGTTTCTACGACTTTTCTTGATAAGACAGCAAATTGCCGGATTGATCCACATTGGGAAATTTTGTGTCGAATAGTAGAAAGTACGCTATCCGGACATCGAATTTCATGATCCCGCACTTGACGTTTGTTGATGAATGGGACCAAACTCCTTTACGATATGGGGTTCTGCCCTGTATCAGACGATCTCCGACGTAACCTTCGTCGGCCAAAAAAACCACCGCAATAGGTGGAACATCAGGAAGAGGTAAATATGAAAAATACCGTAATTTTGGGCGCGCTCACCATTGCCGGTCTGTCAGCTGGTGTAGCTGCTGCTGGTACTCTGGACGACGTGAAGGCCCGCGGCAAACTGAACTGCGGCGTCACAACCGGTCTGGTTGGTTTTGCAGCTCCGAATGCGAATGGGGAATGGGAAGGCTTTGACGTTGCCGTCTGTCGCGCTGTTGCTGCGGCTGCTCTGGGTGACTCGACTGCTGTTGAATTCGTGCCAACAACCGGCAAGACCCGCTTTACTGCGCTGGCGTCTGGCGAAATCGACATGCTGGCCCGGAACACCACCTGGACCTTCTCGCGCGATGTCGACCTGAAGTTTGAATTCACCGGCGTCAACTACTACGATGGCCAGGGCTTCATGGTTCCCAAAGAGCTGGGTGTTTCCTCGGCCAAGGAACTTGATGGCGCGACTGTCTGCATTCAGACCGGCACCACCACCGAGCTGAACCTGGCGGATTTCTTCCGCTCCAACAACATCTCCTATGAGCCGGTTCCAATCGAGACCAATGCCGAAGCGCAGCAGCAGTATCTTGCTGGTGCCTGCGACGTCTACACCACAGACGCCTCCGGTCTTGCGGCGACCCGTGCCACGTTTGATGCACCAAACGATCACGTTCTGCTGCCAGAAATCATCTCGAAAGAGCCTCTCGGCCCGCTGGTTCGTCACGGCGACAATGAGTGGGGCGACGTTGTTCGCTGGACTTTGAACGCGCTGATCACTGCTGAAGAGCTGGGTGTTACTTCGGCCAATATCGCTGAGATGGCGGCTGGCACCAACAACCCTGAAATCAACCGTCTCCTGGGCACCGAAGGTACCCTGGGTGAGATGCTTGGTCTCTCCGCTGACTGGGGCAAAAACGCTGTTGCCGCAGGCGGTAACTACGGTGAAGTCTTTGCCAAGAACATCGGCGAAGATACCCCCATCGGTCTGGCGCGCGGCCTGAACGCGCAGTGGACCGAAGGCGGCCTGCTGTACTCGCCTCCGTTCCGCTAGGAACTTTGGCGGAAAAGGGCGCAGGTAGATCCTGCGCCCTTTTTCCTTCTTCGACTATCCAACCAAACACGCTTGAGATCCGACGCGAGCAGGGACCAACCTTGCCGATCAGTTGATCTGTAAGCCACGGGGATCTCTCATTCATGTCAACTCTCACTGACCCTCCAAAGGAACAGTTCCGGTTGTCTATGTTGGTTAACGATACACGCTATCGTTCGTTGACCTTCCAGGCGATTGCGGCGCTGGTTCTGGCCTTGGCCATTTGGTATCTGGGGAACAACCTTCTGCAGAACCTGCGCGCTGCGGGCCTGAATATCTCGTATGACTTTCTGGGCAATTCGGCGGGTTACGACATTAACCAGCGCCTGATCGAATATGACAACCAGGATAGCCACGGGCGCGCGGCGCTTGTTGGTATTCTAAACACCCTGCTGGTGGCCTTTCTGGCCTGCATCACGGCAACCATTTTTGGTGTGGTGGCTGGGGTTTTACGGCTGTCGAACAACTGGCTCGTGTCCAAATTGATGGCCATTTATGTCGAGGTGTTTCGCAACATCCCGGTGCTGATCTGGATCATCATCATCTTTACAATCATGACAGCTGTGATGCCTGGCCCGCGCGAATTCCGCCGTGCAGAGCCAACGGCAAGCATGCTGTTTGATCTTTTTGCCTTTACCAACCGTGGCGTCTATACACCGATGCCGGTGTTTGGAAACGGCTTTTTTGCCTCCACAGCCTTGAACTGGCTGGTGGTTCTTTTGGTCCTGGCCGGGTCATTCTTTGTGATGCGCCGGGTGGAAGCCAAGGCAACTGCGACGCAGGAAGAAACCGGCGAGCGGCCCAAAACCCTGCTTATTGCACTGGCTGTCTGGATCATTCCCTTTGCGCTGCTGATGCTGGTCATGGGGCTGACCTGGGAAGTTCCAGAGCTCAAGGGCTTTAACTTTAAGGGCGGCATTAAGATTGGCGGACCGCTGATCGCGCTGTGGTTTGCCCTGTCGATCTATACCGGTGCCTTTATTGCTGAAAACGTGCGGGCGGGTATTCAGGCGATCTCCAAGGGGCAGTCCGAAGCTGCGGCTGCACTAGGGCTGCGCCCGAGCCGGACGATGAACCTCGTGATTTTGCCACAGGCGTTGCGTGTGATCATTCCACCGCTGATCTCCAACTTCCTCAATATCACCAAGAACTCTTCGCTGGCTATTGCCGTCGGCTATGCCGACATCACCGCGACTTTGGGCGGGATTACCCTCAACCAGACCGGCCGCGCGATTGAATGCGTTTTGCTGCTTATGCTGTTCTATCTCACCGCGTCGTTGGTCATCTCGATGGTGATGAACGTCTATAACTCCTCCGTGAAGCTGAAGGAGCGCTGAGCCATGAGTGACAAAAAAACACAACAGATTGCCTTTGTTGCGGAGGGCATGATTCCGGAATCACCGCCGCCTGCGCGGGAGGCCGGTGCTTATAAGTGGGTCCGTGAGAACCTGTTCTCAAGCATTCCCAACTCGATCCTGACGCTGGCCGCGCTGGCGCTGATCTATTCGCTGCTCAGCAATGTTTTGCCCTGGCTTTTGAACGGGGTCTGGACGACCTCGTCGCTGGCTGAATGCCGTGAGGTTCTTGAGGGCAAAGCTGGCGCCTGTTTCTCGGTTCTGACGGAACGCTGGCATCAGCTGCTCTATGGTTTCAAATACCCCACCGATCAGTACTGGCGTCCCAATCTGGCGTTGCTGCTGCTGATGATTGCACTGGCACCGGTTTTGTTCTTTGACCTGCCACGCAAGCTTTTGGGTTTCACAGCCGTTTATCCCTTCCTGGCCTTTTGGCTGATCTGGGGCGGCTCCATTCTGGTGCCCATCGTGGCGTTGCTTGGCTTTGTTGCTGCGGCAGTGGTTTTCCAAAAATACGGCAAGGGTAGTTTTGCTGCTGGCTTCTTTGGGGCGATCGCAACGGCTCTGGTAATCTGGAACCTTGGCGGGCTTTTGATCCCTGATGCGGCCTCTGACACTGCCATGCTGAGCTCTGTCCCAAGCCGTGATCTGGGCGGGTTCATGCTGAACATGATGCTAGGCGTGACCTGTGTGTCGCTGTCGGTGCCACTGGGCATTGCCCTGGCGCTGGGGCGGCAATCAAGCATGCCTTTCATCAAATGGATCTGCGTAATCTTCATCGAGTTCGTGCGCGGCGTGCCGCTGATCACGCTGCTCTTTGTGGCTTCTGTGATGCTGTCCTACTTCTTCCCACCTGATGCGACCGTGGACTTTGTTTCTGCGTGTGGTTATCATGATCACCCTGTTTTCGGCGGCCTATATCGCTGAGGTGATCCGTGGCGGGCTGGCAGCGCTTCCGACCGGGCAGTATGAGGCGGCAGATAGTCTGGGGTTGGATTACCCACAGGCGATGCGTCTGATCATCTTGCCGCAGGCTTTGAAGATTTCCATTCCGGGCATCGTGAACGTGGCTGTTGGCCTGTTCAAGGATACCACGCTTGTGTCGGTTATCTCGATGTTTGATCTGGTGGGCATGATCCGTGGTCCCATCCTCGCCTCCACTGAATGGAACGGGGTGTACTGGGAGCTCTTGGGTTTTGCAGCCTTCCTGTTCTTCATCGTCTGCTACGGCATTTCACAATATTCTCAGTGGCTTGAGCGTCGTCTCGCCACTGGTCATCGCTAAGGAGGCCGGACAATGGCTGACACTTCTCAAATGCATGTCTCTGATGAAATCGCCATCACCATTGACAATATGAACAAATGGTATGGCTCGTTCCATGTGCTGCGTGACATCAACCTGACCGTCAACCAGGGCGAACGGATCGTGATCTGTGGGCCTTCGGGGTCGGGGAAATCGACCTTGATCCGCTGTATCAATGCCCTGGAAGAGCACCAGCAGGGATCGATTGTGGTGGATGGCACACTGCTGTCGAACGACCTCAAGAACATCGACAAGATCCGCTCCGAGGTTGGCATGTGCTTTCAGCACTTCAACCTGTTTCCGCATCTGACCATTCTGGAAAACTGCACGCTGGCCCCGATCTGGGTGCGTAAAACGCCCAAGAAAGAAGCCGAAGAGCGCGCAATGCATTTCCTGGAAAAGGTGAAAATCCCCGAGCAGGCGGACAAGTACCCCGGCCAGCTTTCCGGTGGTCAGCAGCAGCGTGTGGCGATTGCCCGCTCGCTCTGCATGATGCCCCGGATCATGTTGTTTGATGAGCCGACCTCGGCGCTTGACCCGGAGATGATCAAAGAGGTGCTCGACACCATGATCGAGCTGGCGGAAGAGGGCATGACCATGCTCTGCGTCACCCACGAGATGGGCTTTGCCCGTCAGGTGGCGAACCGGGTGATCTTTATGGATGCGGGCCAGATTGTTGAACAGAACGAGCCGGAAGAGTTCTTCAACAATCCACAGAGCGACCGCACCAAGCTGTTCCTGAGCCAGATCCTCGGCCACTGATCAACAGCTGCAAGCCTGAAACAGATTACGGCCCCGTGGCGTTCCACGGGGCCGTTTTTATTGGGAAATTGATCCCCATGAGAGGGCGCTGCGGCGGTGGCTGCGGCCTGTGTCTCTGCAGCCTGTGTCGCCACCGGGATCAGGCGTCGGGATCAGGTGGTGCGATCAGGCGCCAGCCTCTTCTTCCAACAGTTCCCGGGGGACGACAAAATCAATAACCCGGCCGGAACTCCAGCTGAGATCGGCCCAGCTGTCGATATCAAAGCGCGCCACCAGTGTGGCCCCGGTGTGGGGTAGTCATCAAAGCGAATGTGATCCGGCGGGTCTTTGACAATGGCATGGGCAAAGGCGGCAATGCCGGGGTTATGACTGACCACCAGAATCCGGTTCATTTCGGCTTCGCTGACGGCCTGAAAAATGACGTCGGAACTGGCGTGATACAGCCGCTCAATAAGGCCGTGGGCACGTCAAACTGCATCAGGGACTGGGTCGCCCGCGTGCGCTGTGCCGAGGAGCAGAGGATCTGGTCGGGTTGGTGACCATTCTCGCGCAGCCAGTTCCCAAGGGCGATTGCGGATCTGCGACCGCGTTTGTTCAGGGGACGGGCATGATCGCTGGGTGAGTTGGAATCCCAGGCGGATTTGGCATGGCGGGTCAGAATAAGGGTGCGGGTCCTGATCGGTGAAAATACCTCATATGATGGGCGTTTTGTTCAAAACATCGACCAGCCCCCTGGCTGAGGGGGCAGGCGCGCCGAGCGAGGCATCCCTGTGTCATGCAGGGCTCTCCGGCTGTGGTATCAAGATGATGGTGACAGGCTGCCAAATCATAGGGGCCTCCGTCAACCAAGGCGTGCGCCGGGCATGTGTTCAGGCACGGCCTGGCTGCACAGGTCGTGCAGGGGGAGTGTGCCAAAGGTAAGGGGGGTATGTCAAAGCATTGATCGAAGTGCAGCGCCCCCCGGTAGGAAATCAACATGCCCAGGCTATCATGCACCATCATCTGTGACGGCGATGTGAAGGCGCGCTGCGAGGCCAGGGCCCAATTGACAAAGGGCCTATAGGGCGGCCCGCCAAAGGGAAAATAGGCCGTGGCATCCAGTGACACTGCAAGCGCGCCAATGACGCGGGCTGACCAGCGGGCAATCGGGTCTGGCTGGCTGTCGTGATATTCGGGCGCCTGGGTGAACTGGGGCCAAAAATCCGCACCGGTGCCCAACAGGATCAAAGTGCCATGGGAAAGCGCCTGTACAGGCTGGCGGTCTGGCTGCAGCGCGCCGTGGATTTGCAATCCCAGCGCCTGCACAGCTCCTTCGAGCTGCGCATAGCCCAGAGGGCGCATGCGCGTGGTTTTGCGGGAGGGAGTGACCTCAAACATAGTTGATCCCTGCAATTTTTTTTACAGAGACCCTATCAGGAGCGGGGCCCGTCAGGTCGAGAAAAATGGCACGGGTGTTCTATCACGCAGCTCAATTTAGCGCAGTCTTCCCCAGTCAATATGTCCCCCGCCAGCCGAAGAGCCAGGGTGCAGGCAGGGATAGCTCGATTGGTGAAGCTTGGGGCCTTAGGCGCGGATCATTGAGCCTGCACCGTGATCGGTAAACAGTTCCAGCAAGACGGCATTCTGTACCCGGCCATCGACGATGGTACAGGCACGCACGCCTGACCGGACGGCTGCCAGGGCGGTCTCGGTTTTGGGAATCATGCCACCGGCAATCACGCCCTCTTCGGTCAGCCGCTCGACATCGGCGGCCTTCAGCTCGGTGACCACCTCACCGGTCGCGTCCTTGACGCCAGAGACATCGGTCAGCAGCAGCAAGCGGTCGGCGTTGAGCGCGGTGGCGATGGCGCCTGCGGCCGTGTCGCCATTGATATTGAAGGTCTCGCCCGCGCGCCCGGCGCCAATCGGGGCAATCACCGGGATGATGTGTTTTTCAAACAGATCATGCAGCACCTGCGGATTCATCTCGGCAGGGGCGCCGACAAAGCCAAGAGCCGGGTTGGCCTGATCACAGATGATCAGATTGGCATCTTTACCCGAAAGCCCCACGGCACGACCGCCCTGGCCGTTGATAGCCTGCACGATACGTTTGTTGACCACGCCCGAGAGCACCATCTCCACAACTTCCATGGTGGCCTGATCGGTGACCCGTTTGCCATCAACAAATTCCGATTTGATCTGCAGCTTGTCCAGCATGGCATTGATCATCGGGCCACCGCCATGCACGATCACCGGGTTGACCCCGACCTGGCGCATCAGAACGATGTCGCGGGCAAAGGTTTCCATCGCCTCATCGCTGCCCATGGCATTGCCACCCAGCTTGATGACAACAATGGCCCCGTCATAGCGCTGCAGGTAGGGCAGAGCGCTTGAGAGGGTTTCGGCTGTGGCAATCCAATCGCGGTTCATATCTTGCTTCTTCATGGCTCTGGGTCCCTTTGGCACTTGGTGTTACGCGTTTGCGGCAGTGCTGCCAAGGGGCACATACTGATTGCAGCCCCGGTTGGCGCTGTTAGTGTCGCCACAGACCTCATAAATGATGGATAGCCTCGCCATGCGCCAAAAGACCTTGCTTCTGACTGGGGCCAGCCGAGGCATCGGCCATGCCACCGTGCGTCGCTTTAACGCCGAAGGCTGGCGGGTGGTCACCTGCTCCCGGCAACCCTTCCCCGAGGAATGCCCCTGGGCGGCGGTCGCGAGGATCATGTCCAGCTGGATCTCTCAGACCCCAGCGACACCATCAATGCGGTTGGCGTCATTCAGGAACGGCTGGGGGGCAGGCTGGATGCGCTGGTCAACAATGCCGGGATTTCACCAAAGGGCCCTGAGGGCGAGCGGTTGAGCACGCTGGATACTGATCTGATGACCTGGGGCAAGGTGTTTCACGTCAATTTTTTTTCCACCGTCGTGCTGGCGCGAGGCCTAAAAGAAGAGCTGGCCGCCGCCAGGGGCTCGGTGGTCAATGTGACCTCGATTGCAGGCAGCCGGGTGCATCCCTTTGCCGGGGCGGCCTATGCCACCTCAAAGGCCGCACTGGCGGCGCTGACCCGCGAGATGGCGCATGACTTTGGCCCGCTGGGCGTGCGGGTCAATGCTATCGCCCCCGGAGAGGTGGAAACCGCAATCCTGTCGCCGGGCACCGATAAGATCGTTGAAAAACTGCCGATGCAGCGTCTGGGCCAGCCCGACGAAGTGGCGGCGGCAATCTTCTTTTTATGCTCGCAGGAAAGCTCTTATATCTCGGGGACCGAGATCGAAGAGCATGGCGCCCAGCACGTCTGAGGCTTTCCCCCTCGGGACATAGTCAGGCCCCGCAGAGTTCGCGCTCTGCGGGGCCTTTTGGTTGGCGGCACCTTTGGGGCGCAAAAAGGCGTCGCCAGCCTGAGGCTCCTCTCCCCAGACGCGCCAGGGGGTGAGTAAGGAGCCTTTCTTGTTAGGCTATCTGGCTAGCTATGGGCTTAGCTAAAGGCGCGCTTCATCGCGGGCAGATTGCTGAGAACCAAGAGATCAAAGGCCAGTACCGCCAGCAGGGTGAGCCCCACCAGAGGAAAGGCCATCGAGGTGAAAAGCCCGATCAGAACGGCGCCTTTCCAGAACGGCAGCTCCGCTGGCATTGGCGGCGCGGCCAGACGACCTGCGCCGACAGGACGGCGTTTGACCCACATGACAACACCCGAGAGTGAGACAAAGATCACCGACAGGCAAAACACGACATTGAGAATGAAATTCCATGTGCTCATCAGGCCCATGTGAAAGGGGATGCCCACGGCCATGGCCTTACCGGCCCATGAGTAGTCTTCATATTTCACATCCGCGAGGATCTTGCCGCTGTATTGGTCGACATGGATGGTGCGATCCACAAAGGGGTCGTCCGAATCACTGCTCATGCTGTCGCGATTGATGGTCCAGACACCGGCTTTGCCGCCCGGATAGGCGATGCGGAAACGGCCCTCCATGCCCAGCATACGGCCCAGGATCACCAGGCTGTCGATGGTGATGGCGGTCCCCTCGGGAATGCCCGTTATGCCAGCGTCAGACCCTGAGGCGGGCATGGGGGTTTGCTCCAGCGCCCAGGGCACATCATTGGTGGCGCCGTGGTTCATGTCGGCATGGATGGAATCGGACAGGGGCACATTGTCCCATTTTTCTGCCGGAAACGTGCTCCAGGCCTGCATCATCTTGCCGCCCCAGATCCCTGTCCAGGACAGGCCAGAGACGAGAAAGATGACCAGCAGCGCCGAGATCCAAAAGCCGGTGACAGCATGCAGGCTTTTCCACAGGGCGCGGCCACGGGCGCGCAGGTTGGGCACAAAGGCTGCGAGCGCGTTGCCGCGCGGCCACCAGATATAAAGGCCGGTCAGCACCAGAACCAGACCAAGGCCTGCTGCGATCTCGATCATCCGGTCGCCGGTTGGTGCCAATCAGCAGATCCGAATGGATATTGTCGGCAAAGTCATACCAGCCTGCGCGGCGATCCCAGATCTCGATCACCTCACCGCTGTACTGGTTCAGGGCGACCAAGCGCTGGCCTGCGTCAGTCTTTACGCGGTACACGGCGGCGAGATCAGGCGCCTTGGGGCCGATCCATTCGGCGATTGTGCCGGGTTGGGCCGCAAGCACCAGATTGGCTTGCTCGGTGAGGCTCAGCGCGGCTTCGCCCTGCGTGACGGGAATTTTCTCGCCGTCCCGGCCATCGAATTGGGTGAGGAACATCATCATCAGGCCGGTGACGGCAAGCATCAAAAAGAAGGGGATGACGTAGAGCGCGGCATAAAAGTGCCAGCGCCAGGCGGCAAAGTAGAATTTTTCAGTGCGCGACCGTGACTGATCCGCGGCGTGCGAATGGCTTGTGGCCATGGGGATTTCTCCATATCAGAACAGCGCCTGCGCCCGTGGTTTCAGGGCAGGCTGGTATCAAAACGTCTAGGTTTGAGTGTTCAGGAGAGGGCAGGCGGCCCGCGTGCATCATAGCGCCAGTGAAAGCCGGCCGTATGATGGGTAAAGCCTTCATGCGCCCAGCGGGCACGCAGAGGTAGGGTGAGCCCCAGATCAGTCGCAGGGGTCTGGAGCAGATCCGCATGGATCGAGTGACCCGAGAAGGGACAGCTGCGATCATTTATCTGATCCGTCGGCGCAGGCAGGGGAGACCCGTCGCCGAGGTCGACCCAACGTTCCTCAGCCCCGTCGGTGGTACAAGATCACCAGCAGCACCTTGCCGTCGCTGTCATGCGCAGGCATCCACCCCGCCGGGATCAACCCGGCGCAGGCGATGGCCAGCAGCATGACATATGACAGCAGGCGGCAGATCACCTATTCCAGACCGGTGATGATAGAGCGCAGCGTGGCGATGCCATCGCCTTTTTCCGAGGAGGTCAGCACGATCTCGGGATAGGCTGCGGGGTGACGGGCGAGGGCAGTGCGCACCTGCTCGATCACCTTTTCGCGGTCTTTGGCCTTGACCTTATCGGCCTTGGTCATGACGCATTGGAAGGTCACAGCCGAGCTGTCCAGCAGGCTCATGATCTCTTCATCGACCTCTTTGACGCCGTGGCGGCTGTCGATCAGCACAAAAGCCCGGCGCAGGGTCTGGCGGCCGCTCAGGTAGCGCTTGAGCAGCTTTTGCCATTTCTCGACCACCGCCAGCGGAGCATTGGCATAGCCATAGCCGGGAAGGTCGACGAGATAAAGATCGGGGCCCTGGGTGAAAAAGTTGATCTCTTGCGTACGGCCCGGCGTGTTGGAGGCCCGCGCCAGACCCTTGGTGCCGGTAAGGGCGTTGATCAGGCTGGATTTGCCAACGTTGGAACGGCCGGCAAAACAGACCTCCATGCGGTCCGCATCGGGCAGGCCGGACATGGCGACAACGCCTTTGACGAACAGGGAGTCGCCGGCAAACAGCTTGCGGCCCTTTTCGGCGGTGATTTGGTCCGGCTCTTCGGCCAGGGAGAATGAGATCTGCATCACAGTACCTTTACGCTATCGCCAAGCTGAATGTCACCACCGGTCAGAACCTCAGCATAGACCGAAAAGTTCTGGTGGCCCCAGTTTTCCTTCAGGGTCTTCAGGGTGTCGGCATCCCGCTCGCCGGTCTTTGGGTTTGCAGTGGTTGCGAGGCAGCGCACCACGGGCTCGCGAATCACAAAGACCGCACCGCCAATTTGTATCGTTTGACCCATGAGGTCGTTTTCGACCCAGGGCTGGCCCAGATCGAACCAGATATTGCCGCGCCAGCGCAGCGGTGACAGATCATACCCGATGGCCTCCTCAACCGCGCGGTGGGAGGACCAGTTGCACAGGGAAACCGAAGGGAAATCAGTATCGGTCATTCCGCGACCGGGAACGCGAATGATCCGGGCCGAGGCGGCGCGGTTTGCCGGCACCAGCGGCTTTTCCCAGTCGAGAAACCGCGAAAGGTCCCCGGCTACGTCAGGATCAAAGCTAAGATCAGGTCGGTCGGGGTGGCTCAGCGTCAGCTGACCGCTTGCGTCGTCAAGCCGGGCATCAATCGCCATCAGCTGCGGCGCTTTGGAGCCACGGGTGAAATTATTGCAGGGGGCCCATTCGGAGGCGTCGGCCTCTGAGGCCTCATGGGCAACGGCCCAGACACGATCGCCGGGCATTGTCTGCCCGGCGATCATTGTTACCTTGTCCAGTGCCTCACGCCCATGAGATTTGAGCGGGTGGCGCCAGATATTTGTAACTGTTTCGGTCATTTCTCATCTGCTTTTGGCTTGCGCTTGACGCTGGCCTTGATGTTGCCAAACACGTCCGGCTTATAGCCGTGGCTGCGCATGATGAGATATTGCTGACTAAAGGTGATGGTGTTGTTGGCGATCCAGTACACCACCAGCCCCGAGGCAAACCCACCCAGCATGAACATGAAGACCCAGGGCATCCAGGCAAAGATCATCTGCTGTGTCGGATCTGTTGGGGCCGGGTTCAGCTTTTGCTGCAGCCACATCGAGATCCCCAAGAGCAGCGGCAGGATGCCGATGAAGACCAGCGCCATGATGCTTTCCGGGGCCGGGCCGTCAAAGGGCAGCAGCCCAAAGAGGTTCATGATCGAGGTTGGGTCGGGCGCGCTGAGATCCTGGAAGGGACCAAAGAAGGGCGCATGCCGCAGCTCGAGCGTGACAAAGATCACCTTGTAGAGCGAAAAGAAGATCGGGATCTGGATCAGGATCGGCAGACACCCGGCAGCGGGGTTCACTTTTTCCCGCTTATAAAGCTCCATGATCTCTTTTTGCTGCTTCTGGCGATCATCACCAGCGCGCTCTTTCAGCTTCTCCATCTCCGGCTGCAGCTCTTTCATCTTAGCCATCGAGGCATAGGATTTATAAGCCAGCGGGAAGACGATGATCTTGATCAGGACGGTCAGGGCGATAATGGCCCAGCCCATGTTGCCGATCAGAGCATTGAGCCAGTGCAGCACGGCGAACATCGGTTTGGTCAGGAAAAAGAACCAGCCCCAGTCGATGCTGTCGAGGAAGCCGGCAATGCCGCCCTGCTTTTCGTAGGTGCGGATGGTTGCCCATTCCTTGGCACCGGAAAACAGCTGGGTGGTGACCTCAGAGGTCTCGCCAGCGGCCAGGGTCATTGTCGGCAGCACAACATCCGTTTGATAGATATCGCGGCGCTCGTCATATTTGGCGATCGAGCGGAAGGCCTGGCCGGGGGCCGGAACCAGAGTCGACATCCAGTAGTGATCGGTGAAACCGATCCAGCCATCGCCTGCAACCTGTTTGACCTGCGCGCGCGACCCGTCCCGTGGATCGACGTCAAAATCGGCAACGTCGGAATAGTCCAGCTCGGCCAGCTCTCCGTCGGCCATGCCAACAACGCCTTCGTGCAGAATGAAGAAGTTCTTCAGATCCGCAGGCTCGCCATGGCGGGCCAGGGTGCCATAGGGCGCCAGGGCGACGGTCTCACCGGTGGCATTGCTGACCGACTGGGTGATGGAGAACATGTAGTTCTCATCCACCGAAACGGTGCGGCGGAAGGTCAGCCCCTTGCCGTTGTCCCAGGTGAGCGTCACCGGGGTCTCGTGCGTCAGTGTAGCGCCCGCAGGAGCGCTCCAGAGGGTATTGGCACTGGGCACGTCGTCAAAGCCAAGTCCGGCACCCGGAGCCCAGCCATAGAGCGCGTAGTAGGCGCCTGGCTGTCCCACCGGTTTCAGGAACTGGACGATTTCCGGATCATCAATGGTGACGCGATAGTCTTTCAGCGCCAGATCATCGATGCGACCGCCCTGCAGCGAGATGCTGCCGGACAGGCGGTTGGTCTCGATGTTGAGCCGTGGTGCATCAGATGCACTGGTTTCTTCGGTCGACTGGCTGGCAATAGCTTCAGTCGTTCCGACATTCGGGCTGCTGGCGGCATCGCCGACAGGCGCCGTTTCAGCCACCGAAGCATCCGGCGCGGGCGCGGGCTCTGGCGGAGGGAAAAAGCTATACCACCCGAGAATCACCAAGAAACTGAGTGCGGTTGCGAGAATGAGATTCTTGTTCTGGTCGTCCATGTGGGACTGCCACCTCGTGTAGGGAATGACAGGGTGTGGTTCAACAGAGATGGACCCCAAAGGTCAAGCGGAATCGCCGAAAACCGGGGCGGCAATGCGCCCCGGTGGCAGAAAACCCTGGATCAGCAGGGGATCAGCGGCGGATTAGCGGGTGTGTCGACCGATTTCGGGAGCTTCCTGCAGCTTGGCTTCATGGGCCGTGATCCAGTCCAGTGTCTGGTCAAAGGGCATGGGACGACCAATGCCAAAGCCCTGTACGTGGCCGCAGCCAAGCTGCGACAGCAAAGCGTGTTCGCCGACGGTTTCCACCCCTTCGGCCAGGGTCTCAAGGTCGAGGCGTTCCGCCATGGTCAGGATCGCGGCAATCAGTTTTTGCTGATCGGGATCGCGGTCCGCCCGCAGCACAAAGGAACGGTCGATCTTGATCCGGGAGATATTAAAGCGGCGCACCGCAGAGATCGAGGCATGGCCGGTGCCAAAGTCATCCAGCTCGATGTGGCAGCCCAGCTCGCTGAGGGCGGCAATATTGCGGGTGACCACGTCATCGGGTTGATCCGTCATCACGGTTTCCAGAATCTCGACCGAAAGACGCGCCGGGGGCAGACTAAAGCGTTCCAGCTCCCACTTGATGTTCTCGGCCAGATTGGGATTGCGCAGCTCCTGGGTGGCAAAGTTCACCCCAACGGCGGGGACCTTGACGCCAGCGGCATCCCAGGCGTTCAGCGCGGTCAGAGAGTGGTACAGCATCACCTGGCTGAGACGTTCCATCAGGCCGCATTCCTCAAGAACGGGGAGGAATTTTCCAGGTGGGATCAAACCACGGACCGGGTGCATCCAGCGCGCCAGGGCTTCAAAGCCCGAAACGCGGCCAGTGTCGGTACAGATTTGGGGCTGGAACCAGGGCAGGATGTGACCTGCCTCAAGGGCTTCTGCAGCCTCTTCACGCAGGCTGCCACGGGCTTTGCTGCGTTGGTGCATATCGGCCGAGAACACCCGAATGCCGGAGGGGCCGTTCTGTTGTGCCTCGTTCAGGGCAGCACTGGCGGCTGAAGACCAGTCGCTGGACAGTTTGCCGGGCGCACGGGTGTTGAGGCAAAACCCAATGGAGCAGGAGGTGTAGATGGTGGTGCCATCCAGCGAAATCGGCTCTTCCACCGCGGCCTGAATACGGCCTGCCATCTGAACACAGGCTTCGAGATCCAGTTGCAGCACAGGGGTGAGGCAGAGGGCAAATTTGCTGTCGCCAATGCGGGCAACGGTGTCGCCATTGCGCAGGGTACTGGCAATGCGTTCGCCACAGCTTTGAATAATTCTGTCGCCGGCATCCTGCCCTTCACGGGTGACGAGCTCTTTGAACTCATCAACCTCGATATAGTAGAGAGCCGAGCGCAGTTCGGTCTTGTTGCAGTCTTCGACGATGCGGCTCATTTCCAGCTCAAAGCCTTCGCGCAGCATCAGCCCGGTGACGCTGTCACGGGGGGTGAAATTGCGGGCATTGGCAGAGAAGCCGCCAAAGGCTGCAAAGATCAGAGGGATACCCAAAGCAACCCACAAGAGTGCCGCCTCACCACCGACCCAGAAGGTCGCGAGGGTGAGCGCAGGTAGGAACGCAAGAATGGGTGGCGCAAAGAGTGCCGGTGCCAATCTTGTCCGAATTCGGTAAAGGAGACCGGAATTCGTGTGTGTCATGTTCAGACCTTTCGCCTCAAGCAGGTATGCTTCAGCAGAATAGAGGCCTGTTCCTGACTCCGGAGTTAACGCAGGTGGGGAATTTCGTCCAAATCGGTGGATTCCTCGGCGGTTTTGAGCGCAAGGCCCATAAAATCAAACAGTTTTGGGTCCAGCAGGTGCGAGGGTCGAGCATTTGTGAGGGCACGGACATCACCTGACGGCGTCCGGGGCTGTTTGATTCCCACTGATCAAGGATTTGCTTCACCTGTTGGCGTTGCAGGCCATCCTGGCTGCCGCAAAGGTCACAGGGAATGATCGGGTAGTCCATTGCCTGCGCGAATTTTTCACAGTCTGTTTCGGCCACATGAGCCAGAGGCCGATAGAGAAAGAGATCGCCTTCTTCATTGACCAGCTTTGGCGGCATGGTGGCAAGGCGCCCCCCGTGAAAGAGATTCATGAAGAAGGTTTCGAGGATGTCATCCCGGTGATGTCCCAGCACCACGGCCGAGCAGCCTTCTTCGCGGGCAATCCGGTAGAGATTGCCACGGCGCAGGCGGGAACACAGGGCGCAAAAGGGCCGCCCCTGTGGCACCTTGTCCATGACAATGCTGTAGGTGTCCTGATATTCAATGCGATGGGGCACACCCATCTTTTCCAGAACCTCAGGCAGCACCGTGGCGGGAAAACCGGGTTGTCCCTGATCAAGATTGCAGGCCAGAAGACCACGGGAAGCAAGCCACGCCACTTCAGCTCGTGCAGGACCGCAAGCAGAGTGTAGCTGTC
The DNA here is from genome assembly GCF_002087335.1 of Pseudophaeobacter leonis. Classification (GTDB taxonomy): domain Bacteria; phylum Pseudomonadota; class Alphaproteobacteria; order Rhodobacterales; family Rhodobacteraceae; genus Pseudophaeobacter; species Pseudophaeobacter leonis. Next base: position 33,874 of record NZ_MWVJ01000117.1, read on the forward strand.
CTTGCCACCAGACAGGCAGACCAGCCAGCGTGGTGTGCTGCCATCGGAACGGCGATCGACCATACCATATTGCTCGATCGCTTCGCGCGTCTGCCGCACGATTCGTTTGCGCAGCTTTTTGAACTCGGTGGTCGAGGGAGCGCCGTTGAACAGCGGGTGGATTTCTTTTTGTTCATCATCAAGCATGGCGGCCCCTAGCCTTTGACGCGGCATTTGCCAAGAAGAAAAGTCGCTATCCCAACTCTGGCCCAACTCTGGCTTAACCCTGGCCCAAACCCTTGCCGCACGTCTTTGCGGCCATGCCAGAGGCGCCTCTCAGGGGTTTAGGACGCCTATTGGCTGTCCTTGGGGGATTGTTTTGCTGCCCGTTTTGCGGCCCGTCTTGAGACCTGTTTTGATGGCTGTTTTGCGGACCGTCAGGAACCGGATCATAGCCATCGCCACCCCAGTGGGGACAGCGCCCGATGCGTCGAGCCGTCAGCCAGGCACCTTTGACAGCCCCATGTTTTTCAAAGGCTTCCAGAGAATAGGCGGAACAGGTCGGCTGGTAACGGCAATTGAAGCCCACCCAGGGGGAGAGCAATAGCCGATAGGCGCGCACGGGGAGCGCCAGAAGATGTGCGAGCGGTGTCATGCCCCAAAGATAGGGAGAGATGGCCGGGTTAAACAGATCATCCGTGGATCTTTTTGACCGCATAGGCCAGGTCGCGCTTCAGATCTTCAAAATCGCGCTGGTCGGTTTCTTTGGCACGGCCAATCAAAACATAGTCCCAGCCGCTGCGGCCGAGCTTTGGGCAAAACCAGCCGGGCGGCTTCGCGCAGGCGGCGTTTGGCGCGGTTGCGGGCGACAGCATTGCCGACCTTCTTGGAGCAGGTAAAGCCGACGCGAAAGCCCCCGGGTTCAGTCTCGGTGCGTTTGCGGCCCTGAACCATCATGCTTTTGGTGCCCTGACGGCGGGCGCGGGCCGCGGCCCAGAAATTCGCTGCGCTTAGACAGCACCACCAGGGGTGCTGATTTGCCCCCGGTCTGCGCAGGCTCTGGACAAACAGGCTCTGGACAAACAGAAACCGCCGAAGGCGTGTTCCCGTGGTCAGCAGCGCTGTCCTGAGGGGCCTTCGGCGGTGTCATATCTGTCAATCCTTGAAGCTGTGCGCTTATGCGCTCAGCTCCTTGCGACCGCGTGCGCGGCGTGCGTTGAGGATCTTGCGGCCTGCCTTGGTGGCCATGCGCGCACGGAAGCCGTGGCGACGTTTACGAACCAGGTTCGAAGGCTGAAAGGTGCGTTTCATCGCTCCGGTCTCCAAATACTATCTGCGGGAAAAAGCGGAATCGCTCCCCTCGGGTCTATCTCGAAGCCCGGTCTTTAGAAGGGATTCTCTGCCAAGTCAAACCATGAGACCGGACTTTTGCCGGCAGCGTGCAACATTTCTGCCAAAAGCGGCGCTATTAGGCCAGTATATAGCTTGGAATGTTGCAAAGCCGCGCGCAATGCGCCGAATCCTCACAAAATAGCACTTATCAGATCAAGGCGGCGTGATAAGCCCCCTCAACGCCTCGCGGTTGGAGATTTTTCGGCGTAGCAAGCCAAAGCGCGCAGAGCGCCCAGAGCACAGACCAGAGCAAAGACCAGATGAAGGCGCAGTTTCGGCGGCCCAAGATGGACTGCGCAAAGCTGGGTGACTAAAGAACTGGGCCACAAGCGAGGCCGGAGAATCGAGGTCAGAGAGATGAGTGATATGACAAAGACGCCAAAAGGCGGCATTGCCCGCCACCTGCCCTTGATTGCCGCGGTTGCGGTTGCCGTGATCGGGGCTGCGACCCTCAAGGATTACCTCAGCTTTGACACTCTGCGGGACAATCGTGAGGCGCTTTTGGCGTTTCGGGATCAAAACTATCTTGGCCTCGCAGCAATTTTTGCCTGCATTTACATCCTGATCGTGGTGTTTTCGCTGCCGGGGGCTGCGATGGCCTCGGTCACGGGTGGATTTCTCTTTGGTCTTGCCATGGGCACCGGGCTGAATGTGGTCTCTGCCACCATCGGGGCCACGGGTATCTTTCTGGCGGCGCGCTGGGGGCTGGGAGAGATGCTGACGGCCAGGCTCGAATCGGCTGAGGGGCGCATTCAGATGCTCAAGAACGCGCTGCGCCAGAACGAGGTCGAGGTCCTGTTGCTGCTGCGCCTGGTGCCTGCAGTGCCGTTTTTTGTCGCCAATCTGCTGCCGGCCCTGGTCGGGGTGCGGTTTGGCAATTTCCTGTGGACGACGGCTGTGGGGATCATTCCCGGCGCGATTGTCTTTACCTGGATCGGCGTCGGCGTGGGCGAAGTGTTTGATCGCGGAGAAGATCCGGACCTGTCGCTGCTGTGGGAACCACATGTGATCGGGCCGATTCTTGGACTTTGTGTGCTGGCTGTGATGCCAATCATCGTCAAAACCCTGCGCCCAAAGGCCACTGGACCAAAGACCTCTGCACCACAAGAACCTTCCCCAACGAGTCCTGACCCAAAGAAAGAGAGCTGAGCCATGACCCCTGTTAAATGTGATCTGCTGGTGATCGGGGCTGGTTCTGGTGGTCTGTCTGTTGCGGCAGGCGCCAGCCAGATGGGCGCCTCTGTGGTGCTGCTTGAGGGCCATAAGATGGGCGGCGATTGTCTGAATTACGGCTGCGTGCCCTCCAAGGCGCTGCTCGCCAGTGCCAAAGTGGCCTATGGTCAAGCCCATAGCGCCGCCTTTGGCGTTGCGGATCAGCAGCCGCAGGTGGACTACGCTGCCGCCCAAACCCATGTGCAAAACACCATCGACACCATCACCCCGATGGATAGCCAGGAGCGGTTCGAGGGCTTTGGCGTGCGGGTCATCCGCGAATTCGGCAGCTTTATCTCACCTACCGAGGTGCAGGCGGGGGATCACTTCATCACTGCGCGCCGGGTGGTGATTGCGACGGGCTCTGCGCCGCTGGTGCCGCCGGTGCCGGGCCTGGGCTCTGTGCCCTACGAGACCAATGAGACGCTTTTCGCGCAGCGCGAGCGCCCGGAGCATCTTTTGATCATTGGCGGCGGCCCTATCGGTATGGAAATGGCGCAGGCGCATATCCGTCTTGGCTGTAAGGTCACGGTCATTGAAGGCGCCAAGGCACTGGGGCGGGACGACCCGGAGGCCGCTGCTGTGGTGCTTGCGGCGCTGCGGCGCGAGGGTGTCGAGATCGCCGAGGATGCGCTGGCGGCTGAGATCAGCGGCAAAGCCGGATCTATTACGGTGAAAACCAAGGATGGCCGCAGCTTTACCGGTTCACACCTGTTGATGGCGGTGGGGCGCAAAAGCAACGTGGAGCGGCTGAACCTCGCCGCTGGCGGTATCAAACCCAGCCGTACCGGCATCAAGGTTGACGCCTCATTGCGCACCAGCAATCGCCGCGTCTATGCCATTGGTGATGTTGCCGGTGGGCTGCAGTTTACCCATGTGGCCGGCTATCATGCCGGGGTGATCATCCGGTCAACACTGTTTGGTCTGCCGTCCAGGGCGCAGGAGCTGCATATTCCGCGTGCCACCTATACCGACCCGGAACTGGCACAGGTTGGCCTCACCGAGGCTGAGGCGCGCAGCCAGTATGGCACAGCGCTAGAGCTGGCGCGGTTTGATTTTCACCACAATGACCGGGCGCTGGCTGAGTTGAAAACCGGTGGTTTTATCACGGTGATGGTGGTCAAGGGCCGCCCGGTGGGCGCGACAATTGTCGGGTATCAGGCCGGTGAATTGATCTCATTGTGGTCTCTGGCTCTGGTGAATAGACTAAAAATGAGTCAGGTTGCTGCGATGGTGGCACCATATCCTTCGATTGGGGAGATCAACAAACGTGTTGCGGGAGCCTATTTTTCGCCACGGCTATTTGATAGCCCCGCCGTTAAGCGCGCAGTACGGTTTGTGCAGCGCTGGATCCCCTAGGCGGGACGGGGCCGCATGCTGAATTCGCTTTCAGGCAGGTTCCTGGTTCTGACAATTGTTTTTGTCATGCTGGCCGAAGTGCTGATCTTTGTGCCCTCAATCTCCCGCTTCCGTCTCGACTATCTTTCTGACAGGTTGGAGCGGGCGCAGATTGCGTCATTGGTTCTGCTGGCAGATGATATGCTGGAAACCGAGCTTGAGGCCGAGCTGCTGGAGAATGCCGGCGTGTTCAACGTGGTGCTGCGCCGCGACGAAATTCGCCAGCTGATGCTGTCGTCACCGATTCCCCAGGCAATTGTCGCGACCTATGATCTGCGTATGGCCAATGGCTTTACCCTGATTGGCGATGCTTTTCAGCAGCTGGTCAGCCCTGAGAACAAGATCATCCGGGTCATTGGCGCGCCGGTGCGCGATGCCGGGCTGCTGATTGAAATCACCATGGAAAGGGCGCCGCTCAGGATGGCGATGATCGACTATGGGGTGCGGGTTTTGCTGCTGTCCGCTGTGATCTCGGTCTTTACCGCCCTTCTGCTGTTTGCAGCAGTGCGGATTTTCCTGGTGCGCCCGATCAAAGGTGTTGTGGGCTATATGCAGCGCTATGCGGCCGCGCCCGAGGACGCCCGCGGTATTATCCAGCCCAATGCCGGCGTCATAGAGCTGCGCGAGGCGGAAGAGGCGCTGTTGCAGCTGCAGACCGAGCTGAACCAGGCGTTGCGGCAGCGCGAGCGGCTGGCGCAGCTTGGCGGGGCAGTTGCCAAGATCAGCCATGATCTGCGCAATATCCTGACCTCGGCGCAGCTGTTCACCGACCGGATCGAGATGAGCGAAGACCCTCTGGTGCGGCGCCTGGCTCCCAAGCTGGTGAACTCAATCACCCGTGCTGTTTCGCTGTGCGAAGGCACGCTGGCCTTTGGGCGCGCCGAAGAGCCTGCGCCGACCTTCTCGCATGTGCGGCTTTGCGAGCTGGTCGAAGACATTGCTGAAAGCGAATTGCTGGCCGAAACAGCGGTTGAGGTTAAGATCACCAATGCGGTGCCAAAAGGCATGCAGCTGCGCGGCGATGCTGAGCAGCTGTTCCGGGTGGTGATGAACCTGGTGCGCAATGCCCGCCAGGCTATCATCGCCACCGGTAAGCCCGGTGAAGTGACCGTTTCGGCCCGAGATGAGGAGGACGCCTGGTGGATTGTCGTTGCGGACACTGGCCCCGGCCTGCCAAAGCGGGCACAGGATAACCTGTTCACGCCGTTTCAGGGCAGCGCCCGCAAAGGCGGCAGCGGTCTGGGGCTGGCAATCGCCGCAGAGCTGGTCCGGGGCCATGGCGGCATGGTGACGCTCAGCAAAACCGGCCCCGAAGGCAGTGTCTTTGAAATTCGTCTCCCAAAGGGCGACGGCACTTTGTGAGGGTCAAGGCGCGCGGATAGTGCGCATGCGCCGAGAATACCGCCTTGCATGGACCCCGTCCCCTCCCGAGGCTTCCGGTCCTTACCGGTCCCTTTTGGGGCTGGGTTTTATCTGTGTTTGCGGCTGGCTCGCGTCCGCTATCTCTCTGCGCGTAGCGCTTGGGAAAACGGCCGAACTTGAAAAAGGCTGGTGCTTATTTGTTTTTGGGGTTGCGCGCCTCAGTCCCTAAGACTAAACCCCGCCGCAGTGGACCGATAGCTCAGCTGGATAGAGTACCTGACTACGAATCAGGGGGTCGGGGGTTCGAATCCTCCTCGGTCCGCCACTGCCTCTCATAATTGTTTCCTGGCCCTTTTGAAGCTTGGCTTTCTTTTGGGGGCTGGACGCCATGAATATGTCCATCGGAACTTCATTCGGGCGGTATCGTGCGCGCGCCTGGATGGCGGGCTGCCAACTGTCAGGATGAAAGAGGAAAAGGCCGGGGGTACGGTTGCGTGCTTCTCGGGGTCTGCCGCGACTCTAGCCAATCAGCGCGAGGTGAGGTTGGACGGCGCAGCTGGCAGCCAATAGCTGCGATGGCCAAGCCCCAGCTCCGTGGAAAAGGGCAGCAGGGAGGCGGAAACGCGTTGTCTTTCAACTGTTGGAGTTAAGAAAAAAATAGACTTTTAGCCCTATGAGTTTTGCCAAGAACTAGCAGGTAAATTCGGAGTATGGCATTGTTTTTTAGAAGAAAGTCTCAAAATGACACTTCAAGGGGTGGGATGGACAAGGTCATTGCGGACCTTGTTGACCGGACGCAGGCGACAATTCAATTCGACCCCAAAGGCAATATCATAGATGCAAATAAAAACTTCCTCGCGGCTGTTGGATACACGCTGGAGGAGGTCGTCGGGCAGCATCATTCCATGTTTGTTGATCAAAACTATGCGCAAAGCGAGGAATACGCTGAATTCTGGAAAACCCTCGCCAGCGGGCAGGATATTACCAATCAATTCTCCCGCGTGACCAAAAACGGCACGACAATCTGGATACAGGCCACCTATGGCGCCTCCTTTGATGCAGAGGGCAATGTGGTCGGCGTTGTAAAGGTGGCCTCTGATGTGACCGCGCGCCGTCGCGGGCTGGGTGAGATCGCCGCAGGTCTGGATGCCCTGCGCGAGGGGGATCTGACCTGTCGCGTGACCGTCTCGGATATCCCCGACATCGGCAATCTCGGCAAGACCTTCAATCAATCGCTTGAGCAGCTGGAAAACACTGTCACCTCAGCAAAACAGGTCTCTGTTGGCGTGGGGCAGACGGCTAAGGACATCAACCAGTCCTCCAGCGATCTGTCTCATCGCACCGAAAGCCAGGCCGCCACGCTGGAAGAAACCGCCGCTGCCCTGGAGGAGTTGACTGCAACCGTGCAGGCCGCCGCCAGTGGGGCGCAAAAAGTCGAAGAAATCGTGGGCGAGGCGCGCACAGTTGCCACCCAGAGCGGGGTTGTGGTTGGAGAGGCGATTAGTGCCATGTCCAAAATCGAAGGCTCATCGGAAGAAATTGCCAAGATCATCACGGTGATTGACGACATCGCCTTTCAGACCAACCTGCTGGCGCTGAACGCCGGGGTCGAAGCCGCCCGCGCCGGTGAGGCCGGACGCGGTTTTGCTGTGGTTGCCTCCGAAGTCCGGGGCCTGGCGCAGCGCTCGGCCCATGCCGCAGGCGAGATCAAAGCGTTGATTGATCAGAGTAAACACCACGTGGGCAGTGGCGTTGATCTGGTGGGTAAGACAGGGGAAGAGCTTCAGCATATTATCGAAAGTGTTGGCACAATCTCGAATCACATCGTCGAGATCGCGCGCGGCGCGACGGAACAGTCGACTACGCTGGTTGAAATCAACACAGGCGTCGGACAGCTGGATCAGGTGACCCAGCAGAATGTCGCGATGGTTGAACAGACCACAGCCGCCAGCGAGACCCTGTCAAATGATGCGGGCCAGCTGGCCCGGCAATTGGGTGTGTTCAAAACCAAACCAGGGGCTGCCGCGCCGAGCACCGCCCGGGCCGGCAATGTGGTCACGATGCCCGCAGCATCGCCCAGACAACAAGAGCGGCAACAGCGGCAAGAGCCTGCTGCGGTCGCCATGACCGGCACCGACCCTGGTGTTGCCCGTGGTTGGGATGACTTCTAGCATCAGGCGTTTGGGGTCAGTCTTCGGTCCCAGGCCCACCCGGTGATAAAGCCGGCAGTAAACCTGACAGATACGGCTCAGCGGTCCCCTTGGGGGCCGTTTTGCGTAGCAGTCCGCGGCCTCTTGTGGTGCAGGGGTTTGATGCGGCTTGGGTGCGTCTGTTTATGGTCTGATGCGCGCCTCACAGCACGGGCTTGTGAGGGGGCAAGGCAAACCCAATATTGACACTGGGATATTGACACTGGCTTGGCGCGTCGCGACGGTGGCGCAAAATGGTTTGGAGGCAACGGGGTGGGGCAAGGCGCAATGGATTTTCCGGTCATACGCTCGGCTGGGCTGGATGGCATGCTGGTGACCTTTTCCGAAGCGCTGACCGAGCCTTCCAATCGCGGCGCGCTGGCGTTTTGCGACGCGGTAAAGGCCAGCGGCTGGCCTGGGGTGCAGGAGACCTCCACCTCGCTGGCCTCCGTCTACATTCGGTTTGATGCCGAAACCCTGTGCCATGGGGCGCTCAAAGACAGGCTTTGGACCCTTTTGGACCAGCGAGACTGGACGCAGGCGGTTTTGCCGCCGGGGCGCCGTTTCTGGCAGGTGCCAACCGTCTACGGCACCGATCTGGCGCCGCAGTTGGGCGAGGCGGCCGCCGCTGCAGGCCTGAGCGAGGCCGAGGCGATCGAGAGCTTAGGCTCGGCGCGGGTCCGCGTTTTGACCATCGGGTTTGCCCCGGGCCAGCCCTATCTGGGGCCGCTGGGGGCTGAGTGGAACCTGCCGCGCCAAACCGAGCTCACCCCAAGGGTGCCGACCGGCGCTCTGGTTCTGGCGATCAGCCAGTTTGTGCTGTTTGCAACATCTGCGCCCACGGGCTGGCGGCATGTGGGGCAAACCGGTTTTCAGGGCTTTCAGCTGGGATCGCAGGATCCCATTGCTTTGCGGGTGGGGGACGAGATGGTTTTCACCCCGGTTTCCAAATCTGAATACCAACGCGCCTGTGCGAAGGATCCGCACTTTGGCGGTGCCAGCCGCGCGGAGATCCCGGCATGAGCGGGCTCAGGGTTCGGCGCATTGGCCCACTTGCCTCAATCCAGGATCAGGGGCGCGCCGGGCAGTTGCAGCAGGGGGTCTCACGCGGCGGTGCCGCTGATTTTCTGGCGCTGGCCGAAGGTGCTGCCTTGCTGCGTCAGGATGCCAGTCTGGCCGCTTTGGAGCTGGCAGGGATTGGTGGGCTGTTCGAGGCCACGGGACCTGTGCGCATTGCTCTTACCGGAGCCCCCATGCAGACCAGTCTGGACGGCGCGGCGCTGGCCTGGAATGCCTCGCATCAACTGCAGGCGGGGCAAAGGCTGGAGATCGGCGCGCCCAAGAAAGGCCTGTATGGTTATCTGCATCTGGGCGGTGGCATCGCCAGCGAGATGCTGCTTGGCGCCCGGGCGATTCACCTGATGTCTGGCCTCGGCAAGGCCGTAGCGGTTGGCGATCTGTTGCCCTGTGGTGTGGACCGGGGGCGCGAGGTCGGGCTTGGACTGCAGGCCGAGGATCGCTTTCAGGGCGGTGTGTTGCGCATCGTTGCGAGTTTTCAGTCTGAACTGTTTGCCAATGATGTGCGGGCGCGGTTTGGCGCCACCGCTTTTAAGCGCGGCAGCCGTGCCAACCGCAGGGGGGTCGAGATGGTCTCTGACGGGGCGGGGTTCACCGCCGCAGGGCAGCTGAAATTCCTGTCGGAAATCATCGTGCCGGGCGATGTGCAGATGACGGGCGATGGCAAGCCCTTTGTGCTGCTGCGCGAGGCGCAAACCACCGGGGGCTACCCCCGCATTGGCACGGTGCTGCCCTGTGATCTTGCCAAGGTGGCGCAGGCCCAGTCCGGCACCGATCTGCGCTTTTGCTGGGTCTCTCTAGAGGAGGGGCTTGCAGCGCAGGCCAAACATGACAAGCAGGTAAAGGCGCTGCCCGCCAGCTGCCGACCCTTGTTGCGTGACCCTGCCATGATGCAGGATCTGCTCTCGCATCAACTCATCAGTGGGGCGGTGTCGGCAGATGCGAACCCTTTTGACAGCACCGACAACCACAGCACAGACACTAACAGTGGAGACATCACATGAACCAGTCAGACGGGCGTCAGCCAGATACGGGTAAAACTGTCGATCTTAACGCTGATATGGGGGAAAGTTTTGGCCCCTGGAACATGGGCGATGACAGCGCGCTTCTGGATGTTGTGGTCTCTGCCAATATCGCCTGTGGCTTTCATGCCGGCGAGCCGGATGTGATGGCGCAGACCATGGCGCTGGCGCGGGACAATGGCGTCGGGATTGGCGCGCATCCCGGCTTTCCGGATCTGCAGGGGTTTGGTCGCCGCAAAATGCAGATGTCGCCCGCCAGCCTTGGCAATATGGTGCGCTATCAGCTGGGAGCGGCGCGCGGCATGGCCACAGCGCTGGGCACAGAGGTGCGGCATCTGAAGCTGCACGGCGCGCTGTCCAACATGGCCTGCGTTGATCACGCCATGGCGCGGGCCTGCTATGAGGCGGCGCTTGAGGTCGACCCCGCCATTATCATCATGGTGCTTGCGGCCACGGCGATGGAAGAGGTGGTGCGCGATCTGGGCTGCAACTGGTGCGGCGAGATCTTTGCCGACCGCGCCTATAATGATGACGCCACCCTGGTGGACCGCAGCCTGCCGGGCGCGGTGATCCATGACCCTGCCGTGGCGGGGCCCCGTATCCTCAAGATGGTTGAAGAGGGCGCCATTATCACCGAAAGCGGCAAGCGGATCCCCACAGCCATCGACACCATCTGCCTGCACGGAGACACCCCATCTGCGGTCGCCCTTGCCCGCGCTGTGCGTCAAAGCCTGACAGCAGGCGGCGTAGAGGTGCGCCAATTTGCCGGGCGTCGCGGCTGAGGCGGCGGCATCTGGCTGTGTTGCGGCCCTGTTTGGCGATTTAGGCCCCATGAAGGCGCAGTTTTTGGGTGAATTGCCATATTGTTTTTATATTTTTCAAGTGGTTAAGGGTGATATCGTAAAAATTGGATGTTGGCTCCTATCGTAGGGCTTGCCCGGTGTTGTAGACCTAGGGGAGCTATGACAGGCAGGGCAGGACCAGACTGATGACTATCCGCTTTTTTTCGACCCGCAACCGGGCGCTGCATCTCGGCCCCTTTCCGATGGAGCGGCTGGTGCGGGGCCCTATGCCCGATCCTGGCGCGGTGCCTGCATCACAGCCGCTGGAGTTCCGCCGCCCCAATGCGCCGGCCTCGATTGTCAATGCCATGGGGGAATACCAGGCGATGATGGATGCGGTGCGCGACGGGCTGGTCAATAAGGCGCAGGCCGCTTTTCCCAATGATCCACAGGAGCGGGCCGACCACATCAAGGCCTTTGGCTATTTCGCGGATGCGGCCATGGTGGGCATTGGCCCGGTGCCGGCCTCGGCGCGGCTGGCGCAGCCCTTTCGCAACCCGGATATTGATCGGCTGGCGCAAGATCTGAAGACCCGCCAGACCAAGACACTGGCGGCGGGCATTGATCACATTATGGCGGACCTGAAAGAGGCGATGCAGGCGCCGCCCAGTACCATTGGCGATCACGCCCGCGCCATTGTCTTTCTCTATGATATGCCGCGGGACCCAAAGCCGCATGAGGAAGGCTGTGACTGGATTGAAGGAGCCGCCCAGCATCGCGCCTGCCTGCGCGCCAGTGAAACCGCTGTGGTTCTGGCCAACTATATCCGGCTGCTGGGCTGGGACGCCAAGGCGCATACCGGCACCTCGTCTGATGTGGATCTCAACCAGTTGGCGGTGGCGGCGGGGTTGGCTTCGGTTGAGGGCGGGCATCTGGTCAACCCCTATCTGGGCACGCGGTTTGGCATTGCGGTGGTGACCACCGATTTTGAACTGAGACTGGATCAGCCGCTGCTGCCGCTGGATCAGCAACCGATGCTGCAGGTGAAGGGGCCAAAATGGTGGCTGGGCCTGGGATCGGAACGTTCAGCGCTCAACGATGATCCGTTCAAGGCACGCGCCTTCAAGGATGGACCGCACCCCTTTGAGACATTGAACCGGGTGGATGACCCTACCACCTATATCGACGAGGCCCGCGTGGCGCGGGTGCCTAAGCGGGCCGATATGTTTGCCCGCAGCCAGTTTGGCGACATGGGAAAAACCAATCAGGCGGCCGCCACCGGTGGGTTTTATGTGCGCAAAGCCGCGCCCTCGATGGCGCAACGCCGGATGCTGGGGGCCTTTGTGCTGCTGCAGGACGGCGCGTCCGCCCAGGGGCCGCGCCCCAGTGATGCAGCGCGCAATGCCGCCAATATCAAGGCCGCCAGCTATTGGCTGGGGATTGATGCGGTTGGCATCAGTCGCTGCCCGGACTGGACCTGGTACAGCCATGATGCCACCGGCGCCGAAATTCACCCCGAGCATGATCAGGCAATCAGCATGATTGTCGATCAGGGCTTTGACACCACCGAGGGCACCTCGGGCGATGACTGGATCGCGGTGGCGCAGTCGATGCGCGCCTACCTGCGCTTTTCGCTGCTGGGGGGCGTCATTGCCCGCCAGATCCGCAACCTGGGCTACAAGGCCAAGGCGCATACGGTGATGGATGGCGAGGTGCTGCAGCCGCCGCTGCTATTGCTGGCGGGGCTGGGTGAGGTCAGCCGGATTGGCGAGGTGATCCTCAACCCGTTTTTGGGGCCACGGCTGAAATCTGGCGTGGTGACCACCGGATATGCCGATGCAGCACGACAAGCCGATTGATTTTGGTCTGCAG
>NZ_MWVJ01000118.1 GCF_002087335.1 Pseudophaeobacter leonis
GCTCCGCAATCGCCTGCCGGGCAGTGAGTGCCCAAACTGACGCCGGTGCGCCACATCATCAGGACGGAACAAGATGCTGACATCGCGGTGGAACTTAGGGTCACGGCGCTTGCGCATACGCCGAGGACGGCGGGCGACACGGTGCGTCGGCAGATACCACCAAAGATCATCGCGCATGCCCTTCTTTCGAGTAGATGTATCGATAGATCGTTTCTTGGCAGACCCTTAGTGGCGCTTGTTCCTGGATCATCCGATTACCGATTTGCTCAGGCGTCCAACCGTCCTTAATCCGCTCGATCACACGTTTGCAAAGTTCTGGATATTTGATGAGAGCTTACGATCCCGCGCGCGTCGATCTGCCGTCATCAGCTGAGCCGCAGCACCGTAGTAGCCATCGCATTTTGGCATGCTCTCATCGCTGAAATGATTGCGCTTCAACTCACGGAATAATATCGTCGACCTTCAGCGCTTCAAAACACGCGCCATCTCATCGACAGGGACTTTAGCGTGTCTCCAACGTTCTATTCTGCGTCGTTCCGTGATACTCAATTGCTTGTAGACGGCTCCCATGCCGATTCCTCTCGCTAGATAAACTACTGTTTTCTAACAAGAGTCGCAGTTGAGGGTAGCGCGCGCCCCCCCTGCACATCATGATCCAATAATATGAATTATGTTATATTAAGTGCGGTCTGAAACGGATCAAACCTGACGGATCACTACCCCGCGCGTGGTTTGGCGATCAATCAGCGCCAGACAGGTCGCGGGTAAAGACCTTGCTTTGCACATCGCGGATATCATCCGTCACCCGATTGGCCACAATGACATCAGCGCAGTGTTTAAAGGCCGCAAGATCCTGCATGACCTCTGATCCAAAGAACTCTGGCGCATCCAACACCGGCTCATAGACCACAACCTTGATGCCCTTGGCCTTGATGCGCTTCATGATGCCCTGAATGGAGGAGCGGCGGAAATTGTCCGAGCCGGCCTTCATCACCAGGCGATAGACCCCGACCACCTTTGGCGCCCTGGCAATGATCTGGTCGGCCAGAAAATCCTTGCGGGTGTGGTTGGCATCCACGGATGGCACGAATAAGGTTCTGCGGCACTTCTGAATAATTCGCCAATAGCTGTTTGGTGTCTTTGGGCAGGCAATAGCCGCCATAGCCAAACGACGGGTTGTTGTAGTGCGCGCCAATGCGGGGATCAAAACCGATGCCCTGAATGATCTGGCGCGCATCCATGCCACCCGCCATGGCATAGCTGTCCAGCTCGTTGAAAAACGCCACCCGCATGGCAAGATATGTATTGGCAAAAAGCTTGATGGCCTCGGCCTCATCGGCATCGGTAAACAGAACCGGCACGTCCTTTTTGACCGCGCCCTCAACCAGCAGATTGGCAAAGGTCCGGGCCGCCTCGGTCTGGGCGCCCACAATGATCCGCGACGGGTGCAGGTTGTCGTAAAGCGCCTGACCTTCGCGCAAAAACTCAGGGGAAAAGAACAGGTTTTTGGTGTTCAGCTCGCGCTGCATGCGTTTGACAAACCCAACCGGAATGGTCGATTTGATTACCACAGTGGCCTGCCTGTTGACTGCAAGAACCTGACGGATCACCGTCTCAACGCTTGAGGTGTCAAAGTAGTTTGACTCGGTATCATAATCCGTCGGGGTTGCGACAATTACAAAATCCGCATCCCGGTAGGCCGAAGCCGCATCAAGCGTCGCCGTGAGGCTCAGGCTGGCCTGGCCCAGGAACTCTTCCAGCTCGGCATCGACAATGGGGCTTTGGCGGGCATTGAGCATATCAACCCGCGCTTTAGCCACATCCGCTGCGGTCACCTCGTTGTTTTGGGCCAACAAGACGGCGTTGGACAATCCGACATACCCAATCCCAGCAACTGCAATCTTCATTCCAAACCCTTTGAGACACACATGGCAAAGCGAGGCCACTTTTACGGGAACCCGCGACGAAAGCCAAACCGCTATGCCGCGAAGCCAAAGGCGCACAGCACACGGAACACAGAGCATGGGACACAGGCCTCGCCAGAACCCGGCATCGCAGCCTCCCAGACAGGTGTGACCAACAATCAAGACAGGTGTTAACCAACAATATGGGGCAAATTATGGCGACCTTACCGGTGGGTATCAATTTCCAGAACCTCTTGGCGACTGTCCGTGCAGGGCCTATGAGGGAGAGGCGGGCTCGTTTTGAGGCATCACAGGTGAGGAAAACCCCCAGATTGGGAATGTGCTGAATATTAAGCAGTTAGAAGCACTGATCTGGGTTGCGGAACTGGGAAGTTTCCGCAAGGCGGCGCATCATCTCAGCACAACGCAGCCCAATATTTCCTCCCGCATCGCCGGGCTTGAAAAAACCCTGAATGTCGTCCTGATGCAGCGTAACGCGGGCTCTGTTCAGCTCACGGAAAAGGGGGTCGAGATTCTCGACGCGGCCCATCGAGTGTTACTTGAAGCAGAGCGCATTGTTGAGATCGCTCAGCGCCCTGACCTTGTGGCGGACCGGCTGCGCCTGGGCGTCACCGAGCTGGTCGCCTGCACCTGGCTGCATAGCTATCTGCGCAGCATCAAGGCGGCTTATCCGGCGCTGAATGTCGAGTTGACCGTCGATCTGTCGCGCAATCTGGATATAGAGATGCAGTCGAACCGTCTGGACCTCACCATTCAAACCGCGCCTTTTGCCAGTGCCGCCAGCGGCGTGATCGAGCTTGGCAAAGCGCCCTATATCTGGGTGGCAAACCCGCGCATTGCACAGCAGCTCAGCGGGATCAAAACGGTTGCGGATTTACTGCCACATTCCGTGCTGACCCATGCGCGCCATACCCAGGCCTATAGCGAACTTGTTGAGTATGCGCAGGCACAGTCCCTGCCGATTTCGCGCTTTGTGGCCTCAAACAGCCTTGCCTCCTGTGTGCAGATGGCCGCCGACGGTATGGGCATTACCCTGCTGCCCAAAGCGCTGGTTGCACGAGAGCTCGCCGACAAACGTCTGATTGAGGTTGACGTCAGCTGGAAACCCGCGCCGTTGCGCTTTGCCGCCAGATACCAGTCTGAAAAGGCGGCGCTCTATCTGACGCACTGCGCCAAGCTGGCTGAAGCAGCTGCCAAGACCTTGGATGATATCGCGCGGCCAGATCCTGCCCAGCCCGGCCCTGTGCAGCCAGCCCCTAAAGGATAAATTTTTTCTATCACCTATATATTTAATAATAATTAGACTTGATGACCCAAGACTGACAATTTTCAGCCAAATTGACTGTGAGGGGTGTTCCATGACCAAGCAATCCGTGCGCCTGGGTGTTGATATTGGCGGGACGTTCACCGCTGTCGTTCTTTAGGTTGGCACAGCCTCCTTTTCCACCAAGGTGCTG
>NZ_MWVJ01000012.1 GCF_002087335.1 Pseudophaeobacter leonis
GCCCAGGCATCTCTTCGGGGGCTAGGGAGGTTTTTCCGCAGGGTCACAGACAGGCGACAGTTGTCAAAGGCATAACTGAACGACACAGTTCACCAAACGAGACACGCAGGCGACAGCCTGCAGCAGACCACAACAGGGAGAGACCAATGTCCGCACAGATGCAACAGATCGTTTTGGCCAGCCGCCCCGAGAGCGCGCCCACAGAGAATTTTCGCCTCGAGAGCAGCCCACTGCCGCAGCCCGGCGAAGGCGAAGTTCTTGTAAAGGTGCACTATATGTCGCTGGACCCCTATATGCGCGGACGTATGGATGATGCCAAATCCTATGCCGCCCCGGTGCCCATTGGCGGCTGTATGGAGGCCGGTGGCGTTGGCGAAGTGCTCGCCTCAAACAGCCCCTATTTCGAGGTTGGTGATTTTGCCTTTGGCATGTTCGGCTGGGCCAGCCACGGCTGCCTGCCCGCCAAAGAGCTGCGCAAGCTGGACCCGAAACAAGGCCCGATCACTGCCGCCCTCGGCGGTTTGGGCATGCCAGGGTTTACCGGATGGCATGCCTTGTCGGCCTATGGGCGGCCCCAGGCCGGGGAAAATCTGGGTGTTTCGGCCGCCACGGGCCCTGTGGGGTCCATGGTGGGACAGCTGGCCAAAAAGGCAGGCCTGCGCGTTGTTGGCCTCGCGGGGGGCGCGGACAAATGCAAAATGGCGGTTGAGACCTTTGGCTTTGACGCCTGCCTGGATCACCGGGCCTACGGCGATGCCCGCGCGCTGCGCAAAGACCTGAAAGAGGCCTGCCCCAAAGGCATCGACGTCTATTTTGAAAACGTCGGCGGCAAGGTGCTGGAAGCGGTTCTGCCACTGATGAATATCAATGGCCGCATCCCGATCTGCGGCATGATTGCCTGGTACAATGCAGGCGGTCTGGGCGAAGGCGCCAGCGATCAGGCTCTCACCGGGCCAAACATCTGGCGCAACATCCTGGTGAAGTTCCTGTCGGTGAATGGCTTTATCATCTCTAACCATTTCGACCGCTACCCTGACTTCCTAAAGGAAGTGGCCCCCATGGTCGCCAAGGGCGAGCTGCATTTTGCAGAAGATATCGCCGAGGGTCTGGAGAACGCCCCTGCCGCCTTTATGTCGATGCTGACCGGCGGCAACACCGGCAAGCAGATCGTCAAGCTGGTCTGATTGAGATCCTGAAATGCCTGGCGCCCCGCCCAAGATCACGGCTGGGGCGCAGGCACAGCTCTATTGCTGCTGCAGCTTTCGCGCCTCGACCTTGGCCAGACGGATGAGCTCCTGCATATAGGGTTTATCCCGGTCATCACTGCGTATGGCGGCATAAAGACTGCGGGTGATGCCGCCTTTGGTCAGGGGGCGCGTCACATAGTCCGAGGAATATTTCACCTCGCGCACCACCCAGTCCGGCAAGACAGAAACCCCGCGATTTGACGCAACCAACAGCAGAATGACTGCGGTGAGCTCGATCTGGCGAATGCTCTTTGGCTCTACCCGCGCCGGGATCAGCAACTGGCTGAACACATCAAGTTTGGTTTTATCCACCGGATAGGTGATCAGGGTCTGGTCGACAAAATCCTCGGCGTCGATATAGGCTTTCTTGGCAAGCGGGTGCTGCGAGGAGGCGACAAACACCGCCTTATAATCAAACAGCTCGATGAAATCGACACCGGGAATATCTTCGGGGTCTGACGAGACCACCAGATCCACCTCCTCTTTCAATAAGGCCGGCAGCGCGTCAAAGGCCAGGCCCGGACGAATATCAACATCCACGTCAGACCAGCTTTTGCGAAAGCCTTCGAGCACAGGAAACAGCCATTCAAAACAGGCGTGACACTCAATGGCGATATGCATCCGCCCCGCATGACCATCGCGCAACGAGGAGAATTCCGCCTGGGTCGCCTCAACCTGCGGCAGGACCTGCTCGGCCAGGCGCAACAATCTGAGACCCGCCGCCGACAGCTTCATCGGCTTTGAGCGCCGCAGGAACAATTCCACCCCGGCCTGATCTTCCAGGCCTTTGATTTGATGGCTCAGCGCGCTTTGGGTGATATTGAGCTGCTCTGCCGCCCGGGCCAACCCACCGGCCTCATGAATGGCTTTGATGGTGCGCAGGTGGCGAAACTCGATATGCATTACTTCAACTCAGCTCATGTTGTTCTTGAGAATTATGAAATTGTCTCACAATGCCGCACGTGCAACAAGGGGTGAAATCCACTGGAGATCAAAGTCATGACGAGCCCCGAGATTTCATTTGAGTTTTTCCCGCCGCAATCTCTTGAGGCCTCCTTTCGGCTCTGGGACACTGTGCAAACTCTGGCGCCGCTTGATCCACGCTTTGTGTCGGTCACCTATGGCGCTGGTGGCACCACCCGGGATCTGACCCGCGATGCGGTCAAAACACTGCACTCGTCTTCTGGTCTCAATGTTGCAGCCCACCTCACCTGTGTAAATGCCAGCAAGGCCGAAACCCTTGAGGTGGCCGAGAACTTTGCTGCGGCCGGTGTCAATGAAATCGTCGCGCTGCGCGGTGACCCGCCAAAGGGCTCAGGTGAGTTCACGCCGCATCCCGATGGCTTTGCCAACTCAGTAGAGCTTATCGAAGCCCTTGCGGAGACAGGAAAATTTACCCTGCGCGTTGGTGCCTACCCGGATCAGCATCCCGAGGCGGCAAATGCCCAGGCCGATGTTGACTGGCTAAAGCGCAAATTGGATGCCGGCGCCACTGAGGCGCTCACGCAGTTTTTCTTTGAGGCGGAGACCTTCCTGCGGTTTCGCGATGCCTGCGCCAAGGCCGGGATTGATGGCGACACACTGGTCCCCGGTATTTTCCCGATTGAGAACTGGAAAGGCGCCCGCAATTTTGCCAAGCGCTGCGGCACCGTGATTCCAACCTGGCTGGATGATGCCTTTGACAAAGCCGTGCGCGATGACCGTCAGGATTTGCTGGCCACGGCTATCTGCAGCGAGCTCTGCTCTGATCTTCTGGAGGAAGGCGTGCAAAAGCTGCATTTCTATACGCTCAACCGCCCGGAACTTACCCGCGATGTCTGCTTTGCCCTTGGGCTTACGCCAAAGGTCTCCTTGGAGAACGTAGCGTAAAGCTTGTTGCCACCTCAGCCCGCCCGTTAAGGTCATTCCAAAAAGGAACGCACTGAGGCGCCTGCCTCTGAGTATTCCGTTGGAAAAGCACAAAAGGGCCGTGACATGGTACTCGCAAAATCTCCTGATGATCTTTTGTCGGTGGCGCAAATCACCCAGATGTCGGGGCTGGAATTCATGCAGGGCATTCTTGACGGACGCCTGCCCGGCCCGCCCATTGGCGCGCAGATGAACTATACCCTGCATGAGGTTTGCGAAGGCCGCGTGGTGTTTCGCGGCACGCCAGAGTTCTCGGTGACAAACCCGATGGGCACCGTGCATGGTGGCTGGTACGGCACCCTGCTGGACAGCGCCATGGCCTGTGCCGTGATGACGGCCGTGCCAAAGGGGTCAGCCTATACAACGCTGGAATACAAGATCAATATCCTGCGATCCATTCCGCTTGGCACGACCGTAGATTGCGTTGGCGTGATCGACCACGTTGGCCGTTCAACCGGTGTCGCCCATGGCGAAATCCGCGGGGTGCAAGACGGAAAGCTCTACGCGACCGGCTCAACCACCTGCATTGTAATGAATATCTCTGGCAAGAAAAACTAGCGAGACAGCTCAGGCAGTCTCTCGGCAAGGAAAGGCCTGACAACCTGCCCCCCCTTGCTCTTTTGCTTCAGGGGGAAACAGAAGATCTGGCTGGCGGTCTGGCAGGGAACCTAGGGAGCATTCCCCGTCAGGCCAGATAGTCGGCTGGTCTGTTTTTTGTGCATCTCACCCCCCTGAACGCTGTTGTGCAGTCTCTCACTGGGATCCAGCCCAACCTGACGCTTACTGCGCAGCAAAAAGATCTTGCCCCAGCCCTGCCAGGTTCCGATTGACGGTGCCTTGGGATTGACGGGAAACCGCATACGCCAGTCTTGCGGCAGAGGCAGGTCGCAGTCCTCGGCCCTCTCAAGCATCCAGACCAGTGGCAGATTGGACAGAGGCCGCGCCTCTTCACGCCCGGCCAGCTGGCCGCCTATGTCGCCATGTGCACCGTGAAACCAGACCTGTTCAATCCGCCCGTTCCAGCCCTTTGGGCAGACCCAGAGAACCGGTTTGAAAACGTCGCGGGTCTCGTCCAGCGCCAGCGCGTGATAGCCATTTTTAACATGGTCGCCAAGTTCATGGTTGTGAAACGAATGGCGGCTCTCTGCCCAGCGCCACAAGAGCGGCAGGCGCAGGCCCAGCGCCTTTACCGTGTCCCAGGCCCCTATCATCTTTATGTCGGCCTTGCTGTGACAGAAAATCCTGCGGAAATCAGCGGCAATCTCAGCAGAGCCCGCCTGCTTGTAGTGCCGGTAGGCGGTGCGAATATTGCGTTCTGTGGCATGCTCCGCCCGCAACAGGCCGACTTCGCCAATCACGCCAGCCAGCGAGCGCACCGCATAGGCCCCGCGCGAATACCCCATCAGATAAATGCGGTCGCCGGGCCGGTAGCGCGAGGCCAGATAGCCATAGGCCCGGCGGATCTGACGATTGATGCCACGTCCCATCATGACATCCGGCGCACTTGTCCAGCCGGTCCATTGCACCCCGGCCTCATAAAAGACCGAGACCTCGGCCCCCATCTCGCGGCACATTTGATAAAGCCTGCCGGCATGGGTTTCATGCCCCGGCTCCAGGGTCGACATGGTGCCATCCAGAATGATCACATGGGCCTGCGGCCCCCGCAGCTTTGCCTCACCGGAATGCTCCGAGCGCAAGGGGCGCCCGACCCATCCCAGCAGGTATTTGCTAAGCCGCTTCAGTACCATCCTTCAAAGCTTCCCATAGTTTCAGCGGTGTGAACGGCATGTCCACCTGCCGCAATCCACGGTTCCAGGTCGCGTCCTGCACCGCATTGGCCACCGCGGCCAGCGCCCCAACCGTTCCGGCCTCGCCGCAGCCCTTCATCCCCATCGGGTTCTCGGTTGACGGCACCGGCTCGGACGTAAAGCCAATCATCGGCACATCACGGGCGCGTGGCATCGCGTAGTCCATAAAGGAGGCCGTCAGCAGCTGGCCCTCATCATCATAGACCACATGCTCCATCATCGCCTGTCCCAGCCCCTGGACCACCCCGCCATGCACCTGACCTTCGGCCAGCATCGGGTTGATCAGATTGCCAAAATCATCAACCACCGTATAGCGGTCCACAACAGACACCCCGGTCTCCGGGTCAATCACAACCTCGGCAATATGAGCGCCGTTCGGAAACGAGCGCCCAGGCAGCTGCGCCCGCGCCGCGTGACGCAGCAACTCAACACGCCCCTGCGCGCGGGCCATGTCGGCCGCCTCCAGCATCGACGGCGTAAGGTTAGAGCCGGGCGCCCGGAAGGTCTCCCCATCAAAATTTACAGCCTCTTCTTCGACACCCATTTCCTCGGCCAGGAACGGCGTAAAGGCTGCAACCATCACATCCACCGTGGCCAGCGTCGCATTGGCCTGGGTGGTCACCGAGCGCGACCCACCCGTGCCGCCGCCTTTGGCAATGCGGTCGCTGTCGCCCTGAATGGTCGAGATCATCTCGGCGGGAATACCCGTCTGGGCCGCCAGGAAATGGGCATAGACAGTCTCATGCCCCTGCCCGTTGCTTTGCGTCCCCACGTAGATGTTCACCCGGCCATCCTCAAGAAATTCCACCTCTGCACCTTCCGAAGGATCACCCAAAATACTTTCGATATAGTAACACAGACCAACGCCACGCAGTTTTCCGTCGCTTTCGTCTGCCGCACGCCGCGCGGCAAACCCAGCCATATCCGCCTCTTCAACGGCACGCGACAGCACCATATTGAACTCGCCCACATCGTAGCTTTCGCCGGTCACGGTGGCATAGGGGAAGTTCGCAGGAGCAATAAAGTTCCGCAGGTGCAGCTCAAACGGATCCACGCCCAGCGCGCGCGCGGCCCGGTCCATCACCCGTTCCAGCACATAGATCGCCTCGGGGCGCCCAGCGCCACGGTAGGCATCAACCTGCGTGGTATTGGTATAGATCCCCTCCACCTGCAGCCAGGCGGTTTTGATATCATAAACCCCGGCCAGCACCCGGCTGAACAGCAAGGTCTGGATCGGCTGGCCAAACTGCGAGTTATAGGCCCCAAGATTGCAGCGGGTCTGCACCCGGTAGGCGGTGATCTTCAGGTCCTCATCAAAGGCCAGTTCACCCAATGAGGTCAAATCGCGGCCACCGTTGTCACTGAGCATCGCCTCAGTGCGATCCGACATCCAGAACACCGGCTCTCCCAGCGCCATTGTGGCATGTGACAGCACAAAATATTCCGGATAGGTCATCGCCTTCATGCCAAAGCCGCCGCCGACATCGGGGGTGACCACATGAACCTGTGCCTCTTCCAGGCCAAGCTTGTCGACCAGCTGCGCCTTGGCGGCCCAGACGCCTTGCCCACCATAGGTAAAGTGCAAACGCCCCTCTTCCCAGCTGGCAAAACAGCCGCGTGGCTCGATCGGGTTGACGATGACGCGATTGTCCTCGACCTGTAGCGCCACGGTATGGGCTGCCGCGTCAAAGGCCGCCTGGGTTGCGGCCTCATCGCCCATCCCCCAGTCAAAGGCGCTATTGTCAGGTGCCTCGGGGTGCAGCGGCTCTCCGCCCGCCTGCAGGTCCAGCTTGACCGGCAGATCCTCAATGTCGAGCACGATCAGCTCGCCTGCGTCGCGGGCCTGATCCAGTGTCTCGGCAATCACCACGGCAATTGGCTCACCAACAAAGCGCACCCGCTCGCCTGCCAGCATATGGCGCGCAGGCGCAGCCCCGTCACTGTCGTCGCGATTTTTCACCACAGTGGCATCCATGGTGGTGGTCAGACCCGCCGCCTGCAGGTCTGCCAGCGTGACAATCATCCGCACCCCGTCAGCTGCGCGGGCCTCGTCGAGGTCAAGCGCGGTGATCGTGCCATGAGCAACGGGGCTACGCAAAACCCAGGCCCGCAAAGCGCCCGCAGGAGCACAGTCTTCAATGTAGTGGCCATGACCGGTCAGAAACCGGACATCCTCGACCCGTTTGACTGGCTGACTTTTCCCAAATTTTTCCATGCTCGCCCCCTGTTCGCGCTGGCTGGTGCTTTCCAAGGGGACATTAGCTTCAGACGCGCGCTTGTCCAGAGAGCTCTATCACCGTCGCCACGTCAGAGAGACCATAACCATTGAACTCGTGCTCATGGCGGAAGAATACGCGCCCAAACCGGGGAAGAGAACATAATCGCCTGTTTCAGCATCATCAGGCAGCGGCAGGCCATCCGGCAGCCGGTCCAGACTGTCACAGGTGGGACCAAAGACCACCCGAGGGCGACGGTCTCCGGCGCGATGCCTGCCCGCACTGCTCACCACCTCAACCCGGCCCGGCAGGCCCATGTCGCGGATATCCACCAGGCCGCCATAAATCCCGTCATTGAGAAAAAGCACCTCACCGCCCCGGCGCATACCCTTGATCCGGGCCGCCAGGGTAAAGGCCTCGGACACCATGGCGCGCCCCGGCTCACAAATGAGCTGCGGTGGCTCAGAGCCAAAGGCCTCGGTAGTTGCCTGATTGATGGCGGCAAAAACCTTATCCAGATCCGGCGCCTGCCCATCCCGGTTGGCGGCAAAGCCCCCCCCCACATTCAGCCGCGCGATACTTACGCCGGAGGCCGCAACAATCTCCTTGGCGGCGTGAATGTACTGTACCCAGGCTGCGGCATCCTCGCATTGGGTGCCGGGATGGAAACAAAGCGCCGGCGTCCAGCCTGCGACCGCGACACGCTGCAGCAACGCAATCGCCTCTTCGGGAGAGGCGCCAAATTTGCTGCCAAAATCATAGGCCGCGCCCGCTACCGGCAGGGCAAAGCGCACCGCGATTTCCTTATGGCGCGGCACCGCCTGCAGCTTGTCCTAGCTCAGTGAGCTCATCCACCGACCAGCTGGCCACATCATAGGCAATGCCGGCCTCAACCTCGGCCTGAGAGCGGACCGGATTATTGTAGTGCAGTGCGGCGTCCGGACTGGCGAGGCGCACCGCCTGCATCTCAAGCGGCGAGGCGACATCAAAGGCATCAATGCCTGCGGCCACCAGATTGGACAGAACCGCCTGATGCGGATTGGCCTTTACCGCATAGGTCACCAGCCCGTTAAAGCCCGCCTGAAACCGCTCGGCCACCTGGTGCAGCACCCGTGGCGAGAAATAGAGGACCGGCTGGTCAGGCCTGCGCCGCGCCAGATGTGTTTCAGGGTCAAGCCAAAGGGGGGGAATCTGCTGCATCTGGGAAAACCTCATGTGTTTCCCTCAGTTTCCGACGCTTTGGCGTCGATTTCTCCCGGCACTCCGCCTAAAGTGACGAAAAATATCGCCATATCGCAGGAAGATCATGCAAAACGACGAAACCGACCAACGCCTCCTGGCCCTGTTGCGCGAACAACGCCCGTCGCCCGGTTGCAGATCTGGCCCGCGCTCTTGGCCTGGCCCGCACCACGGTGCAGGCGCGCATTGAGCGGCTGGAAAACACCGGGTGATTCAGGGCTATACGCTACGCAGCTCTGCCGCCATGCGCCCGCCGCTGCAGGCAACGGTGCTTATCTCGATTGAGCCACGCGCGGGGCCAGAGGTGCTTGCGCGCCTGCGCAGTCTCTCTGGGGTCGAGGTGGTACATACCACATCCGGCAGGTTTGACCTTTTGGCGCAGGTGGTGGCGCAGACCACGGCAGATCTGGATCAGACCATCGACCGCATTGGCGAGGCGCGCGGTGTGAAATCCTCAGAGAGCCTGATCCATCTGGCCACCAAACTGGACCGCACCACCTAGCTGGCTGCCCGCCTAGCGACACCTGCCTGCCTGAACGCAGTCACGCGGACTTTGGTATTTCAGCGACCATACCGCGCCATCCCTTTCCCTTTCTCTTTCCCTTTGCGCGCCCATTCGTTATTGGGGTCGCCAACCCCCTATTCAACCGACGCAGGACGACCCTCATGGCAGACAAGACATTCGACGCGGCCGAAGCAGAAAGCCGCCTTTACAAAGCCTGGGAAGAGGCGGGCTGCTTCAAGGCAGGCGCCAATGCCAAGCCCGAGGCCTCGGCCTATTGCATCATGATCCCGCCGCCAAATGTCACCGGCGTGCTGCATATGGGCCATGCCTTTAACAACACGCTGCAGGACATCCTGATCCGCTGGAAGCGTATGCAGGGCTTTGACACCCTCTGGCAGCCGGGATGCGACCACGCCGGTATCGCCACGCAGATGGTTGTCGAGCGCGAACTGGCAAAGACCCAACAGCCCAGCCGGGTTGAACTGGGCCGTGAAAAATTCCTCGAGAAGGTCTGGGAATGGAAAGAGCAGTCCGGCGGCACCATTATTGAGCAGTTGAAGCGCCTTGGTGCCTCCTGCGACTTTGACCGCACCGCATTCACCATGGCCGGCGCTGCCGGGGACACCCGCGTGGGCCACGAGAATTCGCCCAATTTCCACGACGCCGTGATCAAGGTCTTTGTTGAGATGTACAACAAGGGTCTGATCTATCGCGGCAAGCGTCTGGTAAATTGGGATCCGCATTTTGAGACCGCAATCTCGGATCTCGAAGTCGAGAACATTGAAACGCCGGGCCACATGTGGCACTTCAAATACCCGCTCGCAGGTGGTGCCACCTATACCTACATCGAGAAGGACGAGGACGGCAACGCCACCCTCGAAGAAGAGCGCGACTATATCTCTATCGCCACCACACGGCCCGAAACCATGCTGGGTGACGGCGCGGTTGCAGTGCATCCATCTGATGAGCGCTACGCGCCCATCGTCGGCCTGCTGTGTGAAATCCCCGTCGGCCCCAAGGCGCAGCGCCGTCTGATCCCGATCATCACCGATGAATACCCCGACAAGGATTTTGGATCAGGTGCGGTGAAGATCACCGGCGCCCATGATTTCAACGACTATCAGGTCGCCAAACGCGGCGGCATTCCGATGTATAACCTGATGGACACCAAGGCGAATATGCGTGCCGATGGCGCGCCCTATGTTGAGGAAGCCGCAACAGCGCAGGCGATTGCCAATGGCGAGGCCGCGTTCACCGAGGCCAGCATCGCTGCGATGAACCTGGTGCCGGAAGAATACCGCGGTCTGGACCGGTTTGAGGCCCGCAAACGCGTGATTGCTGATATCACCGCCGAGGGTCTGGCTGTGATGGTGACCGAGACCAAAACCGTAAAGGATGACGAGGGCAACGAGACTGAGGTTTCAGAGACCGTGCCCTATGTCGAGAGCAAGCCGATCATGCAGCCCTTTGGCGACCGCTCCAAGGTCGTCATTGAGCCGATGCTGACCGACCAGTGGTTTGTTGAGACCGACAAGATCGTCGGCCCCGCACTGGATGCTGTCAAAGACGGCACCGTCAAGATCCTGCCGGAGTCGGGCGAGAAGACCTATTACCACTGGCTGGAAAACATCGAGCCCTGGTGCATCTCGCGCCAGCTCTGGTGGGGCCACCAGATCCCGGTTTGGTATGGCTTTGACCTGTCTGGCGAGGGGTTTGTCGATGATGAAGGCGATGGTGCGCTGGATCTGGTCGAAAGCCTCCGGCTACTGTGGGAACAAAAACTACTGATAGGTGATGAACCCAACCGCTGCGCACCAGACTTTGGCAGCGTTAAGTCACATTTCGACGATATCCTGGTTGGTCTGCCCACCCCGCTTAACCACGCCAATGTGGTCGAAGTCGAGACCCGTGCCGAGGCCATCAAGCTATTCGCGGCCGCCCTGGCTGAGTATGAAACGACCCAGGACCCGACCAAACTGGCCTATCCCATCTGGCGCGACCCCGATGTGCTGGACACCTGGTTCTCCTCTGGCCTCTGGCCCATTGGCACCCTGGGCTAGCCCGAATGGACGGAAGAGACCTCGAAATACTTCCCGACCTCGACGCTGGTCACGGGGCAAGACATTCTGTTCTTCTGGGTCGCCCGCATGATGATGATGCAGATGGCGGTTCTGGATCAGGATCTGCCGGTCAAGGAACGCATCCCCTTTGACACCGTCTACCTGCATGGGCTGGTGCGCGACGCCAAGGGCAAGAAGATGTCCAAATCCACCGGCAACGTGGTGGATCCGCTGGAAATCATTGATGAATACGGCGCCGACGCGCTGCGCTTTACCAATGCTGCCATGGCCTCACTGGGGGGCGTGCTGAAACTGGATATGCAGCGCATCGCCGGTTATCGCAACTTTGGCACCAAGCTGTGGAATGCGGTGAATTTCGCCAATTTCAACGAGGTCTATGACGAGACAAAACCCGGCTACACCTGCCCCGACGCAAAAGCAGCCGTCAACCAGTGGATCATTGGCGAGACCGCCAAGGTCCGTGTTGAGGTCGACGCAGCATTGGAGGCTTACCGCTTTAACGATGCCGCCCTCAACCTCTATGCCTTCGTCTGGGGCAAGGTCTGCGACTGGTATATCGAGCTTTCTAAACCGCTGTTTGGCTCGGAAGACGCAGCCGTGATCGCCGAAACCCGTCAGACGAAGGCTGGGTGCTGGATCAATGCATGGTGCTCTTGCACCCTATCATGCCCTTCATCACCGAAGAGCTGTGGGGCAAGACCGCCAAGCGCGACACCATGCTGGTGCATCAGGACTGGCCCACATATGGGCTTGAGCTGGTCAATGAGGCGGCCGACACCGAGATGACATGGGTGATCACCGTGATCGAAAACATCCGCTCGGCCCGGGCTCAGATGAACGTGCCTGCAGGTTCCAAGATCCCTATGCTGGTGACGCAGTTTGATGAGGCGGCCCGCGCCGCCTGGGAGGCCAATGAAGGCATGATCAAAAAACTAGCCCGCGTGGTCAGCCTTGATCAGGTCGAAAGCTTCCCCAAAGGCTGCGCCAGCGTCGCCGCACCGGGGGCCAGCTTTGGCTTGCCGCTGGCAGAGATCATTGATGTGGACGCCGAAAAAGCCCGTCTTGAAAAAAACCTCGGCAAACTTGCCAAGGAGTTGGGCGGTTTGCGCGGCAGGCTAAACAATCCAAAGTTTATCGCCTCGGCGCCGGATGAGGTTGTGGTAGAAGCGCGCGCAAACCTGAGCCTGCGCGAAGAAGAAGAAGCCACAATCAGAGAGGCACTGTCACGTCTGCAAGAACTTGGCTGAGGCTCTGGTTGAGGCCCCGGTTGAGGCCCTGACGGGCCTGCACGCACAGATTCAAGATACTGGAAACGCCCGCCGAGTTGCGGGCGTTTTTCGTGCAGAGCGCCTTTTTATGGAAATTTGCGAAAAGCTCTCCTACTTACGGGGAAAAAGCCTATCAGCGCACCATTGTCTTTGCGCCAATTCTGTATCAGCTTGTCCCAAGTTACCGGAGGGAGTTTCAAAAATGCCAAAAGGCTATTGGGTTGCACATGTCGATGTCGACGACATGGAGCGCTACAAAGACTATGTATCTGCCAATGCGGCGCCTTTTGCCGAATATGGCGCCAAATTTCTGGTCCGTGGCGGCGCAAAAGAAGTCCGCGAAGGCAAAATGCGGGCCCGCACCGTTGTGATTGAATTCAAGGATATCGCTACCGCAAAAGCATGTTATGATTGTGTTGCCTATCAAGATGCCAAAGCGCTGCGCGATCCGGTTGCAACCGGTGACATGGAGATTATCGAAGGCTATGACGGCTAAAAATGAGGTGCAGGTTTGACATGACTCCGCGTAGCATTTGCGCCAGTCAACGCGTCACTCTGCGCCGCCCTTCCGGGTCTGTCTGTCCGAGAGATCCATCCAACGCTGATTGAAATCCGGCCCTGCAGGTTTGCCAATAGCCCCGGCCACAAACTGACGGAGTGTCACGCGCATGCTCAAAAAGCTCTTTCAGGCCTTCCGGCCCACTGAGACCCCGGCCTTGCCGGATCCTGACGCGGAACTGGCCTTGGGGGCATTGCTTGTGCGGGTGGCGCAGTCGGATCGTGATTATAAGCTGGAAGAAATCAGCCTGATTGATCGCATTCTGGCGCGGCTCTACCAGCATGACGCCATTGAGGCTGCCAAGGTGCGGGCCACCTGTGAAAAACTGCACTCTGCCGCCCCGGAAACCGATACCTTTGGCCGCCTGATCCGGGAGACCACGGGGCTGGACGAGCGCCTGGCGGCCCTTGATGCCCTGTGGGAGGTCGTCTTGGCGGACCAAAACGAACATGAGGGTGAGGTTCGCATCCTTGAGGAAGCCTACAAGGCAATGGGACTCTCCTTTGCAGATAACGAAGCCGCACGCGCCAAAGCCCTGGCCAAACTTGTGACACGCTTAGAGAACGAGTGATATTTGATGTTTAAAGAATTATTGGCCCGCTTGATGGCCCCGGCACCAGAGCCCCTGACGGATGACGGTGCCCGTCTGGCTCTGATTGCTCTGCTGGTCCGGATCGCACGATCCGACCACAACTACTCTGAAGATGAAAAAGACCGGATCGACCGGATTATCCACAACCGCTATGGTCAGGATATCGGCGGCGCCATCATTTTGCGCGAACAAGCCGAGGCCATGGAAGCCGAAGCCCCGGATACCGTGCGCTTTACCCGCGCCATCAAAGACGCCGTCGCGTTTGAAGACCGCATCGGTGTGGTCGAAGCCCTCTGGCAGGTGGTGCTGGCGGATGGCAAGCGCGAGGCCGGCGAGGATGCCCTGATGCGGCTGTCCGCAAACCTGTTGGGCGTCAGTGATTTGGAAAGTGCCAAGGCGCGGCAACGGGTGGAGGCCTCTGCATGATTGCATATCTCGGTATGTATGACCGGCCGGAAACGGCGGCGGCCAATGATGCCTTTTGGGCCGCCATTCGGGCCAATCTTGGCCAGGGTCCCGACGCACTGCAGCGCGACATAGATCCCTGGGTCGCCTGGCAATCCCCTAACCTGCTGCTGGCACAGACCTGTGGCCGCCCCTTTCGCACCCGGCTCTATGGTGACGTCCAGCTGGTTGGCACGCCTGATTATGGTCTGCCCGATTGTCCGCAAGGCTATTATCGCAGCGTTTTTGTCGCCAGAAAATCAACAGGCACGCCGCGACTGGAGGACTTTGACCGCGGCCGCTTTGCCTATAATGACGCGCTCTCGCAATCCGGCTGGGCCGCTCCGCTCATTCACATGCAGGACCGGAACATTCTGCCCGGCGCTCTGATCGAGACTGGCGGCCATCGCGCCTCGGCCCGCGCCGTGGCGCAGGGAGAGGCGGATTTTGCCGCGCTGGATCTGCTCACCTGGACCATGATAGAAGAATACGACGATTTTGCCGCCGACCTCACGGTGATTACCCGCACCGAACCGACGCCGGGCCTGCCCTTTATCACCTCGTTGCAACAAGACCCGGAAAAGCTTTTTATCGCCATAAAATCCGCCATCTCCTCTCTGGACCGTGATACGCGCGCAAAACTGCACCTCAACGGTTTCCGGCATATTCCCACCAGTGAGTATCTGGCCGTTCCCACGCCGCCCGGCCCAGTCCTGACAGCGCTAAAGATCAAGGCGCGTAGCTAGCGCGCAACAGCTTCCGTTTTGGAGTATTTTTTTAGCCATTTCGCCTATTTCGCATTTAAAGCCCCCGGTTTTAACATTGCATTCATACATTTTTTCGGTCCAATTAGGGTCAGTTTTCCACAACTGGGCGAAACCGCTTTGACCAATCCGGCACCTGTACTCGAAATCCGCAGCCTGCATAAATCCTATGGAGAGCTGGAAGTTCTCAAGGGTGTCAGCATCACCGCCAATCGCGGCGATGTGGTGTCGCTCATTGGCTCATCCGGGTCGGGAAAGTCGACCCTGTTGCGCTGCTGTAATCTGCTAGAAGACAGCCAGCAGGGCGAGATCCTGTTTAAGGGTGAGCCGATCACCTGGACAGGCAAGGGCCTGTCGCGGCGTCCAAGCGATCCTAAACAGGTGCTGCGCATTCGCACCAATTTGTCTATGGTGTTTCAGCAGTTCAATCTCTGGGCCCATATGACAATTCTGCAAAACGTCATGGAGGCACCGGTGACCGTGCTGGGGCGTGACCGGGACGAGGCCGAGGCCTCTGCGCGTAGATATCTCGACAAGGTTGGCATCGGAGATAAATGCGATGTCTACCCGGCGCAGCTCTCTGGTGGCCAGCAACAACGTGCGGCCATTGCGCGTGCGCTGTGCATGGAGCCCGAAGCGCTGCTGTTTGATGAGCCGACATCCGCCCTGGACCCCGAGCTGGAGCAGGAAGTGATCAAGGTGATCAAGGATCTTGCCGCCGAAGGGCGCACCATGATGATCGTGACCCCCGTCATGCGGCTTGCGGCCGATGTGTCGGACACCGTGGTGTTCCTGCATCAGGGTGTCATCGAGGAAAAAGGCAGCGCCGATGAGGTGTTTGGCAATACCCAATCACAACGATTGCGGAATTTCCTGAACACCGACCCGCCACGCACAGCTGCTCTGATCAAAGCGCCGCACCTGGCCGCGACGCCGCCTCTCGTGTGCTGTGCAAAAGAAACGACAAAGACCAAATCAAAAAACTGGTAAATCAAAAACTGGGAGTACCAACATGAAATCACTTATTCTTGGCACCGCCGTTCTGGCTCTGACTGCTGGCATGGGTCTCGCGGACACCGTGCGTCTTGGCACCGAAGGCGCCTACCCTCCCTACAACTTCCTCAACGACAACGGCGAAGTTGACGGGTTCGAGCGCGAACTGGGCGACGAGCTGTGCAAACGCGCCGCGCTGACCTGCGAATGGGTTACAAATGACTGGGATTCGATCATTCCAAACCTGGTGTCCGGCAACTATGACGCCATCATCGCCGGCATGTCGATCACCGACGAGCGCGAAGAGGTTGTGGACTTTACCCAGGGCTACACGCCTCCCTCGCCTTCGGCCTATGCCGCCCTCTCTGCCGATGTGGATCTGAACGGTGGTATCATCGCCGCCCAGACGGCCACCATTCAGGCCAACCACGTCGTCGACACCGGCGCCACTCTGGTTGAATACCCAACCCCCGATGAGACACTGGCGGCGGTCCGCGCTGGCGAAGCCGATGCGGTTATCGCTGACAAAGACTACCTTGAGCCCGCCGTCGAAGCCTCGGATCTGATCTTTGTGGGCGACGATGTGCCTCTTGGTGGTGGTATCGGCATGGCCTTCCGTGAAAGCGATGACGAGATGCGTGGCAAGTTCGACGCCGCCATCACCTCGATGAAGGAAGACGGCAGCCTGAACACCCTGATCGAAAAATGGGAAGTTGGCGGCACCTGGTAATCCAGAACGCCCCACTGCTACGCTCTTGATAAAGGGGGGCATCTGCCTCCCTTTACACGTTTTGGCCCCCCGCCGATCCAGTGATGAGGTCCGCCATTTTTTCCTTTTGTACAGATCCCTCCACTCTGGAGACCTTCCAGTGGATGAGCTGCTATCTCACCACCGGCAAGCACATGGGATTCTATCTCTCCTTTGGCACCGTGCTTTTGCTGCTGGCCATTGCTGCCCCAACCGCTCTTTTGTTCGGGTTTGGTGGTGCTATGGCGGCGCGCGCGCATTTTGCGCCGCTCAGCTGGCTGGGCCGCAGCTATATCGCCGTGGTGCGCGGTGTGCCTGACATCGCCTTTTCCTGTTCTTTGTTATCGCTCTGGATCAGGGCATCGAATATCTGCGTCATAAGGTGAAATGCCCCGACTGGGATGAACCGATTCGCCAGGGCAGCGACTTTATTGTCTGCGAAGCGGCCAAGATGCCCCTGGGCTCCTCGCCACAATGGGTGCATGAGAGTTATGGCTTCACTCTGGCCGTGCTGACATTCGCCATCGTCTTTGGCGCCTTTGCCGCCAATGTGCTGTTTGGCGCCATGCAAGCGGTGCCGCAGAACCAGATCGAGACGGCCGAAGCTTATGGCTTGAGCCAGCGGCAAACCTTTTGGCGCATTCTGGTGCCACAGATGTGGACCTATGCGCTGCCGGGCCTGTCCAACCTCTGGATGGTGCTGATCAAGGCCACGCCACTTTTGTTTCTGCTCGGCGTTGAGGACATTGTCTATTGGGCCCGCGAGCTGGGAGGCAGCAAGACCGCCAAGTTCACAGCCTACCCCCACGAGGATTGGCGGATGTGGTATTTCCTTGGGCTTTTGGTCTTTTACCTCGCGTTCACCCGTGTATCCGAGGTGGTGCTGAAACGGATAACCAACCGGTTGTCTCACGGACAAGCCACCCTGGGCGGTGATGCGCAAAGGAAAGCGACATGAGCTGCTATCAAACCATCCAGGACTACGCCTTTCGCGCCTTTGGCTATGGCGAACGGCTGCTGCCCCGCAGTGATTTCACCCTGTGCGAGCAGTTCACGCTGATTGGCTCGGGGATGATGTGGAACATCTACTTTGGCGTGGTTGCCGTTGTGACTGGGTTTGTGCTGGCCAATCTTCTGGCGGTTGGCAAAAACGCAGCCCCCCCCTGGGCGCGCAAACCAGCGGAATGGTTTATCTTTTTGTTCCGCGGATCGCCCCTCTTTATCCAGTTCTTCTTTGCCTATTTCCTGTTTTTGAACCTGAAAAGTGTTTCAAGCGTTTTTGACCCGCTGTCTTCGGCCTGGGCCGGGGCGCTGATCGTGCTGTTCCTCAACACTGCCGCCTATTCCGCCGATATCTTTTATGGCGCCCTTCGGTCGATCCCCAGAGGCGATATCGAGGCGGCAGATGCCTACGGGCTGTCAGGCTGGTCGCGCTTTCGCGAAGTCATGTGGCCAACCATGATGCGCCTGGCCTGGCCTGCCTATACCAACGAGGCGATCTTTCTGTTTCACGCCACAACGCTGGTGTTCTTTTCCGGCTTTCCCGCCTGGCAGCAAAAGGGCGACGCGCTGTATTATGCCAACTATTTTGCCGACAAGACCTTCAACCCCTTTGTGCCCTACCCGATCCTGGCCTTCTATTTCATTCTGCTGACGCTGGTCATCATCTCGCTTTTTGGCATGGTCAACACATGGCTGAACCGCCACCTGCCGCCAAACAGACGGCCCAAATTGAAGTTCAAACCGAACCTTCTGCGCTAAAAGATCAAAATTTCACGGCTAAAATGGCTCCCTCGGGAGCCATTTTTTATGGCACGTCCTGGCCTGCCTGCGGCAAATCGCAAACTTTTGATCAAATTCTCTTGGCTGATTTGAGATCCTGCGATACAAATGCGCTACGCCACCCAAGGAGCCGACCATGGATTTGTCCACGCTGAAAACCATCCGCATTGCCGCCTGTGATGTGAACGGGCAAATGCGCGGCAAACGCATGCCTGCCACGCTGGCGGCCAAACTCAGTGACGGCTCCGCCCGGATGCCGCTGTCGACGCTCAACGTTGATATCTGGGGCCGCGACGTGGAAGACAGCCCGCTGGTGTTTGAAACAGGTGACGTTGATGGCATCCTTAAGCCCTCGGATCGTGGCCCGGTGCCGATGCCATGGCTTGACAGCCCCTCCGCCCTGATCCCCATGGTAATGGAGCGCGAAGATGGCGCGCCGTTCCTGGGGGATCCGCGTCAGATTCTGGCGCAGGTTCTGGCGCGCTACACGGCGCGTGGCTGGACTGTCCTGGCGGCCACCGAGATGGAATTCAATCTTGTCGACGACAGCGGCAGCGAGCCCGGACCCCCCGCCCATCCCCATACGGGTCGCAAACTGGCACAACAATCCGTTCTTTCCGTCGCCGAGCTGGACGCCTTTGATGCCTTTTTCACCGATCTTTATGATGGCGCAGATGAGATGGGGATTCCGGCCCAGTCCGCCATTTCAGAAGCAGGATTAGGCCAGTTTGAAATCAATCTGGACCACCAGAACGCGCTGCGCGCCGCCGAGATGCCTGGCTGTTTAAGGCTTTGGTAAAAGGGCTTGCCCGCAAGCACGGGCTGGCCGCCACCTTTATGGCAAAACCCTATGCACAGGAGGCAGGCAACGGTATGCATGTGCATTTCTCGGTGGTGGACGAGACAGGCCGCAACGTCTTTGATGATGGCACCGAGACCGGCTCCGAGCTGTTGCACCAGGCGGTTGCCGGCTGTCTGGCCGCAATGCCTGCCAGCACGCTGATCTTTGCACCGCATGGTAACTCATACGAGCGTCTGGTGCCCGGCGCCCATGCCCCAACCGGAGCCGCCTGGGCCTATGAAAACCGCACGGCGGCCATCCGCATTCCCAGTGGAAGCCCAAAGGCGCGCCGTATTGAACACCGTACCGCCGGTGGCGACATCAACCCCTATCTGATGCTCTCGGTGGTGCTAGGCGCCGCCATGCTGGGCATTGAGGATGAAATGGTGCCGCCGCCCGCCTCAACCGGCAATATCTACGACATTGAGGGTCTGCCGCAGCTGGCTGCGGACTGGGAGGCGGCGATTGCCTTGTTTGAAGACAGTGCCCTGATTGCCCGGATCCTGCCAAAGATGATGATCTGCAACCTCGCCATGACCAAACGACAAGAGCTTGCTGGCTTTGCTGACATGCCACAAGAGCGGCATTGGCTCAGCTGGTTGGAGGCGGTATAAACACGGATTGCCTGGGGCATCGACCTCAGCCTGCTAAAATATGATCAAATCTGGTGAACTATGAAAATCGGCATTTTGCAAACTGGCCACGCTCCTGACGACCTCATTGAGGCTTCGGGGGACTATGACCAGATGTTTCGTGACCTTCTGGCCGGCCACGGCTTTGAGTTTGAAACCTATGCCGTGGTGGATGACATCTTCCCGCAAAGCGCCGCAGCCGCCGATGGCTGGATCATCACCGGCTCACGCCATGGCGCCTATGAGGATCACGCGTGGATTGCGCCGCTAGAGGCGCTGATCCGCGAGATCCACGCCAAAAAGCAACCCATGCCCGGCATCTGCTTTGGCCATCAGATCATTGCCCAGGCTTTGGGTGGCAAGGTTGCCAAATATGACGGCGGCTGGGCGGTGGGCCATGTCACCTATCAGCAGGATGGCAAGCCACTGACCCTCAACGCCTGGCATCAGGACCAGGTGGTTGAGCTGCCAGCCGGGGCGCGCGTGCTGGCCGGCAATGACTTTTGTAAAAATGGCGTTCTCGCCTATGGCGACCACATCTGGACCCTGCAGCCCCACCCCGAGTTTCGCAACGAATTCACCGGTGGGCTGATCGAGAAACGCGGCCGGGGTGTGGTGCCCGATGATGTTTTGGATCAGGCTGCCCAAGGCCTTGATGCCCCCGTCGACTCCCTATCTATTGCAACCTTCCTCGCAGATTTTATGAAGCAAGAGAGGACTTGATGTCAGCCTGGCTTGACGATCTTCCCGAAGCGGCAAAAACCTATCTGGAGGGCCGTCGTCTCGACGAAGTAGAATGCGTCATCTCGGACCTCGCCGGCACTGCCCGTGGGAAGGCAGTGCCGGCGTCAAAATTCTCCAAGCAGGATTTCTTTCACCTGCCTGCCAGCATCTTTTACCAGACCATCACCGGTGACTGGGCTGAGGCCGCCGATGAAGACGGCTGGATCGAAAAAGACATGACCCTGCACCCGGACATGTCCACCGCCACCGCAGCCCCTTGGACCGGTGACTGGACCCTGCAGGTGATCCACGACGCCTTTGATCGCGCAGGCAATCCGATTGCCTATAGCCCGCGCAACGTCTTGAAACGCGTCGTGCAGCTCTATCATGATCAGGGCTGGAAGCCGATTGTGGCGCCTGAGATGGAGTTCTTTCTGGTCGCCCGCATCATTGATCCTGCCAAAAAGAACGAACCCATGATGGGCCGCTCTGGCCGACCTGCAGCCGCGCGCCAGGCCTATTCCATGACGGCAGTGGATGAATTTGGCCCGGTGATCGACGATATCTATGACTTTGCCGAGGCCCAGGGGTTTGAAATCGACGGCATCACCCAGGAAGGTGGCGCCGGACAGCTGGAAATCAACCTGCTGCACGGCGATCCGGTCAAACTGGCCGATGAGGTGTTTTATTTCAAACGGCTGATCCGCGAAGCCGCGCTGCGCCACGACTGCTTTGCCACCTTCATGGCAAAGCCGATCGAGAACGAGCCAGGCTCAGCAATGCATATCCACCACTCGGTGCTTGATGTTGAGACCGGCAAAAACATCTTTTCCGATGATGCGGGCGAAGAGACCGAGGCCTTTTACCACTTTATCGCAGGTCTGCAGAACCATCTGCCCGCAGGCATCGCGGTGCTGGCCCCCTATGTGAACTCCTACCGGCGCTACGTTAAGGACCACGCCGCGCCAATCAATCTGGAATGGGCCCGCGACAACCGGACCACCGGCATTCGCATTCCGCTTTCCAGCCCTTCGGCCCGCAGGGTAGAGAACCGGATCGCGGGTATGGATTGTAACCCCTACCTCGGCATCGCGGTCTCCCTGGCCTGTGGCTACCTGGGCTTGATGCAGAAAAAGAACCCGGGCAACCAGTTCAAAGGCAATGCCTATGAAGGGGAAGGCGACATTCCTCAGGTCATGGGCAGTGCGCTGGATCGTTTTTGAAGCCGCCACCGAGCTGCACGAGAT
This sequence comes from Pseudophaeobacter leonis, assembly GCF_002087335.1. Classification (GTDB taxonomy): domain Bacteria; phylum Pseudomonadota; class Alphaproteobacteria; order Rhodobacterales; family Rhodobacteraceae; genus Pseudophaeobacter; species Pseudophaeobacter leonis. The sequence continues at coordinate 21,598 of NZ_MWVJ01000012.1, forward strand.
TTTGGGACCAGAGTTTGCCCGCGTCTACAGCACTGTAAAACGCGCCGAATATGACGAGTTTCTGCAAGTCATCTCCCCCTGGGAGCGCGAGCATCTGCTGATGAACGTCTAGGCCTGTCGTCGAGAAAACTGGTGTTGAGAAAACTGGCTGCCACTGTCTCTTTCGGTGGCAGCTTCTCTGAATAGCGACCCTCGTGGCGGGCAAATTAAAATTCCTTCCTGGCCTCACAGGCCTGGGTGCTGCTGGGCGCAGACCTAACACGCCTGCGCTGTGCCCCTGCGAACAGTCCTGCTGACAAAACGGTGAAAAAATGGCTTTGAACCTGCTGCACTCCAATGACCGGAAGGGCACATATCCCAACAGCTGGTATGCTGCGACAGCAACGCCCCCAGATCCTTATCCAACGCTTGACAGCGAGATCCGTGCCGATGTTTGCATCATCGGCGGCGGCTATACCGGGCTCTCGGCTGCGCTGCATATGGCTGAGGCCGGAATGGATGTGGTCTTACTGGACGCTCACAGAGTTGGCTTTGGCGCTTCCGGGCGTAACGGGGGCCAGCTCGGCAGCGGACAAAGGCTGGACCAGGAAGGTCTAGAAGGTCTTGTCGGCGCCCCCGAGGCGCAAACGCTGTGGCAGTTGGGGGAAGAGGCCAAAGCGCTGGTGAAATCCCTTATCAGCAAGCATAAAATCGACTGCCACCTGCGTCCCGGTGTGGCCTGGACGGGCTCAAACAAGAGAGACGTGGCGCATCTGCATGACTATGCTCACCATCTGCAGGATCACTATGGCTATGGCGACGTCGAGCTTCTGACTGAAGAAGAGTGCCAGCAGATGTGCCCCTCGCCGGCCTACAAAGGCGGCATGGTGGATCACGGAGCCGGCCATCTGCACCCTCTGAACCTCGCCCTCGGGTTGGCCCGCGCCGCCGCAGGTGCCGGTGCGCGCCTGCATGAAAACAGCGAAGTGCTGGAGATCCAAGAGGGGGCTGAGCTGCGCGTCAAAACTGCCAACGGCGAGGTCCGCGCTGATCAACTGTTCCTTGCCTGCAACGGCTATCTTGGCGGCCTCAACCGCCAGGTCGCTGCAAAGGTCATGCCAATCAACAACTTCGTCGTTGCGACCGAACCTCTGGGAGAGGAAGCCAGCCGCGTGTTGCGCCGCGATGTAGCGGTTGCCGATAGTAAGTTCGTGGTCAATTATTTCCGCCTGAGCCATGATAAGCGACTGCTGTTTGGTGGTGGCGAAAGCTACGGCTACCGCTTCCCTGCCGATATTGAGGCCGTGGTGCGCAAGCCGATGACAGAGGTCTTTCCGCATCTCCCCGACGTAAAGATCGACTATGCCTGGGGGGGCACGCTGGGCATCACCATGAAACGCATGCCTATCTGGCGCGCCTTGCACCAAACGTGCTGTCGGCCTCTGGCTATTCGGGTCATGGCGTTGGCACCGCGATCCATGCAGGCCAGTTAATGGCCCGCGCTGTACAGGGCGAGGCCGAGGGGTTTGAGACAATGGCCAAAATACCGGCTCCCAGCTTCCCGGGCGGACCTGCCATGCGCTCACCGCTTCTGGCCCTGGCAATGACCTGGTATGCCCTGCGCGACCGCATCGGTCTCTAAAACAGCAAAGATTTCCAAGCCGTCATGCGCCCTGTTTCAGCTCTGCCTGAACAGGGCGTTTTCCGTTTTGAGCCTGTAGCCCGCGCTCCCTGGCGCGCCTCGTAACAAATCTGTGAAATTTCGCCGACCATTGCATCGAATTTGCCCTGCCCCCTTGGCAGCGCCGCCTCCTTGTTTTATATTTTCAAAAACCATAATTCAGGAATTTGAAATATGTCTCTGCCTCCGAATGTCCATGATGCTGAGCCAATCCCAGACTCTGCCCGTGCCGCCATCGACGCTTTGATGAAATCTGGCGATCTGTTTCGCTACACAGCCCCCGCAGACGCACCGGTTGCGCTTTTGGAGCAGGAATTCGCGGCTCTGCTGGGCTGCAAATATGCTTTGGCTGTGTCATCCTGTTCGGCAGCTCTGTTTCTGTCTCGGAAAGCGCTGGACCTGCCCCGTGATGCCCGCGTCCTGATCCCCGGCTTCACCTTTGCCGCCGTGCCTTCGGCGGTGGTGCATGCCGACTGCGTCCCGGTGCTATGCGAAGTTGGCGAGCACTATCGCATCGACATGGCCGATTTTGAGGCCCGCCTTGCGGCCGACATCCAGGCCGTCATTATCAGCCACATGCGCGGCCATACCTCTGATATGGATGCGATTTTGTCCCTCTGTGACGCACGCGGCATTCCGGTGATCGAGGACGCAGCCCATTCTCTCGGCACCACCTGGAACGGACGAAACATTGGCACTCTGGGCAAGATCGGCTGCTTTTCCTTTCAGTCCTATAAGATGATCAACGCCGGCGAGGGCGGGAGCCTGATCACAGATGACGCCGAGCTGGTGGCGCGTGCCGTGATCATGTCAGGCGCCTATGAACACAACTGGCAAAAGCATAAGGGGCCAAAAGGCGACAACAGCCCTGATCTGGCCAATGCCTTTGGCAAGTGGCAGAACCAGTTGCCCTTGTATAATCTGCGGATGAGCAATCTCTCGGCGGTCGTCATTCGCCCACAGCTGCCAGAGCTGACCCGCAGGGTGCGGGATGGCTTGAAAAATCACGACTATGTTGCGGGCCGCCTGAACAGCTCACCTTTCTTCAACGTCCCCGCGCCCCTTGGGCCAGAGCAACGCGCCCCGGATTCAATTCAGTTCAATCTGGTGGGCATGAGCGACGATCAGATCACTGCGTTTTCGCAGGCCACTGCCGAGGCTGGTGTCAAGGTGCAGATCTTTGGCCGCTCCGCCGACAATGCGCGCGCTTTCTGGAACTGGCAATTCATCAAGGATTTGCCAGAGCTGCCGCAAACCCGAGCCATGCTGATGCAGGCCTGCGATGTCCGGCTGCCCGTGCGTTTAAGCCGCGAAGAACTGGATGTGATTGCCGAAATCCTGCTTGGTGCAGTTACCGCAACCATGGCCCGCGTCGCCGCATAAAGCACCCTTGCCATATCCCGGTTGCGCAGCGCGCCTTGGCGCGCTGCCGGGCCCAACTGAAAGAGCCCCCTTTGGGGGCGGCTTTCAGGCGGGAGCCTCGCCCTCTTTTTATCTGGCCACCTAGCCTTGCATCAACACATCGGCCTCAAAAACGAAAGGCCCCGAAAACCTCGGAGCCTCTTTTGGGTTTTGGTCCAGTCTTCAGGTCCTGTCTTCAGCTCCAACCTTGATACAGCTGACGCCTATTTCAGCTTGGACAGCTTTTCCTGTAATTCCGACAGTTGGCGTTTGATCGCATCCAGGTCTTCGCCACTGCCCTCTTTTGCGCTGGTATCTTCAGGAGCAGCAGCAGGGCTGCCCCATCCGCCAGCCAAACCACCCGGTAGCCCGCTGGTCATCGCTTTCAAAAAGGCCTCTTGCTGCTGTTTCAGCGCGTCAAAACCCGGCACCTGAGACATGGGGCTCATTGCGGAGATGTTTTCGACCATTTGTGATTGGCTATCACGCAACATATATCAAACGAGGTCTGCAAGAACTGCGGCATCATCCCGCCACCGGCTGCATATAGCTGCGGACCAAATCGTTCAGCACGTTCACCGGTAAAATATTCTCGCCGCGGCTTTCGTGTTCCGCAATGATTTGCAACAGATATTGCCGCGTGAGGTCATCGCCCGATTTCAGATCCACGATCTGGACCTCACGCCCCTCACGGATAAACCCCGCAATATCTTCCAGAGTGACATAGTCGCTGGTCTCGGTGTTGTACAAACGCCGACTGGCATATCGTTTCAGCAGGGGTTTTTCATTATCCGCCATACTGTCCCTCCCCGGACATGATGCATTGCAGAAAAAAGACTATGCGAGCGCAGCACAAAAGAAAAGCCTGCAGAACAGGTTGGTCTGCTTGGCGCTCTCGCGAACCGGACCATTGCCACTTGATACACCCCAAAATTCCGCTTGAGCTCAACTGTACTTGAGGTTTTAGAAAGGTCACCGCAGTAACAGGAGATGCGGGTTGAACATTTTGATCCTTGGGGGCACAGGCTCCATTGGCAGCGCCGTGACGGCCGAACTGGTCGCCGCCCATCATCAGGTTGTCGGCCTCTGCCGTTCGCAGGCCTCAGCCAAAAAACTCACAGCCCTTGGCGCGCGGCCCGTTCAGGGCGATCTGCGCGCGCCCAAAGGCTGGTATGATGCATTGCAAAACGCTGATGCGGTCATTCAGGTGGCCTGCACCTTTGAAGACAACATGGGGGCGGTTGATAGCCTCACCATAGAGGCCATAGGCCAAGAGGCCCGGCGACGCAGGCAGCCTCTGCGTGTCCTTTATACCGGGGGATGCTGGCTCTATGGAGAAACCGGCGACCTGATCGCCAGTGAGACCAGTGCCCGCCGCCCAATTCCGGCCTTTGCCTGGATGGAGCAGAACGCTGGCAGTCTGCTGGAAGATCCAAACCTGAACTGCTGCGTGGTGCATCCTGCCATGGTCTACCATGAAAGCGGTGGCGGCGTTTTTGCGCGTATGCTGCAACAGGCCTCTGTCGGCTTGCCGCTCGAAGTCTGGGGCAGCCTTCACACCCGCTGGCCGCTGGTTCATCGTCGCGACCTGGCCCGCGCTTACCGGATGCTGATTGAGCGTCCCGGCCTTGGCGGGCACTATAATGTCGCGGCCCAATCTGGCGTGCCGGTGCAGGAAATCCTGACGGAGATCGTCACGCGCCACCGCCATGCGGCGCCTATGTGGTGCGCAACCGCAAACATGTGATGCAGAAATACGGCGCCTGGGCCGAGGGTCCGACACTGGACCAACAAATCCGCGCTGAAAAGATCCATGAGACCTGCGGCTGGGTGCCCGAGATAAGCGACTTTACCCAAGCCCGTTTCTGAAACCAGCTAGTGCAAAGCAACCCCGTTCCGGCGCGCACCAAGCTGCGCTTTGCGCACAGGCCAGATGCGAGATAGCCAAATGCGAGATGGCCAGATGCGAGATGCGAGATGGCCAAACGAAAAAGGACAGGTCGAGGAGACCTGTCCTTTTTACACGGTGTCACTGGATCATAGGCAGGGAGGAGCTTTGATCCGGCTCATCGTGTTCAGCCCAATTGGACTGCTTATTTCTGCACTGCTTATTTCGCGGCCGCTTTTTTGGCTGCAGTGGTCACTTCGTCGGTGGCTTTTTTGACTGCGGCAGTGGCTTCCTGGCCCATGTCTTTGCCAGCGGCCATCAGCAGCTCAACGGTTTCCATCTGAACCTTTTTGGCGACTTCAGCAAAGGCAGCCATGTTTTCTGCAGCAACTTCAGCGGAAGCGCTGGCAAAATCTGTTGCCGATTTTGCATAGTCAGCAGGGTCTGTTTTGGCCTGAGACATGCCGGACATTTTCGACAGAGCGTCTTTGGTCCATTTGCTGGAGATTTCCGAAGACTGCTCAGCAGCGCCCAGAACAACAGCGCTCAGCTTTTCGTTCAGCGCGGCGGTGTTCTTGAAGGCTTCTTCCATAGCGGAGGTGTCCACTGGAAATGCACCCATCATGTCTTTCATCATAGCGGTAAAATCTTGTGTCTTAGCCATTGAACTGGTTCCTCTGGTTGCCATCTCGGGACCACCCCGCGTTTCAGCATGAGGAATATATACTTGCCGCACCGCAGCATTTCAAGAAATTTCGTGCTGCAGTGCAGAAAAATTATCGTGAAAGGTTATAAATCAAGACCTTGCACGGATACGCACATAGCTCCCGGGTGCCTGCTCTAGCGGTGGGTTGTTCGAATCACCCGGCTCGCGTGCCTCAACCTGCTTGCCCGAACGCTTTTTCAGCCAGCTTTCCCAGCGGGGCCACCAGGAGCCGTCGTGAAAGCTCGCCCCTGCCATCCAGGCCTCGGGATCCAGTTTCAGATCGTCATTGGTGTAATGGCCGTATTTGTTGCGACTGGGCGGGTTGACGATGCCGGCGATATGGCCCGATTGCGAGACGACAAATGTTTTGCTGCGCGCGCCCATCGCCTGAACACCACGATAGCAATCGCTCCAGCGCGCGATATGATCCGTCTCGCAGGTGATCGCCATCAGGGGAACATCCACATCCTTAAGCTGCAGCGTTTCCCCAAACAGGGTGATGCCGCCATCCGCAAACTTGTTGCCCTGGCAAAGGTCCCGCAGATACTGCACCGCCATCTTTCCCGGCAGATTGGCCCCATCCCCATTCCAATAAAGCAGATCAAAGGCCGGCGGCGTCTCCCCCAGCATATAGCTGCGGATGGCCGGGCCATAGACCAGATCATTGGCCCGCAAATACGAGAAGGTCCGCGCCATGATATAGGAGGGCAGAATGCCATCCTCGCCGATCTCTTCGACGATCGCATCGACAAAATCATTCTGCAGAAACGGCGTGAAATCGCCCTGGTCAGAAAAATCGGTCAGCGCCGTGAACAGCGTGGCGGATTTCACCGATTTGTCGCCACGCTTTTTCATCAGCGCCAGCGTCAGGCTGAGGGTCGTCCCGGCAATGCAATATCCGATCGCATTCACCTGCTTTACGCGACAGATCTCTTTTGCCTTCTCGATGGCCGTCAAAAATCCCTCTTCAATGTATTCCTCGATCCCCACCTCGGAATAGTCACCCTTGGCGGTTGGGTTTATCCAGGAGACAACAAACAGCGTATAGCCCTGCTCGGTCACCCATTTGATCAGACTGTTCTGGGCTTTGAGATCAAGAATGTAGAATTTGTTGATCCAGGGCGGAAACAACACGATGGGCGTCTCATGCACAGTTTCCGTGGTCGGGCGATACTGGATCATCTCCATCATCCGGTTGCGAAATATCACTTCGCCCGGGGTCGTGGCGATATTGCGGCCAATCTCAAAGGCGCTCTCATCCGCCAGCCGGACCACCAGCTCACCGTTATTGGCCTCAAGATCCGACACCAGGTTCTGCAACCCGTCGATCAGCGATTGCCCCTCGGTCTCAAGCGCCTTTTCCAAAGCATCCGGGTTGGTGGGCAGAAAGTTGGTTGGCGCCATCATGTTGATGATCTGATCAGAGAAATGCGACAGGCGCTTGCGGTCGATTGGCTCCAGATCAGTCACCTCATCCACCGCCGCCCGGATCAATGCTGAATTGGTCAGATATTGCTGTTTGACATAGTTAAAATAGGGGTTCTTTTCCCACATCGGATTGCCAAACCGCCGATCCTCCAGCTTTGCCTCCGGTGCGTCATCTTGCTCCTGCGCCGCCAGAATTTTCTGCGCTTCGGCAAAATTCAACACGGATTTTCCCCAGTATTCCACCTGTTGTTCCATCATTTTAGCAGGGTTTTGAAGGATTTCGGCCCAGTAGGAGGTTGCTGCACGTGCGAACAATTCCTGATTCGGACCATCCAATCCGGGGTGGTGTCCCTTTCTGGTGGACATGATTTCCACCAGTTTCTGCGAAAGCTCGTCCACTTTCTCCATATTTTCCTTAAGTCGTTCAATGTGTTCCGGCGAAGTGCTTAGGTCCAATGCGTCACTTGTTGTCATCTTAAGGAATCCCCCATACTCTTTCTGCTGTGCAGAATACTGGTTTCACCATGTTACGCCAAAGCGACGAAAGGTCCGAGGCCCTGCATCAATTTCCGTCCCCAATCGTGGGATTTGGGCGGCCAGCCAAAGGAAACCATATGCGTTATATGATGTCGTACGACTTGATGGAAACCGCCCGCAACATGAACCAATGGTTGGGTGCCAGTGCCTTGTCGATGGCCTCTTACCCTGCGTTTTCCGCTCTGCCTAACCCGGCGCTCAACTGGATGGCAGCCTGGGGCGAGGTCACCGAGCGCACCTTTCAGCGCATGACCGTCAAGCCAGATTGGGGCATCCACTCCTTTACCTGCGAAGACGGCAAGGACCATCTGGTCGAGGTGACCCCGGTGGTTGAACGCGCCTTTGGGGATCTGATCCATTTCCATGTCGCCGGCCGTAAAGAACAGCCCCGCAAGGTGCTGGTGGTCGCCCCCATGTCAGGTCACTATGCGACCCTGCTGCGCTCAACCGTAAAGAGCCTGCTGGTCAACTGCGAAGTCTATATTACCGACTGGCACAATGCCCGCGACATTCCGGTGTCGGAAGGCAAATTCGATATTGAAGACTACACGCTGTACCTTGTTGATTTCATGCGTGAACTTGGCCCTGACACCCATGTGGTCGCGATCTGCCAACCGGCGCCGCTCACGCTTGCGGCCACGGCCTATCTGGCCGAGCAGGACCCTGAGGCACAGCCCTCCTCGCTGACCCTGATTGGTGGCCCCGTTGACCCGGATGCCACCCCGACCGAGGTCACTGACTTTGGCCGCCGTGTCACCATGGGCCAGCTTGAGGAAACCATGATCCAGCGGGTTGGCTTTAAATACCAAGGCGTTGGTCGCAAGGTCTATCCGGGCCTGTTGCAGCTGTCTTCGTTTATGTCCATGAACATGGACCGGCACTCTCAGGCCTTTCAGGACCAGATCCAGCGCGCCAGCCGCGGTGAGTCCTCGGATCATGATGCCCACAACCGGTTTTACGACGAATATCTCGCAGTGATGGATATGACGGCAGAGTTCTATCTCTCCACCGTTGAACGCGTCTTTAAGGGCCGCGAGATTGCCCGCAATGAATTTATCGTCGATGGGCACAAGGTCGACATCGGAGCCATCACCAATGTGGCCGTAAAAACCGTCGAAGGGGCCAAAGATGACATCTCAGCCCCGGGCCAGTGTATCGCCGCCCTGGAGCTGTGCACCGGCCTGCCCGACAGCAAAAAGGCCAGCCACGTTGAGCCCGGCGCGGGTCACTCTGGCATCTTCGCGGGCCGCAGCTGGCGCGAAAACATCCGGCCGCTGGTGATTGATTTCATGGATGCAACCAGCCGCAAGCCTGCAGCCTCCGAAACATCAGCCGCCATTGCACCCGTCTCCAAAGCATCAGCCTCCAAAGCACAGGCCTCTAAAGCACCGGCATCCAAAGCACCGGTATCCAAAGCATCAGCGGCCAAGCCTAAAGCACGCAAAGCCTGATCATCATGGCGACAGGCGATCACTCCTTTTCGTGTTCCTGTGGCGCGTTTGCCGGGCATATTCCGGCAGACGCCCAAAAGTCCGGGCTGAGGCTGGTCTGTTTTTGCCCCGATTGCCGTGCCGCTGAGCTCTACCACCGGCAACCAGACCCAATAGAGGGGGTGGACCTGTTTCAGGTAGCGCCCCATGCCGTGACCATCACACAGGGTGCAGAACATTTGCGCCTGTTGCGTCTGGGCCCCAAAGGCCTGTTTCGCTGGTATGCGGGCTGTTGCGGCACCCCAATTGCAAACACCCTGTCCAAGCCCAAGCTGGCCTTTGCTGGCCTGCGCTCAGATCTGTTTGACAGCAAAGAGGCGCTTGGCAAGGTCAAGGCCCGGGCCCATGTGGTACGAGCAGGCAAACCACCCCGCAACGAAGGGATGCCTCGCATGGTCTATGGTATTTTCTCGCGTATGATCATCGCGCGCCTGTCCGGCATGTGGCGTCAGACGCCGTTTTTTGACCTGGAGACCGGCAAACCCGTGGTCGCGCCCGAAGTAATCAGCAAAGAGACCCGTGCAGGACTTTACCCATAACGATTTGATCTAACGCCGGATTTCAGGCCAGGATTTCGGGCCGGGCTTCTGGTCGGCCTTCTGGAAAAACTCTGGCGTCAGCCCTCTGCCTCGGCACCTGTTGGCGCCGCGAGCCAATCCAGCAGGGCACGATTGACCGCTTCCGGCTGTTCCAGCCCGGGTAAATGCCCAGCGCCCGAAATGATCTCAAGCCCGGCATGGGGGATAAGCTCTGCCAGGAACTCATGCCGCTTCACCGGGGTGAGCCGGTCATATTCGCCGCACATGATCAATGTCGGCACCTGACAACGCCGCGCTGTGGCCTGTTGGTCAAGTCGGCGTTGCAAGGCACGGCTTTGGTCAACAAAAAGCGCGGCGCCCAAATCCAGCCCCATCTGCCGCACCAGGTTCAGAATCTCCAGCCGCCGCGTCCCCGGAGCCAGAACCTCGGGCGGCAGCGATTGTTGCAGCGCCTGTTCCAGGCCTCCGGTGCGGGCACTGACAATCAGCGGCTCGCGCATGGCGGCCTGATCTGGCGTCTCCGACAAGGGCGTTGTGGCCATCAGACACAATCGCGTCACCCGCGCAGGCGCCCGGCGCAGGATTTCCAGCGCCACGATCCCGCCCATCGACAGTCCCAAAAGGGCAAACCGCTCGGGCAGCATTGACAGAATATGCGTTGCAATCGCATCAACCCGGTCGCCGCCATGCAGAGGTGCGACCATCACCGGAGCCTGAGCCGACAGCGCATGCAGCTGCGGCGTAAAGACCCGCGCATCGCACATCATACCCGGCAAAAGGACCACCGGCTCCGCCCCCCAACTCCCTGCTTGTTCCATACCAGCGGCCCTCATCTCTATGAAATCGTGTCGGTAACAAGCCTGCCAGCCTTTACGAATGGCAAACCCAGGGAGATCTCTCGGATAATATCTTTGCGGAGAGTTCCTTATTGGAGCAAGAGACTATTGCAGTTTTCACGCCGCACTGGCCTGGATTTTTTGATTGTTCCGCTGGACCGGTCTTTCAGCAACACTCAACAACGCTGATGCGGGCTCAATAGCCATTCCAGCGAAACGCGCCCTCAGCTGAAAGCTTGGCGAACGGGTTATGCGCCACCTCCCAGATATGGCCGTCGGGGGCACGGAAATAGCCAATGTATCCGCCCCAAAAGACCTCTGATGCGGGGCGCAGGATCTCGGCGCCCGCCGCCTGAGCGCGCGCCATCAGTGTATCGACCTCCTTTGGGGTGCGGGTATTGTGGCTCAGCGTCATCGCCCCGGAGCCCAATTCCGCAACCGGCAGGCCAATATCCTCGGCCAGTTTATCCAGCGGATACAACCCCAGCGTCTGCGAGATCAGATCAAAGGCAACAACCCCATCCGGGCTGTCGACCGGCTGCCACCCAAGGGCGGTGTAAAACGCCTCGGCCTGCTCCATATCCGGCACCCCAAGGGTGATCAGGCTCACGCGTTGCTCCATGGTCATATCACATCCTCACATCACTCTTGTGGCTGTGCCCATCAGTCTTGTGGCCGCGCCCATCGCCCCCCCCATCGCAGCAGGCCTCAAAGGCACCCCGGTCGCGACAGATCTGGGCCTAGAGCAACTCTGCGACAGAAGCCTCGATCAGTGCAAGACAGGCGTCATCTGAGAAGCGATGGTCGCCGTCTTTCACCAGATTGAGGCGCATATCGGCGCAGCTGGCGTGCTGCAGCAACCGCAGCGCTGTGTCCGTCGAGACAGCCGTGTCCGCCGTGCCCTGCAGGCAACGCACCGGAAACGGCAGCTCAAGCCTATCGCGCAGTACCAGATGGCTGCGCCCGTCTTCGATCATGCGCTTGCTGATGCGATAGGGCTCCATGTAATCGCTGGGCAGCTCAACAAAGCCCCTCGTCTTCAGCTCCGCCTTCTGCTCTGGGGTGAAACTGGCCCAATAGCCGTCTTCGGTAAAATCTGGCGCTGCGGCAATCGTCACCATACCCTGGATCCGCTCGGGCATGGCTTTGGCCAGCAACAGCGCCTGCCAGCCGCCCATGGAGGAGCCAACCACCAGCAGCGGCCCCGTGGTCAGTTCGGTGATCGCCGCCACAGTGTCTTGATGCCAATCCCCAATGCAGCCCTCCTCAAAGGTGCCAGAGCTTTCGCCGTGGCCGGAGTAGTCAAACCGCAAGAAAGACTGCCCGCGCGCCTTGGCCCAGGCCTCAAGATGCACCGCTTTGGTGCCCTCCATGTCGGATTTCAGCCCGCCCAGAAACACCACAGTCGGGCCGCTGCCCGTTTGGTGATGATAGGCAATACGGCGCCCCTGCGCTGTGTTGAGAAACTGTGTTGCAGCCATTTATCCACGCTCCCTTGTTTGTCCTAAGATGTGCCATGCAAGCGACAGCGCTGCAATTGCCTTTCCGCCTCCCAGCGCATGACCAGCCTCAGCGGCGCGGGTCCTCATGTTTGCCCCTCAGGCATGCCCCTCAGGCTTGCCCCTGTGCGTGACTGCGCCTAGTCTGCGCCGATTATATGAATGACAATCCAGGGCCTCTAAATGACACGAGTGATAAGCCGCAGTTTTCTGGTGCTCTTAGGTTTGCTCATTACCCTGACAAGCTGCTGGGCCGTGCTGGCCCTGTGGTATCGACTGCCATTCAATGATGTGACACGCGGGGCCTTTGCCGCAGGTTTTGCGGTTCTGGCCATAGCAGTGATACTGGGGCTGTTTCGCACCCGTCGGCTGCGCGCACTGGCCACCTATTGTCTGGCTCTGGCAACGGTCCTCACCTGGTGGGTCAGCCTGACCCCGCCCCATACGCGCAACTGGTCGCCAGATGTGGCGCGACAGGTCACAGGCGAGCTCGAAGGCTCCACTCTGACCCTGACGGATGTCCGCAATTTCACCTGGCGCAGCCCCGAAGATTTTGACGCCCATTGGGAGGTCCGGCACTACGACCTGGAACAGCTTGAGACGGTCGATCTGTTCATGTCCTATTGGTCCGGCAAGATGATCGCGCATATGATTGTGAGCTTTGGCTTTTCCGACGGCGAACATATCGCCTGGTCGGTCGAGGTCCGGCGTCAGCTCGGCGGAGGCTTCTCGCCGGTGGCGGATATGTTCAAGACCAACACCCTGGCAATTGTTGCCGCGGATGAGCGCGACCTGATCGGCACCCGCACCAATGCGCGCGGTGAGGATGTGCAGCTCTTTCGCATCCGCACCAGCCCGGAAAAAGCCCGCGCGCTCCTGCTGCAATATGTTGAGGCCGGCAACCGGCTGGCGCAGCAGCCGCAATGGTACAACTCGGTCTTCACCAATTGCACCACGGTGGTGTTTCAGATGATCCGCACGATTGTGGGTGAGGTGCCGCTCGACTGGCGGGTTATGGCAATGGCTACCTGCCCGAATATGCCTATGAGGCAGGTGTGCTGGACATGCGTCTGTCCCCGCCC
>NZ_MWVJ01000119.1 GCF_002087335.1 Pseudophaeobacter leonis
AGGCAAATCATGCGTGCCCGCCAAGCAGCGACAAAACGCAGATGAACAGAACGAGACCAGAACGTAAACATGATGCCAAAGGTGATAGCCCAATGAGAACGCTAGATGCTAAGTCACTGAAAGTATTGGAGGCGAGTGCCGCAGGCAAGCCGGTGCCGAAACTCGTGTCATTCTGCATTATTTACAATGGTTTGTTGGATTTTACTTGTTCGATCCCGTCCCATGAAATAGCACTAATTCGCACCCGTTTGGGCGGGTAGATGTGGGGCTGATTTTCAGGGGGCGAGTTCGATTCCGGAATCGAACAAAGGACGGATGATTGCCAAAACGTGCAAAAGAACTCGGGGCGCTAGAGGTTAAGCGGCTGACGCGCCCAGCCATTCGACGCCAGGAAAGAGTGGATCGTAGAAACATCTACCCCACCGATCTTGAAACGCTCGAAAACTGCACGCACACGATCTGTCGCTTTGTTGGGTAGGGCGCATCACATGAACGGCCGCTCCACTCACTTCGACTTGCCGTATGCGCTTTACAATTGCGCGTATGATCGTGGTCTTTCCACTGTCGGCACGGCCGGAAACAACCGACAATGGCAAACGAAAAATCTGGGCACATCGCTTGGCTTGACCTTCGACCGCACTCCGATATTCATTCCCACCCTTTTTGGCTAAGTTTGACTCATCGTCGGAAGTAGACCTGAGCCAAAAGTCTTCAGGTAGCGGACGTGGTAGGGTGATCGCCGGTCGATCAAAAAGCTCAGAAAGAGTTTTGTCGACGACCCTCTCGTCTTGGAACACATGCTATAGATAAAGGTAGAGCCGATCCTCGTTTTCACCAAGTACCAAAGCCTTTTCGAGTGCGTCACGATCTACGTCAAAATAGCGAAGGTTGAAATTTTGGCGTTTCCATTCCGGTAGTCGATCCATTCGCGAATTTATTTCTTTCAAAATGATGTCTGCCGGGCGAAACGTCTGATTAGGCTCACGCCGTAACTGCTCGACGCAGAAAGAACGCAACCGGCGAGGTTCATCCATCAGCATGTCGGATAATACCTCCCCGCCAAGTTCAGGTGGGCTTGAGTTCCGATTGGTGGAGCGCGGGGGCACGCTTGAGATTGAAGATATCTTCTGATGGCCAAACACGGGCGTAGCGGCACGATGCAAGTGCTTCTGAACGGACGGTTGGTGGGGGGGGCATCTTGCAGGCTCAGGCGCAATCAGCTTCACCTCTGATCCGGACTGGTTGGGATGGGAACATGCCATGCCCATCTCGCTTTCGCTGCCTTTGCGTGAAGAGGCACACCAGGGCGGCCCTGTTATCGCCTACTTGGAAAACCTGCTGCCGGACAATCAGGCGATACGTCAGCGCGTTCCTTCCTCTTTCGTGATGCAGCTGCGCGCCGCTTGCGGGTTTTGGAGTTGGTGAAATGAGCTTCCTTTCCCGCATCCTTGGCCGTGAAACACGCGAAACTGTTGCCACCTCTGACCCAAGCTTGGCTGAGTTTCTGGGGCAGCGCGCCGGTGGTACAGGCATTGTTGACCCAAATCGGGCGTCTAGTCTGGCTGTTGCGCAGGCCTGTATTTCCGTCATCAGCCAAAACTTGGCAGCTATGCCGATGAACCTCTATCAGCGCAGCAGCAACGGCGGGCGTGATCGGGCGGCAAACCACCCTTTGCACAGCGTTTTGCATGACCGTTTCAACGGCCAAATGACCGCCTTTGAGGGGCGCGAATTTCTGGTGGTCTCGCTGCTGACCAATGGTAACGCTTTTGCGCGGATAGAGACGAACGCGCGCGGCCAAGTGGTTGCTCTGCACCCGCTGCACCCTTCCAATGTGGCGGTTGAGCGGTTGGAAAATGGCCGCTTGCGGTATCGCATGAGCGGTGATCGCGGGGAGTCCAAAATCCTTCTGCAGGACGAAATTCTGCACCTCCGGTATCGTCTGGGCAAAGATGGAGCGATGGGTGTTTCGCCCATCCAGCTTGCGCGTGAGACCTTCTCTCTGGCGCTGACCCAGCAAGACCAAGCCACGCGACAGGCCAGCCGTGCATTCCGGGCCGAGGGGGCGCTGGTGTTTCCGCAGTCTATCGGCGGCGACAAAAAGGCCGATGCTTTGCAGATCCTGCGCGACCGCGTGGAAGGCCCGGTCGAAACCTCTGGAATTTTGGTTCTGGATGGCGGGGTGGATTGGAAAAGCCTGTCGATGACCGCAAAAGATGCTGAGTTTCTGGGAGTCGCAAGCTATCGAATATGGACGTGGCCCGAACCTTTAGCGTGCCGCCAACTGTTGTTGGCATCACCGATAACGCCACCTATTCCAACGTAGATGGCGAAAGCCGCGCCCTTGTGGTGCGTTGCCTTGCCCCCATGGCCCGCAGGATTGAACAGGCCATGAATGCGGCTCTGCTGACCGTAGAAGGCCGCAAGCGGTTCTTTGTGGAGCATGATCTGGCAGGGCTGATGCGCGGCGATATCAAAGCCCGCTATGAAGCCTACCGGATCGGCCGGGAATGGGGCTGGCTTAGCCCGAACGAGATCCGCGCATGGGAAAACCTGAGTGAGATCGAGGGTGGCGGAGAATATCTGTCGCCGTTGAACATGACTGTGTTGGGTGTGCGGCAAGGGGAGGGCGAATGATGGCCGATCTTCTCTTTGCCAATGATCGCAGCGCCGCCAAGCTATTGGATATGAAGCCAGCCGACTTTCACAAGCTAGTTGATGGTGGGATGCTTCCTTAACCCACACGATATTGGAGGGTTTAAGCGTTGGGACGTTGACGAGTTGCGCCGCATCGCGAGTGGAGCCGCAGCTGAAGGCCACGGAGGAGTTGAGTGGTGAAAAAGTACATTTGGAGACACCCAAGGGGACGCATCTATGTGCGGATAAAGGGGAAACTGACCCGGATCACGGCTGACCAAGGCACGGCTGAATTTGATCGCCAGTATTGGGAAATCCTAAGTGGCAAGCGGGTTGAAGCGAAAACGTCATGGTCTGCAATCATCACTGCTATGCGGGAAAGCGACAAATGGGCTAACTTTTCCCCGCGCTACCGCAAAGACCTCGAACCCGTTTTTACATATCTGGAAGAAAAAATTGGACGCGCCAATGTTTCCAAGCTGACCCCGGCTGATGTTTATGACGCGATGGAAGCGAACAAACACCGCGTCCGCTTTGCGAACTACCTTCCAACCGCTGTTTCGATGCTGACCCAATTGGCGATCAAGAAACGTTGGCGGAACGAAAATCCATTTCTCAAGATGGATAAGCTCAAGGTCCCCAAGGATCGCCAGAAACCGCATTTGCCGTGGGCAGATTGGGCGGTTGATCTGATGCGGGCTGAGGCTGAGCCGTTGCCGCTATTGATTTTTGAAATTGGGGTAGGGAGCGTCCAGCGTCCAGGTGATTGGGTGGAATTTAAGTGGGGAGACTATGATGGTGTTAACCTTAAGTTGCGACAGAATAAGACAGATCTGCCGTTGCAGTTGCCATGTACCGAAGCTTTGAAGGCCGCGCTGGACAAGACAAAAGCCAGCCTGGGATTTGCGCCGCATTCCACCCGTCATATTCTGACCCGCGCTGATGGCTCCCCGATGGACTATCACGCGATGGCTCGTGTTATGGTGCGAGAGCGCAAGCGGTTGGGTCTTTTGGCCTTCGATCAACACGCG
>NZ_MWVJ01000120.1 GCF_002087335.1 Pseudophaeobacter leonis
TCTGCTTTGCTTGGTGTCACTGCTGAGCGCGTGTATGGGGCGCGGTAGTGATCCTGCCCGCCTGCCCCCGCCAAATGTGCCGGCCGATCTGGTGACGCCCTGTCCAGGCTATACTGGCCCGGTGCCGACGCTGAGGGCCAGCTATCAAATGCCCTGATTGCCGAGGCGGCAGGGGCGCAGTTGCGCAAATGATAAGCTGGCGACACTGGCCGAGATCTTGGAGGGGGCTCATTCTATGTGAGGAGGGTTGTGCAAGGCAATTTCCTGCCATTTGTAGCCAGTCATCGATGGGATGAGTGCAAGCGCGGCATACGGCACCACGGCGGGAAATTGCCCCTCGCTGTGAGCGCTTAGTCGCAAGTTGGATTTCGGGAAACCGGACATTGAGTGGCGCTTCATGCACTTAGAAGTTGCTTGCAGAATGAGCGGATAGGTTGTTCTATTCGATAGAATAAACCTGCTCGGCCAAGTGCCAATAATGGCAGTCTGAAACATTTTGCTCTGGCTCGAAGAGAAACATTTATGAAAATAAAAGAAGTTCACGTCCAAAGTTATCGATCGGTTATCGACAGTGAAAAGTTTGAAATCGGTGGCGACAAAACCATCTTGGTCGGCCCAAATGAGGCGGGAAAAACAGCACTGCTGCAAGCGGTTCGGCATCTCAACCCTCCCAAGGGTGTCAAGCCACTAAGCGCGCTACGGGACTATCCTCGGGCCCACTACAATAAGATCACTTTGGGCGAAGTCGATCCGAAGAACGTTCGTGTGGTTGAGGCTGAGTTTGAGTTAGACGACGATGATCGTGAGCACTTGCCTGAAGGGATGAAGGACGCCAATTACGTCCTTTGGCGGAATCTGGACAACTCTACCGGACATCGGTTGAGCGGCGCCCCTGCAAAGAAAAGCTACCAGGAATTGGAGAAGGATCTAATCCGCCTGGCAGCACACGCGGACAAGCAGTTCACCCCTTCGGAAGATGGTGCGGAGCAATCACCGACAGAGCGGCTCAGGGCTGTTACACAAGGGTGGTATAGCTTTCAAACGATTGAAGGTGAAAAGGCCCAGGCCTTAAGGGATTGGTTGGAAGTGGTTTTCCCGCTCGTGGATGAAGACAACGAGAAGGAAGAAGCCCGTTTCGATAGCCTTAAGGCGGGAATCGAGATTGGCGACGCACGCAACGCGGCGATTCAAGCTTTGCAAAAACGCGTTCCTGTTTTCGTCCTGTTCAGTAACTATTTCCGTGTCCGCCCGCTCATACATTTGAAGCAACTTGCTACCAGGATCACCAACGGTACGCTTGATGATGAGCGCTACGACTATGGTAATGTTTGCCTTTTAAAACTGTTGGGTTTCGACGCAAAAGAGCTTTCCGAAATGGGGGCGTCGGCTGACCCCGATGCGAACGACCTGGAGGCCTTGGAGGCGTTTCGCGAAAAGCTCGATGAGAGGCAGTATCAGTTGAATGCTGCGGAGGTCAGCCTAACTCGGGAAATTCGTTCTGTTTGGAAACCGAATGAGAGCAAGGGCGAGGCGGCGAAGCTTCGGTTACGAGCTGATGGGCAATATCTCAAGGTTACAGTTGAAGACGACCTAGGTGTCGAGGTGGAGCTTGATCAGCGTTCAGAAGGCTTTCAGTGGCTCGTTTCGTTTTTCGTAGTTTTCTTTGCTGAAGCTCAGGGCGAGCACAAAAACGCGGTCTTGTTGCTGGACGAGCCTGGTATGAGTTTGCACGCGCTAAAGCAGAAGGAGTTCCGCCAAACAATTACGCGTCTGGCCGAAGGAAATCAGACCCTCTACACGACGCATTCGCCCTTCCTTGTCGGACCGGACGAGCTAGATTTGGTGCGCGTGGTTGAAATGAGTAGTCGTGAAGAGGGAACGAAGGTTCATACCTCAATCACAGCTAACGATCCGGCTGCGTTGCTTCCATTGCAAGAGGCGCTCGGGTACGATCTCGCGCAGAGCCTTTTCACACAGAAGCAAAACCTCGTATTGGAGGGGCTAACGGACTATTGGTATCTTGAGGCAGTCTCGCAGCTTTTGCGCGCCTCGAAGGACGCAAACCTTAACGAGAAGATTGCCTTGGTTCCTGCAAATACAGCGGGAAAGGTCGTCTATTTTGCGACGCTCCTTCACGCACAGGGTTTCAAGGTCGCGGCTCTTCTAGACTCCGACAGCGCCGGAGATCAGGCTGCGCAGCAAGATACGCTTGTTCACACGCTTGGAAACAAAGGTATTCTGAGAACGAAAGATTACATGCAAGATGAGATCAAAGCAGCAGAGGTAGAAGATCTTTTAAGAGATACGCTGGTTCACATTGCAAGATCCGAACTCAGTTGGGATGTTTCCGAAACGGCAG
Source organism: Pseudophaeobacter leonis (assembly GCF_002087335.1). Classification (GTDB taxonomy): domain Bacteria; phylum Pseudomonadota; class Alphaproteobacteria; order Rhodobacterales; family Rhodobacteraceae; genus Pseudophaeobacter; species Pseudophaeobacter leonis. The sequence goes on from NZ_MWVJ01000120.1 coordinate 2,360, forward strand.
CCAGGCAACCACAAAGGCCGCTTGTGAGTATTTTCGAAAGCGATGTCAAAGATTTTTCCAAATATCGGCTTGCAAAGGCTTTCGTTAGGTGGTCGCGCGATCATGAGGCTTCAGACCTAACCCAACGTGAGCGGAAGCAATGGAAAAATCTCATCGGCGCGATAAACGCGGCTTTGAAGTGAATAAGCCCACTAGTTAGAGCGTGGTTTGAGGTGCACCGGAGTATTTTAGTTTTTGTCAAAAGACTTTGATAGGGAGAAAAGATAGTTGTCTGATTTAAAGTTGGAGCTTGTCAGTAGGGAGATTTCGTCTCCGGTAGGAGATGTCGTTTTCGTGCATGGTCTAGGAAGCAATGCGCAATCAGCTTGGACGCCTGAGGTATCCGTCGGAAAGGGTGCCGACAAAACGGAATTTGAGAGCTACTTTCCTTCAGTTCTGGCAGCGGATTCCCCCACGATAAATATGGGGGCACTGGACTACAATGCGATCGTATCTGACTGGATCGAACGATCAAGGTTTCAGGAACTGCCCCGCCATTGCAACAACATACTTCAGTACCTTAGGGGAAAGGGAATCGGGGACCGCCCGACAATTTTTGTGTGCCACAGTTTGGGTGGAATTGTAGCCAAAGAGGTGCTCAGACGTTCCGAGCAAAGCAAATTTAAGAGATTGAAACAGATTTCAAAAAATACAGTTGCGCTATCGTTCTTGGCCACCCCCCACAAGGGATCGAAGATCGCGGACGTAGTGCAAGCCGTAAACACTGTTATGCCTTTTCTTCGACCTTCGCAGCGCATAGCAGAGCTCGAGCATGATAATGTCTACCTAGAAGACCTAAGCCATTGGTACCGACAGTATTGCTCAAATCATGACATTGAAACGCAGGCCTTTTTTGAACTCAAGAAGACCAAGGGCACAATTGTGGTTCCTCGCTACAGTGCCGATCCCGATGTGGAGGGATGCCAAACATTAGGTATCAACCGAAACCATGCGGAGATTTGCAAGCCGGCCAAGAAGACTGATGAGGTGTACGTTTCGCTATGCGGTCTTCTGAGTGGTCATTTTTTTGGCGGTAAGCCAGTGCCTGGCGTGGACCCCACGCAGCCCCCTATTCCGCTCCAAACTGTTGTGATTGGAGTAATAGTAAAGTCCAAGAAAGTCTTGATGGTTAGGCGCCGAAATCCAACCGACAATTTGACTTGGCAATTTGTCGCTGGGCGACAGCGGGTTGGGCAAGAGACCGAGGAAGAATGCATCATTAGAGAGGCGAAAGAAGAAACCGGGATAGATGTACAAATACTGGAAAGGCTTGGTGACAGCGTTGATCCGATGTCTCCCTACAGAAAGATATACTACGCACTAAGATATCTGGACGGTAAGGAAAGCAATAGTGACCCGGTGGAGAACTCGGAAGTTAGGTGGGTAAAAATTGGTAATGTGGACGACTTTGTGACCACTAAAATCGATCCAAGGGTTCGAAAATTTATCGGTATATAGACTCGCCCTCCTTCGTTGAGTGCACGTTGTGCGCATCGCACCTTACAACAATAGTGACTGAAGTGGCTGAAGTGGCTGATAGCGCCACTAGCACGTTGAGGCCTAATTCGTATGCTTCTAAAGTTGCCCTGCGCTGATGCGGCCGAAATATTGAAAGTAGAGCAAATGCTTCTCGACACCCAAGTTATTTCTGCATCGTGGAAACAACATGCCCCTATCACTGATGCCTGTGTGTCTTCGGTGACAGCAAAAGAGTTCCTTGAAATTTATGATCGTGCAAGCTTCAAGCATGACAAGTACTATATACCAATCATAAGTAATCGACATTTTCATGGCTTGAACGTTAGCCACGGTGGGAAATTCACTCGGGAGCGTCGCCCATCGGCACATCTTTGCGACAAACTGATCGTCGACTTCAATCGTGACTACCCAACGCTTGTAGAACATGGCTCCAAATCGGTCTCACTTTCCATAAATCAACCACGTCGAGGAAATTTTAATTGGGCGACTTCACATCTTTCGAACTCTCTTAAACGCCGAGTAACAGGTCGGTACAATTATATGGTTTCCCGAGGGGTAAAATGCCTGGCGGTAAACTCAGGGATTTTGGATTTATCGATGGCGCTGCTTTATGATTTTGAGCGAACGTACAACATTAAAGAAAATTTCAGAAATTCTTTCAATGACATAATGATACTTTCGACAGCGGTACACTACGGAATGCCATTGCGCACCGAAGACTCGCTGTTGGCAAGGTTCTCCGCACAAAAGTTTGGCGGTATGATTGCTGAGCAAAAAACGGGAGTCATTATCGATTTTGACAGCACGCTAAGAAGATCGCTAGGGCGCAAAGAATCGAAGGGGTACATTCATCGAGGATGGCGGGTTGCGATGCGCAAATCACTGCAATTGTGAAAGCTCACAATACCGGATTTCTACCGAGTACCTTGCAACCAAATTTGCATGGTCATCTAGACGACGCCATCTTTAGAGTGAGTATGGATCCGGTTTTTCCGAGACCGATTTAGAGGTCGGAAGAGAGGCTCCCGGCTGGCCCGTCGCAGAGATATCCCGATGTCCATGCAACAGAAGATCATCCTCAGCTCCTCGCGTGACATTTCCTTCAACAAGCTGATACTCAGCGATTCTAATATGCGCCGCTGCATCCGTTCGACGAGTTCTAGGTTGTGCAAGTGCAGCGAACGGCAGGTTCGACGCGCCGCGTCGCAAAATGGCGAGATAGGGTCGTGTGACCGCTTTGGGCCGTTCGCGACCGTCATGGGAGGTGGAAGTGGTCCGAATTGCTGCACCATGCACATTTCGGTACGAAGGGCGGAGTGCAGGCATTAGCCGCACCTGCGAGAGGTTACCCGTCAGACAGGCAAAAGCGGCCATTCAAGCCCTAGCAGACCAAAGCCCCCATGCTGCGCTGGACGCCAAGGTCGGCAAAGCGCAGATAGTGTACTTTGCAAAGTCAAATGCAAACACTAGAAATGTTGAAGTTTCCACTTTGCAACAATCATTTGCAGACTTCAAAGCGAGCATTCATGCTGGGGCAGCATTTCAATGTTCAGACCTAGTTTACACCAGCGAGGAAGCCTGTACTCTTCGAGCATTACTTTTAGCTGTATTCTGAAAGGTGCTATTATGGCGCGGCAACAAGGTGCTCTTACTGATGAAGAGAAGACTATCGTAAAGGGGTTGCTGCAGGCTGGCGAACGAAACCAAGACATCCAAGCTCTTGTGAACACAGGGAGGTCAGCAACAGTCAATAGCGCGCGGATTACCGAGGTAAAGCAGGACAATTCCATTGTACCAGCTTCAGCTGAAAATTTGGAATTCTATCAAGCGAAGAAGAAGAGCTATGATCCTCAGACGGGATTGAACCTCTATGATGACGAACGTTTGATAAGAGCACGAGAAGCGATGCTGCTTGCAGTTCAAGTGTTCAACAGCCCGACCTTGAAATTCAAAGCCGAAGTCTTCGCCGTACACGCCAATATTGCTTGGACATATCTCTTGCATGAGCACTACGAGCGCCAAGGCTTAGATATTATCCAAGAGGATGGTCGAGCGCTTCTTTTGAGTCAGATGCTGGCACGAGCTGATAACCCGCTGTCTCAGGGAATTCGAGACAATTTGTCTAGCCTTAAAAAAATACGTGATGCAGTAGAACACACACTATTTAGAAGGGCCGACACAAGGTTCCTTTCCATTTTTCAGGCATGTTGTTTGAACTTTGATAAGGCGATTTGTGATCTGTTCGGTACTGACTTGGCATTGAGCAACGAGCTTTCATTCTCTTTGCAGTTTGCCAAGATGGACTTTGAACAGCTAGCACAGGTTCACGCGTATGAGGTGCCAGAACACATTACAACGTTAGAGCAAGATATTGAAGGCGACTTGGATGAAGAGCGTTCGTCGGACATCGAGTACCGCTTCAGAGTGGTATACACCTTCGAAAATTCAACAAAATCCAAAGCGCACATCAAGTTTGTACACCCTACGGACGAAGACGCTGAGGAAGTAAGAAACGTTTTGATCCGAAAAGAAATTTCAGACAAGTTGTACCCTCACCGGGCCAAGATGGTCGCTGAAGCCGTGCATCAAAAGTCAGAACGGTCTTTCTCGGCGCACAACCACACTCAAGCATGGAGGAAGTTCGACGTGCGCCCTAGAAGTGGTGTTGCCCAGCCAGAGAATACGAACAAAGACTATTGTATCTACCATCAGGCTCATGGCGATTATACCTACTCAAACAAATGGATCGATTTTATTGTTAGTTTCATTGCGTCTGATGACAACTATGATGAATTACGCCGGTTCAAGTTGAATGGATGACCAAACTTTCCAGGTGCTGTCCTCGCCACGAAGCCCATTCAGGACAATCGTGATCTTCTCTTCGGATGAATGCTGCTTGCCTGTCACACAATTGATACCTTCGACAATCTTCTCGGTAGGGCCTTTTTTGCTGTCTTTCTCACCTCCTACTCCTTGGCGGGATGAGCCAGAAACTCTTCCTTATCAAATTTCGCTATTTGGCCCCATAGGCGCTGCCGTCAGACATACAGGAGCTGTGCCCATGGAGACCACAAGATGCAAACCGAAATTGTGTGAAACACACATGCTAGATTTTGCATGAAATTCAGTACTAAGTAGAGGGGATGAGAATCACC
>NZ_MWVJ01000121.1 GCF_002087335.1 Pseudophaeobacter leonis
GGTACATTGGCTAATGTCTAGAAAGGGCTGGGAGCCGCCTTCCCCAACTCAAAATGTGCCATGGCGCACTCCAAACGCCTCATAAGGCGAATTATGATAAATAAAGTGATCGCTAGACCATGGTTTGTTCAGTGATGCCCACTAACTAGATCAAGAACCTGGGCCACACCATAGTCGCAGCCGCCGCGCGGCCTGTTGCGCATTTTGCATGCGCAGGCCGTGGTTCGGCTCAGCAATTGCCCGCCTGAACTGATCACACAATTCAGTGCCTTTCCCGACTTTGGCCTGGATCCGTGTCAGCGCGGCCTCCAACGCTGCGGAGCGCACATCCCGTTCGACACAGTCATCCGCTGCCTGAGCGATGACATCCAGTGCATCCAACAATTCGGAGGTGTTCAGAATTTCTTCTGACCAACTGCCTCCAAAGGCCACATTTGAGAGTTGTTTTTTCATTTCAGTCATGAGAACAAATATAGAACAAATTGAAATTCAGTACAGCCACGAGGTTTGGGGCATGAGCTACATGCGTTGTCTATATCTTGATATGAACGCCTTCTTTGCCAGCGTCGAGCAGCAGGTCAACCCGCGACTCAGAGGCAGGCCGGTCGCAATCACCGCACTGCATACCGGGCCGCACAACAATTGGGCTGGCGCGGTTGTCGCGGCGAGCTATGAGGCAAAAGCCCAGGGCGTGAAAACCATCATGCGGGTTTCAGAGGCGCGCCCAAATCTGCCCTGATATCGTGTTCCTGCAGGCACGCCACAAACTATATGCGCGGGCCAATCAGGCGATTTCCAGAGCCATCAACTGGATTGCCGAGGTAGAACGGGTCAGGTCCATCGACGAATTTCAGATCGGCCTTGGCGGCCTGACTGGCGAGCTTCCGGCCGCCATGGATCTGGCACAGGCCATCAAACGCGCGATTCGTGACGATGTTGGCGCGGTGATGCGCTGTTCCATTGGAATTGGCCCAAACCAGCTGCTGGCAAAAATTGCCGGAAAGCTGGAAAAACCGGATGGGCTGCAATGGCTGGCACCCGAGAATATGCCCGGGGCCATCGCCCACCTAAAGCTGGATGACCTGCCAGGAATTTCAAAACGGATGCAAGACAGGCTGATCAAAGCGCATGTGTGGGGGGTACACGAACTCTATGCCCTCGACCCCCGCCACGCCCGCAAGATCTGGCACTCCGTTGAAGGCGAACGCTTTGTTCGGGCATTGCAGGGGGAGGACATCCCCCTGAATGAGACCTCGCGCGGTGGCTATGGTCAATCAAAGGTACTGGCCCCGGACTACTGGGCCGCGCCCAAAGCCCACCTTGTAGGCCGCTGGCTCACCGAGAAAGCCGTAGCCCGCATGCGCCGTGATGGCTATTGTGCCGGGCGCATTTCGATCTACGCGAGCCTGTGGAAGCAGCCCGGGCACAACTGGCAGCAAACGCTCACCCCCAGTCAAGACACCCGAAAATTTCTCGCCATTTACGATGCGCTGACGGACAGCTTTGCAAAAAGCCGCGACTATTCAACATCGATCAGCATAAACCTGACCAAGCTCACGCTGCTAAAAGACCGCAGCGCCGAGCTCTTTTTACCGTTAGAGGCCGGGGCGGCAAATACTGCGGAACGGTTGTCCACAACCATTGACCAGCTCAACCGCCGCTATGGTAAGGTTGTCATAAAACATGGAATTCAACAGGAGCATCTGGGCTTTTTTGACAGGGGCTAGCATCAAGGACAGGATTGCGCAGGAAGCGATATTTGCAAAGTACGGGGCGTTGGACATGGTGCAGTGCGCGAACGGCCCACACCTGCCGTTGGTCGATGTGCATCGTCGCTAAAGTATGGCCCGTAAAAGGCGACATTCGCTGTACGCGCGAAACCTAGGATCTGTAAAGTTGTCACTTTATCCGTATGCGACTAGTTAGGGGAACCGGTATTTTGGAACGCAATTTGAAGTCGAGGCGAAATGAAGAAGTCTGTATTCATTGCTATGTTTGCTGCCACCGTCGTGAGCGAAGCTTCTGCAAGCGAGGGCATCTATACTCTTTACCGCTCCTCAATAGTTAGCTCAGAGTGGAGGATCCATGTTGCTACTTTCGACGCGGCGGAAGGGGATAAATACAACTCAGAAAATTGCCAGCTTGCTGCTCAGTTGTTTCTTTCTCAACCTGGCGTGCGAACCCTATTTTGGTGCGAACCGGGTCGGTTTCAAGAGTCCAATTAAGGTGACCTACGTCTAGCTTGCGGCGAAGGTCTGCCGAGAGCCCAATGTGCCTGATGCTGCGCTAGGCAAGGATGGCAATGAAGCGCAGATTGCGACATTTGCAAAGTAGCCCGCCCAGATGGCACGATACGGCAAGAACGGCCCAATGCCGACATTGGCCGAACTTTGCGTCGCCGCGCCGCAGCTTCCCAGAAGCGGACTTCGGAACAAAGGAGGAGGGTTTCGACACAACCAAGGTCTGTTCACGCCGCATTCATAAGCCACGAGGTGTCCAACAACGCTCGTTTTTTTGTGGGCTCAGTAGTGATAGCAGACATTGCGGCATAGCGGAAAATTGGTAAAGTTGGGCTCATATACACAGAAACCAAAACGATCTGGATCGGCCTGACAGATCCGGCAGATCAGGAGTCATTCTAGCTATGTTTGGACTTTTGAGGAACCGGCCCCGCAGCCTTGTGAATGGGGAGCAAGAGCCCATGCAGGTATCGACCGAAACATATGAAGTCGAAGCGCCGCTGTGGTTCGCAGAGTGTTTCTTCCTGGCCCAGAGCCTGAGCGTTGGAGACCGATCCGCGATGATTGGCGCGATAGACAGCGCCCGCGCAGGCGAAACTGCAGGACTGATGACATCCAAAGGAACAGTTACACATGAGCTTTATGGCCGCCTGACTCGGTTTGGTTATTTGGACCGTGTGGATGTTGATCTTCACGGAACCATGGCGCAGTGGCAACTGCGGGACGCGCAGTGGCGCCACCTTTTGGGTTTTTTTGCTGCAAGCTTGGTCGATAGCCTGACCAAAAAAGACCTAGTGCGAACGTCCAAAGGCATCGCTGCGAACCGAAAGAGCTTCGACAGGTTGCCAAGCAAACTCCTACACATGATGCGGTCCACCTCTTTGCGTCGCAACAGGCCGATTGCCGATGCTTCGATCAAGGCGAGAGAGTTCAGAGCCATGGAAACGCTCAAGCTGATAAAGGCGATTGGGGGTACATGGCAGTCGACGGAGTTGGGGACGATGACTTTGCCGTATCTGTTTGACCATCTGCTGACTGAAAAACGTCTATGGCTAGAGGAGCGGAATCGATGAGCGTAGATGCTGTAGGAACAGTCCGCCGTGGACGCGGCGCACGCAAAGCTGCCCCCCAGACCTGTGAAATAAATGCTGCCCGCGCTCAAGTGCAAGCTGCCGCTGACCGAGCCGATTGTAGATATGTACGGACTCTCGGGACACTTCCGGTAAATTACCCAATTTGGGGTGGAGGGAGTTTTCATGACGAACGAAAATCGCGACATCCAACGTAAACTGAGAGTGTTTCAGGGCAACAAGAAAGAGCGTCACGTCTTGTGCGCAACGCTCTCAGCTTTTCGCCGACCTTTACCGCGACGGATATGATCCTGCGATCAAGGTCCGCTTTAGCGTCTTCATAATAATTTTTTAGGCATGCCGCGAACGTCCGGTTTCCGCCCTTCGTGCCGAAATGTGCATGGTGCAGCAATTCGGACCGCTTCCACCTCCCATCACGGTCGCGAACGGCCCTTAGCTGCCATCCGTCAGCAGCGCTGGTGCCGCGCTGCGGCTTCTTGAGATCGGCCATTCATGTATCGCGCAGCGTTACGCACGGTGAAGGTCGGGAAATCGGGGCCTGTCAGATCTTCGTCGCGAGAACATCAAGGCATTCAACAAGCTGTATTTTTTGTCTGGCCCTTCTAGCAGCAACTTTTCCTAGTTCCGCAAAGGTATTTAGGAGGCCATGCCTTCATTTTGTCCAATTTTCCCGCCAGGGTGGCGAAACAGGCTATTATCTCGGGAAATTTATTAATGAAAAACACCATCTTTGCAACTTCGGTTCTTTGCACTTTGGGCTCGGTGGCGACGGCTGCCTGTCATGATTTTGGGGCCGACAGTACCTCACAGGCTCCAGAGGTAATTATTTGCTACGGTGTAAAATGCGATCTTACTAGACTGGAAGTGCGGTGCAATGGTGGCGGAAATAATTTCACTGATTATGAAGTGGGCTGGCGGTTTGGGTATACGTATAATGTGCACTCAGACGACGACAGCATGGATAAATACATTCACTGGAAAGGGGAGGTAATCCCACCTGAGGAATGGGAGAAAATCCGTTTTTTCAATTTGAAAGATGGTATTGCTATCGAAGTAGAGTGAGCCGGGTCTAACCACATTAGCGTAGCGTCAAGAACGGCCCAAAGCCGACCTTCATCCAACCTTCAAGATGCTGCGGTCGCAGTCCGCATTGTCGTCATTCGTTCTCAGCGCAGTATTATTATGAGAGCACTGGCTGGGTCCCTTTCTGCTTTGTCCTCACGATTGATGTCGCAGCATTTCTCCTTTCACACGCCACAGCAGGCTGTGCAGTAGCCTCTATGGGATGTGCAGAACTACCTTGGAAGAACTCCCAGAGTTACCGGTTCATCGGATCTTCAATCTTTAATGGGAGACAATAGCCTTGAGTATGACGTGAGGGTGATCCGATGTGGAACTTAAAATTTTTACTGTTCTGTGTCGTTGGCCTCGCCGCCGGGATCAGTGCAACAATTGTATTGCGTGCGGGCAAAAACACGATCCTGCGCGAATATACAAGGCAAGGCGGGATGGAGTTCGCTGGTTACATTGAGCGCGAAATGCCCAATCTCGATCAGATTCTTCTTGGAACCTTTGACCGAGGCGAAGCAGAGGCAGAGCTGAACAGACTTGCGGTGATCGGGAATGTTTTCCGGTTCGAATTCTACGATGACCGCGGCAACCAAGTGCTCGCAACCGGTTCATTCCACAGCGAAGCGGATGACGCGTCTGATAGCCATCATGCCCATGAGCACGAGGAGCAGGCTCTCACGCACCTGCCGCGGCCTGAGATTATGACACAGGCGACATCGTCTGAAACGGACCATTCACAACATTCGCATGCAAGCCTTTCCAACATTGATTTTGGAGAGGGTCTCACGACAACGGTTTTGGCGCCCAATGATCCCCATGCAGCCGTTCATCACGTTCTTCAGATCTACACTGGCGATGGCCGGTCCACACCTGCGACATTTGCATCACTTATTCATCCGATCTCGGATTCAAATGGCGCCCTTGCTGGCACAGTTGTGCTCTATCAAGATTTGTCGGCACAGGCCGCCCTGCAGCAGAGTGTTCTGCTCAAAGCCGCGGGCGCAATCGTCGCACTTTTCGTGCTCAGCACGATGGGCCCACTGATTTCGTATTTTGGCGCATTGCGAGCAAAAAATGCTGCTGATGAGGAGATCCACTACCTTGCGGCGCATGACGGTCTTACCGGCCTTGTAAACAGGGAAACCTTTATTTCAAAAGTCGAACAGTGCTTTTCACAGGACGATGCCTTTGCCGTCCATTTTCTGGACGTGGATAATTTCAAATACCTCAATGATTCCTTCGGACATGAGGTTGGCGATGTCGTTTTGCGAACCTTTGCAAGCCGTCTGTCTGATCTTGCTGACAACGCTTTGGTTATTGCGCGCTTGGGCGGAGACGAATTTGCAATTCTTCAACGCAATGCCAAAGATTCCGCTGCCATGACTTCTGTATCCCAAAAAGTCTTAGAGGTCATACGTGCGCCAATAGTTGCCAACGATCATACAGTTGCTGCGACTGCAAGCATGGGGAGCGCCCGGGCCCCGGATGACGGCAAGGACGTCACTCGACTGATAAAGAGCGCAGACATTGCAATGTACCATTCCAAATCTGAGGGACGCAATCGTGCCTGCGTATTTGAGACCTGGATGGATGAAAAGCTGATGGCTCGGCGCGAGATCGAAAGCCGTTTGCATTGGGCATTGGAGCATGACGGTTTTGAGATCCATTATCAGCCACTCTATTCTGCCAAGATGGGGAAGCTATTAGGATTTGAAGCATTGCTGCGGCTCAATCGCGAGGACGGAACCCCTATCAGCCCAGAGAAATTCATCCCGATCGCGGAGGATATGCGATTGATCGAAGACATCGGCACATGGGTCTTGTACCAAGCCTGTGCGTTTGCTTCGAACTGGCCAAGAAATCTGAAGCTTGCCGTAAATTTGTCTGTCGGTCAGTTTGCGAGCGGAAAGCTCCCCGAAATCGTCGAACTAGCACTTTGGGAGTCGAAACTTGCTTCGACCCAGCTAGAATTGGAAATTACTGAGTCTTTCTTGCTCGACGATTCCCTGGATACTTTGACGCAATTGCGGGAGCTGAAGGGCTTGGGAATTTCTGTCGCCATGGATGATTTTGGTACCGGGTATTCAAGCCTCGCCTATCTTTGGCAGTTCCCCTTCGACAAAGTCAAAATTGACCAATCTTTCCTGAAGGGCTTCTCAGATCGGGCCGCTGAAATCACCAAGATCATCGAGACAATTGTTGGTTTGGGCCACACTCTTGGCATGCAGATAACTGCGGAGGGCGTAGAAACCCAAGAACAACTTGAAATGCTCAAAACAACGCACTGTGACCAACTTCAGGGCTTCCTGCTGGGTAAGCCGGTGTCAAAAAGCGGCGTGCAATTGTGCATCATTTCTGATCAAGAAGGCAAAGGTCCAGGATTGGAGGAATCTGCTTAGCTTGGCTGAACTTTTTAACAAGGACTACACTTTCAAAAATTTGTCGAATTCGGGCGGCACATTGGCATGCATACTCGTTGATACCGCCGTGCATTGCTGACCTTGGAGCCGGTCGAACCATTGCCTTTGACACTGTCATGCTCTGAGAGACCGCTTTCACAGATCTGAGTGAGGATGTGTGCGCATGCAGCGAATGACCACATTCCGCCCAAACTGCATAGGAGGGCCTGACCGATCTAGGTTAGGATCTCAGCCACCGTCGCCAGCTTGCCATTGGCACAACCCCGCCCCTGCGCCTCGGCAATCAGGGCGTTTGAAAGCTGCCCCTCAGTTGTCGGCACCGGCCCGGTATAGCCTGGGCAAGGCGTCAACAGATCGGCCGGCACATTTGGCGCCGGCAATCGAGCGGTGTCAGCGCCACGCCCCATACAGGCGCTCAGCAGTGACACCAAGCAAAGCAGA
>NZ_MWVJ01000122.1 GCF_002087335.1 Pseudophaeobacter leonis
TGACCTGAGCCCCAAAACCTCCTGCAGTTTTGTGTAGAGTCCGCCCAATTGAAGGACGGACAAATGAAGACGAGATTCACCGACGAACAGATCATCCAGATGATCAAGGAACAGGAAGCGGGTGAGAAGACTGCTGACGTATGCAGACGCTATGGGATCAGCCGGGGCACCTTCTACAAATACAAATCGAAGTATGGCGGTATGGAGGAGTCGGATGCGAAGAAGCTCCGGGCGCTGGAAGCCGAGAACGCGAAGCTGAAGACGCTGTTGGCCGAACAGATGCTCGACAATCCAATGCTGCGGGATGAGAACTCAAAAAAGTGGTGACGCCCGATGACAAGCGGAAGGCGGTGGTTCACCTGATGGCAATTCATCAGGTGAGCCAGCGTCGGGCGAGGTCTGCTTTGAACGTGGATCGGTCAACGGTGCGGTATCAGTCGCGTCGGGACGATGACACGGATCTGCGTGATGCCATAAAGGCTGTCGCCAAGGAGCGTCGCCGGTTTGGCTATCGGCGATTGCATGTGATGGTCGAACGGCGGGGCTGGCAAGGGAACCACAAGAAATTCCGGCGGATCTATCGCGAAGAGAAGCTGCAAGTGCGGCGCAGAGGCGGTCGAAAGCGTGCTCAGGGCACCAGAAGACCGATGGTTGTGCCGGATGGGCCAAACCAAAGGTGGTCGCTGGACTTCGTATCAGACGCGCTAACGGATGGCCGCCGCTTTCGCACCCTGGCCGTGGTTGATGAACATGCGCGAGAGAACCTGGCGCTGATCGCCGATACGTCGCTGTCGGGCTTACGGGTCTCTCGGGAACTGGACCGGGTCATTTCCGAACGTGGGATACCGGGAACAATCGTTTCCGACAATGGCACGGAATTCACCAGCATGGCCATTCTGCGATGGGTGCAAGACAACGAGATCGACTGGCACGACATCGCACCTGGCAAACCACAGCAAAATGCCTTCGTCGAAAGTTTCAACGGAAAGCTACGAGATGAATGCCAAAACGAAACGCTCTTCGGATCGTTGGCCAAAGTCAGATCAACGCTGGAAGCATGGCAGGAGGACTACAACACCCACAGACCACACTCGGCGCTCGGAAACCTGATGCCCAGAGAATTCGCGGAGAAAAGAACGATGGACAAACTGGCCGCCTAAGGCCATCAAACCAACCCCAAGGACTCTCCGCGAGGTGGAAGAAACTTGGGGCTCAGGTCACTGGGTATCGATCTGACTGAGATCCACGGGATGGGCCTTCACTATCACTCAAACTGGTTGGCGAATGTGGGACTGCCCGCGCAAACTCTCAACATCAAAATGGTCCGCCTGCGTGCAACACAAACAGCGCGAAGCGAAGCAATATGGCAGCAACTTGCAAAAGAACTTCGCCCGCTTTCCAATAAGGAAACCCTTCTCCCTGAATGAGACAGCGCCTATGGGTCAGGGCCGATGCTGGGCTGGCTGGTTGGACGTGAAATAAATCCCCACATTCCTGTGCTGGACAAAGCAGGCCGGACAGACGGCACATGGTGCCGCACTGACTTTGAATGGGTGTGAGCGATGCGCAGTTAGCGGAGTTTGCAAAGTCCGGTCATTTTGCTTTCCGAAAATTCCACGAACGACCCTACCCTGTCCTTTCAGGCTTCTGGTAATGCCAAATCTCAGGAACCTCATAGCGGACGTTCACAAACCATTGTCTTTTGGGTTCAATCTCGCCGAATGCATGGGAGAGTACTTACTTAACTCGCATCAAGAAGGAACCCTGTTGGTGGCCTCCTCGCCATTCACAGACCCGTGCTTTTGGGTAGTCGACTACAGCTCTGCGACGCGTACCAATGTGAACGTTGCCCGAGTTCCATCGTCGCAATTGCCATGCTTGAAGGTGAAGGCTGCGGGACCGCACCGCAATACATCCGTGCTGTTTTAAATGTTTCAACAAATCCCCTATCTTCCAACGCGTTACGGAATGCGATGGCTGAACTGGGCAAGTCTAGAGTTACATCATAAACATCAAGGGATGCCGCAGCGGCGCTCAACAATGTGAGTGCTGTTGCTGTATCCGGGGCCGTAACTGGCCCAATCTTGGCGCCGTCTTGGCACAGGCGGATGGTTGCAAACCCTGAAATCTCTCCGCTTTGAGTATACACAACCGTTTTGCGAGTCGCAGCACCCTCTGACACCCATTCCGCCAGAAACCGAGCGCGGTCATATCCGTTTGCGCGCTGGTCGAGGGTTGCAATTGCTACAAAATCACGCGCGGCGTCAAAGTCGCGGATCCCGTCGGTCGCTCCCCTTGGGGCTTTCCCCTGCAGGCGCGTGGTGGCGCCGGTTCGGACAAAGCCGGATTTGGCATAGTTGGGTTCTTGTTCCGCAACCCCATCCAAACCGACACAGCGCTTCCCGGCGTGGCACAAGGCGTGACGCCACAGCGCAAACCCGACCCCCTGGCCGCGAAATTCTGGTTTACACAGGTACAGACCAAGGAAAGCCATTGTGTCACTGTGGTTCACCACACTGATTGCGGCAATGATTTCACCAGCGACACGCGCAACAAAGAAGCCGTTTGGGTCAGCGGCCAAGAAAGCCTGCGCATCTTGCAGGCCAGGGTTCCAGCCTTCTTGTGCGGCCCAGATAAGCACTGTTTCAAGGTCGGCCAATTTTGCGGTGTCAAAATGCACTCCCTTCATTGTGCCAATGCATCCTTGAGTGACAGGGGCGCCGAAGTCTTGTTGCGTAAATCCAAAGAGGTGACGAGATCAAGAAGATGGTTGCGCATCAATTCATCCGCACGTGGGCCGTCCTGATCCGCAAGAGCAGAAACCAAAGCATCATGCGCGTGACTTTCACACATTGCGGTCCGGCGCTGCCAATAGAGGGCTACAATGAGAGAAGACCGCGAGATCAACTGCGTGATGAAGGCCTCAATCGTGCTCTGGTCAGCGATGCGGGCAATTTCGATATGAAACTGACCAGACAGGTAGAGCGCCCGGCCATGGTTGCCGGCCGCCATGGCTTCGTGTTCGGCGTCGATATGCACCTGAAGCTTGGCAATGTCTTCTGCGGTGGTCCGTTCCGCGGCGGAATGGGCGGTTCGGGGCTCCAATAGTGCGCGGGCCTCAAACACTTCCCGTGCCTCCCGGAGGGTGGGTTGCGCCACATAGGCACCGCGATTGCGCTTGTGCTCGACCAGGCGCTGAAGCGAAAGGGCCTGCAAAGCTGAGCGCACCGTTGTTCGGCTAACGCTGTAGATGCTGGCAATTTCATCCTCGCCCAGTTTTGTACCTGGGGTTAGTCGATGTTCGTGAATCGCCAATTCCAACTGGGCAAACAATTGCTCTGTCGTAAGCGGGGCTGTGGTCAGTTTGGTCATGTCTCATCCTTCGGGATCACCTTGGGCTGGCCATGGGGAATAGGCAACCGATGATAGGCGTCAACTATGTTTTCAAGATTGTGTACAATTTTGCGCACAAAAAATAAGATCCCTCCGCCGCAGTCGCACAAATAACCGGCAATCTCAGTTTTGCCGTCCGCAAAGCAGCGGAAACGCTGGATGGAGGTGCTCATCCCAATCTTAAGCTTGTTTGAACACGGCGAATTCAGATGAGCGATGGGGTGGATATGCGCGGCAGATATGATCTTGAGTTGGTTGGTCTGACGAAGAAATACGGCGACACGCTCGCGGTAGATAACATCAACCACCTTTTTCAGGGTGGCTCCTATGTCTGCCTGTTGGGGCCATCGGGCTGCGGCAAATCCTCAACCCTGCGCATGATCGCTGGCCATGAAAAGGTGACAGAGGGAGCTATCGTTCTGGCGGGATCTGATGTCTCACATCTTATCCCGGCCAAACGCGGCACCGCGATGATGTTTCAGAACTATGCTCTGTTCCCGCATCTGAATGTCCGTGACAACGTGGCGTTTTCCCTGCGGATGAAGGGCGAGGACAAAGCCACGCGTGATGCCAGGGCAAATGAGCTGCTAGAGCTGGTCGACATGACGGGCTTTGCGGATCGCCTTCCGGCGCAGCTTTCGGGTGGCCAGCAGCAACGTGTGCGGCTGGCACGGGCGCTGATCACGCAGCCCAAGGTGCTTTTGCTGGATGAGCCGCTGTCGGCTCTTGATCCGTTTTTGCGCATCCGTATGCGGGCCGAACTGAAAAAGCTGCAGCGCGAACTTGGGATCACTTTTGTGCATGTCACCCACGGGCAGGACGAGGCGCTGGCGCTCGGCGATGAGCTGGTGGTCATGAACAATGCGATGATCGAACAGGCGGGCAGCGCGCGCGAGGTCTGGACTGCGCCAAAGACTGAATTTGTGGCCCGGTTTATGGGCGGCCATAACGTTATCGCGCTGGACGGGGGCAAAGTGGCCTTGCGGGCGGATGATGTGAAGCTGAGCGATCAGGGGCTGCCAGCAAGGGTGACGACCATCGAATATCAAGGCGGCCATGCGTGGATCGGTGTTGACCCAGGACGCGGCACACACGGCGCTCAGAAATCTTCATCTGGGTAGGCAGATGAAACAATGCAGGAATGTCGACGCGATGAGCTCAGAAGGTTCCCGTTGCGGCCTCCTTCCAGATCAATTTGTTTAGGGTCAGGTCAGAAACCGCACGGCGCAGGCGCCCATTCTCGCTCTGTAACCGCTTCAGTTCCTTGAGTAGTTCCGTGCCCCGTCGGTGCTTCAACTTACTGCAACTTACTGCAACTTGGCGACAATCTCTTCGAATTGGGGTCTCTTAATAGCCAACTCAGGTCCTTCGCTTTCCTAATCATAGAGGCGGACCACTTCAAAGAGGGAGGCTCAATACATCACCTGATCCTGAAAAGTCTCAAAGCTTGTGAACGATGCCTGTGTCCCTGTGGCGGGCTTGCCACCAAAGGGGTCACTGGGCATATCGCCGGCCCAGGTGTTTGATGATGCAAGCGCCGCGATTTATGTTGTGGTAAAAGTCATTTTACGCATTGTTTCTATTCTATTTCGGAAACTGGAAGTTGACACCAGCATAGACACCCCATTCCCTCTTTCCGTTTCCGCCGGATGCCACTGAATATTGCGGCTCGGCAAAGTAGTTGATGATAACGCCGGGATTCTTGACCACGCGCCCCAAGCCAAGACCAATCGGAATGTTGTAATTGTCGGTCTCGAAGTCATAGGTCCAGATCGCGGCCGAGCGCAGGTACCACCCATCTTGCAATTGCTTGATGATCATCGGTTGAAAGGCTGCGTTGTTGACATCTGCACGGCTATCCGCGCCGGCAAAGCTGGCCTGCCAGGTCAACAAATACCCCCACTGAAGCCCGGGTGTCGCTGTGTTAAACAGGACGTTGGCCAGTCCAGCAGACCATTTCCCGGTACCAAGAGCGTCGCTCGTTGCTGTCGGGGCTGTCAGCTGTGGCCCGATACCAAAGCTCAAATTCGGATTTCCGGTATCGATCAAATAGGCGGCAAAGACGTTGAAATCGCCAATCCCTGTCTTTTTGCCGCCAGAAACAGGGTCAGGGAAGTGATTGATCGGTAAAGTGGCCCGAACCAGCCAGTCACCACCAAAAGCGGTCACCGGCAATGCCCCTCGCAGGAAAAACGAATTGGCATTTGCGCCGGAGCCCGTCATCGACCCGGTAAACTGGTTCTGAAGATTGAATGCCTTCACGGCGGCAAGCGGGTTATTGGCCTGTGCTAATGCCGCCGAGTCCGTTCCCTGAGCGCTGGCCGGTATCGCAAGACCCAAAACGCCCAGAACCAAACTGGCTACCAACAGCGGTTTTCTAATGGATTGCATATTCTGGTTGCCTTCAAGGCAGCCCCACGGGGCCGGCAAGAAAGCGAACCCTGTATATATCATCGGGCACGCGTCCACCAAACTGTATCCGGCGCGCCCTCGAAAGATGCGCCGGATTTTCGAATTACTTTTTCAGAACAACTTCACCTGGCTGCCAGGCTTTGTCGAACCACGGCTGGGTCGGGCTATAAACGCGCCACAGGATATTCCACCCCTTACCGGGAATGGTTTGCAACCAATTGGCATCGCCTTTGGGTTTTTCGGGGCTAAAGGTGATATCGTAAGAGCCGTCGGCATTCTTGATGATGGCTTCATCAATGCTCGACACACCCGGATACATCTGATCCGTCTGCATTAACGACCGCGTCTGGTTGTCGTACAGGGTGACATCCCAGAAGTTCTCCATCGGCACGTCAGGTGCTACATGCATCGTATAGGTCTTGGCACCATCAAACGGATTTCCGTCCGCGTCGCGCGCACCGATTAGATACTGAGACCCTTTGCCAACGCCGGGGTTAACCATCGCAGGTGTTATGCCTGTTGCATAAAAATGGAACCGTGCGCGGTTGTTGCTCAGGCTCGCGTCATTGCGCAGGAACTCATAGTTGCCTCCGGCAAAGCCCACTTCCCATGTTTCGCTGTTCGGGTAGTATTGTACATCTTTGTCGCGGTTGTTGAAGACGATCGCGCGCATGGTGGCGGTGCCGATTTTCGCCGCATCGTCAAAGATTTTTGACATACGCGCGTCCGGTTCAAACGGCTTGCCCTTTTCGATACCAAGAGAGGCCAGCAGGCCAATGGTTTCACTGTCATGCGAAAAATGCGGCTCTTCCTGAACAATCTCGTTCACTTCTTCAAAGAAACCGGCGTCCTGAGCATGAAGCGTATTGAACGATTTTCCCGATACGTTGACCCAGTTCACGTCTTTTGGTTCGGAGCCCAACGGGTACAGTTTGAAGTGTTCTTTCATGTTGTCTACAACCGGCTCATGTTCGAAATTCTGCATGAAGCCGCGCATTGCTAACCAATGGCCATAGGTTTTGGACTGTTTGACGATGTACCCCTCTGGGATGTCACCCGTGTAGTCCGGTCCAACCAGAAGATATTTTCCGCCCTTGCCCTTGTCGTCACCCGCGTTGCCGAAATCGGTGAGATAGCGGAACCATGCGTCGTCGATGATGCCCAGCACATTCGGCGGTGTCTCCATCACCATCGGGCCGTCTTTCAGATCGATCCACATAAAGCTGTAGACCACCGTCGTGTTGCCAGTCAGCAGCAGCCCGCGGGGATCGAGGCGGCCTTCAAAAATGATCATGGTTTCGTTGTCAGGGCCGAACTCGCGGATACCCTTGCGGAACCCTGCCAGAGACGCAGCCGGCACATGGGCGATCATCATCTCGACGGCTCGGCTGAGGTCCTGGTAATCCCAGATTTTCTGCGCGGTCTCATTGGTGGGGATACCGTCAAAAAACTCCAAGGACCCGAGGCTGGACTACATTTTGTCAGGCGTCAGCACATTTGCGGGAATGTCCGTGGTCATTTTATAGGTCGGGGTTTCAGCAAATACCGGTGTCATGGCCAGCGCTGTTGCGCCTGCGGCCAGCCAGAGAAAATCGGGTTTCCTAATCGTCATTTTAGTCTCCATTTTTCGTGCCAGGGGCACTTAAAATACTTCTGATGTTGGTTTCTATTGTATCCTCAGGATTAACGGCGTTTTGGTCAGTTTACGCCAAATGCCCATATGCGATCAGGTCATGTGTTGGCTCAGCCATCGTCAAAGCGGCAAGCTGAAGGTCAGCATGAGGCCTTCCCCTTCGACGCGGTTTTTCACGTTGAATTCTTTGAAACCACGAAGATTTGCGAAAACCTCGTTGCCGCCAACATTGAAGGTATAGCTGATTTGGGAACCCATCCCGAACGTGCGGCCTTTGAAGTCCCCCAACAGAGGATTCTGGCCACGGTCGGCTGTGAGCTGTTGAAAGGCAAATCCCACCAGCCCGATCGACATCCTGTCGGAAACAAATTTGGAAACGCCCACGTCCAGGTGCGCATCGATTCCGTTTTGGTATCCCGTGTCTGAATTTTTGAAATTATAGGTAACTCCGACCGTCGCCGAAAATTCCCATCCAGTATTCGGATTAAGAAAGGTATAGGCCCCACCAATGTCGATCGCGCCATGCCCCAGCCCAAGGTTCGAAAGTCGGTTTGCATCATAGCTACCAACAGGGATGTTGCCGGTCAGATAGGCCATCCAGTTGTGGACGCCCTCGTTCCAGTACAATTGCGCGGTTGGATAAATATCACTTATGCCCGACACGCTGTGCGCCGCGGCCGAGGTTGTGCCGCCGATGGCCACATTCGCCGAGACATCGTTCTTGGCAGGAATAAACGCGAGCGAAAAGCTTGGGCGAGCCCCCCAAATCGTCGTGTCGGGTGTGTAGGACGGCACAATGAACTGCCCCAGATAATCCGCATCAACCCCCAGTTTTAAGTTGCCGCCAAAGCCAAGAGGCCGCGATCCACTGCCTTGGGCCGAGTAGCGATAAGTCACGAGCGCAAGCCGCCAGCCGGGTTCTGGCGCCAAGGCGGCGAAGCTGCCGTATTGGCCCGGTAGCCAGAAGCTCGTGCCGCCCTCGTCTGCCCAAGCGGCATCCAAATTGACAAACCAAATTGAAAGGACGGCGGCTTTCAGGCAATAGCGTTTCAGCTTTGACAACTTCATCATCTGCACAACTCCCAAACATCATCCCAGCCGAATTTTTTGCAACGCAAACTCGGGCTTTCCGCAAGAACGATAGCAAATCCAGACCGTCAGTTTGGTCAGATTGCGACACGATCCATCTGGCGGTCGCATGCGCTGGCCTTTTGAAGCCGTGTCGGGAAACAAAAATTCTCAGACTGGCGTGCTCTGACCAAACTGCAGTTTTATATCAGGTATCTTTGGAGTTAAGTAATTGATTGGGGGAGTGATTTGGGACGCGGAGCCAATAACTTAAGGCTCAGTACAATCGAGCAGATTGTGCAAGCCCATGGTCACGGCCGCATCCCTAGACTTGAAGATGTGGCAGAAGCTGCCGATACCAGCGCTCGATCGCTGCAACGCTTTCTTAAAAATAAAAATATAACTTTTACACAGGTTGTCGAGGCCATTCGTCAAAAAGAGGCAAAAGCCCTTTTGAGCGAAACAGATCTGTCTGTTGCAGAAATTGCCCGAAAAATTGGGCAGGGCGATGTAAGCAACTTTGGACGTTCTTTTCGAAAATGGACAGGTCAGTCACCAGCGAGGTGGCGCAAAAAACGTCGAAGCACGCAAAGTGAAAGGTGATATCTCGTAGGCGCAACTGATGTGGCGCAAAATGACCAACACCGACTGTCCTACCCGATTAAACACAAACCGACTATTTATGTTTTAGAACCTACAGATCAAGCAATATGCTATTTCGACTAGGGCAAGTGCTACAGTTGATCCGGGGTCTCTGGCTTGAGGTGACCTATGATCCGCACATTGTTTTTGGCCTTTTTCATTTTCCTGACCCACGCACTGGCCTTGTCTGGCCAGTCCCCCGATGATCCTGCAAAGACCGAGCACTCGGCCGTGACTGAGATCCTGAACACGGCCTCAACCGTTCAGATTTCACCGATCCTTACGGATAGCCCGCGGCGGACAATCGAAACCTTTTTTCGGTTACGCACAGATATTTAGAGAAGGCAGTGAGCAAATACACTGAGACCCGAACGGTTGAAAACTACGCTCAGGTTCATTTGCTGAACAACCAGTTCATTAGCTTGATTGATACCAGCCTTGAACCGGCAGCCAAACGACAAAAGGCGGGATCTGAAACCTCTTTCTACCTGCTGGATGCTCTTGGACGTGTCCCTGAAATCAACCTCAAAAACATTCCGGATATCGAAGCGCTCGACGATCCGGAAACCGCAAAATACAGGCTTCCGGGCACCCCTTTTCACATATCCATGGTTACATCGGGGTCTCGTACCGGGGAATTTCTGTTTGCTGCAGAGACCATCCGGTCAGCCCCCCGATTTTATGAAGGCATCCGTAGCATGAAACTGCGCAGTGCACTCCCGATCAAAAGCTGGAATGGCATGTCCCGACAGATATCAGGGCCACTCATTCCGGTTTCTGCACTCTCCGATTTACCGGCCATTTTTACTTTTGGGATATTGGATACTCCTGTGTGGAAAGTCCTCTTGGTCATGCTTTCAGCGGTCACTACGTATGTGGGGTTGCGTTTCTGGCACCGTATTTTGACACAAAAACTCCCACAAAGCGCACGTAATACACCGCGCTATCGCATCCTCAGTCCGGTCGCGCTGATGTTGACAACCCTTCTTCTGGAGAAGCTGTTTGAGTACCAGATCAATATAACGGGGCGGTTTTACGATCTGCAGATATTCCTGCTTGTCATCGCGTTCTACATTGCTGCCACATGGGCCTTCTGGCTTTCGTCACGGGCCTTTTTTGACACTGTCATTCTGGATCCGACCTTCCCCCGGCAGTCGCTTGATTCCAGCATGGTCAGCCTTGTTGGCCAGATCATCGGTCTGATCGGTGGCCTCCTCATAGTCGGCTATGGGGCAAGCGAACTCGGGGTGCCCGTCCTGAGCATGCTTACCGGTCTTGGGATTGGCGGGATTGCCGTTGCATTGGCCGTGCGTCCCACCCTTGAGAACCTGATTGGTGGGTTTGTGTTGTATCTGGATCGTCCCGTTCGTGTCGGCGACTACTGCACCTTCGGGGATCAGAACGGCACGATTGAATCGATTGGTGGACGGTCGACGGCCATCCGCGCCTCGGACCGGACGCTGATTACCATTCCCAACGCCCAGTTTGCAGATATGCACCTTATCAACTGGGCCAGATGTGACGAGATGCTGATAGAAGAGGTCATCGGGCTGCGGTATGGTACCGATCCTGACCAACTCCGGTTCGTTCTCGCCAAAATTCGCGAGATGTTTCATGCCCACCCCAGGATCAGCCCCGCCACCGTGCGTGTGCGCTTTTCTGGTTTTGGCCGATCTGAGTTGAACATTAGTATCCGGGTGTACGCCCAGACCCGCGAATGGAATGATTTCCATGCCATTCGTGAAGATGTCCTGTTTCGAATTGTTGATATTGTCGCAGGCGCGGGCTGCGAATTCGCATTGCCCACTCAGACTCTGTTTATGGAAAAAGAACCCGAGCGCGATACGGATCTCGCCGAAAAGGCCACAAAAACCGTTGCCTCGTGGCGGCAACACAAGACGTTTCCTTTCCCCAAAATGTCCGCCGAACGGGCCAAAAAGCTTGAGGGTACCCTTCAGTATCCGCCGCCGGGGTCGCCGGACTCGACCACATCTGATGAAATCATGGAAGAAGGGTCAGAACGCTTGTCTTTACACCTCGAAGACGTGCCCCCTTCTACGGAAACTGAAAGAGAAGGATCGCCCCCCTAAGGGGCCGCTGCGGACCCGGAGCATCAGCGCCGGGCAGGGGGGATGCAGGGATTCCTCCGGTTTTGCAGCCATCTGCAATACGAAAAATGGCCGAAGAGGAAACTCTCCGGCCATTTCTTTTGACGTTAACAGGCCTTAGTCCACCAGTTCGATCTCACCTGGCCGCCAAGTCTGATCAATCCAACTCTGTTCGGGTCCGTAGATGCGCAGCGCGAGCCACCAGCTTTTGCCCGGAATGGTCTGCAGCCAGTGCCCCTCTTTTCCCTTGGGAGCCTCAGGCGCGAAATAGATGTCATAGGATCCATCCGCGTTTGTTTCGATCCCGTGGTCTGGCTACCCAATGTCGGGAATTGCTGATCGGTTTGAAGTTGTGACCGGGTCTGCGTGTCATACATCGTCAACGCCCAGAAATCCTTGGCCGGAACGTCCTTTGGCATCGTCAGCTTATAAGTTTTGGACCCGTCCAATGCCTGCTTTTCCGAATCCACCGCGATCAAAGCGTAGTCTGACCCCTTACCCGCAACTGTGACGGCCATGGCAGGCGAGACAACGATATAGCCAAAGTGGAACAACGCACGCGCCTCAAGGTTGTAGGCCCCATCCTTCAGGAAGGCCGTGTCCTTGTTCGCATATGCCATGATCCACGCGCTGTCCTCGCCGTAGGTCATGTTGCCGGGATCGCGCGGGAAATAGCTGATTGCACGGGCGGCTGTATTTCCGATGGCCGCCGCGTCGGTCAGGATTTCTTTCATGCGATCATCGGGGGCAAAGGGCTGGCCTTTGACGATCCCAATCGCCGCCATCATACCTTTGGCTTCTGGGCCAAGATAATCGTCTGGTTCACCCTGTATCAGATCATGCAGCTTTTCAAAAAAGCTAAAATCGTTGGGCACAATTGTGTTCATCTCTTTGCCAGAAACATTGATGAATTCTGTCGTGGGCGGGCTATCCTTGGTCGACAAAGGATAGACTTTCATTGTGTCACGAATGTTGGCCGAGGCCGCCGGGATCGCCTCGTCCAATGGCAGGGTTTTGTCGAGATACCCGCGGGGAAAGACCCAAACGCCGTTGGTTTTGGATTTCACCACGAAATAGCCATCCGGTACGTCGCCGTCGTAATTGGGTGGCAGCACAAGGAATTTGCCGCCTTTGCCTTTGTCCGGGCCAGCGACGCCCAGATCGGTCATATAGCGAAACGCCATGTCATCCAGTACGCCCAGCATTCCGGGTGGCAGGTCGATCACGGTGGGGCCGTCTTTTTCGAGATCAAGGAACCCCGTCGCATACATGGTCGAGGTGTTGCCTGTCAGCAGCAGGGTTGTGGAATCCATCAGGTTGTCCCAGATGGCGATTTTGTTGCTGGTATCTGCCCCGATCTTCGCCTGACCTTCGCGCAGCATGTAGGCCGAAATCATCGGGATCGAGTTGATGAAGACATTGACCGCACGCGAGCGATCAAGAAAGTCATAGCTCGCCGCGACACTGGCCGCATCGGGCACACCATCAAAGAACTTCATCGTTCCGATCGAAGTATCAACACTGTCCGGCGCAGTGAGTGACGCCGGAATATCGGTGGTCATTTTCATCTGCGGCGCTTCAGCCAAGGCGGGCGTCAGTGTTAAAGTTGTCAGTGCTGTTCCGCATAGTATGTGTTTCAGCGTTTGTCTTATCTTCCTGCTTCTCCCTAAAATCCACAACGAGCATGTCTCAATCCAAGTATGCACCACCCCTAGCGCTCATTTTGGTCAGAACGCGCCAAGCAGGCCCCCCGGTCAGGTAACAGTGGCGAAATGGTCTGCCCTGTGGGAACTTGGGTCTCCCCAAAAAAAGAGGGCCGCAAAAATTACGGCCCTCTTCATTTGCACGGAGTCTGCGATCGGGATCAGTCGATTTTCTTGATCGGTGTCATCGGGAAGGTTTGATCGAAATAGCCCTGTTCGGGACCATAAAGCCGCAGATAGACGAAGAACGACTCGCCCTCGTTGGTTTGGACCCAGTTGATTTCCTTACCCTCTGGCGCCTGGGGGCCGAAATACAGATCAACCGACCCATCGTCATTGGAAATGAGACCTTCGGAACGGGAAGACCGGTCTGACCGTTGCTGTTCGTTACGGATGATCAGGCGGTTCTTGATGTCGTAGACCGTCACCGACCAGAAGTTCGCAGCAGGGGGATTTGGTCCAACGTTCAGCGTATAGTTTTTGCCGCCCATCAACGCATTTCCGTCCACATCATAATAGGACCCCAGATAGGCCGAGCCCTCGCCGGGAGTGCGTGACACCATGCCCGCTGATGTCGTGGTGGCCTCAAACCCATAAGACGCCCGCTCGTTGAACATCGAATAGGTTTCCAAATCAATCTTTGGGTCCATTCCTGCCATTGCGTCTTCAAACCTCGAGCTGTCGCCGTAAAGCGATGTTGGGAACATCTCGCGCGTCTTGTTAAAGGAAATCGCCTGCGACATGGCCATACCCACATCCAATGCGCTCTGTAGGATCTCTTTCTGCGCATCCGAAGGGGCGAATGGCTTGCCTTTTTCGATGCCCAAGTCCTTTAGCCACCCATAGAAGAACCGATCACGGTCAGCCATCGATTCACGCTGAACATAGGTGTTCACCAGTTCCCAGAACCGCATGTCGCGCGGCTGAGTATTCAGCTCGATATTGTCTCCCGGTTTGGGGGTGTATTTGACAAATGTCGTCTCAGGTGGGGTGCCGGCCTCCGACAGCTTATAGGCCTTTACTGCCGTCCGCAGGGCGGTGGCCTCGTCGCCGGTACCCAATGCGCGGTAAAAATAGGTCACCCGGAAGGTGTCAGACTGTACAATTTTCCCGTCAAAGTCTTTGGGGTAATCCTGACCGGGCCCCACCATAAGCAGTTTCCCCGGAGTTCCGTCAATCTCGTGGATTGGTTGCATCCATGCGTTGTCGATAACGCCATAAATGGCACCCGGGGGCAGATCCAGAACAATGGGACCGGTCTTGGACAGATCCGACAGTGCAATGGTGTATGGGGTTGTGACATTGGCGGTCATAAACGGGTAAACACCATTATATCCGTCATAGAGACCAAAGAAGATATCATCCTCGGTGAAATCCATGCCGTTTGAGGTCTTCATGTTGCTCAGCAAGGCTGGATACAACGTTTCGAAATTCATCATCGGCATCGCCCAGGTGACCAACTGGGTCGCGCGCTGTTCCAATATCCGGCGATGCAGGAACTGCGCCGTGTCCTTGGTAATGCTTTGCCCCTGAAACTCCAGCGCACCCGCATAGGTTTTTTGAACCGTGGTTTTGTGCTCCTCGGCAGTGGCAGGAAGCGCCAGCGCCAGCATGGCAGCGCCTGTCAGCAGACCCGCAAGGCGGGAAGGTTTGGTATGTGTCATCTAAAAATTCCTCTCAGATATGTTCGTTGCGAAGGCCCGCACGCGCCCATCTGTACATTCAGTCGACTGGTTCAATTTCACCCGGCACCCAGGTTTTGTTCAGCCAAGGTTCAAGCGGGCCATACATGCGTAAAATGATGAACCAACTCTTTTCGGGAACGGTTTGGATCCAGTTGCCTTCATGGCCTTCGGGGGCTTCGGGTGCGAAGTAAACATCATAAGACCCGTCCGCATTCTGCTTCATGTTCTCGTTGTAGCTGTCCAGAGCCGGGAAGGTCTGGTCGGTCTGCAACATAGAGCGCGTTTGGGGATCATAGGTGGTAACAGACCAAAAATCCTTGACCGGAACATTTGCCGGCAGGTGTAGTTTATAGGTCTTGGATCCATCCAGAACCTCACCACCTTTGGCCATTCCGGCGATCCCGTAATCGGAACCCTGACCCGGCTTAGTCACTG
Organism: Pseudophaeobacter leonis; assembly: GCF_002087335.1. GTDB lineage: Bacteria > Pseudomonadota > Alphaproteobacteria > Rhodobacterales > Rhodobacteraceae > Pseudophaeobacter > Pseudophaeobacter leonis. The sequence continues at coordinate 15,080 of NZ_MWVJ01000122.1, forward strand.
CCATGGCCGGTGTCACAACAACTGCGCTATAGCGCATCCACAAACGCGAGTCGTAGCGGCGTGATCCATCAACAAGAAACGTCGTGTCCTTGTCGGCAAAGGCCATAACCCATTCACTGTCCGGTCCATAGATGCGCTGATCTGAATCCTTTGGCAGCACCGTGTTGGCACGCGCATAGCCGTTGCCGATGGCGACAGCATCGGTCAGAATGGCTTTCATCCGGTCATCAGGTGTAAACGGCTTACCTTTGGCGATGCCCAATGATGTCAGCAACCCGCGTGTTTCAGGATCATGCGTTCCAATCGGTTCCTCCTGAATCAACTGGTTCAACATTTCCCAATAGCTGTAATCGTTCGGCGGAACCGCGTTGTAGCCATCGCGTCCCGACATGCTGATGAAATCTGGCGCCGGAGGATTGTCGGCCATAGACAGTGGATAGATGCGCAGATTATCTTTCACGCCCTGCGCGGCCTTCTCTACACCATCGCTGATATAGGCCCGCATGAATATCCAATTGCCAAATGTCGATGGGCGCACAACATGATAACCAGCAGGCACATCGCCATCATAGCCCGGAGGCAGGATCAGATATTTGCCGCCTTTGCCCTGATCAGGGCCCGCAATCCCCAGATCGGTCACATAGCGGAACCACATGTCATTAATTGCCCCCAGCATTCCAGCAGGCAATTCGATCACGGTAGGACCGTCATTGGCCAGATCGGTATAGGTCCAGGTATAAATCGTTGATGAGTTTCCGGTCAGAAACAGAGATTTAGAATCTGTCAGCTTGTCCCAGATCAGAATTTGGTTAGATTTGGTCGCGCCAATGTCGCGCTGCCCCTGTCGCATCGCATATTGCGACACACCCGGTACCGTCGAGACATAGACCTGCACGGCCCGGGCGGTGTCCATGTAGTCGTACAGTGTGTCGATTGTGGCGTTGTCAGGAATGCCGTCAAAAAAGTTCAGCGTACCAATAGAAGTGTCCACCTTGTCCGGTGTCATAATTTCAACCGGAATATCCGTGGTCATTTTCATCTTGGGGGCTTCAGCCATCGCCGTCGTCGCGACTAGGAAGAACCCTATGGCCGTTGTCGAAATTAGCCGCATAATTGGACTCCTTTTCGTTTCTAAACAGATTTTGGGTTTCCCGGCTCATACGAGGTTTCAGAGACGGGAAACTTGATTACGTGCTCGCAAGAGCAACGCGTGAAACCACAGAGAAATTGGGGAGCTAGGGTGGGCAACCTTCTTACTCCGCGATTTCCTCAACGAAGCTAGCACGCGATTTTAGTAAATTTTGGTCAGATTACGCCAAAATCTGTGACCTGGGCTTTGTTGATGGCGTGGATGCCCCACCATACGGATCGGGGCTCTCAATACTGTTCAGGTGACGATCAGAAACGTCTGAAGCAGCATGGCTTTCTGGTCTTAATCGCCTGCCAGGCCATGCAGTTTCGAGCCCTTCTTCAAATCGCTGAAAGCCGAGTTGATCCGGCGTCAGAAATGGGTGACCCACAGACAAGCAGAAAGAGCAATGTTGCAATACATCATTGGGTTCTACAGCCAGAGCGGACGGCATTCATCCCCTGTATTTCGAGAGACGGGGTGCTTGAGATGAGCTGAGAGACCGGACCTTTTTCGGGGCAAGACCAGTGTTAGAAAGGGAACTCCCCCCATTCCGGGGCTTGTCAAACGGAGGTCTGATACGCGTGACTTCCCGGCCAGAAAATTGAGCATGAAAGCCGACATCGGGCTGTGGGGTGTCCCCCCTACGGAGATTTCGGGCGCCTGACAGCAAACCGCAGGAGCTAAAGTGCCATAAGGGGAACGGGAGGAACGGTAATGAAACCGGGGGTCAGCCTACATGTCAGATTGACATTTGCGCACCATTTCGATGCCTTTTAGGGTTCCTGTTAGGTCCACGGTGAAGACATATTCTTTTTCTGGAAAAACGATCATTTTGTACTGGCGCTGGATATCTTCAATAAAGTGCGGGTTGTTTGTTCGAACGTAGCCACCGCTATATCCTGATGTAATGTTGCCTTTCATGCCAGTTGTTTCACCGGTATAAATATCGTTGCCCAGAACGATCGCGACGGCTTTTTCGTCGCCTTTTTTGATGTCGGTTTCTGCCTTCGTAAATACGCCGACATAGCCAAAATCTGTATCCTTAGTATAGCCCATCTGAACCACGTTTTCAACGGAATCGACTTTTTCCATTAGGCATGTGCTCTCTGTAACATTCTTGTAAACGGTCCACCCTTCGACTTTCCCATACTCCTCAAAGGTGTCGGAAGCTGTTGCAGCGGTGGCAAATGCGGCAGCTACGAATGTGCTGGCGACCATGCTTTTAAAGTTCATATGACGTTTCATGTTGGTTTCCTCTCAGGTGAAATCGTTTGGGTCGTGGCGATCTGGTCTGAACGCCATGCGCTGCGGATGCTTCGCGTCTTTAATGATACCGCTGAGCAGAGGGCTGTTTTGGTCAGATCGCGTCAAAACAGGTGGGTGGGGGCGGCCGACCATCTGGCGGCAACATTTTTCCAGGCTGTTCCCTGGCTGATCCCTGGCTGATACCTGGCTGATCCCGGCGATACGTCGAAAACTGCGTCCAAAACTGGACCAGTTCTCACAGTTTTCTATCAGGGGGAAGCCCAGGTCGACGTCGTCCACAAGCCACGCCTGCTCCGCGATATGGGTTCAAGCTACGTCTCAGGTGATCTGGCTGAATGGTTGCAGGAAAAAGGCATAAAGCACAGATGCGGAGCGCCTCATCATCTGTTCCCCGGCAGGTGATTGCCCAGCAATCTGCCGAGAGGGCTCAGACACAGGGCAGGATCGAGCGATGGCATCAGACTTTGAACAACGGCCGGTTTCGCAGAGGTCAATGCAGGCGGAATAGCTAAATGGTGAGATGCTTTAACCCGCGTCACCGTCTCTCAGGCCGACTTGCTCCGCATCACAACTGCGCACGGCATTTATGGCCTTTGAGGTTCCTTTAAGGCTAAGGTTCAAGGCAGAACCATTGCTGCCGGAAATCATCACCTCGTTCCGCTTACCGAGTTCGGTGACAAATTTTGGATTGTTGAAAAACGCATAGCCGCCATAGTGGGTTTTTGTGACGACACCGATATACTCTCCCCCAAAGAGTGTTGCGCCAAAATCAAACCGCAGGGTGCCAGTGACCTTGTCTTCTAAACTGGTCCATGCTGGGTTATACGCGGCAAAAAAACCGCCCTCCCTGTCCGGAACAAAACCAATCTGTACAAGGGTGCCGTCTTCAAAGGTTTTTTCCATGTAGCAGCCGTTCCCAACCTCCGGGTCGATCTGTATGGTCCAACTGTCCGCTCGACCCCACTTTTCGTGTTGGCTCTGGGCCGCTGCGATTTGCGTGTTTGCGAACACGACACCTGCCATCATGACGCCAGACATAAAATATCTTTTTGTTCTCATGAGTTAAATCTCTCGGTTCTTGATTTTGGGCAAGACGACTGGTCGTCGCCTACCGAAGTTGCAGAACATCAGGCACACATTTTCTGCGTCTCTCGGGCATGCTGGATGCACCATCCGCGCGGTGTATGCGGCGCGGTCCGTCTTTTAATTTGATCTGTGGTTTTGCAATTGGCCCAGCGGCGGTAAATGGCCATGGGCTCCGCGATAGTGGTTTGCCTATTTTGCGGGGCTGGCCCGCGACATCCAGTGTTTTACGTCGCATGTTGACGTTGCCATTCACCACAACTTGTACCAAGTCTGTTTCGACAACCGCCTGTTTGGTGCCGATGGTCCCATTTGCCACATTGATGGGCATGCGTAGGCAAACGATTGGGGCGGTGACACCCCGGTCTTTTGAAAACAGCCAGGGCAATATACCTAGACCGGCCAAATCCAGAAGTTGATTGTCAATGCTGCCATTTCTCATCGTCACCAAGCCTCCGCCTGACATAGTGGCAATAAATTCCTTAATCGAAGAATGATTGCCAGATATGTCAAAGCGGGCATTCAGGATACCGCTGGCAGCCTTGTCAAATTTCAACTCATGCAAAATATCGGCGAAATTCCAGCCGCCAGTTGATCCAGACAGCTGGAGGGCCTCTGGAGTCTCGGCCAAATTCACCAAGGCGGTGATGTCAAAGTGGCCCCCGCCAATTTCGAAATTTATTGGCCCCAGCTGTGCCATTTCATCTTTCATTACCAGATCACTTTGCAGGCTGACTTCGCCCCGCCTGCCTTCGATCTTGTGCAGATCAATCTTGACGTCCAAATCCATGCCAGACAGCAGTATCGCCTGGCCAAGCGGTCGCAGGGTAACTTTTTGAAAGGGACCGGGCTTTTCGAGTGTACTATCCGATGTCGACAAAGGCTCCGTCGTCCCTGTTGACGTACCCGTGGCTGACGGGTTTGGATCCTTAAGTACCAAAGGCTGCACAATATTTCCATGTTCTGGCAGGTTCTGGATCGATGCTGCGTTCTGAACTGCCTCTGGATCCAGATCATCCAGTTTCCCAAGCTGCACCGCCGAGGCAATAATGTGCCGGAGGTCGTCGACCCGGATCAGATCACTATCAATTCGTCCCGACAAAAATGGGTGGCTTTCATCAAGATCGAGCTGTGCCGAAAATTCGAGCTGCGATTGTTCGACTTTGATCGTAGCATCCCCATCCCACAACAATCCCTCACTTGCCAATGTGGCATCCAGGTGAACAGGCCCGATTTCAACGGGCTTAAGGTCTAGGGCGGTAAGAAGCGCCGTCCCCGAAGGAACCTCAACTGTGACGTCCAATGATACATCGTTAAAATCAATTGCATTTTCAATCGACCCTGAAACGTTTAAATCCCATAGATCGGTGTTTTGAGACATAGCTTTCAGGTCCGAAAGTTCTAGCTGTTGGCCAGTGCCACTCAAGTTGAACCCGCCTGACACTTTTCCCAGCGCAAGTGAGGTCTGAAACAATTCAGGAGCCAACAAAGAAGCTGCCGGGACATCCAGTATTGCCTCAACGTCAATTCCCTCCAGTTGCAGGGCATCTGCGATGCTCCCTTCAAGCACAAGAAAGGGGGCTTGGGGCGGGCCAATGCGTAGCTCGACGGCGCCCAGCTTCAATTGCCCTTCTGGTGAGCGGGAAATATCCGAGACGACAATCGGGGGAGGGCCTTCACCGTGTGTATCTATCACAAAGCCATTGGTTGCGATCACCATGTGCCGTTTCGGGATCCCACCGGGTTGGGCGATCAGCTGCATATCAATCCCGGTCAATTTGAGGTCCCGGCGCGCGCGGGCGGGTGCCGGGAGGTCATCAAGGGCGAACAAGCTGATCTTGGTGTCAACGCTGACATCATCAGGATTGCCAAGCTCCCCAAGATCCGCAGTCAATTCAAGCGATTGCCCGCCATCAAGTGCTACGCGTACCTTAATGTCGTCGATGCGTTTACTGGTGTCTGTTGTACTGAATTTTGCGCTTATCCGGCCAGTCCCCGTCAAGGTACTCTTCAGCTTGAGCAGGTCCAACAGTTGCCCCACCTCGTCAATATTGGCTGTGACAGAACCGGTGATCCCAGTCTGATCCGACACACCATCAACCTGAAGGTTTAGTTTTTCGAATTCGGCATTGAGCGCAAACCGATCCCCCGGCGAAAAGCTCCCTGTGAGGGAAAGGTCTTGTCCGTTTAGGCGGCCATCTGCCCGCAGTGCCAGAGGCACACTTTGATCCACATTCCCTATCCTCAGAGAGGTAAGGTGAAGGTCAAGATCTAACCCGTCCAGGGCATTTTTGTAGATCAAATTGCTGTCGATAAATTCGACTTTGTGACTTGTAAGAAAGCCATTCAGCTCAGCTTGAATTGTTGCTTTTCCAGCTGAAGGCGTTTTGATATCGGAATTTTCTGGCTCAAAGACAGGCCAGGATGCCTCCCCTTTTTCATCAACCAGTAGAGCAATCCGTGCTCTGGCTACTCGGATATTCTGAGGGTCGAGAATGCCTTTGAACAGGTCACCTGGGCTTACGTCAAAATGAAGGTCCCCAACTTCGGCGAGGTTGACCTCAGCTGGGGATTGGTTCGGAATTGCGAGGCCGCGAATAGACACTTTGATGACAGAGCCTAGATCCACATTTACGCCGTCGCGAATGAATACGGTTTGGCCAGTTTTTGCCGTAACCATCCTTGCAACCAGATGGCCACGAGGAGAATCGAGCAACGATGTTGAGAGCCCAAGCCAGACAACGGTAAATCCGAGTCCCAATAGGCAAGCAGTCAGAATGCAGATTTTCTTAAACCATTTTAGCATAGTGACCCATTTCCTTCAGTATTGACCGATCCATCATTATGCTAGTTAGAGGCTCGCTTCGCCAAGGACGATCGACTGGGACTACAGTGGGTACCTTGGCAAATCATGCCACGCCTCTCCCCTTTTGCTGACGGAATTTCGTGCCATCAATCCACATGTGATGCAGCAGTACAACGAGTTTACACGCAAAGGCGACAGGACTTGGTCTGCGACCCAGCCCCCTACTATTGCCGGTCAATGCATGGCGGGGGGCTTTTTCGCCTGGATCGTTCGAGTATCTGGGAAAAGGTCGTTCCTGTTCCATCAACAGACGTTGAAGCGATCTGGTGCCCCCCCCCCAAGCAGTGGCGACATCGCTCGGGCCGGGATTTTTAGTCCTGTCGGCATTGCAGACTGCGCATTCCATGGTCCAAATTTTGATTAAAAACCTTGTTCTGGATCAATTTTACTTTTTTAGTATCTGATACTCATTCTCTAACTATCGAGCAATTGTACACGGATTTTCGGTCCGGATGCGCCTTGCCAATCAAATGCAGTGAGTGGCGCGTGATAACCAAAATCGGCATCTCGCGCTGTAAAATTGACTTCGATACACTTGGTGCATAGGTTGCGAAGTGGCCCTGGGGGGGGAGATGGACAAGATTTCGACATGCCGAGCGGCCTACCTGATACCGTTCATTGAGGTCCTGCGCGATATTGGCGCCCCGGTCACCCGGGAGTTGGCAAAAGCAAAATTGCCGACAATGGTCGAGGAAATGCCAGAAGATCTTATCAGCAATACCCTTGCTCTGGAATTCCTCTCTGAAAATGAAAAGCGCCAAGGTCTCGATGACCTGGGCTGGCTTTGGGCCAAACAGTTTTCATATTCGACCTTCAGCTCTGAACTGCTGGCTTCCTTGCAGCCCATGTCCACTGTTAAAGCGCGTCTCGACCGCTTCGCCTGCCTGTCTAAACTGGAGGATTCCGATGTCAGTATTGGTGTTATCAAATCGGATGGCCGCGCTGAGGTCTTTTGCGACGCCGTTGCTCCCGATGGGCTGAACGGCATTCACATCTCGGAATGGACCCAGGTTATGGTTTTGATTGATTTGGTTCGCAGTATCACCGGTGAAAACTGGTCCCCTGACGAGATCAGGTTCAAGCTGATTTCAGCGTCTGCGATGAAGCGCGCGAAGCCAACCCGAATACACGGTTCCGCAAGCGATCGGCCCGCACGTCGATCATCATGCCCTTGTCGGTTCTTGCGGCCAGCAAGATCGCTTGTGGGGCGCCACAAGCGCCAGACCCGCGCACCCCCGTGGAATTGGACGGGGTCGAGAATCTGAAACGTCTGATCCGCCCCTATCTGCGTGCAGTAGCACCCAAAATAGAAGTCCTCGCCGAAATCACCGGAACAAGTCCAAGAACGCTGCAACGACAACTGCGGAACCATGGTGTGAATTTAAGACAGCTGATCGAAACCACCCGTTTTGAAGTAGCGAGCGAGATGTTGAGGGAGCCGGGCATTTCGCTGGTCGACGTGGCGATGACGCTTGGCTATGAAAACCAGTCGAATTTCGGACGCAGTTTTCGGCGTTACGCTGGGATCAGCCCAGGTAGATATCGCCGTGAGGTGACCTGTCGGGAATGTACTGCCTGATCTGACGCAAACGACCCCCAAAAGGCCCACGCTGTCTGGCGCCAGCGCTTAAGGACATTTCACCGCTTGTACCCTACGATCCGTGCTGGGATCGCTCCGGTTTCTAGCACGATGCTGATTGCGTAAAGGCGACTGCTACTGAACGTCATGTTTCAGGCTGCGCTAATGGCAAGTCATCACAATCCAGTCTTGAAACCACTTGCAGACCGGTTCCGCGCGGCAAGTAATGGGAACATCAGAATGAAATTAGAAGCGCCAGTTCCAGAAGACCTTGCCGCGAAACTCGGAGCTGAGACAGCTCAAATACGCGGAATTCTGCAAGGCAAAGCTATTGTGCGCCTTGAGGGCATTGCAAATCCTTTGGAGGAAATTAGTTGGCGACTTCGATACCTATAATCAAAGGGAATGTTCTACGCCAATCGCCATGCAAAACGCAAAGTCACTTGGGCGAGGTGACCGCCGCACAAGCCCAAATAGCGCTTGTTCATGGGCCTATTTACAAAAAAGTCAGGAAGACAATCACGCTGGATATCCTTGGGCGGTGAAGGTCCCCCAAGCGCATTGCCAAGGCGTAGCAAACATCACTTTACCCAGATATTCAACTCAACAGATGGCCGGAACCTGCAGCGTATTGATCTCGCAATGCTCGCCCACAGTCATCCAATTCCAATCGCGGTTATCGAAACGCCGAAGTGAAGCATTTTTGAAGCGCAGGTAGACAAGCATTTGTCAATCGTGGTGGTCGAAACATCCAGCGCCGCGCCCAAGAGGTTCTTGTTCACCTCTGCATTCGGCACACCCTTTGGGATCTGGGACGTCTTTGGGCATGGGGTGTTTTTGACCAACGCCCGTTCTTCACCGGCCAGCGGCGTTAACTCAGGAACTGGCGGTGTTTCATCCTCTGGCATAACAACAACCCCAACCCAAAAAGCCACCTTTCGGAAATCCCGCACCGCCCAAAACACCGGGGTGCGAATATACCCACGTGGCAAGGTGCCAGAAGGACCCGCGAGTGTATTTGGAGGGCCTAGCGGCGGCGGGTGGCGAAGGCCCTGGCCAGGGCGCGATAGAAATGGCGGGGAAGCGGCGGGGCCGGTGCGGCGGTTATTTTCGGGTAGAACTTGAAGGCCTTGCGATAGCTGGGGGGCTTATCGGTGAAGGCAAAGATCTTTTGGGGGGCTTTGCGGCCCTTGCGCTCATAAATGCCCGGTGTCATCCGCCCACCGGCCCGTGGAGTAAAGTAGCGCGCCGCATTAGATCGCCGCTTACGTCCGGGAGGTGTCTTGGGCTCATTCTGGGCGGCATCGCCCTGGGCCTTGAGGCCGGACAATACCTTTTGGATCTGCCCTGGCGAGACATTGCCGTGCTTGTTATTGCGGGCATGTTTGGTTGGCACAACGTATCCCGCATTCAGCAGACGTTCCAGCCCGGTCTTGTGCCTCGGCCCGCCTTCCACCTGGCGCAAGAGGTAGTCCTTACGGACGGTTGCAAACTTACGCTGGATCTTGATTTGCAACCGTCTAGTTGCGCGGCGAAAGTAAAAGGCGTTGAGCGTCCAGCGCGTCGGATTGTGGAAGGTCTGGCGCATATGGCACTTGTTCAGCTCTATCAAATCCACTTCCGGTGTCATTCAGGGCAACGGAGGTGGCAAACGGTAGTTGCATCCGAGCCGAGTCCGATAGATCACGCTCAACTTCGCGCAGGTTGGATTGAAGGCTCATTTCCATTTGGATCACAACGTATCAGACATGGGGATATGGTTGAAAGCAAGAGAAGGTCCTGCAATACTTAAAGTTGCTCAGGCAGCGAATTTTTCGGGTCCTGTTCAATCAGGAGAATGCCGCTGTATGCGAAATAGCTTGCAAACAATAAGTATGAATGTTGTGTCTGCACTTTTGACATCGCTTTGCCTCACAGTGTTGGCCTATGCGTTCAGCAGGTTTAATAGTGAAAGTAACGATAATTCCCTAATTGTAATAGGGCTTCCGATAATACATTACTCTTATTGGGAAGGTGGGGAGCTGCAAGATCAAATTATGAAAGAGGCGATTTCAGGGATAAAAGAATCGGGAGTTCAGGAATATGGCTTAGCTGGTTTGGAGTTGTATCCAATAATTTCCCAATTCTCATGTTCGTATTACATTGATCTTCACTTGGATGATGTTGGCTTTGACCAAGAAGCTTCAATGTCTTACTCTGGTTTGGGCGTAATTGGAGGTAGATATCGCGATATAAACGATAGGGAAGGTCAGATGTTTCTTGGGGAGTTTTCCAGATCAGAAAATTCTAGAGATGATGCTGTGCATCGGTTTGAAGCAAAGTCAAAAAATAGGGCTGTTTTGTACACCTATGATCACTGCGCGCAGAACGAAGGGAAGTTTCTTCAAAACTTCTCCCTAACGGGTGTTCCGAAGGATTTGAGGGTAAGGTACGATGTTGAAGAAAGCCCGTATGGTTTTTGGAGCCAAGCATCGCAGCCTATCGTCAATACGATTTACGCCTTTGCATTGACTGGTTTCGTTACGGCGATGTGTGCACTATTTGTTTTGATTAAGATGTTTGTTAGCTTTTGGGTGTCCAAGTTTTGGCGTTTAAACTCAAAACTCCCGGAATAAAAGTTCCAGCGGATTGATGGCAACGCAGGGCATGGTGCGGGATATGATCGGACCTCCCTCACGGATATTGCGATTTTGCGCAGCTCTTCGACGATGCCGAGGGGTATACATCAGGGTTTCGGGTTGTTGCGCAGATTTGTGCATGGGGTCGGTGCCTGCATGTAGCCGCAACAAAGGACTAGGCATTGCGCCATTTCGACTATGGCCAGTGTGGCGGCGTCCTGCGCGGTTTCATTGGATGCGGCGGCACCGGCATTCTGCAGCATCTCGGCTCGGCTCAGCTTATCGACTGCCACCCATTGGGCAAGCTGGCGAAAACTCACCCTTGCCAGACCATCAGAGCGGCGCAGGCGGCGGGCGTCTTTTCGTGGGACGACCATTTCGCCATCAGCAAGTGCGGCATTCATTTGGCGAAGGCGCGTTGCGGCGGTGAGGGCGCGAAGGCTGGGGCCGCGTGCACCGCTTCCACCCGTGCCGCCAGTTGGATCACTGGTGCCACCCGATGAATGCACGGTCTCGAATACCTCTGCATATTCCAAAACTGCGGCACGCGAGGCCGGGTTGAGGATGCGCAGGGTGGTGGGCGTCTTGACGCGCCAGACCCTTGCCCGGTTCAGCACCACCTGACCATCCACGTTCTGGCTGGGTCCGGTTTCAATCTCGGCCGTTTCGATGTCAGGTCTGGCCAGGCGGGTCACTGTGCCATCAGCCAGTTTCGCATGGGTGTCCCAGGTAAAGGGGGGCAGGGTGACTTTTGGTGTTGCTCGGGTTTTGCGCTTTCTGGCCATGAGTCTTTCCTTTCCGGGTGGCGGGGTGCGACGGGTAACCCGCTCCCCATTGTTTTCTATTTTTTTCGATACATAGTTTTTTGCACTTATAGCGCGGGCCTCACCCTCTTCTTCTTCTTCACTCCTCTCTTTTTTTTCAATTAGTTAGAAGGGAAAAAAAGGGAGATTTTGGGGGTGAAGAGGGTGAAGGCTTTGCGCCGAAATTGCGGCTTTTCTCCTATGTCTTCCCCGCCGGACCACGGCGGGGACCGCTTAATCCCTGCTTTGATTGGCCCGTTGGGTGAGTTTTCGCGCCTGTTTCACCTGGGGCGCGGGGTTGGCAGAGGTAGTGGGCACAAGGCAAAAGGGCATCAAAACGCCGGTCCTTTCTCAGCCGGGGGCGCGCCTTTTGGTCTGTTGCCGGTGACGCGCTCCACCAGGTCGGCGGCATCTGGCGCCCATTTTAGTCCTTTCCAATGGGATCTCCCACGCACTGGGCCACGCTCAAAACCCTTTTCGACCATGATATCGCCCACGGTTTTCATCTGGAAAAGCTGACGGCCTTCCTGTTCGCACCAGGCTTCATGCACCTTGTAAAATTCACTGACAGAGAGGCGACCCTTGGCGTCCTTGTGGGTCATTTCAGTCAGAAACACACCGACGGGATCAGCCGATTCAAGCAATTGGATCTTGAGACGGGTCATAGGCTCGGGCAGGGCGACGCCGCGTCGCAGGAAGTCCTGAAAACCTTCGATCAGCCAATTCAGAATGCCGCTGGCTTCCCTGCGTAATTCGGCCTCAACCTCGCCTTGGGAACGCTGTTTGTCCTGCGGCAGGCTGCGCAGGTTCACGTCAAAGGGCACAAAGACCAAGCGGCGGCGAGTGCCTTCGTCCTCATCTTTGATCTTGGGTGTATGGTGCTGGATTGCGCTTAGGAAACGCAACAGCGCGGGATTTTTGAGTTTTGACAACATGAGGGGTCATTCCTTTTGCAAGAATGACCCCTTTGTGATCCGAATGGTGTTTTATTGGCAGTGCGAATGGTGTTGTTCAAGTGCATATAATTAAAGCACAAACACACTATATTCACTGCCACGCACAACATCTGTGACTCATACTCGCAAGGCATCAGAATTCTCTCATATTTGGGTAATTCCCTCGCAATTGACCGAAAGACGGCAAAACTAGTTGTTTCGGGGTAATAAGAGTTGTTGCGCCGCTTGGTACGTATCATTCCAAATTGGTTAATTTGTTTCCCGCACCATTTAACAACCAGAAAGGGTGTCAAAATTATCGGACTGTTTATTGTGAGGGGAAGGTCATGCAGTTGATTTGCGATGGGAGTTGTGGCAATTTTCTTATGCAGCCGCAAAAAACGGTTGCCGGGATTGGAACCCCGCATGTTACACGGCGTCCAAACCGCGCCATTGTTGCGCGGTTTTTCTATGGGTTCGGGCGTTCGGGGCCGCTTCAGCGGGCCGCTCCGTGTGGCGGTATTGGTAACCCCGTTCGTCCGGCCTACCCAGGATTGCCAACTTGGCAGGCCGATGTTGCAGAACGCACACGGAGGTCAGCTATGACCAAGCAAAACACACAGGCGTACTATGTGCGCCGCTCACTCCCCTCAACGTGAACTCTTAACGCCTTGCGCCCCGGAAATGATCGCGCGCGGTCATATCAATTGCGCGCTGGACCGCGCGGTGCAGCTCGTTGACCGACACGGCACGATGTTTCTCCCCGTACATGGGTATCTCTACCAAGCCCTTGCCGCGCTTGATGAATTTGAAAGGACTACGCAGCAGACAACGCGGACTAGGAGGGTGAAAAAATGGAAGCGATCGTATCGGAGAAACAAGAACTTATGTCCATAGATCTGGCCGCGCGTACCTGGTCGGATATTACCAAAGAGGTCGAGGCAGGGTATTTCTCGCATGTTCTGACAAAGACCGGGGGCAATAAGGCCGAGGCGGCAAAATGCGCTGGCATGTCCGTTGAAACCTTCCGGCGAAGGGTGCGGACTTACAGTATTCACACAGTGTTTCACTTGGAATGAAGGCGACGGTCAATTTTTTGGTAAATATATCAGAAATACGGCTCAGAAGGGCGCACCAGAAACCAGCGATTATCGTTGCAAGTGGTCACACCGTTCTGCTGGCAATCTGTGAAGGGTTGGACCGCGAGGTTGAACGCCGCAGCTTTGGCTGCGCGCTAAACAAAGCCAAGGGAAACACGGTTGAAGCTGCCCGAATAGTAGGGATGGCTTTCCAGACCTTTATTCGCAAGTTGAGCCTTCCAGGCCAGCCGGTGACCCACCATGCAGAATGAGGCCCAACGCATGCGCACCGCCCTTCTGGTCGCCGCAAAAATAGTTGCACGAGATGGCGAAGTCTTCCTGCCTGTCTTTGTCAGGTTGGAAAAAGAGGTGCAGGCACAGGAAGAACGCAAAAAGGCTTTCAACCGGGCACTCGCATTGATTGCTGATGAAGCCTCAATCACTCACTAAAGTGCGATCTTTTCCAATGCCAACCGACGCCCTTCCAGCGCCCCACCGTCTCCATAGCGCGGTCGGTTGTATTTGTGCCCCAGAATGTCAGCTCTCACCCGGTCATCCACTTCGGCTGCCAGAAGCGCGGTTTTCCACGTGGTGGCGCAGGGAATAGGCGGCGTGCAACGGCGACTCTTTCAGGTCGTTGTTAGAGAGGTACTTATTCCCCGCCGCCGACCAGGCCCCTGCCTTGTGTCGATACCGGCAGATCCCGCCACGCTGAACGATCCGGCGCGCCGCCTCCAGTGAAACCCCCAGCAAGGGTATTTCCCGCCTAGTATGAGCCACCTTCAATTCCCGGCCATGCGCGGCAACCCGCAAAAACGGAATGTTATTGCTTGTCTCGAAATCTTCCAGGGGGGCATCGGTGATTTCACTTGGCCGCAGCCCTGTATTGATCATCATAAGAAATACGTCCCGCGCTTCATCGTTGAGCCGCGAGAAAGCATCTGGGGCCAGAATTTTATGCGCGATCCAGTCACGCGTGAACGGCGGAACACCGCGTTCGTCTCGGCCCTCAAGGCGTAGCTTGGCAAAGGGGTTGGAAATCTCAGTTTCAGTTAGTTCGGCCCAGGTTCCATAGATTTCTGACAGGTGGCCAAAATCCTTATTGGCGCTTTCGATTTTCATGCCCCCCTCTACGCGGGCAGACCACCACTTGCGAAACTTGAGTGCGTCGGCACGGGTGATTTTGTCCACTGGAACGGGAATAGGCTCCCCCTTCGCATCCTTTCGCCCGGTTACCTCAAGAAAATTCCTGACCGCCCGTTCGCGCGGCAACTTCCAGCGGTGCTTCTGGGCATCGGACTTTTGCAGATGGCGGGTTTTGGTCAGACTGTAATAGTCTTCCAGGATCTCGTTTAGGGTTGGCAAGGTCTCTGGTGCTGCGCCGAGGATAGCTTTGGTGACCACGGTTGGCTCTGTCAAACTGCGGCCATCAGCCAAGGACAAAACCCGGTTTACCAGGTCCACAATATCACCAGCTGCCAGGTCATCTATGGGCTTGTAGGAAAGCCCCCTTGCCTCGGCCAGCTTCCGGGCGATCAAGTAATTTTTGCGCGCACTTTCACTGTCTCCAAGGCGCAGGGCTTCCCATTCGGCCAATCGGGCAGCTTCCACTTGCGCCGCCTTGGCGAGGGGCTCCACCTTGCTATCAGTATGCAAGGCTTGGCGCACTTGCTCTATGGGCCTTCCATCCTCACCGACGACAAGCCCCCGATACCGCTTTGGCACGCGCTTCACCCAATAGAAACGGCCACGAACAGAAACTATCCCCATAGACCGGCCACAATCTCAAATAGAGTGGAGACAGCCCATAGGACGCCAGAAAGCCTTGCGACAGTATATAACATGGAGCAAACCATCAGCACCCCCAGCCCAAAAACGCAGACCGTAAAAACTACCCCGAACACATTCTTGAGAAAAGAGGTCAAACCCAATCGAGGCATACTGCTTAACATCACTACACAAACCGCCCACCGGTAAGCCCATCAAGAGCTGCCCCGGATAAATGTTGATGAATTTGTTGATGTAAATGTTGATGGATTTTGATTTAGGAATCAACGCTCAAGGTAGGGCCGCTTAGGTAAGCCCTTGAAAGCGTGATATTAAAAATCAAAAAACCCGGCACTCAGAGCGCCGGGCTTTTTATACTTTGGCTGGGGTGGTAGGATTCGAACCTACGATCTTCAGTACCAAAAACTGTTGCCTTACCACTTGGCCACACCCCATCAGTGAGCCGCGTTCTAGTGCTAGTTTCGGGGGGGCGCAAGAGGCTTTGTGGAAAAAGTGGGAACTTTTTCTTCGCCTCACTGCCTCCCCCGAAAAATCACTCTCAGCTCAATCCATTTTCCCCGGTTTGGATCAGGACAGCGCCCTGTCGTGCCCCTGCTTCTACTGCCTCATGGGCGGCACAAGCCTCTGATATCTGGTAGACTTTTCGATATTCAAAAGTCAGAGCCCCCGCCTGCAACGCCCTATGCAAACGTGCAATCGTCGCCTGCCTCTCTTCCTGCGTCAGCAGGTAGACCAAGATGATTTCAACCGTCACCGCCTTAAACAATAGTGGCAAAAATGGCAGGCTTGGAGACATCTCACGCGCTGATCCATAGGCCGCGATACGGCCGTTCTCGGCAATGACTTCAGCATCCGTGGCAATATTTGTGCCGAATTCCACCTCAACAATCAGATCCACCGGATTGCCGTCGTTTGCAGATAGGATCTGCGCCGCAAGATCACTGGCGCGGTAATCCAGCACCGCGTCTGCGCCCGCAGACAACGCCCGCTCGGCCCCCATAGCGCCACAGGTCGCTATGACCCGCGCGCCGCCCCATTTCGCCAGTTGCACCGCCAGAATACCAACGGTGCCGGCGCCGCCCTGGACCAGCACTGTTTTCCCGGCAACCTCCCCATGACCAAAAACGGCATAACAGGCCGTCAGGCCAGGGATGCCCAGAATGGCCCCCACTTCAAAGCTCACCTCATCCGGCAGCGTGACCGCCTGCTCCGAGGGGAGCGCGACCTGCTGGGCCGCAGTTCCCCAGGCGCGGCGAAACTGACCGTTCCAGATCCAGACCCTCTCACCAATACGGTTGCTGGAGACGCCCTGCCCAACGGCAGTGATAACGCCTGACCCGTCGCTATGGGGAATGATGAAATCCCATGGGAAACCCTGCAGACCCGGCTGCCCCCGTGTGCGGGTTTTGACATCCGAAGGGTTCACCCCGGTAAAGGCCACATCCACCAGAACCTCTCCTGGCTGGGGGACGGGGCTTGCCATCTCCTCAAGTTGCAATACCTCTGCAGCGGCGCCAAAGGCGCGGTAGGTGATGGCTTTCATTGTTGCTCGTTCCTTGTGAGGTCTGTTTCTAACCCACCGACATCCGCGCTTCTCTGGCTGACAAGCGGCCAGCGCGACGCCTGCGGGCTTAGGCGTCAGAATACAGGTGAATGTCGAGAAGGACAGAGCGGCTGCCACAAAACCGCCAGAGACAAGACAGGGCCACGCCACGTTCGTTTTGCTTCCAGAGCAGCAAGTCCACCGCGCGCAGCGGCGGCCATATGAAAACAGCCTGCCTTAGCCGCACGCCTTAGCCGCAGGAGGTCAAAATCTGCCTGTCCGAATTGCCCCCGCCCTGCGCCCCTGCCCGCCGGACGCGGGAGAGCCAGACGCGGGCCAGCCAGACTCGGGCCAGCCACGCTCTGGTCAGGCAGTTTCAGGCCAGCCAGAGCTCCCCAACATGGTGACCTCAGGGGGCGAGGTCAGGCCGCAGGCACCCCTGCCTGTTTCAGGGCATCAGACCATTCATCGCCGGCTTGTGGGGCCGCAGCCGCGTGTTCCTGGTGGTACTGTGTCAGGTTGAACTTGGGCGAGGCCACCATCAGATTTTGCACCACCTCGCGGGCCTCACCAGCACGACCAGAGAGCTGCAGCGCAATGGCCTTGGTGCGCAGGCTGGCAGGATAGCTCGCATTGGCCTGCAGTGAGCGCTCGGCCAGCTCAATGGCGCGGTCGTAGTTATGCGCCGAGAGATTGGCAAAGGCCGAGACCGAGTCAAAATAGTATTTTTGCGGCCCCAGCGGGGTCAGCCTGCGGGCTGCATCGGTCAGCTCAACCGCCTCTATCGTGCGCCCCTGATAGGCCCAGGTCACCCCCTTCAGCAAGATTGCCAAAGCCTCGTTCGGGTTATCCTTCAGCGCCATGTCATAGGAGTTTTGCGCCTGATCAAAATGAAACAGCAGATGGCTGGAGATCACGCCTTTCAGGGTATGCGCGAGAGAAAAGGAGGGATCAGCAACCAGGGCGGATCTGGCAAATTGATCGGCCAGTTCTGTATCCATCTGACGATTGCTGGAGAAGCCTTTTTGCACCCGCAAAACATGCCAAAAGCCCATCCAGGTCAGAACCAGCGGGTGTTGCGGGTCGCGGTCCAGAAGAACCTTCAAAATCTCCTGCGCCCGGCCAAAGCGGTCCGGGGTCATTTCCTGCATCATCGAAATCGCCGCCATCAAAAGCGTATGCCCCTCCAGACTGGAGAGGGGCTTAAATCCTGCAATCCGAACCGCCTCGCCGACAAGGGTTTGGCCTATCTGCCGGGTCCCCTCGCACAGGGCGCGGCTTTCACCCGCCATCAACTCGGACAGCGGACCTTCAAAGTGGCGGGACCAGATCACCTGCTCCCCTCCGCGTCGTGAAGTTCAATCTCTGCTGACAATTTCTGCCCATTGGCCCGCACAGATCCGGACACCAGGTATTTCACACCCGCAATAGCGGAAACCTCAGCGGGCCGCACCCGTGTCAGATCAAACTGGCGGGAGGCCAAATAGGACGTCACGGTAAAGGCCTGACTGCGCGCCAGGCTGCGCGACAGCTCTTCTGAAATCAGGGATCCCAACGGGGATGCGTCTTCTCCGGGCGCAAGTTGCACGAAGGGTAACACCGCAATCAATGGCAACAAGGGTTCAGGCCGCAGGCGTCGCCCCGCAAGCAGGCCATTGCTCTTTTTGGCGGATCTATTCTCAAACTCAAGGCGGGTCTGCTGCAACCAGCGGGCAAAATTGCCCTCGTAGGGCAGCTCAAACCCCTCCATGAATTCCGCACTGCGCGCACATTCATCAAAGGCGACCTGGTTCAGGACCAGTATGACGCGTTCACGGTTGGCACTTATGACTTCGGCTGCCACCGGCCCCAAATGACGCCTCAGTGTAGAGAGCGCAGTGCGCAAACTGGCCTTGGCCTGTTCAGGCTGCGCCAGGCTCCAAAGAGTTTGTTCCAGAAATGCGCGTGTTCGAACCCCGGATTCAGCGGTGCAAAGCAAAGCAAGTAGAGCCTGATGCTTAGCCCCCAAGGGGATTCCCGTACCATTGCCATTGGCAACACTAAAGGCCCCAGACTGGCCCAACCGAAGTAACACACCCATATCACACCTCAAACCAATTACTCTACGATCAAATTACAGCAATACTTCTGAAAATTGTAAACAGAAATGTGCATTAAGTAATCAAATAAAAATAATTCTCAGGTTTCGCAGGCGAATTAACTATTTTGCAACCTTTTGGTGAATAAGAATCAGATCTCTGAGGCAGCTGATTAAGTGAGGGGAATCCAGGGACTTAACCACCTAGATTCCCGGCAATCAAAATCTAGCCTTCAGACACAAACCTAAAGCTGTCTCCCTGCCGCTCGACCCTCCCAATTCCGCCCTGTGGCAGATGATAGCCAATGAGGCGCATGTGCCCGTGCGATAGCATATCCAGCAGGCGAATGCGGGTTTTAGCCGCCGCCTCCGCATCCTGATCCGTACCAATGGGCCAGCCAGGTTCAGCAAAGCTGACGTGGTGATTACCAATGGCATCTCCTCCGACCATAACGCTTTCGTTAGCTGTGCGCAATTCGAACGACATGTGCCCGGGCGTGTGGCCAAAGGTGGCGTGGGCCGCAACCCCTGGCAGGATCTCTTCACCATCTCTGAACAGGGCTATACGGTCTTCCAGCATCTCCATGCGTCGGCGTGCCCCGACGGCCATCGACGCGCGGTCGCCAGAAATTGCGGCAGTATCGGGATCAAACCAGTAGTCCCATTCAACCTGCCCCATCAGATAGTCCGCATTCGGAAACAACGGGTCGTCAAAGTCATCCAGAACGCCCCAAAGATGATCCGGATGGCAATGGGTAAAGACCACGTGACTCACCTCGTCCGGGGCGACACCAACAGCGTCCAGCGCGGCGCTCAACCGACCCGCTGTCGCCTGAAAGGCAGGCCCGGATCCGGTATCAAACAGAACCACCCGCCCCTGATGCCGCATCAGGGTCACATTGATCGGCGGCTGCATCGGCCCGGCAGCGATGCCCTGTGCCTGCAGGATCTGGTCAACCGCTTCCGGCTCAAGACCGGCAAACAGCATAGAGCGTGGCAGGGTCAGATGTCCGTCTGAGAGGGTCTGCAGCTGCATCTCCCCTAGGGTGAGGCTGCTGACGGCCGCCTCAGCGCCTGCCCAACTATAAGACGGCAGCACCAGACTGGCGCTCAAACCGGCAATGACGTCTCGACGTTTCACGTTCATATCTTCCCTCATGTGGCTTTGGGGGGATGATGCCCCAGATACATTCTCACATGCGAATTTATACCAAATCCACCTAATATACAAAGGGAACAAACGACGCGGTTCAAAAAGAGCTGACAGCACAAAAAGGGCCCGCTGCACGCGCTGTGCACCGGGCCCCTTGAGATTCCGCGCCGCCTCCCCCGTCAGGGAAAGGTCCGTTTGACGCGTCGCAGCTTACTGACGGCTCAGCTCTTTCCACAGGCCACCTTCGACAACCGAGATCACGATATCATCGGCACCACGGTGATCCGAAGCACTATACGAGATCTTGGTATCGGTCAGGGCATCAAAGTAGTCGAGGGTCTCCATACCTTTGACAAAGGCTTCCTGTGTGAGCTCGGGGCCTGCGGCTTCCAGTGCGCGCACCACGGTATCGGCGGCCGAATAACCCAACATGGCAAAGCCACCTGCAGGCTGACCAAACATGGCGTCATAATCCGCGATGAACTTGGCCGGAGCCTCGTCTTTGGCGCGGGCAATCAGGTCAAACCCAACCGGCAGCCGCATAAAGCCCTCGGTCACACCGCCAGGAACGGCGGCAACCACGTCAAGAAAGCCAGCAGAGGTGTTGAGGAATTTGACGTCGCTCCAACCCAGCTTCTTGGCCGTGCCAACCACGGTAATGCCCTGACGCACGCCCAGCGCCATTGCAACAACGTCACAGCCTGCCGCTTTCAGCTTGGTGAGCGAGCCGACAAAGTCCAGCTCGTCTGGCTTGTGGCTGGTTTCAGCGGCATAGCTCAGGCCCAGCTTGGCAGATGTTTCCTTGGCGCTCTCCTGGATTTCCTTGCCAAAATCGGAGGGGTTATACATGGAGCAGATTTCTTTGGCGTCGAATTCACCAGCCAGATAGGTCACACCGGCATCCACCTGATCGTAGTAGCTGGAAAAGCCGATGAATTTGTTCTCAACAGGATCCTGCAGCATCTGACGCGCCGAGGACAGCGGGCCGATATTTGGAATGCCTTTTGGGTCCAGCAGTTTGAAGCCCGCGATATTCATCGGGGTGCCAAGCGACAGCAACATGGCAAAGACCTTGTCGCGGTTCAAAAGCTTGTTGTAGCCCTGCATCGCACGCGGGATCTGATAGCCGTTGTCCTCAACCACAAAGCGGATCTGGCGCCCATGCACGCCGCCAGCCGCATTGACCTCGGCAAAACGCATATTGGCACCATTTGTGGCCGGAACGCCAACAGCTGCAAAGATACCGCTGAGGTCATTGACAGAACCGATTATAACTTCGCTATCGGTCACGCCCTGGCTTTCAGCCTGAACAGCAGAGCCCGCCGCAAGCGCCATCGCGCCCGCCATCAGTGTGCCTGCCATCACCTTGGATGTTAGTGTCTTCATTTCCATTTCCTCCCTGGATTGGTTCGCAGCGTGTTTAGACCACGCCGTCAATACATGTCGTCGATCAATGCCTTGTGCTTTTTCTCCACGAAACTGCGCTTCAACTTCATTGTCGCTGTCAGCTCGTCGTCTTCAGCGGTCAGCAGAACATTGATCAGGCGGAACGCCTTGATCTGCTCTACCCGGGCAAAGTCTTTGTTCACCGCTTCGACCTCCTGGCTAATCTGCTCAACCACCTCCGAGGCTGCGCAGAGCGACGCAAAGTCACTAAAGGGTATCTTCCGGTCCTGTGCAAATTTTTCAACATTTTCCTGATCAATCATGACCAGACAGCTGAGAAATTTACGTTGATCCCCAATCACCACCGCATCCGAAATGTAGTGGCTGAACTTCAGCCGGCTTTCGATCTCGGCCGGGGTGATGTTTTTGCCGCCTGCCGTGATGATGATGTCTTTGATCCTGCCCGTGATGGTCAGGTTGCCCGCGTCGTCCAGACGCCCCACGTCCCCTGTGCGCAACCAGCCATCCGCCGTAAAGGTCTCGGCGGTTTTCTCGTTGTTGCGCCAGTAGCCCTGAAAGTTGTTGTAGCCCAGGGTCTGGATCTCGCCGTCTTCGGCAATCCTGACCTCAACACCGGGAACAGGGCGCCCAACGGTTCCGGGCAGATTGTGTTCCAGCGTGTTGATGGTAGAGATGCCGGCGTTTTCGGTCATGCCGTAGCCCTCGATCAGAGGCACGCCAATGGACCAATACCATTTCAGCAATTCCGGCGAAATCGGCGCCGCGCCAGTGCCGCCACGCCGCATCCGGTCCATGCCCAGCATCCGGCGCAGATTGCGCAGCACCAGAAAATCCCAA
Organism: Pseudophaeobacter leonis; assembly: GCF_002087335.1. Classification (GTDB taxonomy): domain Bacteria; phylum Pseudomonadota; class Alphaproteobacteria; order Rhodobacterales; family Rhodobacteraceae; genus Pseudophaeobacter; species Pseudophaeobacter leonis. The sequence goes on from NZ_MWVJ01000122.1 coordinate 37,246, forward strand.
AAGGCATAATTGGCCGCCACAGCCGCCGGGGGTTCTTTGCCATACATCACATAGGCCGCCCGCGCCTGCCCCGCCTTGATGGCGCGCCCAAAGGCCCAGCGCCCAATCGGCGTGGCCTCCTGGGCCAGGACCAGCACCCGCGAGTAGATCTTTTCCCAGACCCGTGGCACCGCAAAAAACGTCGCCGGAGAGACCTCCTGCATATTGTCAAAAACCGTCTCGGGGCTTTCGGCAAAGTTCACCGTGCTGGCGGCTGCCAGCGGGAAATAGACCGAGACATTGCGTTCCAGAATATGGCACAGCGGCAGGAAACACAGCTGCTCGTCATCGGGGTTAACGGCCAGAGCCCGCGCCCCGGACTCCATTGAGGCCATCACGTTTTCATGCCCCAGCATTGCGCCTTTTGGCATGCCGGTGGTGCCCGATGTATAGATCAGCATCGCGGTGTCTTCGGGTTTTGATTTGGCAATCTCGGCCTCAAAAGCGCCGGGATTTTTTGCCTCATAGGCCCGTCCCAGCGCGCAGAGATCCTCGATAAAGATACATTTATCCTGATCCAGATCATGCAACCCGTCACGGTCATAAATGATCAACTTGGCGAGGCCCGGCATCTCGCCCGCAACCTCAAGGTATTTGTCCAGCTGCTCATCGTTTTCAACAAACAGGAACCGGCTGTCGCTGTCATTGACCAGATAGGACAGTTGCGCGGCGGAATCGGTTGTATAGACCCCCGAAGCGATGCCGCCAACGCCCTGAACCCCCATATCCGTATAGAGCCATTCGCGGCGATCTTCGCTCAGGATCGAGACCACTTCGCCCCGTTGCAGCCCCAATGAGACCAGCCCCAGACCAATCCATTTGGCCTGCTCCCAGTAGGTGCTCCAGGAGTAGGATTTCCAGATCCCCATGTCCTTTTCACGGTGCGCAGTGCGGTCCTGCAACGCCATGCAGCGGGTTTGAAACAGCTTTGATATGGTATCACAGCCATCCACCAGAATGGGACGCTGGCCAGGTTGGGCATTGTAGGAAACGCCATTGATCTCGATCTGGGCAGGCCCGGTTTGTTTTGTGACATGCATATTCATCTCTCCCCCTCCTAGCGCCATGTTTTCTTGCGTTTCCAGCGTTTCTCACTGCGCTGACCCTCTTCCTGGTGACCCAGGTAAAAGGACTTGATGTCTTCGCTTTCCATCAGGCGGTCAGCAGAGCCATCCATCACGATGCGGCCAATTTCCATCACATAGCCCACATCCGCGAGATCCAGCGCGATACGGGCGTTTTGCTCAACCAGCATCATGGTGACATGCTCTTCAGAGTTGAGACGGCGCAGAATGGCAAAGATTTCCTGCACCAAAAGCGGCGAAAGCCCCAGGCTCGGCTCGTCCAGAAGCATGATCTGTGGCCGCAACATCAAGCCGCGCCCAATCGCCAGCATCTGCTGCTGCCCACCCGACAGGGTACCCGCCTCCTGATCCCGACGTTCCGCCAGTATGGGAAAATAGTCAAAGACCATTTCGCGGTCGCGCTCGATCTCGGCCTTGTCGCTGCGCGTATAGGCCCCGAGGCTGAGGTTCTCATTCACCGTGAGCAGAGGAAAGACCTCGCGCCCCTCGGGAACATGCACAATGCCCTGTTCGACAATGCGATGGGGCTCTTGGCCCTGAATGGGCTGGCCTTTGAACAGCACCTCGCCCTTTTCAGGATCCATAATGCCCGAGATGGTTTTCAGCAGCGTTGACTTACCGGCGCCATTGGCCCCCAGCACGGTGACGATCTGGCCTTTGTCGACCTTTAGCGACACGCCCCGGATGGCCATGATCGGCCCATAAAAGCTCTCGAGGTTTTTGATTTCCAGCAAAGGTTCACCCATTACACCGCCCCCGCGCCCAGATAGGCCTCAATGACGGCCGGATTGGCCTGCACTTCTGCCGGCGTTCCTTCGGCCAGTTTGGCGCCATCCGCCAGGGCCAGCACGCGGTCAGAAACCCCAGAGACCAGCCCCATGTCATGTTCCACCATCAAAACAGTGATCCCCATTTGCTTGCGGATGTCGTCAATCCACCAGCGCATATCCTGTGTTTCCTCAACCGAGAGACCCGATGCCGGCTCATCCAGCAGCAACAGGCGCGGCTGTGAGGCCAGGGCGCGACCCAGCTCAACCACCTTGCGCACCCCGTAGGGCAGCCCGGCGATCATCTTGTTGCGAAAGGGCTGCAGATCAAGGAAGTCGATCACTTCCTCCACCGCTTCCCGGTGGCGTTTCTCTTCGCGCTGCACCCGTGGCGTAAAGAACAGCTCTTCCAGCATGGTTGTTTTACGATGGCGATGCCGCCCGACCAAAAGGTTCTGCAGCACCGTGGCGTGCTCAAACAACTCGATATTCTGAAAGGTACGGGCAATGCCCAGATCCGCCACCTGATCCGCATCGCGGTCCAGCAGGTTGTTGCCGTCAAAGGTGAAGCTGCCAGCAAAGGGCTCGTAAAAGCGCGAGATCAGGTTAAAGGCGGTGGATTTCCCAGCGCCGTTGGGGCCGACGATGGCATAGACCTCCCCCTCCTCAACCGAAAAGCTGAGATTGTTCACCGCCACCACGCCACCAAATTTCAGCGTCGCATTTTTGATTTCCAAAAGGCTCATCTCAAACGCTCCGTCTTCAGGTAGGATTTCTGGCGGCGGAACATGTCCTTACGCGCAAAGGGAAACAGCTCGAACCAGGTGCGGATCTTCAGCCATCGCCCGTAGATGCCCATCGGCTCAAACAGGATGAACAGGATCAGGATCATACCAAAGACGCCGGTCTCCAGCCCCGGAATAGCCACGCCGCTGCCAACAACTGTGTCCTTTAGCATCGACAGAGCCTGCGGCAGGAAGGCGACAACAACAGCGCCAAAGAAGGCCCCATGGATAGAGCCAAGCCCGCCAATCACGATCATCATCAACAGGGTGATGGAAATCACCAGCGAGAAGGTTTCGTTGTTGAAGTTGCCGGCATAGTATCCCATCAAGGCCCCGGCCCAGCCGGTGATCATGCAGGACAGGCCAAAGGCCTTGCCCTTGGTGCGGGCGATATGCACGCCCATCGCGGTTGCCGAGACCTCACTGTCGCGCACTGCCGCAAAGGCACGTCCCAGAGGAGAGCGCAGCAGGTTGCGATAAAACAGGGTGCAGATGATCGTGACGGCCAGCACCAGATAGTAAAAGCGCGATGGCATCGACCAGCGTTCGATCTCAAAGCCAAAGATGGTGATCATCTCAGGGAACTTGCCCGAGACACCGCCACTCCAGGGTTCGGTCAGAACGATGATGTCATCGGCCAGAACCGACAGGGCAATGGTGGCAATCGCCAGCTAGATCCCGTGCAGTCGCAACACCGGAATTGCAATGATCACGCCGATCAGCCCGGTGATCACGCCCGCCAGCGGGAAGGCGATGATAAAGGGCACGCCCTGTTCGATCAGGATGGTATTGGCATAGCAGCCAATCGCCAGAAAGGCCGCATGTCCCAGGCTCGCCTGCCCCGTCTGACCGGTCAGAAGCATCAGGCCAAGGCCGGCAATGGCCCAGATCAGCACATTGGTGATCTCGCCCAGAAAGAAGTCATCCAGCAGGTAGGGCAGCGCAAAGGCCACAGCCAGAAGTGTTGCATAGACCGCCAGTGTCCAGCGATCGGGGAACAGCCGGATATCGTGTTCGTAGGATGTTTTGAAATGGATCCGCATGGGGTTATACCTTCTTCACGCGGACCTGGCTGAACAGACCATGAGGTCTGAAGATCAGCACGGCCAGCAACAGGGCATAGGGCGCAATTTGTGAATATCAGGCAGCGAGATAGCGCGCCGCAAAGGGCTCAATCACCCCAACGATCAGACCACCTGCAAGAGCGCCGGGGAGCGAGCCAAAGCCGCCGATGACCGCAGCTGCAAAGGCCTTGATGCCCAGCAGGCCCGCATTGGGATCAATCGCCCCCTTAGAGGCAAACAGAATGCCCGCCACCGCCGCCGTGGCGCCGGCAAGACCCCAGATCAGCCCCTGAACGCGTTTCACCGGAATCCCCATGAAATAGGCCGCCATCTGGTTCTGGCTTGCCGCCTGCATCGCCAGCCCCAGCTTGGTCCGCTGGAAGAACTGATAGAGGAACCAGGTCATCAGGAAGGTAACCACGATGATGGCGACATCCGCCATCCCCAGAACCACGCCGCCAATGTGCAGATCCCCCAGCGCCAGCGGACTTTCGAGTGTCTGCGGCTCATGGCCCCAGATCAGCCCGGCAATAAAGCGCAGCACGAAGCCCATGGCGATTGTCAGGATCACAACGGCGGGCTGGCTCTGACCAAACAGGTGCCGCAGCACAAACATGTCGAGCAAATATCCAAACACCGCCATGATCGCGATTGTCAAAGGTGCGGCGAGCCAGAACGGCAAATCCATATATTCCGCATTGGTAAGACCAAGGCTGACAAAGGCCCCAATCATCATAAAGTCACCCTGGGCGAAATTCACCGCCTCGGTGGCTTTGTAGATCAACACGAACCCAAGCGCGATCAGGCCGTAGACACAGCCGTTCGCAAGCCCACTGACCAAGAGCTGCAATACTTCCAAATTTTCCTCCCCCCGTTCCTAAAGAACGGTTCCCTGCCCTGTCTGATCCGGGCCTTTGCGCCTTTTTAGCGAATTTCCACGGCGCCTCCTCAAGCGGTGGAATCCCAAGCGTCTAAAAACAGACTAATGAGTATGTTTTTGACCTGTCAATCACCGGGACCCAGCGTCAACTGCCGAAAGAGCGCCTGTTTTTTACGCCTCTGCCCCTCTAAGCTGATTCTTGGGCCAGATGCGGCCCACACCCGCTAAGCGGCCTTTAGGGATGAGGTATTCAAGCCTGAGCTGCCTGAGTTTTTGGGGCAGGACTGTTCAGGCAGGACTGGTCAGTCTTTTTGCGGAACACGTGGTTTGACGGCAGGACCGCACAGCTGCAGTGCCCCAGGGGGATTGCCTCTCTTTAGCGCGGTCTGATAAGCGGGACAGCAACCTGAAGTGCAGGCAGAATTCTATGGTCGAACAAATCAGCCGCTCCAAAAGCGAAATCCTGGACGCCGCAGCCCATTGCTTCATGATGCTGGGGGCGGATGCCGCGTCGGTGGATGACATCGCAGCCCAGCTTGGATCGACCAAAGGGCGGATATATCATCACTTTTCCTCAAAAGGCGCCCTGCTGGCTGCGGTTCAGCTGCGGGCGGCCGGCTTTACCCACCGCGCCGTGGAACAAGAGATTGACCCCTCTCTGCCTGCGGCTGTCTCGCTGGACAACATGTCACGCAGCCATGTCTACACGGTGCTGGGCTCGCTGCCCTACCACAGGGTCATTTTGCAAACCTATTCCGGCGCAAGAGCCAAGGCTGTGACTGAGGTCGAGCGCGCCCTGCAGGACAAGCTCCGCTGCGGGCAGCGTCAGTATGAGCTGCTGTTTCGCCGCGAAGTGGAACGGGGCATGGCAGAGGGGAGCTTTGAGCCGCGCAATCTGACTGTGGCTGTCGCAGGCCTCATGCTGATTCTCAACTCGCCGGTCTTTTGGTTCCGCCCCGAGCGCGGCGCCTCACAGGATTTCCTGGACACCATCGCCCGCGATGTCAGTGGCATGGCGCTGGCCAGTCTGCGCGCCTGAGGCCTCGACCGGCCCTGTTTGCGACCCGCCCTCCGCGTCCGTCGCGCTGCACAGGTTGCGCAGGCAGGCGCAAAACCGCAGCCCCAGATCTGACAGCTGATGCTCGCTGCGCATGCAGAGCCCCACCGGCCCCTGGGTGCTTTTGGTGTCCAGCGGCAGCGCCTGCATCACCCCGGCCCGCAGGTCGGCACGGACAACCCCCTGGCTGATGATCCAGATCGCGCCGTGATCCAGCACAAAGCGCCTGCCAAAGGTGGCCGAGACCGTCTCAACCGGCGCCTGCGGCATCCCCAGCCCCTGCTCCAGAAACAGGCGCTCCACCAGCGGGCGGATGATCGAGCCCTTTGAGGGCATCAGCACCGGATAGGACTGCAAGGCCCCCGGCGGCAGATGCGCCAGCCCTGCCAGCGGGTGGCCTGCCGCGACCACCACAGCCACGCTCTCATGAAACAGCGGTTCAAAATCAATGCCCACCATATGTTCCGGCGCAGGCAGCCGCCCCACCACCAGATCCAGATCACCGCGGCGCAGCTGGTCCAGCAGGTAGCGGTTGTCCCCGGTGGTGACAGAAAACCGGCTGCGGGTCTCGCCCGCGCCAAGCTCGGCCAGGGCATCCGGCACCAGAGTGGCCGACACCGTTGGCAACGCGCCAACAGACAGCTGCGGCCCCTCGCCCGCCTCAAGGCCCTGCAACATCGCCACCCCGTCCCGCGCCAGCGCCAGACTGCGGCCTGCATGGTGGCGAAACATATCGCCATAGGGCGACAACCGGATACCGCGCCCATGGCGCTCAACCAGCGGCTTGCCGCAGACCGCCTCCAGCTCGCGCAGCGCCCGCGTGACGGCCGGCTGTGTCAGGCCCAGCGCCTCGGCGGCCAGGGTGACGCTGCCCTGACGGGCCACTTCGACAAAAACCTCGAGATGGCGTAATTTCAGCTAATCCGACAAAAGCATATCATTCTCGCTATGCAAACATGTTGTTATTCGCATTATACAGCTCATTTTTGATATGCGATACTGCCTAAAGACCAATCAGAAGATGAGGCTTGCGGATGAGTGACAGCAAATATGACCAGGGCATGGTGACCCGCCGCGCCGTTCTGGGCGACGCCCATGTGGACCGGGCCGAGGCCGCAAAGACGGATATGGACACAGCCTTTCAGACCCTGATCACCGAAGGCGCCTGGGGCACGGTCTGGGCGTCAGACGGCATTGGCCAGCGCGAGCGCTCAATGCTGACGCTGGCGCTGTTGGCCGCGATGGGCAATTTTGAGGAAAGCCCGATGCATATTCGTGCCACCGCCCGCACCGGCGCCAGCCGCACCGATGTGATCGAGGCCTTTCAGCATGTGGCAATCTACGCCGGAGTTCCGCGCGCCAATCATGCGCTGAAGCTGGCCAAACAAACCTACGCGGAAATGGATGCAGAATCCGCCGCGAACCCGACCTAGATTTCGGCCAGAATTTCAGCCTGAATTTCGGGCTGGATTTCGACCTGAGGAGGACAGACACAATGACCATAGCACCCCCAAAACAGGGCGAGTTCTACCAGCGTGACCGTCGCTGGCACCCGCCCGCCTTTCACCAGAACTACAAGACCTCTGTGGCGCGCTCGCCGAAACTCTCGATGATCAGCCTCGAGAACACCGTCAGCGAGATCACCGGCCCGCGCTTTGGTCATTCCGATCTGGCGCCCGGCGACAACGACCTGCTGACCAATTATGCCCAGCCCGAGCAAAGCCCCATTGGCGAGCGCATCATTGTGCATGGCCGGGTGCTGGACGAAAACGCCCGCCCCGTGCCCAACACGCTGGTTGAGATCTGGCAGGCCAATGCCAGCGGGCGCTATCGTCACAAGAAGGACGCCTATCTGGGCGCGATTGATCCCAATTTTGGCGGCTGTGGCCGCACTATGACGGATGAAAACGGCTATTACTATTTTCGCACGGTAAAGCCCGGCGCATATCCCTGGCGCAATTGGGTCAACGACTGGCGCCCGGCGCATATCCACGTCTCGGTCTTTGGCACCGGCTTTGCCCAGCGCCTGATCACCCAACTGTATTTTGAGGGCGACCCGCTGATCAAGACCTGCCCATCGTGGCGACGATCCCGGATCCCGACGCCATCGAGCAGCTGATCGCGCGTCTGGACATGAATGCCACCATTCCGCTGGACACCATCGCCTATAAATTCGACATCGTGCTGCGCGGCCGCCGCTCGACCCTGTTTGAAAACCGCCTGGAGGGGAACTGATGCCACAACAGCTTGAGTATCTGAAAGAAACACCCTCGCAGACCGCAGGCCCCTATATGCACATTGGCCTTGCCCCCGGTGCTGCGGGATTTGAGATCTACGACCCAGCAGCATTGGGTCAGGACATCACCGGTCCCAATGCTGCTGGTGAGCGCATCCGGATTGAGGGGCTGGTCACCGACGGCACCGGCTCTCCGGTGAAGGACGTGCTGCTGGAGGCCTGGCAGGCCAATGCAGCAGGCATCTACGCCCATCCCGAACATCCCGGCGAGGTCGAGGCAGGTTTTCGCGGCTGGGGCCGTGTCATCACCGATTTTGACAGCGGTGAATGGGGCTTTGAGACGGTTAAGCCCGGGGCTGTTATGGGCCGCAATGGTCAGATGATGGCGCCGCATATCAATCTTTGGATCGTTGCGCGCGGCATCAACGTCGGCCTGAACACCCGCCTGTATTTTGAAGACGAGGCCGAGGCCAACGCCGCCGACCCCGTGATCAATGTCATTGAGTGGGAAAAGCGCCGCAAAACACTGATCGCAAAACGCAGCGAACGGGACGGCCAGGTGGTTTATCGTTTTGACATTCACCTGCAAGGCGACGATGAAACCGTATTCTTCGATATCTGAGGAGCAACAGAGTTGAGCAAACCCTGCATTATCTGCGTCGCCATCACCGGTTCGGTGCCACGCAAGGAACATAACCCGGCCGTGCCGATCAGCATCGCCGAGCAAATCGAAAGCACCCAGGAGGCCTTTGAGGCCGGGGCCTCGATTGCCCATTGCCACGTGCGCACCGAGGATCAAAACCCAACCTCGGACCCCGAGCGCTTTGGCCTTTTGCTGGAAGGGCTGAACAAACACTGCCCCGGCATGATCGTTCAGCTGTCGACCGGCGGCCGCTCAGGCGCGGGCAAGGAGCGCGGTGGCATGCTGTCGCTGCGTCCCGACATGGCCTCGCTCTCGGTGGGGTCCAACAACTTCCCGACCCGTGTCTATGAAAACCCGCCGGAGCTGGTGGACTGGCTCGCCAGCGAGATGCGCCAGTATGAGGTCAAACCCGAGATCGAAGCCTTTGATCTGTCCCATATCCACCAGGCGGTCAAAATGAACCGCGATGGGCGTATTGCCGGCAAGCTCTATGTGCAATTTGTCATGGGCGTCAAAAACGCCATGCCAGTGGATCGCGAGACCTTTGATTTCTACATTGAAACCGTCAAACGTCTGGCCCCCGAGGCGGAATGGTGTGGCGCCGGCATTGGCCCCGGCCAGATCCAGATCAATGAATGGGCCATTGCCGCAGGCGGTCATACCCGCACCGGGCTTGAGGACAATCTGCGTCTGGACCGCGAGACTCTGGCGCCGTCAAACGCAGCCTTGGTGCAGCGCGCCGTTGATCTGTGCGAGAAATATGAGCGCCCCGTCGCCACCTGGCAACAGGCCCGCGAGATCCTGGAGCTGCGCCCAGTCTGAAACTGGCTGACACAGTCAAACACTGTCTAAAACTGTCAGATCCACTCGGGGCCAGACTTGAAAAACATTCAGAGGGCGAGCCTTGCGGCCTGCCCTCTTTTTTCCATCCGCCACAGGCCAGGCCGGGGCCATGTCAGCTGCGGTCAATCATTGCAGGCCTAATCGGGACTGGCTAGTCGGGACTGTGCCCCGACAGATCCTTTAGAATAGGACAGTCCGGGCGATTGTCGCCGGCGCAGCACTGCACCAGCTCTGTCAGCGTGTCCCGCATCGCCTGCAAATCGGCGATCTTGGTCTCGATCTTGCTCAGGTGCTCTTGCGCCAATTGCTTGACGTCGCCACTGGCGCGGCTCTCATCCTCATAGAGCGCCATCAGCATACGGCAGTCTTCAATGGTGAACTCCAGGGCGCGCGCCCGGTCTCCAAAAAAGCCAGTTTGTGCAGATCTGCCTCGGCAAAACAGCGATAGCCATTGTCGCTGCGATGCGGTTTGATCAGGCCGATATCCTCGTAGTAGCGGATGGTCTTGGCCGGCAGGCCCGAGCGGGTGGCAACATCACCGATATTCATGCGAACCTCCTCTTGCGCCAGCTCATACAACGGGGCTGGGGTTTTGAGACACGCCCCTGCGCACCTCTGCCCCCTCATCTAAGCTGGATTTCAGCCGATGCAAGCGCAGGGCGTTGCTGAGCACAAAGACGCTGGAAAGCGCCATGGCCCCGGCCGCCAGCGCTGGCGACAACAAGGGGCCGCCAAAAGGATACAGCGCGCCTGCTGCCACCGGCACCAACAAGATATTATAGCCAAAGGCCCAGCCGAGGTTTTGCCGGATATTGCGCATGGTGGCGCGGCTGATGCTCAGGGCATTCAGAACTCCGCGCAAATCACCTGACACCAGCACCACATCCGGCCGCCTCAATGGCCACATCCGTGCCGGTGCCAATGGCAATGCCCACCTCGGCTGCAGCAAGGGCGGGCGCGTCATTCAGCCCGTCGCCGACAAATGCCAGCGCGCCGAACTCTGCCTGCAGATCCTTGAGGGCCGCAACCTTGTCCCCCGGCAGGCACTCGGCCCGCCCCACATCAATGCCAAGCCGCGCCGCAATCGCGCGTGCCGTCGCCTCAGCATCGCCAGTGATCATTGCCACCTTGAGGCCACGCGCCTGCAGCGCCCGAATGGCCTCGGGCGTACCGGGTTTGATCGGATCCGCCACGGCAAGGGCTGCGGCAGCCTCCCCGTTGATGGCGACAAAAAAGGGTGTCTCACCTGCTGCGGCCCAGCACATGGCCTGTTGCTCAAGTGCGGCAAATGCAATGCCTTCGCGCTGCATCCGCCGCGCGCCCCCCACCAGAACCTCCTGCCCCTCAACCACGGCCCGCAGGCCATATCCGGGGATCGCCTCAACGCTATCCGCTTGTGCTAGCCCCTTGCCTGCAGCCGCGACCAGAGAACGGGCGATTGGGTGTTCGGACTGGGATTCTGCCGCCCCCACCAGACGCAGAACGGCCTCGCTCTCAAACCCTTTCGCGGCCATGAAATTGGTAAGCGCCGGGTGGCCCTGGGTCAGGGTGCCGGTCTTGTCGAGCGCCACCACCTTGACCTCTTGCAGCCGTTGCAGCGCGTCGCCCTTGCGAAACAGCACGCCCAGCTGCGCCGCCCGCCCTATGCCCACCATGATCGAGGTCGGCGTGGCCAGTCCCATGGCGCAGGGGCAGGCAATGATCAGCACCGAAACCCCGGCCACCAGCGCCAGTGGCACCGCGGGCGCCGGTCCCAGCAGCAGCCAAAGCAAAACAGTCAGAGCAGCCGTCAACATCACGGCGGGCACAAACCACAGGGTTATGCGATCCACCAGGCCCTGCACCGGCAGCTTGGCACCCTGCGCCTGCTCAACCATTTGAATAATCTGCGCCAGGGCTGTGTCACGCCGGACATGCGTGTCGCGAAACTCCAGCACGCCGCTGCCGTTGACAGTACCCGCTGAGACGCGGGAGCTGGCGCTCTTTTCCACCGGCACCGGCTCACCGCTCAGCATGCTTTCATCGACATATGACCGCCCCGAAATCACCTCACCGTCCACCGCAATCCGCGCACCGGGACGCAGCCGGATGAGATCACCGGCCGCGATATCATCGACCAGAGTCTCGACCACAGTGTCGCCGCTCACCACCTCGGCGGTCTTTGGTTGCAGCCCGGCCAGTTTGCGAATGGCCGCGCCGGTGCGACCCTTGGCGCGGGCCTCCAGCAGACGTCCCGTCAGGATCAGCACCACAATGACGGCAGCCGCCTCATAATAAACATCGGCGGCGCCAGGGGGCAGCAGGCCCGGCCAAAAGGTCGAGACCACCGAAAACCCATAGGCCGCAGAGGTGCCCAGTGCGACAAGCGCATTCATATCGGGTGCACCACGCACAAGTGCTGGAAAGCCCTTGCTGTAGAACTGCCGCCCCGGCCCGATCAAAACCAGTGTCGTCAGGACGAATTGCAGCAGATACCTGTTTTGCTGGCCGATGTTTGCCATCACCCAATGGTGCATCGCAGGCACCATATGGCCCCCCATCTCGATGACAAAGACCGGCAGCGTCAAAGCGGCGGCCATCATCACCTGGTGCGACAGCGTTTTGATTTCATCCGCCTTGCGCTGGCGTGTGTCCTCCGCGGCAGCGACCTCAACCCCGTGCAGACGGGCCGCATAGCCTGCGGCAGCGCTCGCCGCGATCAGGTCAGCCGCACGGCTGGCCCCCGTCAAATAGCTGATCTCGGCCCGTTCTGTCGCAAGGCTAACCTCAGCTGTCACCACCCCCGGCACAGCCCGCAACGCAGCCTGCGCCCGGCCCACACAGGACGCACAGCTCAACCCTTGGATATCAAGACTGAGATGCGACAGCGCCGCCGGATACCCGGCCTGATCCAGTGCTGCAACCAGCGCGCTCACCGGCAGCTCAGCCGCAGCCTCAACCTGTCCTTTGCCGCTGGCCAGATTAACCGAGGCAGCACTGACCCCGTTCACCTGCACCAATGCGCGCTCAGCCCGCGCAGCGCAGGCCGCACAGTTGAGACCGGTGATTTGCAGTGAAATGTGGCGCTGTTGCATCGGATACATCCAAAAAGAGAGTCGTGGTGTGGATAGGATATGGGGCTTCCAGTCAGGGGAAGGTCAAGGGCTGAGCCAGACAAAATTTGCCGCCACAGAAAGCCACCACAGGAAACGGCGCCTTTCAGCGGCATTGCCGCCGATGTGGTCGCTTTTGGCACGGGTCAAATCATTGGGGAAACTTCAGGCAGACAGCTTGCGCTTGCCTGCCAGCGCAAGCCTCTGTACCCCTAGGCTAGACCCCTAGGGCAGCCCCCTGAAACAGGGGAGACATATTGACACGAGACCCATTTTGACAGGGACCCACGTCGGGCCCGCTCCAGTCAGGGCCTCAGGAACAGAACAAAGGATCAAACATATGATGCGCACACGTGCAGCCGTTGCAGTTGCTCCGGGCCAGCCGCTCGAAGTAATGGAAGTGAACTTGGAGGGCCCCAAGGCGGGCGAGGTGCTGGTGGAAATCAAGGCCCCCGGCCTGTGTCACACGGATGAGTTCACCCGGTCCGGCGATGACCCCGAGGGCATCTTTCCGGCGATCCTTGGCCCTGAGGGGGCAGGCGTCGTGATCGAGGTCGGCGCAGGCGTCACCAGCCTGGTAGTGGGCGACCACGTGATCCCGCTTTATACCCCCGAGTGCCGC
>NZ_MWVJ01000123.1 GCF_002087335.1 Pseudophaeobacter leonis
ACACGTTGTTTTTCCACAGAATAGGCGGATTGCGGACGTTCGCGGCGGGTGCGAGTTCCGGAAGCGACGATTCGGAAAGCCGACATAGGTGTTGGCAATTATGTTCGGCGCAGCAGTCCAAATCACTCTAGCCAACTTTACGTATCTGGGTTGGGCATTCTCTCGCTTCCAAAAACTCAATGATCGCAGCTCTGGGCATAGGGCGCCCCAGAAAATACCCTTGGAAACGAGTGCATCCAATACTCATCGCGTTGGATAATTGCAGCTCATCCTCAATGCCCTCGGCGCAAATTTCTATACCTAATGCGTGTCCAACCTCTGCAATGGAAGCGAGTAATCGCGAATTTTCCGGGGAGTTTGTCGCGGCTTGAACAAGCGAACGATCAATTTTGAAGCCGTGGGGCTTCATCTTCAATAGGCTTGTTACAGATGAGTGCCCTGTACCAAAATCATCCACTTCAACCCTGAAGCCTCGACGTTTCAAGCCAGCGACGTTTTCTTCAAGAATATGATTTGCGGTATCCAGAAATATCGTTTCCAAGAGCTCAAACGAGGTTCGCGATGGATCTGCATCAAGGGCGTCGATGTTTTCAAGAAACCGTGGATCGTTCAGGCTTCGCAGCGACAAGTTTATAGACACACTTGGAACTTTGATCTGAAGTCGGTCCCATTCCCTTATGTCATTGATGCTTGAGGCCAAGATGCAGAGGTCGATGGCACTATCAATCTTTATTTCCTCAGCAATGCTTAGAAAATCATTGGGTGATTTCAACCCTTCCGAGGGGTGAAGCCAGCGGGCCAATGCCTCAACGCCGATAAGAGTTATTCCATCAGACCCAAATTGCGGCTGGTAGTGAGGTAAGATTTGTCCGAGTTCAATCGCGTCGAGCAAATCATTTCGAACCACTTTCGAGGCTTCGGGAAGATGTTCCAAGTCATCGTAGAAAGTGAACCGATCTCGACCCTCCTTTTTTGACTGATACATTGCGCGATCCGCTTGTTTCAACCAACTGCTGGCAGACCACTCCTCGTTGGATTCGATACTTCGAATCCCAATTGATATACCCATTCGGATAGGGGTGTCATTGCCAACTATCGGATCTTGCAAACACTCCAAAAGCCGCTCGGCCATTGCCTGAAGGCGTTCACTTGATGACACAAGAGTGTTCTGGCCATTGTCCTTGTCTGGCACGTCGCTTTCACAAAGGAGGACAAACTCATCCCCTCCACTGCGCGCGAGAAAGCCCTTCTGACCAACTGCTCTCTGAAGACGCTGGGTCACAGCCACCAAAACACTATCCCCAACTTTATGGCCAAATAAATCGTTGACTGATTTGAAGCCGTCCAGGTCCAAAATCATCAACCCGTGTATTGGTGGCGATGTCTTTTCATTAAGTCGCCTCTCTAAAAATCGCCGGTTGGGTAGTCCAGTCAAGTGATCGTGGAGGGCATGCATCTCAATCTCTGAATGAGATTGTTCAAGCTGTAATTCTCTTTTCTGAAGTTCGTGAATTATTGCCGAACGCTGCAATGCGATGAAGTTTGCAAGACCAGTCAAGCATGAAATTATTAAAGTGATTAGGGTCGCGCTAACCTTTATCCAGGCATCGGAAATAGTGCTTCCCCAGCCGCCAATTGGAAGCGCCGACATATCCCAGGATCCATTTAGGAAGCTTATTTTTATGCTTTCCGGTTGGGATTTCAAGGTTTCGGCAGACCCAAAAAATGGGTTTGTTTCCAGTCTTAGTCCGTCTTTACCTAGCAAAACAATTTCCAGGTCGGAAGATAGCTCAGTCAAACCCGTTTCTTCGTAGAAGCTGGTGAGATCAACAACAACTGATATAATCCCCCAAAATTGTCTCTGACTGGAACCTCCGCTGAAGACTGGAAACCGCCCTATGAGTGCTTCTCCGCCCTGCACTAGTTCAACAGGCCCTGCCAAGGTGAAGGTGCCGGTGTCACGGGCGCGAAAGGCAGCGGCACGCTGCTCATCATTCAAACGGTAGTCCAACCCAAGGACAAATTCATTGCCTTCCAATGGATAAACCAGGTTAACGACCAGATCCCTAGCCGCAGCGATGTTGCGGATTCCTGTACTTGATGAGACAATATTCCTTGCAAGTGAGCCATATCGCTGTGGAGACATGTCTGGCTCGGTAGATAGCGTGGCGACTAATCCGCTTGCCGCCCCAATTATAGCGTTCAACCGACCTTCAATTTGTGCAGCTTGGGTCTGCAACTTTGCGCGCACATAGTCACGTTCGGTTTGGGCATTGATGGTTTCTCTCTGAAGAACGGCGAAATACGATAGGCCGATAACGGCCAGAATCGTGATCAACGTGGGCGTGTAACCGCGCACAGAGCGACTTTGTTCAAAAAACGGCAAATAATTATCAACCTTTGGGCTCTGAGTTAGGGCAAAAAAAGTTTCCCTCAGAAGCATTAATCAAAGGTTAAAGGTGGAGCCCTGACCGGCGCGACCCACCTGATTTTCAGGTGATGATCAAGAACACGTGGGTAGCGAATTCGTGAGTGACTTGTGTTATGTCGAGGGTACGTGCGGGACAAGGCTCTTGCTGCCAATCGTTGGTTTCGTCCATGCACCGACGGTTTGATTATAAAATGCTGCGCAGTGCATGGACGTCCGGTTTGGGGAAGCCGCGCCGCAGTGGCGGTAAGTGTGACGAACGGCAGAAAAGGGCCGTTCGCGACCGGGATGGGAGGTGGAAGCTGTCCGAATTGCTGCACCATGCACATTTCGGTACGAAGGTCGGAAACCGGAAGTTCGCTGCGAGGCGCGCCAATGTCGGCTATACACAGGGCCAGTTTTTGCGGCTTTTAGCCCCGACCCCGGTAGGGCGGGACACCTTGATCCGGGATCCATACGCCTTCGGGCAACGGCCCTGTTTGCCAGAATACGTCGATCGGGATGCCCCCGCGCGGATACCAGTAGCCGCCAATCCGGAGCCATTGTGGGTCGAGGAACTCAGCCAGGCGTCGGGCGATGGAGATGGTGCAATCCTCATGGAAAGCGCCGTGGTTGCGAAAGGAGGTCAGGAAAAGTTTGAGCGACTTTGACTCGATCAGCCACGGCCCTGGCACATAGTCGATCACCAGATGGGCAAAGTCCGGCTGGCCGGTCATCGGACAGAGCGAGGTGAACTCCGGCGCTGTGAAACGCACGTTATAGGCCACATCAGCCTGCGGGTTGGGCACGCGCTCCAGTTCCGCCTCTTCGGGGGTGGTGGGGATGCGGGTTTCGCCACCAAGCTGCTTAAGATGGCTGTAGATGTCTTCAGACATGGAGGTCTCCTTCAGGTCAGACGCCACGCTTATTGCCCCAAATTAGGACATGGAGTTGCGGCAGAATACGGGGGGCGAACCAGCCATCGGCCATCGCCTTGTCAGTGAGCCAGCGCAGGCGGTCGGCCAGCGCGTGCAGATCAACCGGCATCGCAGGGTCGACCTCGGTGTTGCCAGGCTGAAGGTAGAGCGCAAGGTCGCTGTGACGTGCATGGACCTCTCGCGCCCATTGGTAGTCAGTCTCGTCAAAAATCACGATCTTCAAAACCTGCTGGCGCGCGTTGGACCCAAGCGTGCGACAGGCGCCAAAGGCCGCCCAGTCTACCGTCTCACCGCTTGATGGTGGGTTCGGGAGAGAGCACCAGCGTATCAAGGTCGCCAAACCAAGGTCGGGCGATCGAGCCTTGCGTCTCGCAAGCAAAGCGATAGCCGACGGCGCGCCCCCTCGCGATCAGCGGCCCAAAGTCCTGAATGGCCGGGTTGCCGCCAGACAATGAGACCGTCAAGGGCCTGTCACCAGAGAGGTGACGCACCTGTGCCCAAACCGCATCCGAGCTCATGGGGGCCCAGCTGTGGCGGTATTGGCTGTCCACGGCGTGCATGCTGTCGCACCAACTGCAGCGATAGTCACAGCCACCCGCGCGAACAAACACAGTCGGTTCGCCAATCAAGGCGCCTTCTCCCTGAATGGTTGGGCCAAAAATTTCGGCGATGCGCAGCGTCATGGCCGGTACTCTGCCCAGGTCTTGGGGGTCTCGCTGACCAGCACTGCACAGGTTTCGGGCCAGCGCGCCACGCACCAGTCGTAAAAATGCCGGGCCATATTCTCGGCTGTCGAAGGTCCCTCCATGACATCATTCAGGTGCCGGTGGTCAAAATGATCGTCGACATAGGTCTTGAGCGGTTTGAGGTCATGGTAGTCGCGTACGAAGCCACTTGCGTTCAGCGTCTCGGCAGCCAGTTCGACCACGACAATGTAATTGTGCCCATGCAGCCGCGCGCATTGGTGATCGTCCGGGAGATGGGACAATTGGTGCGACGCGGAGAAATGGAATTCCTTGCGAATGCGGAACATCAGCTTTGTCCCCGCGTGGCCAGGGCCTGCGTCCAATAGTCCGGATCTGCATAGACCGTAGGATCGCTGAACCCTGCGAGATGAAACGCCTCGCGACCGCTCAACGCAAGTCCCACAGCGTCCGCAATGGGTCTGACCGCCTTTGTAGCAGGACCAAGTTTGGGCAAAGGGGGTGCCATGCTTTGCGCCTTGGCGCACGATATCGGCCTTGCTGTTTTCGACGAATGGCGTGTGCAGGCGCACTTCGGCATAGCCATCGAGTGCCGCCTGCTGCATCGCGTCAAAAGCGCGCGTAAAGGCGGGGCGACAATCGGGATCGATATAGGGATCGCCGCCATGAACCGCAGTGGCCACGGCCTCATCCCCCTTTGCTGCTGCGATGCCAAAGCCAATTGAGAGCATGATTGCATTGCGGTTGGGCACGACAGTGATGCGCATCGTGTCCTCTTCGTAATGCCCGTCAGGCACGTCGATGTCGTCGGTCAAGGCTGAGCCGGAGAGAGACGCACCGACGCCGCGCATGTCGATCAGATGAAATGGCACGCCCAGCCGTTTGGCGGCGGCTTCAGCGAAGTCGACCTCCTTGCGGTGGCGTTGACCATAGTCAAAGGAGACAAGCCGGGTGAGCTGATGCTCATTGGCGGTGATATGCGCAAGCGACACGGAATCGAGTCCGCCTGAGCAGGTGACAAGGGTTTTCATTTTTGGGGCCCTTGTTTTGATGTCCGGGTAGGCTGCGACCGGATGGCGGCGCTTATGTCAGAATTTGCACTGATTGCAAGGGGGGGCGGTTTTGCCAGGTGATGTGTTTAACTCGATAGTTTAGCGGCGGGGGGGCGGGCGATATTTAAATAGTGAGCCAAAGGTAGAATGCGGGCGTTTGCTGCAAGCGCCAAGCCGCTCATGTCAGGACCGTGGAATCCGACTTTGAAGCAACCTGTCAACGGGGGGGGGGCTGCGCTGCCGCAAGGTCAACTGTTGACCAAACTCACCGAGATTCCTCATCGCCTCGAATGCTAGATCTCACATTTGTCAGCCAAAGGGCGTGAAAAGATCAAACTGCCTTTGCCATAGGTTCGTGCCCTTTCAAAATCTAATGATTTCAGGAATGAAATTCATTTGGGCCAGAACGAAGGTTTCGTGATTGCCAATGCACCAGCAGGTATCCAACGTAGTCATTTATAGCTCGCCGATGTTTTTTTAAGTAATCAGATTTGCAAATTTTGCCGACACGTTGCACCTTGTGCCATAGAAGCTCACAGTTCGTCACGACTCTGTTTTGACTTTTGACTTTTAACAAGTGACTTGGTGAGGTCGGGAGTCTGAACAAACAATGGCTTGGAAGCAACAGCTCACTCTGAATAATGCCGCGCTGATCAAACTGATTTGGGTTCTCCCTACAGCTGTTTCAATTCTTTTGGTTGAGCCCAGCATGCACACCGGCATTGCCGTTCCCGTGCCGTTTTTGACCATTATCGTCTGCGTCGGCATTGCCGGCGCTTTGGGTGGGCTGCGTGCTGGACTTCTTGCCGGGGGCTTGGCTGCGGCATTTGTCGTTCGCGCGTATTTTGAACAATTTGGGCCCTCCAGTTTGACGGGAGGAGTGCCGCAAACAGCCATCGGATCGGCGCTGTTCATATCGATCGGTATCCTCCTTGGACGTTTGAAAGATCAACGCGATACCAGCGTGCAATCCCTACGTGAAAAAGAACAAATCCTTGAAACATTACTGGATAAAGAGATCGCCGAGAAGGACAGGCAGGCTGCCAAGGTCGCCGAGAGCGAAGCGCGGCTGAGAACTGCGGTCCGCATTGCAGGCGTTGGCCACTACTCGTTTCGTGTGGAAACTGGAAATTGTGAATTTTGTTCGGATCAGCATGCCGAACACTTTGGCCTGACACCCGATGATTTTCGCTCCAGAACAGCGGGACCGAATCCAGAACTTTTCTACGTACACAGTGATGATCATGATATCGTCCTGGACGCTAACCGCAGAACTAATTCTGGCGAGGCTCATGTTTTTGAATATCGTGCGGTGCGTCCGGACGGAGAGATCAGGTTTATTCGCGAAATCGAGGAGCCGGTCTTTGATCACACCGGTGAAGTGGTCGAAAATGTCGGCGCCAGTATAGATTTGACAGATTTGCGCCAGGCCGAAATACGTTTGCGACAGTCGCAGCGGATCGAAGCGCTCGGCACTCTTACAGGTGGTGTGGCGCATGATTTCAATAACCTGCTGGCCATCATCCTTGGGAATCTGGAGCTGAGCCTTGAAAACCGGCAGGCTGACGACTGGCGGGACCTCATTGGAGAGGCGATCAAGGCAACCAAGCTCGGTGCAGACCTGACAAAAAACCTGCTTAGTTTTTCCCGGCGCGCCCATCTTGAGCCAAGGCGCTTGAATTTGAACCAAAGCATTGAAAAGACGATGACCTGGGCCTCCCGGGTTTTACCTGAAACGATCAATGTCGAAAGCGCGCTTGAAACCGGGGTTTGGGATGTTGAACTAGACGCCGCATCAGTCGAGAACGCGATCATCAATATCCTGCTGAACGCGCGCGATGCGATGCCAGCAGGTGGCAAGGTGACAATTGAGACTGCAAACATGAAGATTGGCGATGAATACGTCAATCAGCGAGACGAGGATATCGCACCGGGTCGCTATGTAATGCTGGCGATCAGTGATACCGGTCACGGCATCCCGTCCGACAAGACCGACGCAATCTTTGAACCGTTTTACACCGACAAGCCCGTTGGCCAAGGGTCTGGCCTGGGGCTTTCGATGGTGCACGGTTTCATCAAACAATCCGGCGGCGCGATTCACGTTCATTCCGAAGTTGGCGTTGGGACAACATTCACGCTCTACTTCAAGGCCACGACGCAACCTGCACCGAAACCAAAAAGTGAGATTGCCGAGGAGCTTCATCCGGCAAGCGAACGCGCTGAGGTCCTCGTTGTAGAAGATGAGGTAGGTGTCATCCGCATCTTAGAACGTGTTTTGGAAGGTGCCGGGTATGCGGTCACAACCGCAGCAAACGGCGATGAGGGTTTGCAAAAATTCAAATCGTTCGGGCGGTTTGACCTTCTCCTGACAGACGTCGTTATGCCCGGAACACTTCAGGGGCCTGCTTTGGCAAAAGAGATTCGGTCGATAGATCCGGATATTCCGTGCATCTTCATGTCCGGTTATGCATCGGAGGCAACAGTGCATGGCAATGGATACAGGCCCTCGGATATACGACTGATGAAACCAGTTAGTCGCACGGACATTCTCCATGCGGTGTCAAAAGCGCTAAATCCAGGCAAAGAGAATGATTGAGATCGCCTCATTTACTGTTCGGCCAATTAGCGTCAATCTACGTTCGCTCAGTTCTCCGAGGAGAAACGAACGTAGTGAATTTCCGTCGGATAGTCGGCAGTGGTGCATGAAACTCAAACGTCCGTCTCGTCCCGCACTGTCGTCATTCGGGTTGGGAAAATGCTGCGCAATGCACGAATGGCTGTTTTGTGAAGCTGCTTCGCGGCACGTTGCTCGTGAGCCAACGGCGGCTCTGGGCCGTTAGTTTTGCTCAGGGAAATTCTCCCAACCAAGCAGTCTATTATTGGCTCGCTGTACGTCATTTTCCATGGCGGCCTCGGTCAAAGCACTGATGAGCCATCTACTCCTCGACATCCAGCTAAACATTTCATCAAGTTGATACCAAGTTAGGAGATGAACTGCACCGGGTTTGCCGGAGGCTCC
>NZ_MWVJ01000124.1 GCF_002087335.1 Pseudophaeobacter leonis
ACTTACTGGACAGCCTTGGTGCGGTCGAGAGGCCTCTTTTTATTATTAATTTGCAAATATATAGACATAATGTAGCGTAAAAAATGCGTCCGTAATCCCGATTTACGCACGCCGTCTTCAGCGTCTCAACAAATTCGACGAAACACAGTGCCTGCTTTGGCCGCGTCAGGTCACGCAGCTGTGCAGCATCACCAAACCAGCCATTCACCCCTTGTTGCAGCATTTTTGA
Source organism: Pseudophaeobacter leonis (assembly GCF_002087335.1). GTDB lineage: Bacteria > Pseudomonadota > Alphaproteobacteria > Rhodobacterales > Rhodobacteraceae > Pseudophaeobacter > Pseudophaeobacter leonis. The sequence goes on from NZ_MWVJ01000124.1 coordinate 230, forward strand.
TCACTAGAGGGCAGCACTGCGGAATGAGCCGCCGTTCCTCGAAGCGAAATTCTTGCGATTCTCGGGGGCTAGTCGTTCGAGAACCCCTCTACACCAAACTCCAGCCATGCCCGTTCCTTTGACGTCAGACGATCGTCCATCATAACGTTGTATGCTTGCAACTCTATGTCCGTCAGTTCGCCATCCCATTTTCCGCTTGAGCCGCTGTGGAAAAAATCTGTGTCCGACTTCATGAACCCTTTCCCCCCGGAAGGAGCGAAACGCCCGGCATTGGCTTTCATATTGTTGAAGGTCGCAGCGTGAATCAATTGATCCAAAACATGAGGAGGATGCGATATGTCCAGTAGGTCGGCTAGTTTGGCAAAGGTGCCCGGCAAATCACGGGTCATATCTGCGTAGTGAAACAATGACACATTGGGCCGATCTGCCAGTGCGGTAGCGGCTTTGTAGTGTTGGATAATGTGTGCAAGCGGCATGGCATCGCCATCAAACCCTTCTGCGCCACCGTCCAGAAAGCGGCGAAATGTGACGCCATCGACATCGGCCTCTGGATACCAGGAATCGAACAACGACATTGGGATGTTGCGCACGTGTTTACGAAACGAGAAATGCGCATCAAGCGGATGGCGAAACACGCAAAGGTATTGTGCTTGATCATCCAAAGGCAGCCCGTCCATCGGCGTATGGCTTTTCATAGCGCGCCGGTGGGTCATTGCGTTGAGCCGTTCAGCTACTTCTGACATCTCGCGGATGCGAATGTCGACCCAAGGCATTTTGACGGATAATTCTGTTTCAACACCTGGGTCGCCGGAGAACAGCAGAGCCACGATGGTTTGCATCCAAGTGGTTCCACATTTCGGAGGCGTGACAACGAACACATCGTCGTGGCGAATGTCGAGCATATCCCAACGCCTGTTGTCAGTTAAGGGGCCAAGGTAGAGCTTACGGTCGGCCATATCTACCATCTCCTGCAAATGGGTTGTGGCCATGAGAAGTCAGACAATGCCTTAACGCAACGTAAATGGGCATAAGGCTGCACAATTACGAGAGCAAACTCGCGGGCGCTTCCGGAAGATTTGAGATGGCCAATATGGGCACGCTGCCGTCTTGCGGCGGGCGGTAGCCTCTCGACCGGAAAGGTGCGACTGATCGACGTGGACGGCCCACAGGTCAAGGCTCTAGTGTCAGCTTTCTGCGCTTAGCTGCTGGAATAAGGTTATCGATCTTGACTAAGATCATTCCCACAGAACAAGCTACGGAACAATGTACCTAGCATGCCATTGGGCTGCGAAATCTATGATCTGGAGACCACAATATGGACGCGTTGCCCACTGACAAGCTGCGACAGCGTTGCGATCCGGCTTCCCTTCCATTTGCATCAACAAAAGATCTCGCCGAACATTCCGAACTGATTGGTCAGGCGCGCGCATTGGACGCCATTTGCTTGTCATCGAAAATAACTCATCGCGATTTCAACCTTTTTGTCTTGGGGCCGACCGGAACAGGGCGGCACACGGCCGTTCTGAAGCTTCTGAGCGACCAGGCCGCGACACGGGAACTGCCGCCAGATTGGGCCTATGTGAACAACTTCGAGGCAGCGCACAAACCCAAGGCGCTGCGTCTGCCACCGGGAACGGCGCTGACTGTGAAGCACACTATGCAGAACCTGATCGATGATCTGGGTAGTGACATTCCCGCGCTGTTCGAGTCTGAAGAATATCAGACCCAACGCCGAGCCATCGAACAGGAACTCGGTGAGGCGCAGGCAGCGGCGATGGCCGCGTTCGCCGACCGCGCCAAGGCCGAGGATATTGCTCTTCTGCGGACGCCAATGGGCTTCCTGCTGACTGCGATCCGAGACGGCAAGCCGGTCAAGGCCGAGGATTACCAAAAGCTCAGCGAGGACGAACAGGCGCAGATCGACGAAAAGATCGCGCGTCTGCAGGAAGACTTGGCCGCCGTGCTGGGCCAAGAGCCAAAGCTCGAAAAAGAGCATCGCAAACGCGTTGAGCGCCTGAATGCCGCGATGGCGGAACGCGCAGTGTCTGCCCGTGTGGCGGAGGTCGAGGCAGACTTGCAGGCTATCGAGGTAGTGGCCGAATACCTTGAAACAGTCCGTGAGGATATCATCTCGAACGCAGAACTGTTTCTGCAAGCGGCAGCCGAGCAAAGCGACGGCCCCTTCCCCCAGGCGATCCGCAAGTACCACCGCGAGCCGGAATTTGAACGCTATGTCGTGAACGTGATGGTGTCGCAAGACCGCGAGGCACGGGCCGGCGCACCGGTCGAGACCGAGGACCTGCCAACGCTCGACCGGGTAACGGGACGGATCGAGCATGTTTCGCACATGGGCTCGCTGATGACGAATTTTTCCATGATCCGGCCCGGAGCGCTGCACCGTGCCAACGGTGGCTATCTGGTGATGGATGCGCGCCGGGTGCTCAGCGAACCCTATGCCTGGGACGCTCTCAAGCGTTGTCTGAAGAACCAGGCAATCACGATCACGTCGATGGCGGAGCGGTTGAGCTTGATTTCAACCACGTCGCTGGAACCTGATCCGATCCCGTTGGATCTGCGCGTGGTTCTGGTCGGCGACAGTCGGTTGTATGCCCTATTGGTGCTGCTTGACCCGGAATTCAGCGAGCTTTTCAAGCTGCAGGCGGATTTCGAGGATGTGGTCGACCGGACAGAGGATAACCTGGTTCTGTTCGCGCGTCTGGTGGGCTCTTTTGCCTTGCGCGAGGGCCTGCGCCCGATGACGGCCGCGGGCGTTGCGCGGCTACTGGACGAGGCGACACGGCTGGCCGATGACAGCCAGAAACTGTCGCTGCGATTGGGGGCTTTGTCGGATTTTATCTGCGAGGCCGATCATTACGCCACAGGTCGTGGCAGCGAATTCATCGACGATGGCGATATTGATCGTGCCGTGGTCGAAAAGGACAGACGTGCCTCGCGGATCAAGGATCGGATGCAAGAGGCAATCACCCGCAAGACGGTTCTGATCGACACCGACGGCGCAAAAACGGGCCAGATCAACGGGTTGGCAGTCATTGGCTTGGGTGACTATCGTTTTGGCCGACCGTCCCGGATCACCGCCCGGGTGCGGATGGGGGCTGGAAAACTTGTCGATATCGAACGCGAGGTTGAACTGGGCGGACCGCTGCATTCCAAGGGCGTGATGATCCTCGCCGGATATCTGACCTCGACCTACGCGCTCGACGTGCCGTTTTCGCTGCATGCCAGTCTGGTGTTTGAGCAAAGCTATGGCGGTATCGACGGCGATAGTGCCTCGTCAGCCGAACTCTATGCGCTGCTGTCGGCGTTGTCAGGCCTGCCAATCCGGCAGGGGCTGGCGGTGACCGGCTCGGTCAATCAGACCGGCGAGGTGCAGGCCATCGGCGGCGTCAACGAAAAGATCGAAGGTTTCTTCGAAACTTGCGTCGCGCGCGGTTTGACGGGGGATCAAGGTGTGCTGATCCCGAAATCCAATATCGAGCATCTGATGTTGCGATCCAATGTCGTCGAGGCCGCTGAAGCCGGAAAGTTCCGGGTAATCCCGGTGGAGACGATTGATCAGGGCATCGCAATTCTGACCGGGACCGAAGCCGGCATACGCGACAAGGACGGTTGCTTTCCCGAAGGTTCGGTCAATGCTCTTGTCGAGGACCGGCTACGCGGGTTTGCCGAGACGCGCAAGGCGTTTGCCCGCCCTGCGAAGTCAGACGAAGACGGAACGGACAAATGACCGCGCGGACAGAACCGCAAAAACGTTTGCTGATCGGCGCCAGTTGCTTCGCCGATGCGCAGGCTGCGTTGCGACTGGCAGAGCAGTTGACGGAAACCCTGGTCGGGGATTTGGGCGGCATGCTCATCGAAGAAACCATCGTAACCGAGGCTTTCGATTTGCCTGGGCAGCGCGTCGTGACCTCCGGCGGCACGCTTGTCGTCGTGCCATCGTGCCAACAGATCCGGAGTTTGATTGAAAGCGACGCCAAAGCGTTTCGCAATGCCTTGGTGGGATTGGCCCGGACCACGGCGCGCAAATGGTCGTTCGAACGCCGCCACGGCGAATTGATCAGCGGGTTATGCGAAGCGGCGACGGGTTGGGATATTCTGTTGCTAGGGCATCGTGAAATCCATCGCCAGGCTGGCAAGCTCGTACTGATAACCCCGCCCGGTGCGGCAGCGCAGAGTGCAGCAGGCCTTGCCCTGGACTTGGCAAAAAGGTTGCGGGCCGACCTCGTTGCCTTGTCAATTGGCCCGGAAATCCCCGAGTTGAACGATGTACAATCGCAGCAACGTGAACGGTTTGCCTCCGAAGCCGACTTGCTGGCGTTTATCAACAGAACGAATGCCTCCGCTGTCGTGCTGGACCTGTCCGCCGGACCATTCCATACGCATGACCAGTTGCGGCACGTGCTCGCTGTGGCCCGGTGTCCGGTTCTGGTGCTGGGCGCGGCCCAGGGTGAGGCGTCAATCGCGCACTCGACCCAGATCTCTGCCGCACCCTGAAGTCAGAAATTTGATCTGAATCAAGGCGACAGGACCGAAGTCTCGTATCCTGCTAGGCCTGCCGCCAACCAAGGAATTCCTGCCCCCGCGCGAAAGTTATGAGGTGTATCGTGAACCAAAACACATCACCAAGGAGCCGCCTGATCGCCGCACGATCGCAACAGCTTGCGATGTCGGCGATCAAGGAAATGTCGATCCTCAGCGCCAGGGTGCCCGGCGCGGCCTCACTGGCGTGGGGGCTGCCGTCTTTCCCGACGCCAGCGCCGATCCGGGCCGCAGTTGCGCGCGCATTGGAAGATGACCCGCAGATCGGCATGTACGCCTTGCCCGGCGGCTTGCCGGGGTTGCGCGCGGCTGCGGCTCGCGAACACCAACGCCGTACCGGGCAAAGCGTCGATCCCGAAAGCCGCGTGATGATCTCGGCGGGCAAAATGGAGGGGTTGCAGACCCTGCTGCAAGCCATCATCAATCCCGGCGACGAGGTGATCGTTACCGACCCGGGATTCGTGTCACATATCAGCCAGATCCGATTCAACGGCGGCGTGCCGGTTTTCTGGCAGATGAACGAAGCGAACGGATGGGAGCTGGACATCGGCTCTCTGCCCGGGCTGATCGGTCCACGCACCAAGGCGATCATTCTGGTCACGCCCTCGAACCCGACCGGTGCCATCCTGTCCCAGGCCACCCTGCGTGCCGCCGCGAAGATTGCCAGGGACCACGGATTGCTGATCATCCTTGACGATCCTTACAGCCACTTTACCTACGAAAACCGCGACCGGTATTTCAACCTTGCGGCAGACCCTGAATTTGCTGACCACATCGCCTATCTTTTCACCTTCTCAAAGGCTTACGCAATGAGCGGTTGGCGCGCGGGATATATGATTGTACCCGAGGCGCTGCTGCTAGAGGTCGTAAAAATTCATGATCTGACGATGATCTGCACGCCGCGGATCAGCCAGATCGCCGCCCTTACCGCCCTTGAAAACGAACCCGCACACCTGGATAGCTTTCAACGTGTCCTCACCCGGCGCCGCGCGCTGATCTGCGAACGGCTCGATCGTCTGCCGCATGTGTTCCGCTATCAAAAGCCCCAAGGCGCCTATTACGTGTTTCCGCGCGTCGTCACGGATCATGACAATTCCGTTCAGTTCTCGCACGACCTGTTGAACCAGGCCCGCGTCACCGTCACCCCCGGCAGCGCCTTCGGCCCTTCGGGCGAGCATCACGTCCGCATGGCCTATTGCGTCGAAGATGACGCGATCAACCTTGCTTTTGACAGGTTGGAGGCACATTTTGGGTGCTGATGGGGAACTGGCCGCCGCGCGCCAGCGGGTTGCTCAGCGCACAGGCGGGATTTTGTCGAACCCGCGCGGTGGGCGTTTCAACGGTGTCACCTTGCTGTCGGGGTCCAGGCTGCGCCGTATTTCATCGAAATTCAGCGTCTCTTTTGTCTCCAGAGATGACACAAGCAATTCGACCTGTGGCCGGTGCTCGGAAAGAATGCCCGTCGCCTGCGCTTCGGCCTCTTTCAGCAACGCTATCACCGCCGCATCGACCTGTGCCGCGGTCGCATCCGCGTAATCCCTCGGCTGCGCAATGGACTGGCCAAGGAACGGGTGATCCTCGGATTGCCGCAGATCGACCGGGCCCAGCTCTTCAGTCATGCCCCAGCGCGCCACCATCGACCGGGCCAGATCGGTCGCCCGGCGAATATCATCGTCAGCCCCGGAACTGACCGTGCCGATCAGAAGCTTTTCGGCGGCACGCCCGGCCAGAAGGGTGACAAGCTGGCCGCGCAGATAGTCTTCATCCAGCGTGTGACGTTCGCTTTCGGGCAGCATATGGGTGCCGCCCAGGGCATGGCGGCGCGGAATAATCGTGACCTTGTAGAGCGGGTCGGCCCCCGGGGTGAAATAGGCCGCCGCGGTATGACCGGTCTCGTGCACGGCCAGGCGGTGCTTCTCTTCCGGGCGGATCGCAAGCGAGCGTACTGTGCCCATCATCACTTTGTCGCGCGCGTCGCCCAAGTCATTGCGGGTGATCAGGCTGTCGTCGCGCCGCGCTGCGTTGATCGCCGCTTCGTTCAAAAGGTTCTTCAGATCGGCACCGGAAAACCCCGGCGTGCCCGCCGCCATGATGTCCAGATCGCCGGTGTCGTCCAGTGGCAGCTTTCTGGCATGGATATCGAGGATCGCGCGGCGCGCCGTCCTGTCGGGCAGATGCAGCGTGACGTGGCGGTCAAAACGACCCGGACGCAACAGTGCAGGGTCCAGCACGTCAGGCCGGTTGGTCGCGGCCAGCACGACAACTGCCTCGCGTGCGGCGAAACCATCCAGTTCAGCCAGGATCTGGTTCAAAGTCTGCTCGCGCTCGTCATGGCCGCCACCAAGGCCGGTGCCACGAGTGCGCCCGATGCTGTCGAGCTCGTCGATGAAGATGATCGCCGGGGCAGCCTTGCGCGCGGCCTCGAACATCTTTCGCACCCGGCCCGCGCCGACGCCCACGAAGATTTCAATGAATTCCGAACCCGAGGTGGAAAAGAACGGGACATCCGCCTCGCCTGCCAGCGCCTTGGCCAACAATGTCTTGCCTGTGCCGGGCGGGCCGACCAGCAGGACTCCATGCGGCACTTCGGCGCCGACCCGTTCAAACCGCTCGGGCTCGCGCAGGAAATCGACCAGTTCGGCGACCTCCCGCTTGGCCTGGTCCTGGCCTGCGACATCGTCGAAGGTGATTTTTTCACGCGTTGAACTGGGTTTGGTAAAACGTCCGCCCAAAAGCCCGCCTGCCACGCCGCCCGGCCCGCCGGCAATGTTGCCCATCATGCGCCGCTGCAGCCACAAATAGACCCCAAGGATCAGGATCCAGGGCAGGATGTAGGACAGGATCGAGCCACCGGTAGGTTCTTCGGCGCGGATCTCGACGCCGCGCGCTTCCAAAAGCGCAAGCAGATTGGAGTCGCCTTGGGATGGGGTTATGGCGCGGAAGACTTCGGGGCTTTCCGCATCCGCAGTGTCGGTGGTAACGACAATGGAATGCTCTTTCATATCCACCGAAACGACCTGACCGTCTCGGATCATTTGCTTGACAGTGCTGTAAGGTAAGGTGGTCTGAACCGGCCCGGAGTCGAACAAAAAGCCCGAGACCAGAACCATCAGAAAAAAACTGAAAAGCAGAGCCCATACCTGCCATCGCGGCTCGATGGGGCCGCCGTTCTGTCCATGTTGAGGCTCTTTGGGCATGCTGTCACATTCATTTTCGAGTTACAGAGAACTAAGTTCTGGCAAACTTGCAGTTTTGGGTCATTGATGCAAATCAACGACCAAACACCACGGTGAGGTCAGAACGCTCCAAGGCAATCGTATCTTGCCGTTAGTCCGCTTTTGGCAGTTCGTGTCCCTTCGGTCATGTTGCAGCATTTGCGAGAAAGGGCTCGAAGCCGACATGCGGCGGCGCGGCAGTGGAATCTTCATCCTGGTGCGTTTCACTGATCTGGCACGCTACACCCGATGACCGGTGTCAGCCCAAAGTGACCGATGTCGTACGGCTGTGATCTCCGATGCCGCAGGTGCCAACTATTTGTCTCGACTTCCCAAGGGCGGACCTTCACACTGAAAAAGTTCGGTTTAAACTATCAAAGGCAGCTCTGAGGCCTTTCTGATCTTTGGTCGTGTCGGAGCGAATGTCCGATTGTTCGATGCAAGCCTGTAAAAAAATTGCAAGTTCTGCAATGTGATGTTTTCAGGTGTCTGATAGCCAAGACGCCGGCTCACAGATCATGTTATTAATTATGAAGGTTTTGATGAAGCATAATCGACGAAAACTCTGTTATGGGGACTTTCTAGTTCGTTCGACGGGTATTTCAGCTGTACTAATCTTCATTGCTCAAATGAGCTTTGCGCGTGATGCCGTTCCCGACATCGAGTGCGCGATAACGGAAGAGTGCAACCAAGGTACTTGCTCTCCTATTAAGCCCAAACCTTTATTATTTCGGTATGTACAATTCCCTGAACAACTTGTCGCTTGGGTCTATGGATCACCGCGGATCATCGGAGGGCCCGAGCAAGACAGTTCCCGAGCATTCGGATATCAGTTAAAAAATGGACGGTCGTTGGTTGTCATAGATGGTAAGCACGGACTCGGGGGTGATCATATTTGGTTCGATTTGCCCGCCCCTGATAATTCACTCCAACGGTCCTTTGTTTCGACTACTCTCCTACGAGGGCATGAAGGCCATTGCATTACGCGCATTGTAATTCAACCAAGTCGGCCTGCAATGCCGGACTGGTCTCTTGTAAATGGTTTGGGAGGCGAGTGTCGTTGGTCTCAGAACTTATGCTCTCCAACTGACGGCGGCAACTGAGAAGCACAGTGTCCAGGTCGGTGGAATTGCCGACTTTCGAAAATCACGATATAGGCAAGCGACTGTGATAACCATTATCCCAAGAGCTTAACCTGCACCCACCCACTCCGCGCTGCCGACCTCTAACCCCAGATTTTGCTGCAGCCTCCATCAATGACCGCTTCTCACGCAGCGCTGCAGCGTTCTCCGCCGTTTTTGTAGGTTGAAGGCCTGACTTTGCAAAGATCACTTCCTGCGCATTGCTGCCCTTGGTGCAGTGCGCAGCATCGACGCAATGATCAAAGGGGTGGTGAATGGCCGCTTGCTCCACTCTGGCACGAACCTCTCGCAGGTGCGGCGAATGGCCGGAACCCGCCCTTCGTGCCGAAATGTGCATGGTGCAGCAATTCGGACCGCTTCCACCTCCCATCACGGTCGCGAACGGCCCACACCTGCCGTTGGCCAGATATCCAAGCGCTGCGTTGCAGCTTCCCCGAAGCAGCCGTTCAACACATTGCGCAGCATTCTTGTTGGCCAGAGGCAGCAGTGCGGACGAAGTTGCCGTTCGCTGCAACTAAGCCAATGACCGCTTCAATTCCGCACTGTATTCCTAGACAAATTTGTTTATGAAAACAGAGTATTGGTAATACTTTCCAGAGTGCAAGGAGCAGCGAAACTTGAAGCTATACCAACTAAGAAGTGTCGAACGTAAGTTAGCTGCACAGATCAGCCTACTTCTTTACAAACGTGTCGTAAGTCAGCTGGCTTCGACATCTGGACCTGACCCTGATTTTCGGTACGCAGGACCAGAGGGAGGTGATTTCTTTGTCGAGATCGGGCTCTGCAAAAAGGGAGCGAAGCAGCATGAATTTGTTTTTCAGATCGACGAATCAGAAGCGGCCGAGCAGATTGAAAAACATGAAAACCTGACATCGAAAAATTTCCAAACTCTCTTGGACTTCTTCTTTCGATTCTTTATTGCGCATGGCCGAGTAAGCTGTCTTAGCAGTACGCGAAAGCCGTTTTCACCAAACACTCAGCAAGAAATATTGGTTCATTGTTTGATAAGTGTTGGGTTTCTCAGCGAAAGCTGATGATCCGCAAACAGCCCAAACAAAGAACGAAAGATGATTAAGTAGACGCAATTCACCTCACTGCGTGGTCATCTTTGCCAGTATTACGCGCCGTTCGCTTTTTTAAAAGGGGCTGCTCAGGTTCCCGTAATGATGGCGACAAAAATAAAACTTCAAGAAAAACGGCTTCACAGGTTTTACCAAATGGGTGTCGACCAGCCCAAAAGCCGGATCAATCGCACACCCGAGACTAGCAGTCACCGTCAAGTCATGCGCCAAATGCCCGTATTAATGCAGAGCTTCTTTAAGAGGCTTGATTTGCACACAAAACAGCAACAAAATGTGGAGGAAGGCATTCTACTTTGGGAATCATTCTACTTGGGGAATGTCGGTTTGTTGGGAAGGATCTAACTATGAAATTTGTTAAACTGATTGCGAGCGGTGTCATGGCCACGCTTTTGGCCACCGCAGCCGTCGCGAATGACGATGGCAACCAAACCGATGCTCCCATCCCTGGCGCAAAAGGCTTTGTGTTTTACAACCAGGTTGGTGAGTGGCGTGTACTCCAGGACATCGAGCGCAACACCTGCATGGTCGAGAAATTCGACGTGGCGGGCAATGCCGTTCAGATTGGCCTGGGGCCAAGAGGCAAGCGCGCCTATCTGGGCATCTTCACAAAGCTGCCTGAAGAATTGCGCGGGCAAGGTGACAAGCAGGTTGTAACCGTTGAGGTCAATGGCACAACCTACAAGGGTCGCATCAAGCGCGCGCACCGCAAAGCCTACACCGCATACAGCGGTATTTACATTCCGGCCCGCAATCTGGACATCGCTGCACTTGCCACTGACGGCAAACAGACCATGGATTTCCCGAATGCCAAACTCGAAGTAAACTTTTCAATGGCAGGCGCGGTCGCAGCAGTTGCAGTGGCTAAAGAATGCCATGCGAGCCTGAACTCATAAGACGCAAAAATCGCCGCCAGACTTTGGTGCGAAACGCGAAAATGCAAAAAGCCCTCTCTTTTTCGAGAGGGCTTTTTTTGCTTTAGGCCTCTATGTGATCATCCGGGATGGCACAACTAACTATACGGATGTGGACACGCTGGAGAGTGCCCTTTCAGTTTTCTGGATTTCGGCTTTGTGATTGTTCCTCGACTTTGCAAAGATCAGTTTCTGCGCATCGCTGCCATTCGCACTTGTTTGAGCACCTGAAAACGGGCCGTGCGAAGCTTTCCTTCGCCGTGCAGTAGCCAATAGGCTACAGACTGGGGAAGGCTTTTGCCTATCTGAACCCTAAGACACGGGCGTTAACATTCTATTTACCCAAATTAAGCTTTATATAGCAGCCGGGTGGGCAAACCCCACCAAATACCGTGAACGTTAGTTTTTAAGTGGGTGGCCCAATGTCCGAGCGTAATGTTCAAGACGAGTTGTTTGACCCAAGCCTTGACTTGTGTTTTCCAAACGAGCCCTGGATGATATCTACCGGAACCACTTGTTGGTTGCCGCGTCTGCAGCAGAACGGGAAGGTTTTAGTGAAACGCGGGCCGCATTGATCGGATTGCTTATGAGCGCGATGGCAAGCGACTAGTGGCTTCGATAGATTTCCGTCGAATGCATCGTTTTGCTGTGGCTCTACGAGCGGCTTCCAAGGACCTCTCGTAGCTGTTTCTTTGCTCTTCTCGCTTTTCAAAAGCGTTCTGTTCTAACAGAATCTCCATGACTTTAGCGTATGTAGGCACGATCTTGCTCCATTGGCGTCATGGGCCAGCTTTCGGATGGAGTGCTTAATCAAACCTTTCCAATTTCCTCCAATTTACGATCATGTAACTGAAGGCCTGAATATACAGAGTTATTCACAGCCTTATCCACAAGATTTTTGGGATATTTCTCGCTCTTTGCTCTCTTCATGAGGGGTTCGCTTGGATTCGCTTTGTCCGTATTTCAGGGGTAGGCCAGCTTTGCTTTCGGCATTGCAGCTTCTTAGTTCGCATGTTTCTCATGGGAGTGGGCTACGGGACCGCTGTTGCAAAGGTCGCTATCTGCGCATTGCCGCCTTTGGTGCAGGCCGCAGCAAAGGCGGCCAGATGCTGGGATCTGTGAACGGCCGCTTTTACCCAATTGGGGTTTGATACGAGCAGGTGCAGCGAAGGTCCGGTTTCCGCCCTTCGTGTCGTATGCTGCGGCTTGCAATCATCGCATCAAGAGTCGGCTGAATTGGGCTGGGAGCGGTCCTTCACAAAAGGTTGCAATCGTCGCGATGCATTGTCCAGCCATCCTTTGATAGGTCACTCTCCGCCATGCAAATGAGCCTTCATTCCAACCTGCGCGATGTTGAGGGCGATCTATCAGCTGCAGCACAGCGACAACTGCCCTTTGCCACCTCTATTGCCCTCAATGACACCGGCAAGGATCTGATAGAGCTAAACAAGCGCCATGTGCGCCGGGCTTTCCACAATCCGACGCGCTGGACGCTCAACGCCTTTCATTTTCGCCGTGCGACCAAACGCCGATTGCAAATCAAGATTGAACGCAAATTCGCCGCCGCCCGTAAGGACTATCTGTTGCGCCAAGTGGAGGGCGGCCCCAGGGCCAAGACCGGTCTGGAACGGCTGTTGAATGCCAGGCTTGGTGCGGGATACGTTGTGCCAACCAAACATGCCCGCAAGAACAAGCACGGGAATGTCTCACCCGGTCAAATTCAAAAGGTCTTGTCCGGCCTCAAGGCTCAGGGCGATGCAGCCCAGAATGAGACCAAGACCTCCGCCGCCCGCAAGCGCCGCTCATCGGCTGCGCGATACTTCACGCCACGGGCTGGTGGCCGGATGACGCCGGGCATCTATGAAAGAAAGGGGCGCAAAGCCCCCAAGAAGGTCTTTGCCTTCACTGAAAAGGCCCCCAGCTATCGCAAGGCCTTCAAG
>NZ_MWVJ01000125.1 GCF_002087335.1 Pseudophaeobacter leonis
CCCATCGGGAACGGCAGGCCAATTGGCATCATCGGACAGATCGGCACCGGCCTCTACCAGACCCGGCCAGGTGCCGCGCATCTGCGTGATACACCCAAGCCCCGCGATATAGGCGGCCCGCTGCGCGTCCGACAGCAGACCGGTACTAGCCGCCGCCACAAGATTGATCTGGGCCATTTCATCAACCACCGCGAAGATCCGGCGGCGACATTCAGCCTTGCCCTCATCGAGCCGCGCCGCCAGATCAGGCGCCAGTTCAGTCTCGGACTTGGCGCGCTGGCTCCAGCCCTGCACCCATTCGCCCGCGACCAGCAGCGGCGCTGCATCACGTTCCAGAACAGCACCGACCTGCTGTGCTGGCCGGTCAGCGACCGTGACCGGATAGAGGCCAAAGGTTGCTGCCAGTGCGTCAGAAATGACCTTGGGAAAGCTGGTCTTGGAATTGCTTTTGCGAAGCTGCGCAAGACTATAAGGGAAGGCCGCAACCTCCCCATTCTTGATCAAGACATAGGTCATGCGACCCTCCATTTTGAGATGCCGGTTTGCTGGGAAAGTGCGTAGACAATCGTTCTGTCTGAGGGGTGAGCTGCTACCCCCCCAATTCCAGAAAGGTTCACCGCATCTAAATAAGAGCCCACATAGATCACTGAGGTTAAATCGTAGGGCGTTGACAGCTCAAATTGAACAAGGGTCTTCAAGTTGCGGTCGGCTATGTGCAGCAGCGTCCCATCGTGGCTGATGCTGATGCCGTAGGTCGCCACAAACGCCAGAACGCCAGGTAGACTATCGAGATCGATTTCCTGCCCCGCGTCAGGAGTAACGGCCACAATCGTCGAGGGATCAAACGGCGACGTCATTGAATACCGCCTGACTATGTGCCCTGTATCCAGGAGGTACACATACAATCCGTCGCGGCTTGTGGTGGCCCCGACACATGAGACGTTGCTGTTTGCGGAGTTTTTAAAGCGATAAGCTGTACCTCCAGGAACTCCTGCAAAACTGTATGGCGTGGGCATGGTAAAATCTCTGGTTTCAGCATCACCCGTAAACATCATTCCCTTTGTTCCATCAGCAGCCACGGCTATTCCGAAGGTATCCGAGTTTGTCCAAGTGTATTCGTTTTCATAGGTAAACGTGGCCAGGTCCAAGTCGCCGGTGAAGTGGTTGTAATCGTGAAAGGTATAAGTCGAAGAATAAAAGTGGTCCCCGCCGTCCACCCACCAGCCAGACCCGTAACGCACCAGCGCTGGGTAAGTGCTATCAATAGCCAGCAGCTTGGCGTCCTCAATAGATCCACCAGACCCAGCGCCGCGAAGTTTTGCAGATACAGTCACGCCATCGCCTCCCCAGCCACAAAGCCGAACCAGGTGGCCCCGGCATCCGCTGTCAGGAAGGTCAACACGTCTGTTTCGCCACTTGCAGGCGCATCCGGGGCAGATCCTCCAGACCAGACCACCCAGGCAGGCCAGGTCAGCGTATGATCCCCGCCCGCAGTCAGGCGCAATGTGAAGGCACTCGCAGCCCCAGCTGCTGCCGGATTGGCAAAGGTGAAGGTTGTATTGCCTTCGCTCAGCAAGGTGAACACCGTGCCCGCTGCAAGATCGATGTCAGGAGCCACACCGGCCAAAGGCACCACCGTTTCCTGCAGGCTTGCCAGCTTGGCCACACCTGACACCTCGACAGAGGTCAGGTTGGCGACTTGCCCAGAGAATAACCCGCCCAGTTTGTGGCGTCCTGGCTTGGGTCCAGCAAGACACCGCTGTGATCGGTCTTGGCCCGGTATGACTGGAAGTCTACCAGCGAGAAAAAGGATTGACCGGCGCTGTAATCCCCGCCGCTAACCCAGGCGTCAGCCGCAGCTCCGCCCGCCGCTGCCTCGGTCGCTGCAGCGCGCTCCCCAATCCATGCAATGGCCGCTGTGATCTCCACAGCAAAATCTGCAAGCCAGATTAGAAAGGCATCCATGCGCTCAGAAAAGAACCCCTCGCGCCGATTGGGCATCACGGGGGGCAGTGTAATATTTGGATCTGCCATCAGGTCAGGCCCTCCACTTTCAGTCTCAGTTCAGATTCAATCGGGTCGCCGGTGCTGACGTCCCAGTCGGAAAGTTTGCCGTAGACCGTGACGCCGATCTGGTCGCTGTCTTCACCGCCAAACACCACAACCGGCTTGGCGCGGTTTTCCTCCAGGATAATGGCGATGCGCCGCCCCTGTTCGGTTGGCACTCTGGCGCGATAATCCACCACCTTGGCAAATGGCCGCTCAACAATGGTCATGTTGCCCCACTGGTCACGCTCCGCTGTGGAATAGTCCTCAATGCCAAAGCTGGTGCCAAACAGGGCCTCGCCAATATCGTATTCCCGGCCCAGGACGATCTGGCCGATCTTAGGCACCGCATCGGTCGAGGTCAGCGAGATCTCATAGGTGGCCTGCGCATAGGGCGGGATCTCGTTAAACACCGCTTCAGAGCGCGTCCGGTGCGGCTCAAAGCAATAGGTGAAGGCGTCAATTATTAGACCGGTATCCACCAGGGAAATGGTCCTGGCATAGACCACCCCGTCATTGGGATCCGTCACCGTCAGGGTGATCTCGGACCCCGCGAGACCGAAACAGCTCACAGCGCTGACCGGCTCTGGTAGCTGGTTCAGCCGATAGACCAGCGCCGCGCCTGCCTCGCCAATGGCCTGATCTGTGATGAACTTATCAAAGGGACGCCATGGGTTGGTGGCCCCCAGGCGGATCCAGTATTGGTTCAGGGTATCGCCTGCAGGATCTTCGCCCTGGTGCGCTTGAATACACTCATAGCGCCAGTGAACCCGCATCACCTGATCTTCAAGCAGGTAACTGGTGCCAACCGCCCAGGCGGGATGATCATCCTCTGGAAGGCTGGAATACAAAAGGTTTGCCTCCCCAATTGGGAAGGCAACCGCGAGCCTCAATGTCATGTGATTTATACCTCTTGCCGGGTTGGTGGTTGGCCCAGGATTTCGCGCCCGCGTTCCAGCTTGGCCAGATCCGCTGTATGCTTGGCGACCTCGGAAAGGCCCTTTGTGGTACTGGCACCCATTGCCGACATGACCGCCAGCACCTCCTGCAGCACCGCCACAACGCCGCGATTGTCCAGCATGGCCTTGCTGTCAGAATTGCTGACCACGCGAGAGGGGCCGGTGTTTTCCAATTCCCAGCCCTTTTCCCCCACAACACGCCAGCCGCCCAGGTGGTCGCCCCCAGAAGCAAATCCCGGGACCGTCATGGCGTTGCGGATGTTTTCCTGCAGGCGTTCCTGATAGGCCACCGCGCGCTGGCGGTTATCGTTTGCCGCTGCGATCTGATCCTGCAGCCCGCCCTGATCCCAGAACCCGGCATCACGGAACGCCGCCAACTGGCTGGCCGTTCCAGAGATCCCCGAGGAACTATAGGCAAGGGTGCCATCATCGCGCAGGTTGATGCCCGAAAGAGAGACGCCGGTTGATGCCACCAGATCCTGCAGTTTGTCTTCCAGCCCCTCAGTTCTGGTCAGCGACTTGCTGCCCCAATTGTCGTCGAACTTATCGACCTTGGCCTGCAGGGTAGAGACGCGCGCCGCCGCCTCGGCTGCGGCCTCTGCGCGAGCGCGATCGGCTGAGATCTCCGACTGCAAAGACCCAAGCGAGCTGACCAGCGCCTGCATCCCCGTGGTCATACCCTCGATATGGCCAGACAGCGCATCGATCGGCGTTCCAACCGCGTCTTGCATGCTGTCCGCAAAACTGCCGAGCGGGTCAAACTCGAATGAGCCGCCCAGTGTTAGCCGCCCGCTTGTGGCACCCGAGATCGCCACAAAGAACCCCGCCTGCTCATCACTCAGGCCAGTGAGATCCACCCGGCCATCCATGATACGCTCAAAGCGCGTATTGATCCCGCGCAGGGCAGTCAAATCATCCTCAGACAGATCCGCCTGCGCGCTGATCTCCACAACCCGCTCTGCATTTGTCACAGCTTCGGCCAGCAGCTCGCGCTGGCGATCCGTGAGCTGATCGCCAAAATGAGCATCGATCGCCAGGGCGCGCGTCCCATTAGTGATCGCGTTCAGCAGCAGCTCTTGCGTGGCCTCTGGCAGATCTCCGTTAATCGTCGCATCCATGCCCACCAGCAATTGCCGCTGTGAGGCCAGCAGCGCGCGCACTTCACCAGGTGCCAGATCGCCAGATACCGCCAGATCCAGAGAGGCCGAATAGCTGCTGGCACCCCCGGCAACAATCGCCCGGATCTCGTCAGATACCCCGGTATCGAGCGAGACCCCCAAGGCATCGCCCAGGGCATCCACACCGCCCAGGGCGGCGCGCATTGAGCGGCCATTCAGATCAGATCCCAGCACCAGATTAACCGATCGCGTCAAATCGCCATTTTCAGCCAGAACCACCGACAACAGATCAGGATCAAGCCCTGCCGCTGCTGCCAGCTCAACATTGCGCACCAGGTCAGAACTGGCCCCGATCGCCATTTCCAAAACGCGATCAGAGACGCCATCGAGATCCGGCACCAGCGAGATCGTGCGGGTATGCTGACTGGTGGTCTGCAGCGCCAGCCAGCGCAGTTCCGGCGTTAGCCCATCGGTGCTGAGAACAAATTCAATTGCCGCCTGCAGCGCATCACGACTGCCCCGGATCAACTCCTGCAGCTCTGGCGTGAGGCTGGACAGATCCAGCTCATCGATCGACAGCGTGATCCCGTTGCGCAAAAAGTCCAGGCTCAGCTCTGATCCTTCAATCGCCCCCTGCAGCGAAAGCAAACGCCGCTCAAAGGATGCAATGACGTCCTGGTCGATGGTCTCGGCACTCTGCAGGTAGCTGCTCAGCTCTTCCAGAACCCCCAACTGATCCCGCGCAAGGCTTTCCAGAACCGTATCGGCTGCGCCCTCAATATCTGCGAGACCGGCCAGCCGATCCGCTTCAGCTCCGACCTGTGCCGCGATCCGCTGCGCATCCACCAGAGATCCCGCCTGCGAGGTGGCCAGCGTCAGATAGCGACTGGCAACACCGCCAAAAGCCTTGGCCGCATCAACATCGCCCTCGCGCGCCGCTGCACTCAGCCGGTCCATTTCTGCCCGCGCCGCAGCAACCTGCGCACCGGCCCCCAGCAAAGAGGTTGAGCCATAGCTGAGATCCTTTTGCAGATCCCGCAGGCTGGTGCCCGCCCGGACCCAATCCTGCGCAGCCCGCGCCGCCTCAGTGGCCGTGTCGCGCGCCTGCGCCATCAGGCCAGACACCTCGCCATTGATCCCAGCCACACTGTCAGACAGCGCCGCACTCAACCCCTGCAGTGCTGGCAGCGCCTCATTCATGGCACCACTCATCTGGATCAGTTCTGCATAGAGCGCGCGGCCCGCCTCAGAGGTCAGATCGATCGCCTCGATCATGGCGCGGAATTCTTCCCGGCTTTTGGGCATGGCCACGCCCAGCTCTTCAAACCGCTCCGCAAGGCCGCGCAGTGTCGTTTCCTGCCGCTCCGCATCGCTGTAAAAGGCGTTCCAATAGGCCAGCACCGAAGTGCTGAAGGCTTCAATACGGCCGAACTGATCAACCAGGTGCGAGGCCGCATCACCGCCTAAGATAGACGCCGCAAAGGCAGAATGCCCCAGCAGGTCAAAGGCCTCGGTTGTGGCTTCCAGACCCGTTGAAAGCCGGGTCAGCTTATCCGTGGCAGTTTCCCCGGCGCGGGCAACCGCCTCTTCGCCAAGGATCAGCTCTGCCATTGCGCTGGAGGTCAGTTCCAACTGCTCTGCAAGCGCGGCTTGGATCTCTTCCTGGTTCTTGCCATTGGTCCAAAGCTGGAAGTCAGCCCCCACAAATGTATCGATGGCATCAGAACTGAGGTTCAGCACATCGGCCATATCGTGCAGGCCAGCAGTAATGCCCGTCATGCTTTGATCCAGCGCCAGCTCAAACTCAGCTTCCAGCGGTTTCAGATCCGTGCGGTTAGAACGCAGAAAACCGCCTTTGTAAAAGTCGAACTGTGCCCCTTCAAAGCCCTCGGCACCAAAGTTGCCCCGGATACCGGACCCGGCATATTTGCGGCTCAGACCTTTGGCCAGCAGCGCAATGCCAGCAACAACAACGCCGATGCCAGGCAGTGCCGCACCAATGGCACCGAGGCCACTTGATGTCCCAGAGATCAGCCCGCAAAGATTGGCAAAGCTGGACGTCAGACCGCCCCCAGAGAACCCCCCACCCAGACCGGTGCCAATACCAGAGGCGATGCCACCACCGCCTGCCAGATTGAGCGCAGAGCCAAGCAGCCCGAGACCGCCACCACCGCCGCCGCTGCCAACCAAAGCCGCCCCTGCAGAGCCGCCACCGCCAAGCAATTGATCAAGACCAAGCGCGCCCGTCACCGAGGCCACCACCGGCAGCACAATCTTGGAATGGGCAAACTGATAGGCAATATCGCGCAGCATCCCCTGCCCCGTGTCGGTAAGACTGCCGCCCTCAAAAGCCACGCGCGTGATCTGCTCAGACCAGCGCGCCTGCTGATCTTGGACCCCCCCCAGCCCCGCCTCTACGCGGTCCAGCTCCACCACCTCATTGGCCAGACCCTCAATCTGCGCCTTCCTGAGACCAAGCCCCTCTTTGCCCAGCTTTTGCTGCACAGAGCGCACCGCTTCCAGTTTCTTGCGCTGATCATCCGTCAGGCCCAGCAGCGACCGGCGCGCGGCAATCTCTTTGGTCAATTGTGCCAGCGCGCTTTTGGCCGCAGCTCCGCCTGCAGATTTGACCTTATTCAGGGAAGCTATGCGCTTTTGATATTCCGCATTCAAAGCCTGCTCTTGCTCATAAAGCTGGACCTGCTGATTGATGCCTTCCTCAACAACCCGGCGCTGCCCATCTGCCATGTCCGACAGAGCTGGCAGGCTGGCCTCAAGCTGGGCACGGTACTTGGCGGCATTGGCGGTCAACTCATTACCGCCCCCGGCAAGGGCTGCAATGCCCGCCTTGATCCCGGCGATGTTTGCAGTCGCGCCCGCCAAGGCCCCCGGCAGTGCGGTCAAATAGCCCTTGATGGCTGCGGCCTGCCCCGCCGCCACACCAAGCCCCTGGGCGAGCTGGCCCGCCGCCACAGTGCCGCGATCGGTCAGCGCGACATTCTCCGAAGTAATCCCGTTCAGCTCATTCAAGCGGCGCTTCAACTCGGCAATGTTCTCCAAATTTTGCTTTCGAGCAGCCGCCTCTTCCTCGGTCAGGACATTGCCAGCCTGCACAAGTTTGAGCATTTCAGCTTGCTTCAGAAGCAGCCGCACAACATTGCGCTCCGCAGCCTCATAGCCCGCAGCCATGAGCGCTGGCATTTCCACCAGGTCTTTATCGCTGGGCTTGGCCAGCTCATCCAATCCAGCCCTTGCAGCCTGCAGCTCAACCAGCAGATCGCCATAGCCCAGTGCAGCCAAAACTGCTTCCCGGCGCTCCGCTTGAAGCTGCTCGATCACAGCGCGGCGCGCGTTCGCCTCTGCCATTTTCGCCTCGACCACAGCCAGCGTGACCGGCCCGCCCTTGCGCAGGGCATCTGCCAGCCGCGCGCTGGCGTGGATCTGATCACCCATCGCAATGGTCACGTTATCCATCGCGATCTCATGGGCTTCAGCAAAGGAGGTAGAACCAAAACCTGCATCGGCAAGGGCGGTGCTGGCGAGCGCCAGCGCGGTGAACCCTGCAACCGCCAGCCCGATAGGAGACGCCAGCGCCACCACTGCGCCAACCAAAGGCGCGGCCAGCTTCAGAACCAGGCCCAGACCAATGGCGACCGGCCCCAGGGTTGCGGTCAAAGCCGCGCCTTTGGCGATCAACGCCTTTGCCCCGTCAGACAGATTGTTGAACCACTCAGCCGCATCCGCCGCCTTGCCGCTCAGATCCTCCAGAAAAGGTGCCAGCGCTACCGTCAATTGATTGGCGACACCGCGCCCCACCAGCCCCATGCGCGAGATCGCGTCATTGGTGCGCTCGATCTGATCTGCATCGACCTCAGAGATAGCAACGCCAAAGCGCTGCACATCTGCAGAAGCCACGCGCAAAGCGCTGCTATCGATCCGGGTAAAGATCAAACCGGCCCGACTGCCAAACAGTTCCGAGGCCACCGCCCCGCGCTCCGCAACCGGCACATAGTCCGCAATGGCGTTCTGGATTTTGGCCAGCCGCTCATCCAGGCGCAGGCGCGACAGCTCGGCCGCGCTCAGGTGCAATTGCTCCAGTGCCTTCACGGCTGGCCCCGCGCCCCCCGCCGCCTGGCTCAGACGTTTGGTGAGCTGGATGGTTGCCTGCTCGACTTCCCCGATCGACACGCCAGACAGATCCGCCGCGCGCTGCAGCACCTGCATCGATTGCACAGACGTGCCCAGCGATTGCGCCATCTTGGCTTGTGCGTCCACAATCTGCAGGCTGGATTTGACTGCGATCACGGCAGCGCCTGCCATCGGCAAGGTCAGCCCCAGCGCCATTTTGCGCCCAGCTTTTTCAACCGCAGACCCCATCCGCACCATGCGGCGTTCCACGTTGCCCATAGCCGCAATGCCGCGCTTGGCACCGCTTTCAAAGGCAGCAGATTCCAGAGACAGCAGCCCGCGCAGCGAGCCAATAATAGCGCCCATATTTTCACCTATTTGGATTGGAATGATTGGTTCAGAAGGAACTGGTGCAGCCGCGCGTGATTGGCTTTTTTCTCACCAGATCCGGGCTTCTGTGCAGCCTTCGCTTTGGTGAAATCCGGCATTTTGTTTGGATTATGGAACCCAAACTTGACCAGTGTTGCCAGCTCTTGATTGAGCACCCGCCGCGCCTTGAACTCTTCGTTTTTGGCTGTGATCTTACCGGAGGTGATCAGGTGGTATTCCCGCAAGGAGACGTCCCAGAATTCAACGTGGTGCAGGCCAAACCCGCACCACGTTTCTAACAGGGATTGCCAGTCTAGTGGCTCACGGGGGTCTCTGCCTTTCCCTCGCTGGCTTCGCCAGCCTCTTCGCCAGCCTCGGCACTGGCAGGGGCCAGCTCAGGGAAGGCGCAACCAACCGCCTCGGACAACAGCGGCATCAGCTTGCGATAGCCGCCCGCCGCATCGATCAGCTCATAGG
>NZ_MWVJ01000126.1 GCF_002087335.1 Pseudophaeobacter leonis
GCATCAGAGCCCGGTGACGCGGATGGGCGACAATTGCGCGCTGCAGGACCGCAAAGCGCTGCGCCCGGGTTTTGCCCTCCAGGCTTGGCGTGGCCTTGATTCGTCGCAACATATCCGGCAGTGGTCCAGCTGGGCAAGCCGTGACAGGTTTTCGGCAATCAAGGCGGATTGATTATACCGCCGCTTTATCAGGCGCGACCAGTGCAGCGGCACCGGGCAGAGCAGCGGATTGTCCCGCAGCAGCGGCCCCGACGCCCGCTGCATCCAGCCGGCTGCGGGCGCCGCCAGATCTGCGCGGTCGCCATGTTTCAGCGCCATCACCAGCTTGCGCGCCTTGTCCTTATACAGCAGCGCAGCACGTCCCTGGCTCCAGGGGCGCGGCGTTGACATGCATTCATCGCAGTCCAGACGAAACCCATCCGTATCCCCGGGCAGAGGCTGGCCACAGCCTTCGCAGACCGTGCCGCTGATAAAATGCGCATCCCTCCAGCAGGAGCCGCACAGACCGAAGTCCTGCTCAACCAATTCATCACAGCCCAGACATTTGGGCGGATAAACAAGTGAAACAGCGGTTTGAAACGACGCGCGCAGCATCTAAAGAACTCCTATGACGCAAGCACCCAAATCACAGCCAGAGCTGTTTGATCCTCAGGCCCTGAGAAACCATCGCGCCCGCCACCAGCGCGCGGCCCTATTCCTTCACGACCTGGCAAGGGACGAAGTTGAAGATCGCTTAAGCTTAGTTAACAGGACCTTTACGAGTCCGGCAATTGTGACTCCTTTTGCTGAAGTTTGGCGCGATTCCCTGCAAGATGCCAAAATTGTCCACGATGACGACGTTCTGGACCTCACCCCCGGGACCCATGATCTGGTGGTGCATGCCATGGGGCTGCATTGGGCCAATGATCCGGTTGGACAGCTCATTCAGTGTCGCCGCGCTTTGCGCGAGGACGGGTTGCTGCTGGCCATCACCCTCGGCGGGCGCACCCTGCACGAGCTGCGCGCCGCCCCCGTGAGGCCGCGGCGCTTGTCTCAGGCGGCTTGTCGCCGCGTATCTCACCGATGGGAGAAGTGCGGATCTGGGCGGGCTGCTGCAACGGGCGGGCTTTGCCCTGCCGGTGGCCGATGTTGTGCCGCTCACTGCGCAATACCGCGACAGTCTGCATCTGATGCGGGATCTGCGCGCCATGGGCGAGGGCAATGCCCTTAGCCAGCGCCTGAAACACCTCAGCCCCCGGGCGCTGTTTGCCCAGACCGAAGCCATCTACCAAGAACACTTTGGCCTGCCAAACGGCAAACTACCCGCAACCTTTGAGCTGGTCTGCCTCACCGGCTGGTCGCCGTCAGACAGCCAGCAGCAGCCGCTGCGCCCCGGCTCTGCCAAGATGCGCCTCTCTGAGGCCCTGAAGGTACCAGAAACCAAGCTGCCTGACTGATCTCCTAGCCGCGCCTCCGCGACCCGAGCGATAAGAAAAACAAATCACTGCGCCAATATGATCCAATTGGCCTTTGACCCCGTAGTATGAAAACTGATGGCAGATTGTGACTTTCGCCATGGTTTCCACAAGCAAAGCTTTGCCGCAGATACAGGACCACCGCCCCTATGTTGGATTCTTCCGCCCCCGCCACCTGCCCCGCCCACGCGCCAGCTGATCACCCAAAGATCAAGGGCGAAAAGGTCGGTATCCTTCTGGCCAACCTCGGCACACCTGATGATTACAGCTACTGGCCAATGCGCCGCTATCTGGGTGAGTTCCTGTCGGACAAGCGGGTGATCGACTACCCCGCCTGGAAGTGGCAGCCTTTGTTGCAACTGATCATCCTGACAAAACGGCCCTTTTCATCGGGCGCGGCCTATAAATCGATCTGGAATCACGACAAGGGCGAAAGCCCCCTGATGACCATCACCAAACAGCAGACCGAAAAGATGGCCGAGGCTATGGCCCAGCGCTATGGCGACCAGGTCATGGTCGATTTCTGCATCCGCTATGGCAACCCGTCGACCCAGTCCAAGGTGCGCGCCATGGTTGAGGCAGGCTGTCAGAAAATCCTGTTTGTGCCGCTTTATCCCCACTATGCCGGCGCCACCTCCGGCACCGCCAATGATGAGTTCTTTCGCGCTCTGATGAAAGAAACCTGGCAGCCCGCCGCCCGCACCATCGCGCCCTATTTTGATGAACCCGCCTATATCGAGGCACTGGCGCG
>NZ_MWVJ01000127.1 GCF_002087335.1 Pseudophaeobacter leonis
CAGCCTCCGACAAACACGGCGCGGTTCATTGCGCTTCTCGGGATCATGCTACGCATAACCCTGTCAGCCAATGGATCGCTGTATTGCTGCTCTGACGGCGTGCGTGGTCGCGGCGCAGCCGTGACGTACTTGTCCCACAATGCTTCCTTCCATTCCAAAGAACAGATCGCACCATCAAACCATGGGATCAAACAGCTAGGGACACCTCAATTAAACTGTAAGGACTTTTGACTTGCTCAAATAGATGTACTCGCTCACGCTGGAAGTCAATAAGTGAGTTGAGTAGACATCAGTGAGTTGGATGGAAACATGTTAGGTCTAATTCTGTTGCCTATGATTGCTGGGCTAATGTTCATCGACTTTGGGAGTTCGGATGAAGCCAGCAATAGTGATTTCGATGGCGGTGCGAATGATACTGATTTCGACAATGAGATTTCGGGAACTGATGGCTCAGATCAAATTGAGGGTACAGGTGGAAGTGACTTAGTTCATGCTGGCCAAGGAAACGATGAGATCGACGGTCTTGATGGCGCTGATTTGATATTTGGCGGCGACGGCAATGATACCATTGATGTTGGAAGTTATTCTTCTCGATATTTGGATGCAGAATCAACCATCTTCGGAGGGAATGGTGAGGACAGTATCTCTGCTGGAGCATACCACGATTTCCAGCTCAATGGGGGCTCAGGCAACGACACAATTTCTGGCTCGTATGGTAATGATACGATCTTTGGTGATGAAGGCGACGATTTGTTGTTGGGGGGCGGGGACGACGATTGGTCAGTTCACTCGGATGACAGTATGCATGGCGGCGCAGGTAATGATACCCTGATTGGCGGCGTCGGTCACGACAGCCTTTACGGTGATGAGGGGGATGATTCACTGATTGGGGGGGAGGAGTCTGACTTTCTTTCCGGTGGAGAGGGGAATGATACCTTGTCGGCTAGCTTGTGGTTACAGGATGTCGATTTTCGTTCAGGTGATCCAGACGTGGCCGGTCAAGACACTCTCGAGGGGGGGCAGGGCAAAGATACTTTCCGGATTGATTTTTACGATGAAGAGGTTTTCGATCAATACTCGGACGCTCCAACCTGGCCAACTGATCTTGGCGAATACCCCGATGGATATGAACCAACAATCATAGATTTCACCCCTCCGGAAGATGTCATCATGCTTTCGTATTCGGGAGAACTGCCTTTCGATGTGGAGAACTCACTGGAGTTTCGTGATTGGGAAGACGGGAATGGTGCGGATTTGCTCGTGAACGGAGACGTCGTTGCTCATGTTAGAGGGGCGCATGGATTGGATGTAAAATCAAACGTGTCCATCCAACAGCGGATCTGAGGAGCGTGTCCGGTCTTTTGGACCTGTCGCGGTTTGATGCCGCTCCTTGATAGCATATACTGTAACAAAGGAGACTGACTATGCCTTGGCCGGCAAGGTCATGCGAAGCATCGTCCTGAGCAGCCCCACTTGAGTGGTCCAACTTGAAAGTTAGTGCATGATTGGCCTTTGGTCCATCGGAACGATGGCCTCTGGCGCAGGTGGGCGATTCATTGCGATATTCGGGACGCAGCCGGACACATGATCCGTTGTTCAGCCACAGTCGCCCTTTCTTCGGTTGTTTCATAGGCACTTTGAGCCCCTCACGTCGCCACAAACGCTCGACACGTTTGTCATTCACTCGCTGCCCGGCAGGCGATTGCAAAGCAATCTGCCGAGAGGGGGCCAGCCTGCGTCCCTCAGCAAGGCAGCCACCCGGCGGTAGCCATATCGACGGACTGACGCGTCAGCTCGATCATGTCTGCGACCAAGCGATCTTCGTCATCACGCCCCTGTGGTGCTCGACGTTGCGTGGATCGGTGCTGGCCCAGGACGCGACAAACGCGACGCTCAGAAACCTTCATCTATCAATGCAGGCACGTCGGCGCGAGGGGCTCAGAAGTTTCCCGTTGCGGCTTCCCTCAAGATCAATTTGTCCAGTGTCAGGTCAGAAACCGCGCGCCGAAGGCGCTCGTTCTCTTTCTGAAGACGCTTCAGTTCCTTGAGTTGTTCCGTGCCCATTCCGCCGTACTTCTTCTTCCAGCGGTAATAGGTTTGCTCCGTCACGCCGATCTGACGGATCGCATCAATCCGGGGCATGCCTTGTCCCATAGAACTTCAACCTGCCGTAACTTCACGACAATCTCTTCAGGCTTGGGTCTCTTTATGGCCATACTTGGTCCTCCGCTTTCCTAACTATAGGGGCGGACCACTTCAAAGGGGGAGGCTCAGTGCAAAAAAGTCCAAGCAATCAGAACAACTTCTTGCATTGAAAGGGGCATCCACACACGGCGTCTACAATCCGAGTCGACGCCACTCAGCATTTGGGAGGTAAAGCCCCGTGGCCTTCGAACGCAAGGTAGCTTAAACGTGCACTTGGGGCAGGTCTCAAGCGCGGCAGGCACATATTGCGCCTGTTCTGCTCTGCTTGCTATAGTGCTTGCAAAGCATCATTTATGGATTATCGAGTTGAAACCTAGTATTGAAATCATCGCCGAAGAAGAGGGCGTAGCTCTCAAGATAAGCAATCTGGACAAAGATGGAATTCAGTCAGCCAGAAAGAGGCTGGAGCAAATAGTTTGGCAAATATCTACGATTATGGAGTTTGACGAATGTCTCGAAAGCTTGGCTGAAGACGAATTCAATAGCCGAATCCGCGGATGCATGGCTTTAGACTTAAAATATCAAAGTAGCTTGGCTTTGGCGAAATCTAATGCGCAGAGCTGTTTGTCGGTCGCTCGTGGAGACGAAGACATATATAATTACGGTTTTCCTGAGTTGAGCGGAGGAGATTTGTAGACGTTTTCTGCAAACACACCCTGACCTAATTCCCCGGTTTCTGGACAGGACCTGGCGTAATTGGGGCTCAGGACTTATTAAATTTCTTGCTGCTGCCGCGCTGTCTGACGTCAGCGCTTATGGGTCCAAATAGCGGTATTTGATAAGAGAGAGTTCTTGGCTCATCGTAACCACTGAGGGGTGGATGATGAGAAAGACAACAGGAATACGCAAAAGCCCTAGCGAGAAGATCGTCAAAGATATCAAACGGGCGACCCGCAAGCACTATTCATCTGAAGAGAAGATCAGGATCGTCCTGAGCCTCCCCCTTTGAAGTGGTCCGCCCCTA
>NZ_MWVJ01000128.1 GCF_002087335.1 Pseudophaeobacter leonis
AAGGCTCACATAGGCCGCATCCCGCGCCGCAGGCAGGCGGTGCGCCTTGGTATCTGCTGAGAAATACCCATGCAGCCCCTCGCGATATTCCACGGCTTCAACTTTCAACAGCGCCTCGCATTGGGCGTCCGTCATATAGTCGCCAAGGCGCACGCCCTTGGTGTGGCCAAAGCAAATCGTCGGCACCCCAACAAGATCCAGATAGGCATGGTTGCGCATGCCCTCCCAGCCTCCGATCAGAGGCAAGGCCAGCGCCAGGAATGCCGCGATCGAGGAGCTGCGCAGCTTGCTGCGATCGATCCCCTGATCTTTCACCCGGCCAATGAGACCATAGCCAACCAGGACCACGCCCAGGCACCACCACAGGCGGGGATTGGTATCCGGCCAAAGAGCCAGAACAGCGCCTCTGGCAGCACCAGGCACAACAGGCCGAGATAGCCCGCCCACATCGAATGCGAGTGCAGAGCGATCTGGCGCGCGTTTGGAACAAGTTTCATGAGGTTTCTCCAATGCAAAAATCCCCGCCAAAGGCAGGGGTGGTTTCAGGTTTGAATTTTGGGGTGGCTTGTTGCTGGGCACTCGCCCCTTGCGCAGCATTTCGCGCAGCAAGCGATTGTTCTCAGAGAGCTGTGACTTCATTTCCTGCAGGCTGCTCCCAAGGTGCTGAAACGAGGCATCCCGCGCGGCGCTTTTTGTCTCCAACGCCCGCACCCGAGCGGCCAAAGCGTCCCGCCTGTTTCCCTCGATCTCTTGGGACTGGATTGCATCGGTCAAATCGCCCTGCAGCGTCTTGATGCCAGAGGACAGGGTAGCCGTTTGAACCCCAACCCATATGCCAGCGACAACCAGCCCGCTGACCATTGTCCAGGCGAGGCCTTTATTGATCGTTAGCCCGCGATCACTGTTTTCAATCATGGTCATTCTCGCCCCCCTCAGAACGCCGCGACCAGGGCAGCGGCCCCATCGGGAACGGCAGGCCAATTGGCATCGTCAGACAGATCTGCACGGGCCTCGACCAGACCCGGCCAGGTGCCGCGCATCTGCGTTATACACCCAAGCCCCGCGATATAGGCGGCCCGCTGCGCGTCCGACAGCAGACCGGTACTAGCCGCCGCCACAAGATTGATCTGGGCCATTTCATCAACCACCGCGAAGATCCGGCGGCGACATTCAGCCTTGCCCTCATCGAGCCGCGCCGCCAGATCAGGCGCCAGTTCAGTCTCGGACTTGGCGCGCTGGCTCCAGCCCAGAACCCACGCCCCATCGACCAGCACCGGCACTGCATCACGTTCCGCCACCATTCCGACCTGGTGGGCTGGCCGGTCAGCGACCGTGACCGGATAAACGCCAAAACTCGCAGCCAGCGCATCAGGTATTTTCTTGGGAAAGCTGGTCTGCGGATTGTCTTTGCGAAGCCGCGCCAGACTGTAGATCTCTGGCTTGCCCTCTATGATTTTGACATACATTAGCTAATGTCTCCTGCTGGTCTGATGGTGGTAGCACCGGCCAGGTACGTGGTATCGTGGAAGTGACCCAGAACGGCAGGCGCTGCCCCGTTGGAAATATCGACATAGACAGCCGTTGCGCTCGCTGTGACCAGCAGGCGCTGCCAGTCCGCATCCCAGTGCATGTATTGCGCTGCTGTGTTCGCCTCATTGCCTATAGTCTCGTAGAAACTGATATACGCAATTTCCACCATCGCGGTCGGGTCGGAATAGTCGATAACCGCGATGCCACGGTTTTCAGGATGGGGCTTATCTACAGACAGGAACAACAACTGCCTTTCAGGATCTACCGCATGGCCCCTTATGCTGTCGTAGGTTGTGAGCCAATACTGCTCAGCGGTTATGATCCCTGCGGCTGTGTATGAATGCGAGGTGAGGTATCCGGAAATACGCCCGATAAGCTGCGGCATGATGCGCCGCCATTCAGCCTTGGCGTGCGATGCCAGATACTTCGGCACCACCGGTGCTTTGGTCAACGCCTCACTGTCTGCGGAAATGGGCGGTTTCACACCGCGTGAATGCACGGTCATTTTGCCACCGTGCGCAGCTCAAGAGCGCGTTTACGGCCCAGCTCGGCAATCTCGTCAATGTCATAGGTGGTGCCATCACAGGTCACACGGTCAGCCGTGGTGATCCCTGCCAAATATCGGATGCGGAACACGGCATTGCCGCTCTCAGCCTCACCGAACCCGGCAAGGTATTCGTCAGCATTGCGCTGCACCAACTCAGCCCTGACGGTCGCCACGGGTGCCCATGTCTTCAGCACGGCACCGCTTGCAGCCACGGTTTCAGTCTGACGTTCAATGGTGATCTGGCGATCAAGTTTCCCGGCCCTGATCATGTTCACACCTTCCACCTGATCACGCCTTCGACGGTGCCGACGCCGTGGCAATAGGCCCGTTCTGGGTCAGGGTCGCGCGTGAATGCAAAACCGGGGCGGGTGTATTCGTCGATCCCGACTCCATTTGTCTGCGGTGCATCCCACAATGACACGGACAACGCGGCGCCGATCTGCCGGGCCATGTGCGCCGTCTTCCAGCGCCCAGATATGCAGGTCGATATAAACGCGCGTCAAATATGAGCCGCCAGCCGTGCGGCCAAGGTGGATCGTCTGGGGATTGGCAAGAATGATGCATGGCAGTTTTTCCGGGCGCGTCGATCCGGCCCGGATACTATCAACAGGCACAAGGCCGGTTACAACTGGGTCTGCGACTAGGGCGGCTCTGATTGCGGACTGGAATTCAATATCTGGGGTGATCATGACTTACCCTCTGCGGCTTTCTTAATGGACTGCCCGATGGCGCGCTGAATGCGGCGCTGTGCCCTTGGCTTCGCCAGCCTTGCAGCCGGGCGCAGGAACGGCTGTGCCTCCTGTGCGACGGTGCCAAATTCCTGCAAGTGGCCGTGGCGCACGTCTTCATTCCCGGCAGTTACGAGTGCCTGATTGCTGCCAGCGGTTCGCTTGCCGCCACCCTCTGCGTAAGCCGGGGTTGTCTGACCGGGTTTGGTCACGGTAATTGACGCTTTCAGGTCACCGTCATCCACGGGCACGAGGGCGCGCATAATGGCAGCTGTTTCCTCTGCACCTTTGATCAGCGCCGGAACAACACCCTTAACAACAGCAGCGGGAATGGCCTTAAGTCTGACCTCTAAGGCTTTGGATTGTTTACTGAGTGACATAGCCAGTAACCTGTTCCCGGTAGGAATCCAGCAAGTCACGCACACCGAATGGCACAGGCTTGGTTGATACATCGAAGGATGCGGCCTCGCGCTGCTCATACCAATATGATGCGAGCTGCAACGCGGCTTCGGTCAGAGCTGCGTCACCGGCGGTAAATGGAACACCAGTATAGTGGCCGATCCAGATTTCAGCGGCGTCCAGCTTATGTGCAAGCAAGGCGTCATCAAGTTCATGGTCAAGATTGAGCTGCGACTTAAGCAGCGCAACGGGCGTATGGGCGGTCATTCTGGAACTCTCAGCAATATGTTTGTTATAACATATCATATTTTACCCGATCAAAGAAGAGCCGTTAAAAAAGTTATTTAGCACCTATCTTGTGCGGCCCCCCCCCCGCCGGTCCCCTGAGAAGTCCCAAAGTCTGAGGCCACCCCCAGACAGGGGCAGCCATCAAAGCCAACGCATTGCTTGCGTTTCGAATGCTTTTAACTGAGCGTTACTTCCCTCCTCGCTTTCGAAACTCAGCGCGCAAGTCATCAAGCGAGCGCCACTCCTGTTGCCCAGGAACCTGTGCCTGCCAATACAACCACCCGTTTAGACTTGGTTTCGTGCCGTCCTTGGTAACCGCAACCGCTGCGGCAGCTGAAGAGAGTGAAGACTTCGTTCCCTCTAGGACTAAGCATCCATCAAGAAACTGCCCCTCATAGACCTGACTTCCACGCAGGTATTCCATCCGGGCAAGCGACCCATGCGGGATTGAAACTCCATCTTGAATAAAGGGCCTTCCCTCACTTGCGGCGTCAGTCTCAACTGGACCAGCAGCTTCTTTAAGACCAAGCAGCCGCCGCAGGGCGACATATTCCGGCTCATCAAACCCACGCCTCTCAGCCTCTATAAGTTTGTGAATATCAAAGTCGATTTCGATTGATTTCATTTGCATAGCGATTCTCCTTACGCTGACATAACTATCGTATAGTAGTTATAGTAGTAAAGATAGTCTTTTAGTAAACGAACTCTAACTGTTGCTTTCGACGGTTGTGGCAAGATGTGCATAGCGGTTGCCAGTTACTGCGATCCCAGAACAGGCGCATATCGCCACGGTGTGCGATGATATGGTCAACGGTGGTGGCAAGCGCACCGCAACCGGGCCATGCACAACGGTCATTGACCTTGAGAAACAGGTCACGGGCTTTGCGCCATGCGCTGCCATAGCCGCGCTGTGATGCGGTTGGACGGCGTCTGTCATGGCGTCTGTTACGCTCACGGGTTCGCTTGACCTGACAAGCACAACGCTCACCATTTGGCACGATTTGACCACAGGTGCAGATATGTGGCGGCCTGGGCATTAGATGATCATCCCTTCTCGCATAGCGGAAAGCTCTTTCAGTGCAGCCAATCCGCCGCGGTCGAATTCAGGATCAAGACCCAGCTCTGCGTTCTCTTTGCGCTGTTCCGGTGTGGGGCCATTATTGGCCTGTTCTTCCTCTGCACTGCCGTGAATGGCCTTAAGCATACTCATGTGGCCTTCAAAGGCGTCTGTGATTTCCTGCGGTGTGGCGTTCCATACGGTATCAGGCGTCCACCCCAGCCAGCCGGTAGCGATCTTGTAAAGCTGGCGAACACCTCTGACCACGGCATCGGATTTGCATTCCTGGGGGCTGTGGTTTCGGCCTCTGAGGCCTTGGGGAACAATGCGGCAACCAGCTCAAAACAAGGTGCCTGTGCGGCCTGCGCGAAGCCTGACAAGGGCTGTGTCGAGGCATAGCCAAACAGGTCATCTGTGGCAGGCCTACCAGCGCTTGCCGTAATGACATGCCAGACAGTCAGGGTGTCGAATTCTTCAATCTTGCGCAAAAGCTCAGGGAAGCCACCATGCAACCTCTCTAGGTGGATTGCAGCCCGCAAAGACGGGCGCAAGAAAACGGCGTTGCCGCCGTATTCCAGTGCGATTGCATCATATGCAGGCTGCGTTCTCATGGTGATTTATGCCGCCAGCGACAGCTTGGACAGGGCTTCCCCCATCACCACACGACCACCGACGCGGCGGCGGGCCCCAAGCAGAACAATGCCATTTGCAAACCGGGTGGTCTCGTCGCGATTGAATTCGAAGTCGATCCGGTCAGCAACAGCATAACCCGTGGCGAAATCACCAAAGACAATCGGAGTATTCCCAGCGGTCGCGTCGGGCATATCTACAGCTTCATAGACCGGGCGGCCCAAAAGGTTCGCGGGCTGACCGGCAGTTAGACCCGACTGCCACAAATACTGACCGTCAGCATCCTTGAGCTTGCGCACAAGCGCCATCGTCTTGCGGTTCATCATCCACACGCCATTGGCGGCATAGGTGGTTTTGACCGAATAGAAATGGTCGATCAGAGCATCAGCGTCGATTGTAGCGATTTGGTTGTCGGCAACCTCCGTCGAAGTCAGAACGCCTTCTGCCTGCGTAGTGCCGTTGCCATTGACGAACCAAGTGGCCTCTTTCTGGCCGAACCTGCGCGCAATGTGATTGCCCAGATAGGCCGACAGGTCGATCTGGGAATCTTCCAACAGAATTTTCGTCACAGGAACGATCACAGCCATTTCAAACGGCTTAAGGTCGATCTGTTCGAAGGTCGGTTCGTCCTCAGTCTTTGCTGCACCTTCAGCTACTTCAGCCGGATCAACTTCCTGCACCAGCCGGGGGAGCTGCATCAGCGGCCCATTCATCTGTATTGTCTGAGCCACACCGCGAACCGGCGAGAACTCTGCCACTTTTTCCAGAATATTCTTGCTGACCGTCTCAGGGGCGAGAATGCCGCCAGTGCCAGCACCATATGACAGCGATTTGACCTCAGTAGCATCGCCGGTGCGCAGGAAGCTGGTGAAGGCCTTCGCCTCGTCACTCCCCATGACCGGGTTTCCGGCACCGGTGATCCGGGGGCGGTTCGCCTTGGCCTCCATCTTGTCCAGGCGGGCTTTGATCTCATTGAAAGCTTTGGTGTCGATCTGGGGCGCATTGGCCGGGGTCTGCGGTTCGTTCTGATCGTCGATCAGGTCTTCATTTTCCATGTAATTTGTCTCCTTTGAGGGCATGGCGGTGTCATCGGATTTGATAGAAGTGATCTGTGCGCCCGGATGACACGGGACGGCGACAACAGAAATTTCGTGCAGGGCAGCGGCGGTGATTGTGCGCCCCTTGGCGTGACGCTTGGCCTGCTTGGTGACAAAACCAATCGACAGACCGGACACGGCCTTGTTCTGGATCATCGCGCGCACTTCACGGGCGCGCTCTACACCTTCGACCAGCAAGCGGCCTTTGACGGTCAGCCCTTCGTCGGTTTCTTCGATGTGATCCCAAACGCCGATTACCTGGGCCTGATCATGGGCAAACAGCATTGGCAGATTTCCGGGCGATGTAATTGCGCCCTTTTCGATTACGTCGCCCACCCGGTCAGCAGAGCCAAAGGGCCATGCGACGCCGGTGATCTCGCCTTCGTCTGTGACAGACAGAGCCGCCTTGATTTCAATACGGTCTGTCATTCTGCGGACTCGCCGTCTTCGACTGCACCACCCCAACGGGCGTCAAGAATGTCCAAGGCCAGCGGATACAACTCGTCAATCGGGCGGTTGCGTCCATAGGTGTCGGTTAGGCGCGCGGCCTGTTCCGGTGAGCTACCTCCGCCTATCAGGCCAAACCGGATGACTTCGACCAGATCAGACAGGGTGAACTGCATGTTGACGCAGCGCAGATAGAGCGCGCCGATACCCAGATCAGCAATGCGCTCAAGTTCGGTGACCATGTCATCGGTCAGGGCAAAGTTGTGTTCGCCGTCGCCGAAAAAAGCGGTGTGGGTCAGGTTCATACCTTCTCGCCTTCACCGATTTCCAAAGTCTGTAGCGGCATGACCTGCATCCCGCCTTTTCCGATGATGATCGACAGAACGTGAAACTCATCGGCGTCACGTAATGCCGCAATTGCTTTCAGGGCAGTCTCTACATCGGGGGCGACATTCGATTTGTCGGTCATTCGGTCTTTTCCCTTTTGGCGTCTGCCGGGGCAGTCGTGGTTGTGGTTGTCGTGGTGTAGGGGTTTTCGAGTTTGTCACCGCCCGGCAGAGGAGGCAGGTTCTGTGCGGCCCTGACCTCGTTTGCGGTCATGGCACCCATGCTGCGATACTGACCAAAGGCGGTTGCACGGGCTGCGGTGTCGGTGCGCAGCAGGTCGTCTGTAACCGCTTCAATATAGGCACCGGAGCGTTCTTCCGTGGTCAGCAGGCACCGAGAATAGGCCCATGCCCAATCTGTCAGCCACGGCTTGAGTGTCATGTTGTAGAACTGACGGTTCATTTCTTCGGTGTTCGACCAGGTGCCGCGCGACAGCTCGAAAAGCATGGTTGGCGGCACCCGGAACACACGGGCAATTTCTCTGATCTGTTCAAGGCGGTTTTCGGAAAACTGAACATCAGTAAGAGACATTGAAATCTGGTGGTATTGCATCCCTTCATCCAAAAGCGCAGTGCCGCCGGATTTTTTCCCTGAGTGTGTTTCGAGCCAACTTTTTGACAATGCCTTTTTGGCTTCAACAGTCACGGACAGCGGATGTGTAATGACGCCAGAAGGGCGACCAGCATTCGCGAAGATTCCGCCAATATGACTTTCAAAACTCAGGGCCAACGCAATGGCTTCACGGCCAAGCGTGACAGGTGATGTGCCACCGAATGCCTCGATGCGCAGCACGTCCCGATAGGACATGCGAACCTGACCGTTGTCGGTTGAAACCAGATAGAAGGGTTCGCCGTCCGGTTCGAAGTTCTGTTGCACCTTGCCGGGTTCCAGCCGGTGCAGCTCATAGGGGGTGCCATCACCCAGGCGGATTACTTGGGCATGACCAGCACCATGTAACAGGGCGTCTGTGGTCAAGCTTTCGCGCAGCTCTTCCGCGCTTGTCCACTCGTTCGCCTCATCATGCAC
This sequence comes from Pseudophaeobacter leonis, assembly GCF_002087335.1. GTDB lineage: Bacteria > Pseudomonadota > Alphaproteobacteria > Rhodobacterales > Rhodobacteraceae > Pseudophaeobacter > Pseudophaeobacter leonis. The sequence continues at coordinate 8,137 of NZ_MWVJ01000128.1, forward strand.
CAGCCGGTAAGCCGGGTGATCTTTCAGGGCGTTTTTGGTTTCACGGTCATAGAGCTTGACCGGCAGCGCGCCGATGGTTTCGGAAATGAGGGATACCGCACAGGCCACGGCGGGAACGCGCATGGCGTTGCCGGGACCGATGTGCAGGCCGGTTGTGGTTGGGATAGCGCCAAACAGGGTCAGCGCGTCCGGGTCGGTCAGTGTCAGCGCCTTTTCTTCGGCGCTGAATCCAAGGGCGGTTTTGATCTTCTGAAAGGGCATGTGGTCCGCTGTGAATTGTGAGTGTGGCACAAATACCACACTTCGATTCGCAGTGGAAGAAAGAAGTAACATTCTGACGGTTCGAATCTCGCAAGAAACGACTATGGGCTTCAAGTTGGTGAAGCCAATAACTTCAGTAGTATTTACAAAAAGATACCTGCACAAAGAACAGAACGGAATGCGCTATGGGAACCCATTTTCTGAATCATCGGCTTAATCGTCGTTCTTGGTGGCTATCACTTGGATTGCTGATAGCGTCGGTGTCGTTTGGATATTGGCTGCATCTATCAGGACTCTCCTTCTGGAGGCAGCGCATCAGCTTCTGGCATACAACCATCGGCATACTCGTTTCTGCGACTTCGTTAGCAATTTTCGTGTTCGCATCGATTTCAAGGGTGAATGACATGCGCGCAACGAACAAAATACATTGGCTATTGATAATCCCACCACTCTGGATACTAACGCTTGGGCTGGTCCCGACTTCGACAGAAGACAGTCCGAACCCTTTTCGCGCCACCTATGGACGCGCCCGGAAAACCGCACTAATAAGTGCAGGAGTAGTTGTTGCGGTTTGGCTTGGGTTTCTGTTCCTTCAGCCATCGACATTGCCCAAAGCACAAACTCGCCCAATGAGTTTCGAAGATTGTAATCAGTTCATACGGAAGAAAGCTACCAGCACTGATGCCAGCATAACAAGAATAGTAGATACAGATATAATGACGATGGTTCGTCTTAGCAAAGATTCCAAATCAGCGCTTATCACTTGTAGCCGTCCAGACGGAAAGCTGATTGTTACGCGAAGCGACTAAGAAATCCGGACACTGACTGAAAAGAACTAATAGCAATTGGAAGTGGGGCGCTTTCAATTCAGGATTTCGTAGTCAGGCAACTTCGCAATTGCGTCGGTTTTAGTTTTCAACGTCACGTCACCGTAGTTGTCGCCAGCAGTCCTGCCAGCATGGCCTTGTATGGCGTCCACAACACGATCAGAGATTCCCAGCTCACGGCACTGCGTCTTAAGGCGGTGCCGCCAAGCATGGTTTGGCTGTAGTCCCTCTGGTCGAAGTCCACTCATTCGCAACCAGTCTGACAGCTTATTAGAAACGATCACCGCCGCGCGCTGAAACTTCTCAGGCTCAGTCGCATTATGGAACATGGGGCCGGGTTTTGCATTGGCTACAAACTGCGCGAAACCTTCTTCAATGATCTGGGGGTGCAATGGCACATCACGATAGCCACCTGATTTGACGGTTCCTGCATCGGGTGTGATACGCGCCACCCAATGCCCGTCGACCTTCCGGATATCCTCTTTGCGTAACTGGGTGATCTCAGAAACGCGCGCACCAGTGAAAGCGCAGATGATCGGCACCCAGCGCTTCAAATTCGCCATTTGCTCAGACTCACGAACATGCCCGGTTGAATCAGGCTGCGGTTCGTATGTGCGCGACGCCTTCAAAACCTTGACGGCCTCTTCGTCGGTATATCCACGCTCACGCCCATACACCTTGCGCGGCTTTGGCTGCCTTACGTTGCTTGCTACATTCTCAGGCAAGCGGTCATTCTCCACTGCCCATGTGAACAGTGACCGGACAGCGGAAAGGTAGATATCGTTGACGGTCTTGGCCGATAGGTCTTTCATCAGGTGGTCTCGCCACGCCAGCAGGTCTTTCTTTGTGATCCGGGTTGCGTTGTTGTGCCTAAGGAATTTGCGCAGATTTTCAATGACCGGGCGCTGACGCTTACCACCGTCACGCATGAATCCAGCCTGCACACGGCTGTTCACGTAGTCAGACCACAAGTCTGTCAGGTTGACCCTGGCAGCGGCATTCTCTGGTGGCTGTGAGTCCTTGATGATCGGCGCAGCCGGTGTGCCAGTATAGTCACCCTCGTCTCGCTCAGCGACCCGTGCCAGAGCCTCAAGTTCAGCACTACACAGGGCACGGGCAATCACACGCCATTCATCGCTTCCGGGTTCTGCATCAAGATTGCCGGCTGCCCGGAAACGTTCAATCTGCCTACCGACCAACGCGTTTAACTCTTCACTGTCAGCTTTTCCGGCAATGGCATCCCGTAAGCGCTGAACTAGAAGTTCATCAACATAGCCAAAAGAGGCGTAGCGCGGATCACTGCGCAGCTCATCATCAAAGACAAGGCGCTGTGTGTAGTGGCTGTGTGCAATCTGGTCAGGTGCCAGTGGGTAGCGCGCCGGGGTTGCCCGTGACCTACCCTGCCCCGCCTGACGCTCAGCTTGCGCGATCCTGTGTTGAAGCTGCGCCACGGCACCGGGCAAGAGTTTCTGAGCTTCCCGGTAGTCACCACCAAGCGGCGTGCGTAGCTCAGTCTTCCCAACTGCTTCGCGTAAATCCTTCGGCACAACAAGCCGCGCATGATACCGCCCAGAGCGGTTGACCAAGTTCCTGATCTTGCCTGCCATGCCGACACCGTTTGTAACCAAAGTTGTAACCTTGAAACGGACTTACGGCCTTGTTTGCAAGGGTTTTCTTTGATTTCAAAAGGATAGTGTGGTGCGGGTGAAGGGACTCGAACCCCCACGCCTCGCGGCGCCAGAACCTAAATCTAGCGAATATTGTTTATTTTCAACGATACATGGGGTGTTATTTTACAAAACACACCAAGAACGAAGCAAGAAACTGTAAAACAACCTGAGATCTCACCATACCCAGTGCAGCGGCTTTCTAGTCCAGCCTCACCCAAAAAATCTCAGCATTTTTTGGCAGTTCGCCTGACTACGGATTTGTTTCCGAGGTCAGCACCCAACCCAACGCAGCCCCACGGCCGCTATGGCCAAGTCTGGGGGCTGCATCTACGGAATGGGCGGATTGGGGACTTTCGCCGTGGACTGCACCAAGGGCCGCTGTGCGCAGATTGCGACATTTGCAAAGCCGGAAATTTGCCCAAGAAACAAGGCGCGAGAAAGCCGCGCAACGGTAGGGAAACCGGTCATTGGTGCGGCAAATCTGGTTTCACAGGTGAATGTCAGCTATGAGGCTCTTGCAACAATCGGCTTGTTTTGGCAGCCCCTGACCTGCCCCCCAAACCACATCGATTGGAGCTTCTAAAAGTCTCATTCAGAATTCCTACAGAAGCCGAAGGGTTTGGATTTTCCCTTAACGGTACATTTGGCCAATACACAGCATCGGTAGTTTTTGGACAAAGGCGACTTGCGGCGTTGCTGCAATAGGGACAAAGCTAAGTCATCCCAAAAATTACATTCTAGCTGACTGTTCGCACCTTCTATGGAGACGCTGACAAGATAGAACACCCGTTGGAAGACAGCTTGCCTTCAGATAGAGCTAAATGGATTTCCGGAATTGATGTTCAATTTTTTCAAAGTTCCACCGAATCCCGGCTTCCCGGTTATGATTCTCGAGATTTCAAAAATGGTTCGGTATGTTCCTCGGCCATTGCCCCACAGACCGTTGGCATAGGGCCGGGTTTCCCAAACTTAAATCCCTGCAAGACATCACAGCCCAGCTTTGCCAAAATCTTGGATTGTTCTTCAGTTTCAACCCCTTCAGCGGTTACTTCCATGCCAAGTTTTTTTCCAAGCATGACAACTGATTCCAAAATCTCTAGAGAACGTTCTGGGCTGTTCTGCAGCCCGGAGACGAATGACTGGTCAATTTTAATCCTGTCAAACCCGTAGCGCCAGAGATAGCCTAGGCTTGAGTATCCTGTACCAAAATCATCCATCGCTATAGAGATGCCCATCTCACGAAGAGCATCAATTTGGTAGAGAATAACCGGGTCATCCCCAAGCAATAAGGACTCTGTAATTTCTAGCTCCAACCGGTTCGCAGGCAGCCCAGATTTGCTCAATGCGTCAGCGACAACCTTTGGGAGATCACCACTTCGAAATTGAACTACGGATAAGTTGACTGATACTTTCAACTCACCGGGCTGCATCGATATATCTTTGGTCGCCGTGTAAATAACCCAGCTGCCTATTTTATCTATCAGCCCCATGTCCTCTGCAAGGGGAATGAAGTCTAGGGGAGGGATAGATTTCCCGTCCTCGTTTTTGAGGCGTAGGAGCGCCTCGTACCCGATTAGATGGAAATCATCACCTGCTACGAGCGGCTGGTAGTCAATTGTAAATGATCCGTTTTCAGTAGCGTTTTTGACAAGGGTTTCTAATTCGACTCGACGTCGAAGTTGCTCTCCCATGCTGTCTCCATAAATCGCGAACTGGTTCCGTCCGGCCGACTTGGCAAAGTAGAGGGCAGCATCAGCCTCTGCTAGAGTGTCAGGTAAGCTGTTACTTTCAGATATGGAAGCGACACCAATGCTAACCGAACTTGTTATTGAAACGCCTTCCGCGAGCAGGGGTTGCGAGCAATGCTTCAAAATTGTCCGGACACGTGGCTCAATCATCTCCAATTCGAGACCACAAAAGGCCACTACAAACTCATCGCCACCAAACCGTGCAACGATGTCGTTTGCTTCTGTCTGCGACGTTAATATGCGGCCGAGTTGCGACAGAAACGCCATCACCAACCGCGTGGCCATGCGTGTCATTGATGCTTTTAAACTTGTCAGCGTCGATGAATAACAGGCTCGAGAGCTTACCCTCCGCATAGAGCCTCTCGGCACGACGTAGGAACTCCGCCCGGTTTGTCAGACCTGTAAGTGGATCATATCGAGAGAGGTATTCAACCTCGCCCATGGAACGATGCGCCATACGATATTGAACCGCAAAACCCGCGGTTGGGAGCAGGAACAAAAGCGCGCACACCGCGGAAACGATCAACCCGAATTTCTGAAAACTATCTTTGTAAAATGTTTGAGTGCCCGAAACATCCACATAAACCTCAATGATTCCTGTGGTTTCTCCTTGTCCACCCAGCAGCGGAAGATAGGCCTCGGCATACAAATCGGGCCTTCCTTCTTTTTGGGTGCCGTCATGCACAGCGATGATTGTTTCATGCGTATCTGCGACAATCTGTGGCTCAGGATCATGTTTTGTAGAGACGCCAGCAGGGTGTGTGATTGAATTTTCATCAGATATTATGACGAGGCGTCCTTCGGAATCGAATAGCTTAAAGCGAAATACATCGCCTAAGCTTCGGATCTGTCGAATGACTTTCACTTGCTCTTGCGAAGGAACCCCCGTGGCAACTAATTGCTCAAGCTCTGGGACACGTTCCGACATGTAGCTGCCCCAGTGCATGGCCTTTTCTGCAGCATCCTTGAAAATCGCGCGTTCGACATAATAGCTGGAAAGAGCGTTTATCAGGAACCAGATAGCGATAGTGGCTGCCGTGACGGCAAGGGCAAACAAACGGGTCAAACTGATACTCCAGGTACGAGAATGGCTAGTCTATAAGTAACTCCTTACAAATCCCGTAACTTCCGGGGGAGATGCGGCATGAAAGGGCTTTTGGCCCAGCAAAAAGCCAGACTTTGCTAGGGTTTCTATATGCGAATCGCGGCCGTTCGTCGTTCGTCCTAGGCGCAGCATCAGCCAAGGCCTCGGCCGTCCGCTGAATGGCCGCTTTCGGGAAACTGACCCTCAAATCTCGAAACTACGATATTGATGGCGTGACATTCCCCGTCGAAGACCGCTTCGGGCCAATTCTGTTGAAAAACTCGAAGTTTTCGCGGCCCTGTATGTCAGGAGAATGTGTTCCCGTCTCTGTTTCACGCTGCGGCTATGGCTTGAGTTGGCTTTGGTGCGAACTTGGCTAGCTTTTTGAGGTTTTGGGCGGTTGCGGCGAGGATAAATTCGTCATGGGCGCCATATGGGCCACGCAATCGAAGCCGACCCAAGCCGTGGCTGCGTTTGAGGTGCGCAAATGACATCTCTACCTTTTTGCGCAGTTTGCATGAGATGGCATATTCTTGGGTTTGCGATAAAACGCGGGCGACATCTCTGGACGTTTCGTAGATAGATCGCGTCACTTTCCGCTGTGGTGACTTGGGACAGCAACGCTCTTTCAGATCACATGCATCGCAGTCGGATTTGCGGGCACGGTAGCGAATTGTTTCATCCTTGTTTGCCCCAGTCGTTCCAGCTTTATATGCTCGCTGCGGCTTTTTCAGCTCTTTTCCATTTGGGCAGATATAGAGATCGTTCTCAGCATCATAGGTAAAGTCAGCACGTTCAAAGGTTCCATCCTTGCGCCCAGATTTGTCGATTACGGGGATATGCGGCGCGATGCCTCGCTGCACGACCAGCCAATCCAGCATGGGTGCGGAGCCATAAGCAGTGTCTGCTATGAGGCGTTCCGGGAGCAAATCGTGGGCTTCGTGCACGCGATCAATCATGGTTCTGACTGCACCCACTTCAGCTTGGCGTACAGATCGTGTGGGCTCCACGTCCAGGATCACGGCATTGTCGGTATCGATTAAATAGTTTGTTGAATATGCAAAAAATGCAGGCCCATCGCGTGCAGCAGCCCAGTGGACTGCTGGATCTGAATGCGCGATGAACTTGGGCGTAACGGTACTGGCGGCGCCAAAGGCGGCATCATCAAGTGTTTCCAGATACTCTCGAACAGCACGTGGCGCTTCACTCGGATCAATCGTCTCTGGGTTCCAGTCTGCCTTCGGCGTAGACTTCTGACGGTTGGCATCAGCGGCAATGATGCTGGCATCGGCTGCGTATCGTTGTCCGCTCGCCAAACCGGATTTGATGCATTGCGCGACCACCGTTTCAAACACATGGCGCAGCACATCGCTATCGCGAAATCTACCGTGGCGGTTCTTGGAGAACGCTGAGTTATCCGGAATTGGGTCCGTTAGATCAAGCTTGCAGAACCACCGATACGCGAGGTTCAAGTGGACCTCTTCACAGAGCCGCCGTTCAGAACGGATACCCATGACATACCCTACCAGCAGCATGCGCATCATCAGCTCAGGATCAACCGAAGGACGACCAGTGGAACTGTAGAACTCAGTCAAATGGGCACGAACGCTGGACAGATCGATCACGCCATTTATCGCCCGCAATACATGACCACTTGGGACATGAGCCTCAATCGAGAAATCATAGAACAGAGCGGTTTGTGCTTCCTGACGTGGTCCCATCATCGTGATCAAACTCCATTGCTGACAAAAGAATTGAATCAGCAGTCGGTTCCAAAAACAACATGAGTTTTTCAACAGAATAGGCTGCAAGCGGCCTGATGCGAGCGCAGTATCCAAGCCAAGTGGCGACGGCGGCAATGGGCCCCACGCGGTCATTGCGAGATTGCTCACTGTCCGGGACACCCAATGTATGCCAACCTGTGTACGTTGATCTGAACAGGAGTACTCCATGAACGCTTTTCGCCTTGCCGCAGTAATTGCCCTACTGGCCATGCCAACGTTGGCCGACGAAGTGTGGGATAGTGACATGGGGCCCATTGTGTACGAATCTGAAGAAGGTGGCGCAGCCATCTTCTCATTCACTAACGTTGATGCTTATCCCGCCACGCTGATCATCCCAGGATTAGCTGGGAACTTTTCCAACCGAAGCACACATGATGCATACTGGATCGGACAAGGCGCGGGGGAATGTGACGCCTTTATGTCGCGCCATGGTGTATCCGAAAGCAGCCAGTGGGGGCGGGCCCAACTGGTGTTTGACAAACCAGCTTTTCCGACCTCGATGACGGTAGTCCTCGGCTTCTGCGAAGAGAAACCTACTATCGTTTTGCGTGGAAAAATACGCTGACAACACCTGAACCGATGCCACAAATGGGCTGAGAACAGCCTTCCCCACCTCAAAACCTAACAACAACCCCGATCACAAAAGACTGAGGCTTTCAGGATCTCGATAACATGAGCAAGAATGCTTTTAGCACAACTACGCCCGTACACCTCCGCAGTCAAAGCAGGTAAAGATAGCGCTCACCCCACTCAAGCAAGCCTCAGCAAAGGCTTCAGCGCGTCAACTGGATACCAGTTTTCAAAGTCTCCGTGATCAACCTTGTAGATTGTCTTTCCATTCTTGAAGACCGGGCCTTCGATGATGGTTACAACGGCCCCCTGCTCTACTGGCGAATTTACAATTACCCGAGAGCCTATGGGAAATGGATCAGTTTTCATTCTGTAGCGTCCTAATCGATAGTTGCCTGCTCGCTTGATCCTAGATCGAGCCGCGGGCATCTCCAAATGGCGATACCGTCCGCCTGAATACCTCTGACAGTCACGCGCATGACCCGCTGACACGACTACTTTTCTCAGATCATGACCTTTGCAAAGGTAGGAACTCCATTTGCACCCTAGTCGCGAACGGCCCACACCAGCCGTTGGCCAGAGATCCAAGCGCTGCGTTGCAGCTTCCCCGAAGCAGCCGTTCAACACATTGCGCAGCATTTTTGTTGGCCAGAGGCAGCAGTGCGGACAAAGCTACTGCTAGCTGGGTCTTGGAGGAGGTCCGCTTTGCTTCTGTCGTAGGCGGTTGCATTGACCTGTGCAGAAACTAATGTGAAGTTTGCATGACAGTTTCGTAGTCTTCTGCTGGTCAAGAGGGAACGATCAAATATGGGAACTTGGGGTTACAAGGTCGGGGAGGATGACGCATTTTGCGACGTCTACGACTTCTACTTTGATATTTATAATCAAGGAGCCTCTCCAGAAGTGGCAAGTGAGCGAGTGCTGGACGATATGTCGGAGTATTTTTCTGACAGTGATGACCGATATGAAGCTTATCTCGCTCTCGCTTTTGCCCAATGGGAGACACAGCATAAAGACATCAGGATTTTTGAAGAGGCTGAGAGGTTCATCTCAACAGGCGAAAGTCTACAGAACTGGTCTGAACGAGGCGGCGATGAAACACTGATAAAGAAACGTCGTGAAGCGTTGCATTCATTTTTAAACAAGCTCAACAAACCAAGGCGTTCGAAGAAAAGACGTGTCCACAAGGTTCCTGAGTTCAAAGAGACTGTCCTTGTTGATTTGATTGCCCCAGACAAATTCAAGGCTCTAAAAATCCGAGAGAACTACATGGATGGGAAGTTTCTTCACACGTCCGCAACGGTTATGTGGAGAGAAGGAGGTGGCAGCATTTTTCACAGTGACCGTTCTGGTCTAGAGATTACCGGCGAGTGGTTGGATTCCAAAAATCTGCGAGTGTGTCTTCTAAACGCAAGTTCGGATGACATTGAATTTGGCATAGGAAATCCAAACGAGGCTTTTTTCTGCGGGGATCGCGTGGCACTTGTCTATGAGTTTGCGGACTGACCACACCCATTTCTGAGGGTTGTTCCATCCACAGTATCTTGCTTGGCCGTCTACCCGAGAGCGCTAAACGTACATTCGAACAGTCTGCAGCATCGGTCAAATTGGGCTCACAGCGGACTTGCGGCGGTGCAGCGTGTGGTTTTCACCCTGAACACTCTGTCGCCGGTCTGATCGGCACTGGTTGACTGCTGTCAGCCCGAAGGAGACGTTCCACTCCAGTACAAAAGGCAGGAAGTGGGTTGTCGCTGCAGGCGCGAAGCCTTACGGCGAAGCGGACCTTCAATATGGTCAGATTGCTCGAGAACAGCGAAAGTCCGCATCGAGCCCAAAAGGACAACTTCGGGCCAATTCTTGGACACGGATAGCGCGATGCGGTAGTTAGCAGAGAGCCGCTTCAAAGGAAGAAATATGACTGCTATTCGATACTTCGCTTTACTTGTTGTGCCTAGCATATTTGCGGTTCTATTGTCATTTGCCGACAAGCCAGACACTGTGACTGCTTTGAAGACTGATGCGTTTCTTTCTGCACTATTATCTGGGGATGAACAGAACGCACAAGCTCAGCTGACGAACATCATCAGTGACATTGAGGTGAAGCTGGAAGCAGCGTTGGCAGACCCTGAACGAAAGCACTTTAAGCGACTGGCTTGGTTGGACAATTTGGCGATTCTATCAATTATCGGTGGGTTTTGTTTGCTTGCGTTAATCATCTCTCCAAAACTGTCACCCCTGTCGAAGGCAAATGCGCTTACGGCCTTGGCTGTTGGATACTGTATCGCTAAAATTACAGTCGGTTTTCAATATATGGAGTGGGCTGAATTTTTGAACTGGGCGCTTTTGGGCTTTTCCGGTGCATTTCTAGTCGTGGTGTTACGGGGCTATCTCCAAAATATGAACTGGAGAGGTTCACGTTGACGGTTTTTGGTGTGTGTCTTACCCGTACTGGTTCAGAAGTGCCAACGGCTGCAATGTCCGCGGACCAGACCTCTGTTGCCCACGCCGCGCAGGTGCGCTTAGGGTAGAGCGTCCCATAAAGGAGCGAGATCATGGCCAAGGAACCTGAAGAAATCCTTTACTCAGCGGCAGATGTTCGGCGAATGCGGAACACGGTCAAAGACTTGAAGTATTACTTAAAGTTGGAAAAGTCACGGAAGAAGAAAAACCAGCAGCGTATCAAAGGCCTTGTGCAAGAAATCAAGAACCTAGAATATTCGATCTCCGGGCGAAACTAACTGTATTCCACCTAAGGACACCCTCGCACGGCTTGCGGCGAAGGTCAGGTGGGAGCCCACTTTACCAATTTTCTGCAATGCACCTAATGTCCGCTACCACGTGATGGCCAACAACCTTCAACAACTGTTTGGATTTTTAACGGGGTATCTGGCAGCGTCAACCAGGCTGGTTTGCGCATATGCCAAAACGAGAGTTTCTGCCGCGTCTTGCTGGTAACCAGATATCTCGTTAGGCCGGCTGACCACCAGGTTCAGACGCCGCTTTAATCAAGAGTATTCTTTTCTTACGTCCAACCCGTGTGATAAAAACGAGCTCCTCAGAGCCATCCGCGTTGACTACATATTTCAATCGGTGAATCGAAAATACTTGACCATCAACTGATACGTCTTTTTGGTCATCGGAAAGTTGAACGGTGTCCATCTCAAGGGACAGCCGCATGAGTATGGCTTCCAATGATTGTGCTTCGAGAAGACGCACTTCCTTCACGATCTGAGATATCGAGATAGGCTCAAGGCCGCCTTTTCCACGCTCTTCGTTGATCCGTCGCATTGTTTTGCGGCTGAAGTAGAAGCCTAGAGTTGAAGCAATCACCACAGTGGTTCCAGCCACGGCCCATCCGACTGGGGTGAGGCCTAGAAAAGTTGCTACAGGTGCGATGCCGAGTGAGCTTGCAACACCGCCCAGGCCGACCGCAGTTAGCGCAGATCCGACCGACAGCGCGGCACTGGAAGTTAGTGCTGCTAGGCCGCCAGTAGCTCCGAAGATGCCTGCGGCGGACACAAGACCTAAGCTGCTGAGCAACGTGCCATTCCCCAGAACAAATGCTCCGATCCAAGTGCTGGACAAAGTGCCTGCGATGTATCCAGCGGCACCAGTAGAGGCGATCCATGCTCCGGACGAATGCAGGACTGGGATAGCAATGGCGAACAGAGGCAAAGGCATGACTAAAATCCTGTTAAAAACTATGAATACAGAACAACATGGAAAGCCGCAGGGCCGTAGTCAAGTATTAGTGTTCGACACAATGTCGACTGAATAGGCGGGATAAAACCAATGTCGTTGTTGGACGCTCAAAAAAGGCCCGTTTTGGGGAGGGGCAATGCGAAAGCAGCCTTTGGATAAAATTCGGCCGACGGCAGCTTCGTCCCGCCCAGCAGCCCTTGACCTCAGGCCTGAGTGCCGATCTGGTGTGCTGGCAAGGCGAACGGCGGCTGTGAGCCCAGACCTACCAGTCAACCGCTCTCAATACTCTTGTCCAATTCCGCTGCACTGCTGAGTTCAGGGATTAGTTTGTCTAAGTCTAGTTGGGTGATTTTGTGATATTGCACGTTGCCGGGATATGAAAACTTCAGAATAACAGGCAATTCTTTCGAATTGGTGTGATACACCTTCAAGGTTTTGGAGATAAATACTATTTTTGTGATTATATGCCGATATAAGACAAGCCTGTCTAAGAAATTAAGTTTGATCAAACCACAATCCTCTGAGCACTGACCCCGAAAATGCAGTTTACAGAGCTGATGGAGATTAACAACCGTCCAAGGCGTTGATGTCCTTCGGACCGAATGTCGGCTTTGCCGCACTGCGGCCATCCAACCCCAAAATTTCGCCGCACCTTTCACCAATGGCCCCTTCTCACGCGGCATCCCAGCGGTCACAGGCTGTGTTCCTAGGCCGAAAGGCTGACTTTGCAAATGTCGCTATCTGCGCACAGCCGACCTTGGTGCGCAGCGCAGCATGTGGGTTTCGGTCTGCTAGGGATTGAATGGCCGCTTTTGCCTGTTTGGCACGGAACTTTCGCAGTTGCAGCTAAGGTCCGGTATCCGCCCTTGGTGTCGTATGCTGCGCTGCACTCATCGCATCGATGACCGGCTGCAAAGGGCTGGAAGTGGCCTTGCACAACCCTCCTCACATAGAACGAGATCCCTCCAAGATCTCGGCCACAGTGGCCAGCTTGCCATTGGCGCAGCCGCGCCCCTGCGCCTCGGCAATCAGGGCATTTGATAGCTCGGCCCTCAGTTGTCGGCACCGTGCCAGTATAGCCTGGACAGGCGTCACCAGATCGGTCGGCACATTTGGCGGCGGCAATCGGTCCGGATCACTGCCGCGCCCCATACAACCGGCCAGCAGTGACACCAAGCAAAGCAGACAAAGGCGCATCGCGACCTCCCATCAGTTCCAATTCATTTGAAAGCGCTGCCCAGTGCCGCGCCTCATCCGCAGCGCGGTCCAGGTGCGCGCGATGGATCTGCGCAGTCTCTGCTGCGCGCTGCAGCTCGGCCCGGGCACCGCGCAGATCCTTTTGCACGGCCACCAAATTCAAACGCAACAGCTGCCGATCTCGGAACAAATCTGTGACCCACCAAACCGACCCTCCCAAAGCTCCGATCAGGAGAAAAAATGGAAGGTTTCGCGTAAGGAAAGGAAAGATCCGCAGAACCCAGAGCGGCATCAGGTGACGCCCATCATGCAATGCCGGTACTCATCGGCGC
>NZ_MWVJ01000013.1 GCF_002087335.1 Pseudophaeobacter leonis
AGCTGGCCTGTGGCGGGGCGGGGACGCCTGTAAAAGCGCGCTAAAAAAGCAAAACCCCGACCAGTGGGCCGGGGTCGAAAGGTGGATTTCAAAGGCGAAGATGCGCCACCGCGTCATCAAAAGATCAGTTGCTGCAGCGCTTTTCCGCATCCTCGATGGCGGCGGTAAAGCCGAGCAGCGAGAAAGCATCTTTGGTCTGGGTGCCCCGCGCCGAACGGGCTGTCAGCACTGCGCCTGCGCCACGCTTCATCGCGGTGATGATCTTGCTGTCATCCGCCGCAGTGGCGGGCCAGGCCCATTCGCCTTCGGTGAAAAGTTCGAACTCCGTCTCGCCAATGGTCATGTTCACGGTCGAGCCGGGGCAAAGGGATAGCCGCCAGTGAACGTTACCTGACCTTTGCCACCATTGTCGGGGCGGTAAAATACAAAAAACTGGATCTCGCTGCGCCGGACCGCGACCACGCGCCCATCCCGGGTGTTGACGCTTTCCTTTGGGGCAGAAACGCCCCAGCACTCTTTTGGGCTTTCACCCTGAAAGACGCTCCAGTCGACATTGGCGCCGACGCGGTTGTCGGATGTTGTCTGCTGTGCGGTTGCAGATGTGGCCATAACAGCCAGACATAGGCCCGCGATTATACGAGCAAGTTTCGATGTCATTTGTCCCGACTCCAAGACTGTCACTACCTCAATTATCAGAGAGCGGGCGGCGTTTAGACCGCCGTCTGTGCCAGATGCTCTCGCTTGCCATACACAAGCACACTAACGTAACAAGCGCTACGGGCGAAAGTGCGTTTGGCAGGAAATCGCCAAGAAAAGAGGCTGAAGCAATGACAAAACCAGTTCCAATGGCAGAAATTTGGCGTGGCTCCCTTTTGGAGAGCCTGCATCATGGTCATGCGGTGATATGCGATGACAGCGGCCAGATCGTGCGCAGCTGGGGCGACCCTGACGCGGTGATCTATCCGCGCAGCTCAGCCAAGATGATCCAGGCGTTGCCGCTTCTTACGTCAGGTGCGGCCACCAAATACGGTCTTTCAACGGAACAACTGGCGCTGTCCTGTGCCTCGCACAATGGCGCGCATATTCACACCGACCGGGTCAATGACTGGCTGGCGCAACTGGGCCTTGGTGACGATGATTTTCGCTGTGGCACCCAGGAGCCAGCCGACCGGCCTGCCCGCAATGAGCTGATCAAGACAGATAGCAGCCCCTGCCAGGTGCACAACAATTGCTCTGGCAAACACGCGGGATTCCTGACGCTGTCGCAGCATCTGGGCGCCGGGTCAGAGTATATCGATATGGATCACCCGGTGCAGCAAGCCTGCCTTGACGCCTTTGAAGAGGTGACCGGCATGGAGAGCCCGACCTATGGTATCGACGGCTGTTCAGCGCCAAACTTTGCAACCTCAATGCACGTGCTGGCCCGTGCCATGGCCTGGTTTGCCTCGGCTGCGGACCGTTCGGACCGGGCCTCTGAGGCGGCGGTGCAGCTGGTTTCGGCTATGACGATGCACCCTGATCTGGTGGCTGGTGAAACCCGCGCCTGTACCAATCTGATGCGCGCCATGGGCGGCAAGGTGGCGGTAAAAACCGGGGCCGAGGCGGTGTTTATCGCGATCATCCCTGAGAAAAAGCTGGGTGTTGCGGTCAAAATCGTTGATGGGGCAACCCGTGCCAGCGAATGCGCCATTGCCGCAATTCTGGTGGGGCTTGGAGTGCTTGAGGCGGATCACCCGGAAACCCGCAAATACATGAATGCGCCGCTGATTAACCGGCGCGGTATTGATTGCGGCGCATTGCGACCCAGTGCTGAGATGCGCTTCTGAGCGGTTCTTTTTCAAGAGGGAATAAGGCGCCCGCTCGCCGTGAAGAGACGGGCGCTTTGTTATGGATGAACGGGGGGCTCCCGCCCGTCGTCTGGTTTTTGAAAAAACCTCCTCCCGTTGGGCCCGGCGCCGCGCTGTGGAGCGGCGGGGCTGATCGCAGCGGCCAGAGAGACAGGCGGCCCGAGTCAGACGGTTTTCAGAGCATGTCCCAGATAAGTTTGGCGGCCAGCGTCAGGGAGGTCAGAACCAAAAGCGGTTTGATCAGCCGCGCGCCCTTGCTCTGGGCAAGATTTGCTCCGGTCTGGGCGCCTGCGATCTGGGCCACCCCCATGCAAAGCCCGGTAATCCACCACGGCGTGGCAACCAGCGCAAAGGCGCAGAGCGCGCCCGCGTTGGAGGCAAAGTTCAGCAGTTTGGTATGGGCGGTCGCCTTCAGCACGCCGTAGCCCGCAAGAGAGACAAAGGCGATCATATAAAAGCTGCCCGCACCGGGACCCAAGAGCCCGTCATAGGCGCCGCAGAGCGGCACCATGGTTGCGGCAAAGACAGCGGGCTCCATACGGCGGGCGCGCTCCTGATCATCCAGCCCCTTTTTGAAGGCAAAAAACAGCGCAACGCCAATCAGCAGCACCGGCAGGATCAGGCGAATCCAGTCCGTAGGCAGCACCGTGATCAACAGCGCGCCGACAATGGAGGCTGCAAAGGCAATGAGCGCAGGGTTTGGCCTGATCACGCAGGTTCACGTGGCCGCCCCTGGCGTAGGCGCGGGCAGCTGTGGCCGCGCCAAACAATCCCTGGATTTTATTAGTGGCAAGAGCCGTGACCGGGTTGGCCCCTGCTAGCAGCAGACCGGGGACAGTGATCAATCCACCGCCGCCTGCGACGGCATCAATGAAGCCCGCGACAAACCCCGCTGCCATCAGTAGCAGCAGGGTCTCGATGCCCACTTCCAGCATGTGTTCTATCCTTTGAATGCGTCCCGGCCGTAGCCCTGCAGGTACAGCAGTGCGGTCAGATCACCATGGTTGATGCGGATCTCACACTGGGCAGCAACCGCAGGTTTGGCATGTAGAGCCACGCCTGCACCTGCCCGCTGCAGCATGCCCAGATCATTGGCGCCATCGCCAACCGCAAGCACATCCTCTTCGGTGATCCCCAGCTTTGCGGTGATCTGTTCCAGTGCTGTGACCTTGGCCTCCCGGCCCAAAATCGGGCGGCCTGCTGCGCCGGTGAGCTTGCCATCCGAGACCATGAGCGTATTGGCGCGGTTCTCGTCAAAGCCGAGCTCGGTCGCGATGCGGCTGGTGAAGGCGGTAAAGCCGCCAGAGACCAGGGCGGCATAGGCGCCATCACCCTTCATTGTCGCCAGCAGTTGGCGCGCGCCGGGCATCAGGGTGATGCGGTTGTCGAGCACCTGGGCAATCACCGCCTCGGGCAGGTCTTTCAGCAGCGCCACCCGTTCTGTAAGGGCACCGTCGAAATCCAGCTCTCCGTTCATGGCGCGGGCGGTGATGTCTTTTACGCGGGCGCCGACACCGGCCTCTTCGGCCAGCTCATCAATGCATTCCTGCTCAATCATGGTCGAGTCCATATCGGCCAGCAGCATCTGCTTACGGCGTCCGGCGGCTGGTTGCAGCACCAGATCAACGCCCATGGCCTGCAGATCGTCCCAGACGGTCCACTGGTTCGCAGGCACGTCATTGAGCGGGAACTCTGCGGCCTCGTCCGGCGCCAGCCAGACAGCCTCTCCACCCCCCCATGCATTGCGCAAAGAGTCGACCAGTGCAGGGTCCAGACAGGGGTTGGCGGGGCTGCAAAGAAGCGTGGCAATATACATTGGGACAGGTCCATCTGGCGCGTGAGTTGCGCCCTCATAGCGGCCGCTGCCCCGAGGGGCCAGCCCCGATAGATCCCGAAGCCCAGGTCTGCGGCTAGAGGTCGCCACCTTCTGACATCATCACAGCAATCCAGCGCGTGTGGGGAATTTCGGCCAGGATGATCATCACCATGGCTGTCAGGGGCACCGCAAGGATTGCACCGGTCATGCCCCAAAGCGTGCTCCAGACGGCCAGTGCCAGCAGTACTGTAAAGGGGCTGAGGTTGACGGAGCGGCCCAGAAATTTCGGCTCGATATAATAGCCGACAAGCAGCTGTGGGATCATCAGCAGCACCAGGGCGAGGCCCGCATGGCTAAAGGAGGTGAACTGGATCAGGCTCATGGTGACGGGAAAGACCACGGCCACGACCGAGCCGATATAGGGAATGTAGTTCAGCAAGCCGATGATGATGGACCAAAACGCCGGGTGGGCAATGCCAAGCAGTTTCAGAATGGCATAGGAAACCAGCGCCAGAATCACATTGACCAGCGTCTTGGCGGCCAGATAGCTGCCGATCTTTTCGTTGATTTTCCGTGTGAGCTCCATCGTGTGTTCAGATTGGGCATGATCTCCCAGGGCGCGGCGTGTCTTGTCGGGGAGGTTGTCCAGTTCAGCAAGAATAAAGACGGCATAGAGAGCTGCGGCAACGATGACAGAGCCGCCATTGCTGATGGTCGCCAGCGCGGTGGGCATCAGGGTGGTGGCATCCATCATCTCGAGCAGCCGCTCTCCCAGGTTGCCCCAGTTTGGCTCTTGTTTGATGCCAGCCGCGGTCAGGAATTTGCTCTGCAAGGCGTCAAAATTCTCGGCGTATTGCGGCAGAGCCGCTGACAGAGAAGTCGCACTTGAGGTGATAAAGGCGGCCAGGATCAAAAAGCCCAGCGTGAACAGCACCAGAGCCAGCAGGCGGCGCCAGTGTCGCGGCAGGCGACCAATCAGCGGCACCGAAACAAGAGAGTCGGCCGCAGTGGTGAGGATATAGACGGCAATAACCGCAACCAGCACCGGCAGCAGGATGGATTGCCCGGCCACCAGCAGCCAGCCCAGCATCAGTATCAAGGCAAGGGAGTATGTTACCAGCGCAAGTCTGCTTGTCATGGATCGCCTCGAATCATCTCTGTGTACCAGCCCTGAATACAGGGGGCCGCCAGAGGGAGGCCATCAGCGCTGTTATGACTTTGGTAAGGAAGTTTCCGAAAGGCGTCAAAGCCTGTCGCAAAAATATGCCAAAGCGGCGCTTGTTGTCTAATTTGACGCTTGCGTTGCCCTGCGGCTGCCCCTAGCTCTAGCGGCGGGACACCCTTCCCCAACGAAGGGCACTTATCTGTAAGGATAGCATTTATGGCTACTCAGCAACCGGCAACGCGGCCGGCCAACCCGCGTTTTTCTTCTGGCCCCTGTGCCAAACCCCCTACATTTGAATTGTCCAAACTGGCCGACGCCCCATTGGGTCGCAGCCACCGCGCAGCCATTGGCAAGGCCAAGCTGAAGGATGCCATTGAGGGCACCCGCGAGATTCTGGGCATCCCCGCTGACTATCGTATTGGCATTGTTCCTGCGTCCGACACTGGCGCGGTTGAGATGGCCCTCTGGTCGCTTTTGGGTGAGCGCAAGGTCGAGATGCTGGCCTGGGAAAGCTTTGGCGCCGGCTGGGTGAGCGATGTTGTCAAACAGCTGAAAATCGACGCTGAGGTGAAAACCGCCGACTACGGCCAGATTGTTGATCTTGCTTCGGTTGACTGCAACAACGACGTTGTTTTCACCTGGAACGGCACCACCGCTGGCGTGCGCGTGCCAAATGCCGACTGGATCGCCGACGATCGCGAAGGTCTCACCATTTGCGACGCCACCTCGGCGGCATTCGCGATGGACCTGCCCTGGGACAAGCTGGATGTCACCACGTTTAGCTGGCAAAAAGTTCTGGGCGGCGAAGCGGCCCATGGCGTGATCGTGCTGTCGCCGCGTGCTGTTGCGCGCCTTGAGAGCTACACCCCGGCCTGGCCGCTGCCAAAGATCTTCCGCATGACCAAAGGCGGCAAGCTGATCGAGGGCATCTTTACCGGTGCCACCATCAACACACCCTCCATGCTGGCGGTTGAAGACTACCTGTTTGCGCTCGACTGGGCCCGCTCGGTTGGTGGTCTTAAGGGCATGATCGCCCGTGCTGATGCCAATGCACAAGCGGTGTTTGATTTCTGCGATGCCAACGACTGGATCAGCAATCTGGCCGAGGATGACGCCACGCGCTCCAACACCTCGGTCTGCCTCAAGTTCACCGATGCGCGCATTCAGGATGGTGCTGCCTTTGCCAAGGCCGTGGCCAAACGTCTGGAAGCAGAAAATATCGCGCTGGACATCGGTGCCTACCGCGACGCGCCTGCCGGTCTGCGGATCTGGTGTGGTGGCACGGTGGAAACCGCCGACATCGAGGCCATGCTGCCCTGGCTCGCCTGGGCCTTTGAGGCCGAGATCAAAGCACAGGCTTAATCCCAAAGCTGATCCATTCTTGCCCGGCGGCAACGCCGGGCAGCGCTATCCCTGTATTCCGGCCACCTCGTTGGCCCCCGTATAAAAAAGGACCACACCCATGGCTCCCAAGGTACTCATCTCCGACAAACTCTCCGAAGCCGCCGTACAGATCTTTCCGCGATCGCGGCATCGACGTGGATTTCCAGCCTGACCTCGGCAAAGATAAAGACAAGCTCGCCGAAGTGATCGGTCAGTATGACGGTCTTGCCATTCGCTCGGCCACCAAGGTGACGGAAAAGATCCTCGCCAATGCGACGAACCTCAAGGTCATTGCCCGCGCCGGCATTGGCACCGACAATATCGACAAAGAGGCGGCGTCGAAAAAAGGTGTGATCGTGATGAACACGCCCTTTGGCAATATGATCACCACCGCTGAACATGCCATTGCGATGATGTTCGCCGTGGCGCGTCAGGTTCCTGAGGCCTCTGCCTCGACCCATGCCGGTAAATGGGAAAAGTCCAAATTCATGGGCACCGAGCTGACCAACAAGACGCTGGGCGTCATTGGTGCCGGCAATATCGGTGGCATCGTTTGTGACCGTGCCCGTGGTCTCAAGATGAAAGTGGTCGCCTATGACCCCTTCCTCAGCGAAGAGCGCGCCGCCAAAATGGGCGTGGAAAAGGTAGAGCTGGAAGACCTGCTGGCCCGCGCCGATTTCATCACTCTGCATGTGCCGCTGACCGACCAGACCCGCAATATCCTGTCCCGCGAAAACCTCGCCAAGACCAAAAAGGGCGTGCGCATCATCAACTGTGCCCGTGGTGGTCTGGTGGATGAGGTCGCCCTGGCTGAGGCGCTGCAATCTGGCCATGTCGCGGGTGCCGCCTTTGACGTGTTCTCGGAAGAGCCCGCCAAGGAAAACGCCCTGTTCAACCTGCCCAACGTGGTCTGCACCCCGCATCTGGGCGCCGCCACCACCGAGGCACAGGAAAACGTCGCCCTGCAGGTGGCCGAGCAGATGTCGAACTACCTGCTGACCGGCGCTGTTGAAAACGCGCTGAACATGCCATCCGTAACAGCGAAGAAGCCAAGGTCATGGGCCCCTGGATCAAACTGGCCGAGCATCTGGGTGCCTTTGTTGGTCAGATGACGGACGAGCCGATCAAGGCGATCAACATCCTCTATGACGGTGTTGCCGCCGAAATGAACCTGGATGCGCTGAACTGCGCTGTGGTTGCCGGCATCATGAAAAAGGTGAACCCGGATGTGAACATGGTCTCGGCCCCGGTTGTGGCCAAAGAGCGCGGCATTCAGATCTCCGCCACCAACCAGGACAAAACCGGCGCCTTTGATGGCTACATCAAGGTCACGGCCGTGACGGAAAAGCGCGAGCGCTCGGTTGCGGGCACGGTGTTCTCGGATGGCAAGCCCCGGTTTATCCAGATCAAAGGCATCAACATCGACGCCGAAGTCGGCGCGCATATGCTCTACACCACCAACAACGATGTGCCTGGCATCATCGGCACCCTGGGTCAAACAATGGGTGAGCACGGCGTCAACATCGCCAACTTTACCCTGGGCCGTGCCGCAGCTGGCGGTGAGGCGATTGCGCTGCTTTATGTAGATGCAGCCGTTCCAGCCGACGCCCGCGCCAAACTGGCCGAGACCGATCTGTTCAACCAGATCAAACCGCTGCAGTTCGACGTCGCCTAAATCGTTTAGGGGCACCGCGCGACCAATAGGTCGGGCGGTGCCTTCCCAAGAAAAGCCACTCAGCCGGACCTGTCAGTATGCGTGCTGAGGGTCTGCCCGGGTGGGAGCGGAACGCGCCCGCCGTGGGGCGGGCGGACGCGTACCCGCCGCTGGCGCGACGGATAAAGAGCGGGTTTCAACTGGGGTCATTTGCTGACTAATCCCGCCGAATGACCCCGGCAATGGCGGCAGCGCCCAGGGCGGTGACGATCCAGCCAACCACAGTGAACCCCCAGCGCATCCACCAAAGATTCCAGCCCCATCGCCCGCGCGTGGTCGAGGGCGCCCAGGCGACCTCCTGCCCGATATTGACGATGGGAACCACCAGATCAAATCCATAGGCGAGGGCATTAAAGCTCTCATAATCGCGCCCCTTGCCGTGTTTATCAGACCAGATCCGCGCCGGGTTTGCGATAGCCTTATCCTCGGCCAATACCTGCCAATCGGTGGTTGCAAGGATCACATCGGAATTGGGCGCAAAATCCCCGGCGCGCCAGGCCATCTGGGACATACCTGCGGCAAGTGCCACCAGAATGAGCAATGTCCACAGGCTGTTAAAGGGTTGGTAGCCATACCCAACCAGCCAGCGCAGCCCAAGGCTTTTTGTTTTCCACCACCAAATGCGCAGCTTGTCCTTGGCATTGAACCACTGCAAATCATATCGCAGCCCTCTCCGTGCCAATGCCAGTTGTGCGTCAGAGGGCCGGTTGGGGTGGTCCTTGGCGGCATCCATGCAAATGCGCAGACTTCGGTCGAAGTGTTTTTGAAAGTGTGACTCGAACTTCTCGTCGCGGTGACTTTCCAAAAATTCAGTACCATTTTGCTTCACAACGCGCCGCAGTGCGCTGCGGTTTGCACGTAGGGTTTCAACCTCAGCCCATTCGCTGCGCCGGTGTCGAACCTCTCCTTCTATCAAAACGGTGCGCGCGTCACGGTCATGCCCCATACCGCGCAGCACCTTGGCCAGTTGCGTATAGGGTTGCGGCGAGAATTCACCGTTCACCCGGTCGCCCTTACCCAACCACTGCAGCCGTGTCCCTGTGTCGCCGGGGTTGGTGATGTGATCATAGGTGAGTCCGGTCAGGGCCAATTTTTCAACCTTTTCCCAACTGCCCGGATCATCGGCGAGGGTGGCGAAATGGGCGCTGTTCAGATCCAGTTCGCCGCTGAACTCTGTGACATTTCGCCAAAAAAAGGCGTTAGCATGGGTGCCTTGCAGATGTAACGCAAGGCCCTCTTCTCCCAGAAGTATACACTTTTCGCAGGCGATCTGGCCGCCGATGTCGGCGCCTGAAATATCTACGGCTCCCGTGGCAGCAAACCCGTCGCAGAGAAAAACATCCCCTGCGATAGTTGCGCTCTGCGCATTAATAGCATCCCCCTCGGTCACGGTGAAACGGCTACCTGTACAGTCGAGCTGCCCGCCGATGTCTGCACCGGCGAAATGGACGCGCCCGGTTGCCGCGAGGTCTTGGTTCAGAAGCACGCTGCCTGTAACTTTTACGCGCTGGGCCAAAAGGCCCTGGCTCAGATGACTTCCCCTCAGGCCGAGCTGTTCAAAGCGCGCGTTTCTTGCGGTGATCACTTGCTCAAAATGACAATGGATTAGGGTTGTTGCGCCCTTGGCCGTGGCAGAATCCAAATCCAGGGAATTTGCCACGTAGGCACCAGCCAGCTTTACGCCCCGGTCATGTACCACGCAATCGTCGCAGCCGCCGGTGATCAGATAGCGCAGCAGGTCGGCGCCGATTGTACGCGCAGCGCTGGGCGTTGCGGGTCGCGTGCCGTCACCAAGGGTGCATGGCTGCCCAAGCTTGCAACAGTCAATCAGCTGTTCCTCTGCAGGGGTCAGATCGCCGGCTTTGCGGGCCTCTTCAATATCGTCCCATGTTCGAATGCTACGCATGACGCCCCCTGACCCAAGGGTTGCAAACCTAAGGCGGGGATCGCGTTGATGCAAGATTGCGGTTTGAGGCGTGATCGGGCTGTGGCCCCCCTTGTGATGCCGGGCGGCTTGCGCCATCAATTGGCCAGTTTCGCCAACCAGTCACCTCAAGGAGATGCCCCATGACCCAGCCCATCTATGCCATCGGTGACATTCACGGACAACTCGGGATGCTACAGGACGCATTGGCGCGGATTGAGGCAGATGGCGGCCCGGACGCGCGGGTGGTTTTTCTGGGGGATTACACCGATCGCGGGCCGGACTCAAAAGGCGTGATTGAGCTCTTGTCGCAGGGGCTGGAGGCCGGGCGCAACTGGGTTTGCCTTTTGGGCAATCACGACCGGATGTTTTCGATGTTCATCGAGGAGTATCCGCGTAATGACGCCCGCCTTCTGGTGGGATACCACTGGCTGCATGATCACATCGGTGGGGTCGAGACGTTGCAATCCTACGGGCTGCAGCTGACTGATAGCACCCGGATATACGAGCTGCATGCCGAGGTGCTGCAAGCGGTTCCCGATCACCACCGCAGCTTTCTGGACGCGCTGCCAGACTACCATCAGGAGGGGGAGCTGTTGTTTGTGCATGCAGGCATTCGCCCCGGCGTTGCGCTGCAGGATCAGAGCCAGGAAGACAAGATCTGGATCCGTCAGGAGTTTTTGAACGATCAGACAGAGCACCCCTGGCTGGTGGTGCATGGCCATACGCAAATCCCCGCACCCGAGCATCGCGGCAACCGGGTGAATCTTGATTCCGGAGCCGGATTTGGGCGGCCTCTGACAGCGGCGGTCTTTGAGGGGCAGCAATGCTGGGTCCTGACGCCTGAAGGGCGCAAGGCCCTGATCTGCGAATGAGCCTGCGTTAAAGTTCCAGAAAACCTTTTCGTCTGACGTGTTTAGTGTTCGGTGGTGAAGAATTCCCCCTATGGTAGAGCTGTGGCCGGCGACTCGGTAATGAGTGTTTGTGTAGCAGGAGTCCTCGGCTCCTCGTGTTGTCGCCGGTCCGTTTCCCCATCCATTTCCCGGTCCGCTTCTTCTGAGGGCCAGTACGTTTGAGAGTCTGGGCGAAGGTGCAAAGCTGCGACCCTTAGGTCCAGTCCAGCACCACCTTGCCGCTGTTGCCTGACCTCATCGCGGCAAAGCCTGCTTCAAACTCATCGACGCCAAAACGATGGGTGATGACCGCGCTCACATCCAGGCCGTTTTGCAACATGGCAATCATCTTGTACCAGGTCTCAAAGATCTCGCGCCCATAGACGCCCTTGAGGGTCAGAGCCTTGAACACGATGCGGCTCCAGTCTACCGGGGATTTGCCCGGCGGGATGCCCAGCAGCGCAATGCGCCCGCCCATCACCAGCGCCTCGACCATCTGGTCCAGCGCAAGCTGGTTGCCCGACATCTCAAGCCCGACATCAAATCCCTGACGCATGCCCAGCTCATGGATCACATCGTTCAGGTCTTCGTGTGCGACGTTGACAGGCCGCACGTTGGCGACCCTGGCGGCCAGCTCTAGCCGGCCGGGGTTTACATCGGTGATGGCCACATGGCGCGCCCCGGCATGGCGGGCCACGGCAGCCGCCATGATGCCAATAGCCCAGCACCGGTGATCAGCACGTCTTCGCCCACCAAATCAAAGCTGAGCGCGGTATGCACCGCGTTGCCAAGCGGGTCGAGGATGGCGCCGATGTCGTCAGAAATATCGTCCGGCAGCGGCACCACATTAAAGGCGGGCAGGCGGAGATACTGCGCAAAGGCACCCTGCTCGTTGACGCCAATGCCACGGGTTTCGGGGTCCAGATGGAACTTTCCGGCGCGGCTTTGCCGGGACTGATGCCCGATCAGGTGACCCTCGCCCGAGCACCGTTGCCCAAGTGTGAGGTCGGTGACATTGCGCCCCAGCTCGACAATCTCACCGGCGAATTCATGCCCGGTGATCAGAGGCACAGGCACGGTTTTTTGCGCCCAGGCATCCCAGTTCCAGATATGCACATCAGTGCCGCAGATGCCGGTCTTGTTCACCTTGATCAGCACATCGTCTGGGCCGATCTCTGGCACCGGTGCCTGCACCATCCAAAGCCCTTCTGTGGGGCGCGATTTCTCTAGCGCCTTCATGGTGTTTGTGCGGGTCATGTGATGATCCCCAAATCGCGGCCCACTTTGCCAAAGGCCTGCAAGGCGCGGGTCAGCTCGGCGCGGGTGAGGGCGGCATTCATCTGGGTACGGATGCGGGCCTGACCCCGTGGCACCACCGGAAAGAAAAACCCCGAGCCAGAGACGCCCTCGTCAAACAGCCGCGCCGCCATATCCTGCGCCAGTTGGGCCTCGCCCAGCATCACGGGCACGATGGGGTGCTCGCCGGGCAGCAAATCAAACCCCAGCTCCGTCAGGCCAGCGCGCCAAAACCTGGTGTTTTCAAACAGCTGTGCGCGCAGCTCAGCGCCTTCTTCTACCAGTGAGATGGCCTCAAGCCCGGCAGCCACGATGGAGGGCGGCAGCGAATTGGAGAACAAATAGGGCCGCGCCCGCTGCCGCAGCAGGTCGATCACTGGCTGCGGCCCGGCGATATAGCCGCCAATGGCCCCTACCAGTGCTTTGCCCAATGTCCCGGTGAGAATATCCACATCGACGCCAAAATGATCCGGCGTGCCCGCGCCATTTGGCCCCATGAACCCGGTGGCGTGGCAATCATCGACCATGACCACGGCGTCATATTTGTCGGCCAGCGCGCGGATTTCTGGCAGCTTTGCCAGATAGCCATCCATCGAGAACACCCCGTCGGTGGCGATCATGATATGGCGCGCTCCGTCCGCGCGGGCCTGTTTCAGCCAGGCCTCAAGATCGTTCATATCGCTGTTGAGGTAGCGGTAGCGCTTTGCCTTGCACAGACGTACGCCATCGATAATGGACGCATGATTCAGGCTGTCCGAGATAATGGCATCCTCAGGCCCCAAAAGCGGCTCGAACAACCCGCCATTGGCGTCAAAACAGGCGGCAAAAAGGATGGCATCGTCCTTGTTCAGGAAGCTGGCCAGACGCTGCTCCAGCTGGCGGTGGATGTCCTGCGTGCCGCAGATAAAGCGGACCGAGGCCATGCCAAATCCCTTATCGTCCATCACGCCCCGCGCCGCTGCAATCAGATCGGGGTGGTCGGCAAGGCCCAGGTAGTTATTGGCGCAAAGGTTGATGCCCTGATGCGTCGCGCCAGCAGAATCCGTTACCGCGATTTCGCCGCCTTGTGGCGAGGTGATCATTCGTTCCCGCTTATAGAGGCCATCAGCCTCAATCTGGGTCAGCGTTTCAGAGATGTCGTTCAGAAATGCGGTGCTCATAGCGGGAAACTCCTTGTCCGTGGAATCGCATCTACCATAACGGATAAGATTCCCAAATAGGAGAATTCATTATTGCGGACAAGTATCCGTGAAGGTGGATTTTTGATAAGGAGTTCGGTGGGAAGAAAGGCAATTCAGGGCATCAGCCCGTCCTGTCGGGCAATTCGTCAGGCATTTTTCACAATCAAAAACACCCGAGCAGCCCCGTTTGGTGCGCTGATCGCGTGGCTTACATCAGCGGCATAGCGGGCGGTGTCGCCTGCACTCAGCTCATCTGTGGCACTGCCGGATGTCACCTTGATCACGCCCTCAAGCACAGTCAGCTGTTCCACAGCCCCGCGGGTATGAGGCTGGCTGGTCAGGGCGCCGCCCTGGTCAAACCGGATGTCATAGACCTCATGGCCGCCGGCCTCTTCGGGGGGTGACAGGATGCGGATGCGGCAGCCTTCGCCGATGTTTTCGATCTTGGGGACATCCACAGCGCGCAGGACTTCGATGCGGTCCTGGCTGTCACCAGCCTCGAGAAGGCCGGCAAAATCCACCTGCAGCGCGCGGGTGAGGTTCCACAGGGTGGCAATGGTCGGCGAGCTCTCGCCGCGCTCGATCTGGCTGACCATTGAGCGCGACACCCCCGACAGATTGGAGACCGCCTCAAGGGAAAGCCCCTGGGCGCGCCGTGCCTCTTTCAGGCGGGCGGGCAGCAGTGTCAGGATATCGTCTGTATCTTCCGTCATAACAGACGTCCTGCGGCTCCTGAGGCAAATTGTCAATGACGGGACGTCCTCAGCAGCCGGGGGCAGACAGCGCCATGCTGCATCTGCATAATGCGCGCAACTGACTCGTGAGGAGAGAGATCATGACCGATATCGTCATTCTGGATGGCGCGCGCACCGCCATTGGTACTTTTGGTGGCGCGCTTGCCAATACTGCCCCTATTGATCTGGCCACGGTGGCCTCAAAGGCGGCGATGGAACGTTCCGGCGTTGACCCGGCACTGATTGGTCATGTGGTCTTTGGCCATGTCATCAACACAGAGCCGCGCGACATGTACCTGTCCCGCGTGGCAGCGATGCAGGCCGGTGTGCCCCATGGGACGCCCGCTATGAATGTGAACCGGCTTTGTGGATCGGGCGCGCAGGCGCTGGTCTCGGGCATCCAGGCCCTGATGCTGGGCGATGCGGATTATGCGCTGACAGGTGGGGCCGAGAACATGTCGCGCAGCCCCTTCATCATGCCCTCGGCCCGCTGGGGTCAGAAGATGGGGGATGCGGCCTCGCTCGACATGATGCTGGGCGCGTTGAACTGCCCCTTTGGCACCGGCCATATGGGTGTGACAGCGGAAAACGTCGCGGATGAGCACGAGATCAACCGCGAGCAGATGGATGAATTTGCCCTCGCCAGCCAGCAGCGCGCAGCGGCGGCCATTGCGGCCGGGTATTTCAGCAGCCAAATCACTCCGGTTGAGGTCAAAGTGAAGCGCGACATGGTTGCCTTTGAGGTCGACGAGCATCCCAAAGGCACCTCGATCGAGGCGCTGGCGGGACTTCGGGCCGTATTCAAGAAAGATGGTCGCGTCACAGCCGGCAATGCGTCGGGCATCAATGATGGTGCCGCCGCTCTGGTGCTGGCGCGTGGTGACGCGGCTGAGAAGGCGGGCCTGAAACCGAAAGCACGCATCCTGGGCTACGCCCATGCCGGTGTGCGCCCCGAAGTCATGGGCATTGGTCCGGTGCCCGCGGTGCAGAACCAGCTGGCCAAAACCGGTCTGAAGGCGAGCGATTTTGACGTGATCGAAAGCAACGAGGCCTTTGCTTCGCAGGCGCTGGCGGTCAACAAGGAGCTGGGTCTGGATCCCGCCAAGGTCAACCCAAATGGCGGTGCTATCGCTCTGGGCCACCCGGTTGGAGCCACTGGCGCCATCATCACGCTGAAAGCTCTGTATGAGGTGGAGCGGACTGGTGGCACAAAAGCTTTGATCACCATGTGCATCGGTGGCGGTCAGGGGATTGCCCTGGCGATTGAACGCCTTTGATCTGACAGGCCAGTGATCTGACAGGCCAGTGATCTGGCGGGAGTGTGAGCTGGAGTGCGTGTGAGTTTTGTTGGAGGGGCTTTGCCCCTCTGGCCCGTTGGGCCATTCACCCCAAGGTATTTATTGCAAGATGAATAAAGGAAAGGGCGCGGCGGGCTATGGCTGCGCCCTTTCTGTTATCTGCCATGCTAACTGTCAGAACAGGTGTGTGGTGAGCAGGGTGAGAAGGATTCCTGCGCTCAGGCCGAGCGCGATGCCTGCCCAGGGCTGTCTTTTTTGATCTGATGTTGGCTCTTGCGCCTGGGCGATCAGGATCTTTTCCATCAGCGCAGGCAGGCGAGGGCCAAAGCGGGACATGATCTTGGCTGTTTTCATCAGGTCCGAGGCGATGGCGCGGGGGCCAATGCTCTTTTTGATGTAGTCCTCGACCACGGGATGGGCCACTTCCCAGATATTGATTTTGGGGTCCAGCGAGCGTGCGACGCCTTCAACAACCACCATGGTGCGCTGCAGCAGGATCAGCTCGGTGCGGGTCTCCATGCCAAAGCGTTCAGTGACCTCGAAGAGGTAGTTCAGCAGGTTGCCCATGGAGATATGGCTGGCATCCATGCCAAAGATCGGCTCACCAACGGCACGAATGGCGCGGGCGAATTCATCCACGTCGCGGTCGGCTGGCACATAGCCCGCCTCCAAATGCACCTCGGCCACGCGTTTGTAGTCGCGTTTGATAAAGCCAAAGAGGATCTCGGCGTAGACCCGGCGGGTGTATTCATCAATGTGACCCATGATGCCAAAGTCAAAGGCGATGATATCGCCATTGGCGGCGACCTTGAGATTGCCCTGATGCATATCGGCGTGGAAATAGCCGTCGCGCAGGGCATGGCGCAGGAACAATGACAACACCCGTTCGCCCAGAACACGCCTATCATGGCCAGCCGCGTCCAGGGCTGCATTGTCGCCCAGAGCGACGCCATCGGCCCAATCCAGGGTCATCACCCGGCGCGCTGAGGCATCCCAGCGGATGCGGGGCAGCTGAAAGCCGGTGTCCCAACAGTTTTGGCGGCAAATTCCGAGGCGGCCGAGCTTTCCAGTCGCAGGTCCAGCTCTCCCTGTACCACCCCATCAAAATGCTCGATCACCTCAAGCGGACGCAGGCGGCGCGCCCCGGGAGCAAAGAGGTCGACGATGCGGGCGGCAAAATAGAAGGCATCTACATCCTTGTTAAAGGCGCGCTCAAGGCCCGGACGAAGCACCTTTACCGCCACATCCTCGCCGGTTTCCGTCAGACGGGCCCGATGCACCTGGGCGATTGAGGCGGCGGCAATCGGCTCGCTGAACTCAGAAAACACCTCTGCCAGGGGACGGCCCAGCTCGCGTTCCACCTCGGCCATGGCCGAGGCGCGCGAAAAAGGCGGCAGCTGGTCCTGCAACACGCGCAACTGCAGCGCCATTTCCTCGCCAACCACATCGGGACGGGTCGAAAGCACCTGGCCGAATTTGATATAGGCCGGACCCAGCGCCGTCAGCGCCCGGGTGGCGGGCGGCATGTTTGGATCCCCTTTGTAGCCCAGCCATTGAAAGGGCCAGCCCAGCGTATAGGCCAGCACCCGCAAAGGGGCCGGCGCGTCAAAGGCGTCCAGCACCACCTTCATGGCGCCGGTGCGCACCATGGTGGCGCCGGTACGGATCAGACGGATAATATTATGTGGGCCGCGCATCGTCTAGATTTTCCAGCCAGAGTGCAGGGCTGCGATGCCCAGCGACAGGTTGCGGTATTTTGCATTGGCAAAGCCCGCCGTCTTTACCATCTGCAGAAAGGTCTCCTGATCGGGGAAGTTGCGGATGGATTCCACCAGGTACTGGTAGCTGTCGTAGTCGCCCGCGATGAGTTTTCCCATGCGGGGAATCACGTTGAAACTATAGAGATCATAGAGTTTTTGCATGCCGTCATTGGGCAGCTGGCTGAATTCCAGCACCATCAGGCGGCCACCGGGTTTGAGCACGCGGTAAGCCTCGTTCAGGGCCTCCTGCGGGCGGGTGACGTTCCGGATGCCAAAGGAGATGGTGTAGACGTCGAATGTATTGTCCTTGAACGGTAGCGCCATCGCGTCACCAGTGACCCAATCTAGGCTATCGGCCATCTGTTCGGCCTCGGCGCGTTTGCGTCCCTCGATCAGCATGGGGGCTGTGAGGTCCAGCACGGTGGAGTGGCCCTGACCTGCGCGTTTCAAAAACCGGAACGAGATATCGCCGGTGCCGCCGGCCACATCCAGCAGGCGCTGGCCGGGACGTGGCGCCAGCCAGTCCATCATCGCGTCTTTCCAGACCCGGTGGATACCCATGCTCATCACATCATTCATGATGTCATATTTCGAGGCCACCGAATTGAATACGCCCTGCACCCGGCCTGCTTTTTCATGCTCGGGCACGGTTTCAAAGCCAAAATGGGTGGTACTGTCTGATCTGTCGCTCATGTGGCTTGCCGTTTTCTAAGGATCGCCCCACTTATAGGAGGCTGGAGGGCAGGCACAATGCGGCCCTTGTGTAATGCTCTATGTAATACTCCGTGAGGAATGATGTAATGCCTGAATTGCCCGAGGTCGAGACCGTGATGCGGGGGCTGTTGCCTTCGATGGAGGGGGTCGTGATTGCGCAGGCGCAGGTGAACCGCCCCGATCTGCGCTGGCCGTTTCCTGACCGGATGGCAGACCGGCTGACCGGCGCGCGGGTCACGGCGCTGAGGCGGCGCTCAAAATACATTCTGGCAGAGCTGGATCGCGGCGAGACCCTGCTGGTGCATCTGGGCATGTCGGGCCGTATGACGGTCTCGGGGGACCCGCTGGGACAGTTTGCGCATGACCACCCGCAGGCGGCAAAGCACGATCATGTGGTGTTTGACATGGAGAATGGCGCCCGCATCACCTTTAATGACCCAAGGCGCTTTGGCGCGATGGATCTGATCCCCACAGCAGGGCTGGCGGAGCACAAGCTGCTCAAGGTGCTGGGGCCGGAACCGCTGGGCAATGATTTCCATGACGACTACCTGATGGCGGCCTTCGCAAATAAGAACACGCCGGTGAAATCGGCGCTGCTGGATCAGGGAATCATCGCCGGTCTGGGAAACATTTATGTCTGCGAAGCCCTTTTTCGTGCCGCAATTTCACCAAAACAAAAAGCAGGACACCTGACGTCCAGGCAGGTTGCAGCCCTGGTTCCGATCATCCGGCGGGTACTTGAGGATGCAATCAGGGCGGGGGGATCCTCGTTGAAAGATTTCCGCCAAGCCAATGGAGAACTTGGATATTTTCAACACTGCTTTGATGTCTATGGCCGCGAGGGAGAGCCCTGCCGCAGGGAGGGCTGTACGGGCACTATTGCTAGAATCACCCAAGCGGGGCGATCCTCCTTCTACTGTGGCAAGTGTCAAAGATAGCTTGAATGCGATGTTTCCCGTGGTAATGACTCGTTTCTGAACGGAACAATGAAAGCAAAAAAATCATGGCCTATGAGACGATCAACGTCGATGTGCAGGACCACGTTTGCCTTATCAAACTGCATCGCCCCGAGGCGTTGAACGCGCTCAATGCAGCGCTCGTGAGTGAGCTTTGCACCGCCCTGGAAGAAGCCGACGCCAGCGACAAGGTGCGCTGCATCGTGCTGACCGGCTCTGAAAAGGCTTTTGCCGCCGGTGCCGACATCAAAGAGATGTCCGAGATGAGCTTTACGGATGTCTATTCCAGCAATCTCTTTGCTCAGGTCAATGACCGCATCATCGCGATCCGCAAGCCGATCATCGCGGCTGTTGCTGGCTATGCGCTGGGCGGCGGCTGTGAGCTGGCAATGCTGTGCGATTTCATCATTGCCGCTGAAACCGCCAAGTTCGGCCAGCCGGAAATCAATCTTGGCGTGGTGGCCGGCATTGGCGGCACCCAGCGTCTGACACGGTTTGTCGGTAAGTCGAAATCCATGGATATGAACCTGACGGGTCGTTTCATGGGCGCCGAAGAAGCCGAGCGCGCCGGTTTGGTGTCGCGGGTTGTCCCGGCCAAGAAGCTGGTCGATGAGGCCATGGCAGCCGCCCATAAGATTGCCGAGAAATCCCAGCTGACGGCCGTGGCGGTCAAAGAGGCGGTGAACCGCAGCTATGAGCTCACGCTGAGCGAGGGCATGTTGTTTGAACGGCGTGCGTTCCACTCGATGTTTGCCACCGAGGATCAGAAAGAGGGCATGGCCGCCTTCCTGGAAAAACGCGAAGCCCAGTTCCGCGATAAATAAATTCCTGAGGTTTTCCTCAAAAGCCGGGGCCCTTCTACAGGATTGGCCCCGGTGATCTACCTGGTGACATAGCTGGCAACCAGCCTGGCGACTAATCAGTGATGCGGCAGTCCCGGTAAGGGTCGAAAAAGGTCTTGTGGCAAATCCCTTGCCTATCTGGGGAATTCGCTTTAAAGACCGCTGCCATACATGCGCGTGCAGCCCGCTTGGCTAGAATCACTCCGTGATCTGATCCGGGTTTGACTGGCTTGCGCCTAAATCGATATATGAACCCGAATAAAAGGTCACAGAGACATGGCAAATACCCCTCAGGCGAAAAAACGCGCACGTCAGAACGAAAAGCGTTTCGTCGTCAACAAAGCCCGCCGTTCGCGCATCCGCACCTTCCTGCGTAAAGTTGAAGAAGCCATCGAGTCCGGCGACAAGGCCGTGGCCACCGCCGCTCTGCGCGCTGCTGAGCCCGAACTGATGCGTGGCGTGACCAAAGGCGTCTACCACAAGAACACAGCATCGCGGAAAGTTTCCCGTCTGTCCGCACGGGTCAAGTCGCTGGCTTGATTCCCTGCCGCAATTTTCTTGCTTGCAAGAAATTGAAAAATTCGAAGGCGTCGCATTTTTGCGGCGCCTTTTCATTTTGTCCTTATCTCTCCGTCCCCTGAAACAGCAGCGACAGATTCTTTGGCCGCAAAGAGTGAGTCAACATCAGAGTTTGATTGCCGCTGCCCCTCGCAACTTGCTACCACATGTACAGCGATTCACTCGCTGGGGGGACAGGCTGCTCGCGGTGACCTTGACGGGCAATAAGGTCACTGAATGCGTAGTCGTTTAATGAATGCCAGTTTGGTTTTCATTGGATGGTTGCTCTGCTGTGTTGGGATTTCCAGCCAGTAGTCGTGTCTCATTTGTGTGCAGAAACGGTTCTTCGGTAACAAAGTTTAGTACCACGTTTATGTGGTACTTTTTTGTTGGACGGTTCGTTGTCCCGAAAGGGAGTGCGGTCAGGAATCCCCTGTCCGCACGCGCAGAAGATGTGGGTGAAGGACTGCTCCGGAAACGGAGTATGATGAAACGATAGGCCAGGGAAGATCGGGCCGTGCTTTTGGGGACGCATGAAGCGCAGCATGACGGAAGAAAAATGGGGACAGCTCAGAACGAGACTTCTGAAGACTGTTGGGCAAAACAACTTTACGACCTGGATTGAACCGCTTGAGTTCAGTTCAGTTGATGATGGCGTCGCCGTGTTTCACGTGCCGACCAACTTCATGGGCAACTATGTCAGTCAGAACTTTGCGGATCTGATCTTGCATGAATTTAATCTCTCTGGTGAGCCGGTTCAGCGGCTTGCCTTTCGGGTTGCTGCCAATTCACCTGCACGTCCTGTGCGTCAGGTGGAGCAACCAAACGAGCCTTTTGCGGAGATGCAGGACGGCCAGGGCCGCGACAGCGATGGCAAATGGGACGAGTCTCCTGTGCGCCGCGCCGCCTCTGCTCAATCCTTGTCGAACAAGCCTTCGGCCGCAGCGCCGATGGACAGCCTGCAGGCCGCGCCGCTGGATCCGCGGTTCACCTTTGACAACTTTGTTGTCGGTAAGCCAAACGAGCTGGCACATGCCGCCGCACGCCGCGTGACTGAAGGCGGCCCGGTGACCTTTAATCCTCTGGTGCTCTATGGCGGCGTGGGGCTGGGTAAGACCCACCTGATGCATGCCATCGCCTGGGAGATCAAAGCGCAAAACCCCTCTCTGAACGTGCTTTACCTGTCGGCTGAGCAGTTCATGTATCGCTTTGTACAGGCCCTGCGCGAGCGCAAGATGATGGATTTCAAACACCTGTTCCGCTCGGTTGACGTGCTGATGGTGGATGATGTGCAGTTCATTGCCGGCAAGGATTCAACGCAGGAAGAATTCTTTCATACCTTCAACGCGCTGGTGGATCAGAACAAGCAGATCATCATTTCTGCGGACCGTGCCCCCGGCGAGATCAAGGATCTTGAGGACCGCGTGAAATCACGCCTGCAATGTGGTCTGGTGGTGGATCTGCACCCCACCGACTATGAGCTGCGTCTGGGCATTCTGCAGACCAAGGTGCAGCAACAGCAACTGACCTATCCGGGCCTTGAGATCGCCAATGGCGTGCTGGAATTCCTGGCGCACCGGATCTCGACCAATGTGCGGGTGCTCGAAGGGGCGCTGACCCGGCTGTTTGCCTTTGCGTCCCTTGTTGGGCGTGAGATCGACATGGATCTGACCCAGGATTGTCTGGCGGATGTGTTGCGCGCCTCCGAGCGCAAGATCACCGTTGAGGAAATCCAGCGCAAGGTGTCAGAGTATTACAACATCCGCATGTCCGATATCGTCGGCCCCAAACGGCTGCGGTCTTATGCGCGGCCGCGTCAGGTGGCGATGTATCTGTGCAAAAAGCTCACCAGCCGCAGCCTGCCGGAAATCGGCCGACGCTTTGGTGGACGCGATCACACCACCGTCATGCACGGTGTGCGCCGCATCGAAGAGCTGAAGTCCACCGATGGCCAGATCGCCGAAGATGTGGAAATGCTGCGCCGCTCGCTCGAATCCTGAAGGGCGCGGCGCCGTCCTCAGTCTCCAACGGCTCCGGATTTTCCGGGGCCGTTTTTCATTGCCGGTTTTTGCTGTCCAGCAGGCTGCCAAAGGGGGAGAAATTCTGGCCTGAATACACGCTGCCAGGAGCGGAGAAAGGAGCGGAGAAAGGAGCGGAGAAAGGGCGCGGCGGCAACGAAAACCCGGGTTTCAGGCGCTAACGGGCTCTAGCCCCTTGACGCTGCAGAGATTCCCTTGGAAAACTCAATAAAAAGCCTTGTACATGAGGGGCAAACCGGTACTTTGCCTGTCCCGACCATTGCTTTGCCATGGCCTGGTGGCCGCGCAGGGACGCGCGCACTGGCGCGACGAAGAGGATAAGCGACATGAAGATCAGCATTGAACGCGGCACACTCCTAAAGGCCGTTGCGCAGGCCCAATCGGTGGTGGAGCGTCGCAATACCATACCGATCCTGGCCAATGTTCTGATCGAAGCTGAGGGCGATGTGGCCCAGTTCCGCGCCACCGATCTTGATATCGAAGTGGTCGACAAAGCCCCGGCTCAGGTTGAGCGCGCAGGCGCGACCACGGTGGCGGCCACCACTCTGCATGAGATCGTGCGCAAACTGCCGGATGGCGCTTTGGTGACGCTGACCGCAGATGCGGCCACGGGCCGTCTGACGGTTGAGGCTGGCCGCTCAAACTTCTCGCTGGCAACGCTGCCGCGCGAAGATTTCCCGGTTATGGCCTCCTCAGAGTATCATTCTAATTTCACCGCCAATGCGGCCATGCTGCGCCGCCTCTTTGATAAATCGAAATTTGCCATCTCTACCGAAGAGACCCGCTATTACCTCAACGGGGTGTATATGCATGTGTCGGACGCGGCCGAGGGCGGCAAGGTGCTGCGCTGTGTCGCCACCGATGGCCACCGTCTGGCACGGATTGATGCCCCTCTGCCCATGGGCGCCGAGGATATGCCAGGCGTCATCGTGCCCCGCAAAACTGTCGGTGAGATGCGCAAGCTGCTGGACGACGACGAGATGGATATCGCGGTTTCGGTGTCGGAAACCAAGGTGCGGTTTGCGACGCCAAATATCACCCTGACTTCCAAGGTGATCGACGGCACCTTCCCCGACTACACCCGGGTTATTCCGGTTGGAAACACCCGCCGGCTTGAGGTGGACGCGTCTGAATTTGCCCGTGCGGTGGACCGGGTTGCAACGGTTTCGTCCGAGCGGTCGCGCGCGGTCAAGCTGCAGCTGGAAGAAGACCGCCTGATCCTTTCGGTCAATGCGCCCGACAGCGGTGCCGCCGAAGAAGAGCTGGCCGTGGCCTATGGTGACGAGCGTCTGGAGATCGGCTTTAACGCCAAATATCTGCTGGAGATCGCCAATCAGGTGGACCGCGAAAATGCCGTCTTCCTGTTCAACTCTTCTGGAGATCCGACATTGATGCGCGAAGGCAGTGACGAAAGCGCCGTCTATGTTGTGATGCCAATGCGCGTTTGATCTTTGATCCGCGCTGTGCCGCCCTGACAGCCGTATCGAGGGCTGCCCAACGCGCCGCACAGAGAATGGCCCAGAGAAAGGCGCGCCCTTCGTGCTGGCTCTGACTGAACTTACAGTGTCTCACTTCCGCTCGCATCTGCGGGCGGAACTGCATTTGGATGGGCGTCCCGTTGCCATCCACGGCAACAATGGTGCAGGCAAAACCAATATCCTTGAGGCGGTTTCGCTGTTTTCGCCGGGGCGTGGCTTGCGCCGCGCCCGTGCCGCTGGGATGGCGCGGCGTCCCGAAAACCTGGGCTGGAAGCTGAAAGGCGTGTTGCAGACCCCGGATCAGTCCTATGAGATTGAGACCTGGTCCGAGGAAGGCGCCGCGCGCCAGGTGCGCATCGACAACAAAGCCTCCAACCAGATCGCGCTGGGGCAGATCTGCCGGGTGGTCTGGCTGGTGGCCGGTGATGGACCGCTTGTGGGTTGAGGCCGCCGAGGGTCGCCGCCGCTTTCTGGACCGCATCGCTCT
Organism: Pseudophaeobacter leonis; assembly: GCF_002087335.1. Lineage (GTDB taxonomy): Bacteria > Pseudomonadota > Alphaproteobacteria > Rhodobacterales > Rhodobacteraceae > Pseudophaeobacter > Pseudophaeobacter leonis. Next base: position 24,086 of record NZ_MWVJ01000013.1, read on the forward strand.
CAGCTTTGAGCCCAGCCATGCCGCGGCGACGCTGGCCTATGAAAAAGCCATGCGTGAGCGCAACAAACTGCTGAAGGAGCAAATCCGTGACGCGGCCTGGTACCGGGTGCTTGAGGCGCAGATGGCGGCAGCCGGACACCGCATTCATACCGCACGACAAGCCGCCGTGCAGCACCTGGCCACGGCGCAGCAGAGTGCCGAGACCGCCTTTCCCACCGCCGATCTGCAGCTGATCCAATCCGAGGGCGACATGCCCCTGAATGAGGCAGAGTTTGTCACGGCTCTGGCAGAGGGGCGCGGCCGGGATATGGCCGTGGGGCGGACCCTGATCGGGCCGCATCGCAGCGATCTCATTGGCACCTATGCCTCCAAGGGCATTGCCGCCAAAGAGTGCTCAACAGGTGAGCAAAAGGCGCTTTTGGTGTCGCTGATCCTGGCCAATGCCCGGGCTTTGGCCGCCTCAGAAGGAGCGCCGCCAATTTTGCTGCTGGACGAAGTCGCGGCCCATCTCGATGCGGGACGGCGGGCCGCGCTTTATGATGAGATCTGCGCGCTTGGGGCGCAGGCCTGGATGACCGGAACCGGGCCTGAACTGTTTGCTGAGCTTGGCCGCCGGGCGCAGCTTCTGGAGGTGCATGACGCGGCTGGTACGTCGGAGATCATGACCGCATGACGCTCTCGGTTTGGGATCTGCTGTTATATGCCGGCGCCTTGTTTGTGCTGTTCCTGACGCCTGGCCCTGTCTGGCTGGCGCTGATGGCGCGGGCGGTCTCGGGTGGGTTTCACGCAGCCTGGCCGCTGGCGCTGGGGGTGGCCTGCGGCGATATTCTGTGGCCGCTGGTGGCGATTGGCGGCATGTCCTGGCTGGCGGTAAGTTTGGGCGAGGTGATGCTGGTGCTGCGTTGGGTGCGTGTCTGATGTTCATCACCATGGGCGTTCTGGTGATCCGGGGCGCTGACCGCAGGCTTGAGGAAAACCGGGCCCTGACCCGCCCCGGAGCCTGGGCCGGATTTGTTGCCGGGCTGGCGGTGATCCTGGGCAATCCCAAAGCCATTTTGTTTTACATGGGGTTGCTGCCCGGCTTTTTTGATCTTGGCGCGATCACCTGGATTGATGTTGTGGTGATCCTTTGCCTCTCTTTTGCGGTGCCGCTGTTGGGCAATCTTGCCATGGCGGGGATGGTGCATCATTTGCGGGCCGTGATCTCGTCGCCGCAGGCCATGCGGCGGCTCAATCTCACCTCGGGAGCCCTGCTGGTTGGCGTGGGCATGCTGCTGCCCTTTACCTGATCTGCACAGGGTTTTCAGGCGTGAAAACGCGGCTTGGATCATAGGGGGATAATCCGCTCTAACGGCAAGAAAAACCGGGCTCTGTGGGTGACAATCAGACCGGAATTGCGTATAAAATCCCAAAGGTTAAACAGGAAGTCGCGAATGTCTGACAACGAACAAGCCCCAGCAGAATATGGTGCCGATTCCATCAAGGTTCTCAGAGGGTTGGAAGCCGTTCGCAAACGTCCTGGCATGTATATCGGTGATACCGATGACGGCTCTGGTTTGCACCACATGGTCTATGAGGTGGTGGACAACGGTATCGACGAAGCCCTGGCGGGTCACGCCGATGCGGTCACCGTGAAAATTCACGCCGACTCCAGCGTTTCAGTCAGCGACAATGGTCGCGGCATCCCCGTTGGAATCCACGAAGAAGAGGGCGTCTCGGCGGCCGAGGTCATCATGACCCAGCTGCATGCGGGCGGCAAATTCGACAGCAACTCTTACAAGGTCTCCGGTGGTCTGCACGGGGTTGGTGTTTCGGTGGTAAACGCGCTGAGCGTCTGGCTCGAGCTGCGGATCTGGCGCGATGGCAAGGAACATGTTGCCCGCTTTGAACATGGCGATACCGCAGAGCATCTGAAGGTGGTTGGAGACTGCGGTGAGCGCACCGGCACCGAAGTGCGCTTTATGGCCTCGACCGATACCTTCTCCAATCTGGAGTACTCGTTCGAGACGCTGGAAAAACGCCTGCGCGAGCTCGCCTTTCTGAATTCGGGCGTCAAGATCATCCTGATTGACGAACGCCCGGCAGAGCGGCTTATGACTGAGCTGTGCTACGAGGGCGGCGTCAAAGAATTTGTGAAATATCTCGACCGCTCCAAAACACCCGTGATGGAGACGCCGGTCTATATCATCGGCGAGAAAGACGACATCGTGGTCGAAGTGGCCATGTGGTGGAACGACAGCTATCACGAGTCGGTGCTGCCCTTTACCAACAACATTCCTCAGCGCGATGGCGGCACCCACCTGGCGGGCTTTCGCGGCGCTCTGACCCGGACCATCAACAACTACGCGCAGTCCAGTGGCATTGCCAAAAAAGAGAAGGTCACCTTTACGCGATGATGCCCGTGAAGGGCTGACCTGTGTTCTGTCGGTAAAAGTCCCTGACCCCAAGTTCTCCAGCCAGACCAAGGACAAGCTGGTTTCCTCTGAGGTGCGCCCGGTTGTTGAGGGTCTGGTGAACGAGAAGCTGGCGGAATGGTTTGAAGAAAACCCGACCCAGGCCAAGCAGATTGTCGGCAAGGTTGTCGAGGCCGCGCTGGCGCGTGAGGCGGCCCGCAAGGCTCGCGATCTGACACGCCGCAAGAACCCGATGGACCTCAACTTTCTCAGCTCCAAGTTGAAAGACTGCTCTGACAAAGATCCGGTCAACACTGAAATCTTCCTGGTGGAGGGTGACAGCGCCGGGGGCTCAGCCCAGACGGGCCGTGACCGCAAGACACAGGCGATTTTGCCGCTGAAAGGTAAGATCCTGAACGTCGAGCGCGCCCGCTTTGACCGTATGCTGGGCAGCCAGGAAATCGGCAATATGGTGATGGCGCTTGGCACCGGCATTGGGCGCGACGAATTTGATATCAAAAAACTGCGCTACCACAAGATTGTCATCATGACCGATGCGGACGTCGATGGTGCCCATATCCGGACATTGCTTTTGACCTTCTTCTACCGCCAGATGCCCGAGCTGATCGAGGGCGGCTACCTCTATATCGCGCAGCCGCCGCTGTACAAAGTGGCGCGTGGCAAATCCGAGGTCTACCTTAAGGATCAGGCCGAAATGGAAAGCTACCTGGTGCAGCAGGGGGTCGAGGGCGCGACACTGAAGCTTGGCTCAGGAGAAGAGCTTGTGGGCCGCGATCTGACCCGCGTGGTGGACGAGGCGCGGCAGTTGAAGCGCGTGCTTGATGCCTTCCCCACCCACTATCCGCGTCATATCCTGGAACAGGCCGCCATCGCCGGCGCCTTTGTCCCCGGCGCGGTCGATACCGACCTGCAGGGCGTGGCGGATAAGGTTGCCGCCCGTCTTGATCTCATTGCGCTGGAATATGAAAAAGGTTGGCAGGGCCGTATTACCCAGGCTCACGGTATGCGTTTGGCGCGTATTTTGCGCGGTGTCGAAGAGGTGCGCACTCTGGATGGCCCAATGCTGCGCTCTGGCGAGGCCCGCAAGACCGGCAGCTTTACCAAAAGCCTGCAAGAGATCTACGCCACCTCCGGACAGTTGGTGCGCCGGGATCGCGTGCAGGCCATTCATGGACCGCTGGATCTGCTGAAGGCCATCATGGACGAAGGCGAAAAGGGTCTGTCGCTACAGCGCTATAAAGGTCTGGGTGAAATGAACCCGGATCAGCTGTGGGAAACCACACTGGACCCGGACGCCCGGACGCTGTTGCAAGTGCGCGTAAACGATATGGTCGAAGCCGATGATCTCTTTACCAAACTGATGGGAGACGTGGTTGAGCCGCGCCGTGAGTTTATCCAGAAAAACGCCTTGAGCGTTGAGAACCTGGATTTCTAAACCATTGTAAGAACGCACATAAAAGTGCGCGGCGCGTATACCCTTGCGCGCCGCCGTTGCGTTTTTGAATGCGTAAACTTCCCCTAAGGCTCTCCTAATGACCAGACATTTCAGGCGAGCAGGCCACCAGCTATCTGGCACCGATGCTGCAGCGCAGCGGCGCGAAACGCTCAGTTTTTGACCTGCCTAAGCTTTATGTGATCTGTAACTGGCGCATGTTCGGCCCCTCTGGCGCCAATAAAACGACTGAACAAAGGTGGATGCTATGGCGAAAACGGCGTTGGATTCACGAGAGGCATCATAACCGTGGGGCGTTAAGCTTTGCCAAGCCTGGTTCAGTGAACGAGGAAGAAAACTCTGTCATTCAGGTAAGCAGTTGATTTTGTGGTGACCCCGATTGGATTCGAACCAATAACCTGCCCCTTAGGAGGGGGCTGCTCTATCCAGTTGAGCCACGGGGCCAGACCCGTTTACGCGATAGCAAATCATTTCTGTCATCACAATGGGCAGCAGGGCCTCAGGCTGGAGTTTATTGCGGAGCTTTGCCATGCTCCATTGTGCCGCGCCCCATTGTGCTGGGTGCGCTCTCTGGCTAACGTCGAAACAGCAAAAAATAAGAGGCCGTAGAACGTGACCACGGAAAACAAGCGCCCCCTCACCCTTCGTGATGTATCAGAAGCCACCGGCGTGTCAGAGATGACGGTGAGCCGCGTGTTGCGCAATCGTGGCGATGTCTCGGAAAAAACCCGCATCAAGGTTCTGAGTGCCGCCAAGGAATTGGGCTATGTGCCCAACAAGATAGCAGGGGCGCTGGCGTCGAACCGGGTCAATCTGGTGGCGGTGATTATCCCCTCACTCTCTAATATGGTGTTTCCCGAGGTGCTGACCGGGGTCAATCAGGTGTTGGAAAATACCAAATTGCAGCCTGTTGTGGGTGTCACCGACTACCAGCCCGAGAAGGAAGAAAAAGTCCTCTACGAGATGCTCTCCTGGCGGCCTTCTGGCGTCATTATTGCCGGGCTTGAACATACCGAAGCGGCGCGCGCCATGCTCAACGCGGCTGGTATTCCAGTGGTTGAGATCATGGATACCGATGGTAAGCCGGTGGATGCCATGGTGGGGATTTCGCATCGGCGCGCCGGGCGAGAAATGGCCAAGGCGATCCTCAAGGCGGGCTATCGCCACATCGGCTTTATGGGCACCAAGATGCCGCTGGATCACCGCGCGCGCAAACGCTTTGAGGGCTTCACCGAGGCGCTGGCCAAGGAAGGCGTCGAGATCGAAGATCGCGCCTTTTACTCTGGAGGCTCGGCCCTGGCGAAGGGGCGCGAGATGACACAGGAGATGCTGGAACGCTCACCTGAGATCGATTTTCTATATTATTCCAATGATATGATTGGTGCCGGTGGGCTGCTCTATTTATTGGATCAGGGCATTGATGTGCCGGGACAGATTGGTCTGGCCGGCTTTAACGGGGTTGAATTGCTGCAGGGCTTGCCGCGTCAGCTGGCCACAATGGATGCCTGCCGACTGGAGATTGGTCGCAAGGCGGCTGAAATCATTGCCGCCCAGCTGGATGATCCCGAGGCAGAAATGGAACGGCATGTGACCCTGACCCCCACCATCTCTTATGGTGATACGCTCAAGCGGCGCTGATGGCACTGGCGCGGCTGGATAATGCGGCAGCACGGCGTCTGTTTATGGATCGTCACGCGCTGTTGGAGCAGCCTCGCGGTGGCGCAAAAGGCGCGGATCTGTTGCAGCTGATATCGCGGCTGGGATTTGTGCAGCTCGACAGCATCAACACTGTGGCGCGGGCGCATGACGTGATTCTGTACTCGCGCCGCGCCAGTTACCGCGCGAAACACCTGACCGATCTCTATCATGGCGGCGGCGCACTGTTTGAGCACTGGACCCATGACGCCGCGATGATCCCGCTGGCGTTTTACCCGCAGTGGCACCTGCGGTTTCAGCGCGACGAGGACCTGCTGCGCAAACGCTGGCGCAACTGGCGTCGTGACGGGTTTGAGCAGCAGTTTGACACGGTGCTGCGCCATATCCGTGACCATGGGCCGGTCAGCTCGTCTGATCTGGGCAAGGATGAGAAAAAGAGCTCTGGGGGCTGGTGGGACTGGCATCCGTCAAAGACCGCGCTGGAGTATCTGTGGCGCAGCGGCGCGCTGACCGTTGTTGGCCGGAGCGGGTTTCAGAAACGCTATGACCTGACCGAGCGGGTGATTGACGAAGACCTGCATGCGCCAACAGATCCGGTAGAGGCCGCGCCGACGGTCGCTTGGCTGTGCAATGCGGCGCTGGACCGGCTTGGCTTTGCCACCTCTGGGGAACTTGCTGCCTTTTGGGATACCGCCTCTGCCTCTGAGGCGCGTGGCTGGTGTCAGGCGGCAAAGGCGCGCGGTGAGCTTGAAGAGATCGAGGTCGAGGCGGCAGATGGCTCGCTGCGTAAACATTTTGCCCGGCCCGATACCATCGCCGCTGCGGCAGAGCTGGGGCCGCCACCTGGCCGCATGCGCCTGCTCAGCCCGTTTGATCCCATGCTGCGGGACCGCAAACGCGCGGAACGGCTGTTTGGCTTTCACTACCGGATCGAGGTTTTCACCCCGGCGCCAAAGCGCATTTATGGCTACTACGTTTTCCCGCTGCTGGAAGGTGCGCGTCTGGTGGGACGTGTCGACATAAAGGCCGACCGGGCAGCAGATTGCCTGCGGGTGACGGCGCTCTGGCCCGAGCGGGGCGTGAAATTCTCGCCCGCGCGGATCAAACGGTTTGAGGCTGAGCTGGAGCGTGTTGCCCGATTTGCCGGTTTGGCGCGGCTAGAGTTCGGCGCGGGCTGGCTGCGCGAGGCGCTGTAAGCCCTGAGTATCCGGCTGCTATTGCAGCGGCTATTCCGGCTCCTATTCGGGGCGCAGATTGGCCTCGATCACGGCGCGGTAGTCGGCTGGGGCGGGGCGGGCTTTGAACTCAGGCGGGTCGATAAAGACGCCGGTAAAACCGGCCCTCAAAGCACAGTGTGCCGTTTTGGCGGCCATCGACCCGAAAGGTCACGGATTTGGTGCCAATCGCTGCGGGCCAGACCTCACAGTGCAGCCTGTGGCGCGGGGTGACGGGCGAGCGGAACTCTAAGTTCATGCTGACAAAGGGCGTGCCGGTGCCGCGGTCCAACTCCATCTGATACCAGCCATCGCCATTCAGGTGGTGTTCCCACCAGGCGTCAATTGCCTCGAGTGCAAAGCCGGGCAAATGGCCGGTATAGGCGATCTGGGCCGGGTCGCAGTGCCCCCAGCCGACGCGGATTTCATGCACAAAGCCGCTGCTGTTGGCGGTCTCGCTAACCTGTTGTGACATCTCAACTCCTTTGCCTGCACTTTGGCTGAGGCACCCTAGCTTTGGCACAGGGATCTTTCAAACAGCTTTGCACAAAAAACCCTTCCCCAGCGGGGCTGGAGAAGGGTCAGATTTTAGTTCCTGTGGCTGGGCTCCTAGTACAACAGCAGCAGCGGCAGCAGGGTGATAAAGGGGAAGGCCACAAGAAGGATCACCCGGATGATGTCGGAGGCGACAAAGAACATCACCGCCTTGTAGGTGTCGATCATTTTGGTCTTGCGATCCATCGCGTTGATGATGAACAGGTTCATGCCAACCGGCGGTGTGATCAGGCCGACTTCGACCACGATGAGCACCAGAATGCCGAACCAGATGGCGACATACTCTGTCTCGATCCGGTTGACGCGCCCCTCGGTGACCCGAATGCCCAGCTCCTTCATCTGATCACGGGTGAGTTCGGTGCCCGTGGCGATGGCCTCTTGTATCGAGGCGAGCATCTCGGCTCCCATGCCTTCAGGCACCCCGTTGCGCAGCACCTCCATCGCCGCATCCGCCTGCATGTCGATCAGGGACAGCAGGCCAAAATCCATCACCGAAATCACCGGGAAGAAGATTGGAATGGTCAGCAGGATCATTGACAGGGAATCCATCAGGCAGCCAAAGATCAGATAGAAGGCCAGGATCAGCGCCAGCACCATCCAGGGGCTGTAGCCCTGGCTGACAACAAAATCCGCCAGCTCCTGTGGCACCTTGGTCAGGGCGAGGAAGCCATTGTAAAAGCCCGCGCCCAGCACGATGAAAAAGATCATCGCGGTTGAGCGTGCTGCCACCATAAAGCTGTCGACCAGATTGGCGCGATCCAGGCCACCGTTCATCCAGGCGATGAACCCGGTGCCAAAGGCGCCAACAGCCGCGCCCTCGGTTGGGGTGAACAACCCGCCATAGATGCCGCCGACCACCAGACCAAAGACCAGCAGCACCGGCCAGACTTTGACGAGATTGGCAAGGCGTTCAGACCAGGCGATCGCAGGCCGCGTGCCGGCAGATTCAGGGTAGAGGCGCACATAGATCGAGATCACGATGACATAGCCAATGGCGGCCAGCAGGCCGGGGATAAAGGCGGCGAGGAACAGCTTGGCGATGTTTTGCTCGGTGAGGATGGCATAGATCACCAGCACCACCGAGGGCGGGATCAGAATGCCCAGCGTGCCGCCTGCGGCCAGCGTGGCTGTTGAGAACCCACCGGCCTATCCGTATTGTTTGAGTTCGGGCAGCGCAACGCGGCCCATGGTGGCAGCTGTTGCCAAAGACGAGCCACATATGGCGCCAAAGCCAGCGCAGGCGCCAATGGCCGCCATGGCCACACCGCCCTTGCGATGGCCCAAAAAGCCCTCAGCGGCCTTGAACAGGGCCGAGGACATGCCGCCCAGCGTTGCAAAATGCCCCATCAGCAGGAACATCGGCACGATGGTCAGCGAATAGGAGGAAAAGGTCGAGTAAGTTTCGCTTTTGAGCCGTCCAAAGGCCACCTGTGTGCCGTCGGTGACCATGATCAGACCACCAAGGCCGACCAGGAACATCGACAACCCGATGGGCACCCGCAAAAAGATCAGGATCATCAGGACGGGAAAGGAGGCGATACCAATTTCAAGTGCAGTCACTGTTCACCCTCCACGCCGTCCCAGATCTGGATACGGCCGGTAAAAAATTCGATGGTGCGCACGGCACCCATGTAGATGCCCACAATGGCCGCAACCACGGCGCAAAAAAGACTGGCTGCCAGGGCCCACCAGACTGGGAACTCAAGCAGGAATGAGGTTTCGCCATTGTCAAATTTGCTGATGGTGCCCGCAGCGAGACGCCAGGCGATCAGCACCAGGACCGCGGCAAACAGCAGCTCGGTTATCATGCGCAGGAAGCGGTTGACGCGACGCGGAAAGGCATTGGCGACTACATCCACGGCGGCATGACCGGCAGAGATCTGGCAGAGGGGAAGAAAGGCAAAGATCGCAAAGGCAACGCCTGCCTCGACCAGTTCAAAATCGCCGTTGATTGGCCCCACCCAGGTGATCATCCAGTTCGAGAAGCCCGGCGCAATCGATTGCATCACATCGCCGTGCAAGACGCCGTTGAGCAAGCGACCGATAATCGACAGGCAGGTCAGAAAGATCAGGAGAGAGAGGACCATACCGCCTAAAATGGCCATGAACCTGGCCAGCCCCATCATGAGCTTGTGCATGGTGAATACCCTTTTTTATACGCAAAGGGCCGCGGCACCAAATGCTGCTGCGGCCCTTAGACAGTATTACTAGCTTATTTCACGTATTGTGGCGTGTATTTTTCGATCAGGTAGGTGGCCTCTTCCAGAAGACCCTGACCATCGATGCCTTTTTCGGCCATATCCGCGAGCCAGGTGTCATAGACGGGCTGCGACAGGTTGCGCCATTCGGTGGTTTGGTCTTGATCAAGAGTGATGACATTGTTGCCATTGTCCAGCGCGAATTCACGTGCCGGGCCGTCCGAATCTTCCTGAACACCGCCGGCAAAGACAGAGAATTCCAGACCGGAATTGTCATCAATGGCCTTTTTCTGCGCGTCCGAGAGGCTCTCGTATTTCTCTTTGTTCATCGCCAGAACAAAGGTCAAAGAGTACAGCGCCTTGCCGGTGAACTCGGTGTGGTTTTCGACCAGCTCAGGCACCTTCAGCGCGGTGGTCACTTCCCATGGGATGGTGGTGCCGTCGATCACGCCTTTGGACAGGCCTTCGGGGATCGCAGGAACCGGCATGCCAACGGGGGTTGCGCCCAGCTGTGTCAACAAAGAGTTGGCCAAACGTCCACCGCCACGGATCTTCATGCCCTGCAGGTCACCGGGGGTTTCAACCGGATCAGAGGTGTGGATCAGGCCGGGGCCATGGACCCAGGTTCCAAGGATTTTGACATCCTTGAACTCGGTGTCTTTCATATGCCTGTCGAACATTTCCCAAAGCGCATGCGAGGTGGCACGGGCATTGGTCATCATAAAGGGCAGCTCAAAGACTTCGGTCGAAGGATAGCGGCCGGGTGTATAGCCAACAACGGTCCAGACGATGTCGGCGACGCCATCAATGGCCTGGTCCATCAGCTCTGGCGGCTTGCCACCCAGCTGCATCGACGGATAGTGGTCAATGGTGATCTCGCCACCGGAGGCCGCTTCGACTTTGTCGGCCCAGACGTCCAGAATCAGCTTTGGCACATTGGCCTGAGCTGGCAGGAACTGGTGCATTTTCAGCGTTACATTATCGGCAAATGCCTGGGTAGCACAGAGTGTCGCGATGGCGGCGGCGCCAGCGGCTCCAAGAAGCTTTCTGCGAGTGGTCATATGGTTCCTCCCTTTGACCTTCATTTTTACCACCCTGTCGCGTTCACATAACAATGTTGCGACGGGCGGCTCGATTCTATTCATTTTGATCTCAGATGATCATGCGCAGTTCGCTAAACGAACCGGTTGATCCCCTGCTATTAGGTGCATTCGTAACTATCAATGCTGGATTATGCATTTTTCACTCATGAAATCGCCGGCCCGAAGATCAGCCTGCTCCGGCAATAGGTTGTGTTACAAGATTATAGGTACTTGCGTCGACCTGATACATATCAGCATTATACCTTGTGAATATCAATCCTTCATTGCAGCCGGATGTGGCGACACGAACGCGCAGGCCATTTCAGAGCCTCTCCCCCGTGGTTGCGGCACTGATGCAGGCATAGCCTTTGCTGTCTCGGCTCCAATATGCAAAGCAAAGCTCCCTTTGCGAATGGACCGAGCGCACATGGGCTTGTTTCTTTCGTACCTGATATCTTTGTTTGCGGCCCAGATTGCAGCCTGGATTGCGGCCAAGTTTCAAGCCAGGCTACTCGGCTGCCGTCAGGCTGAGAGAGACCGGAGCCAGTCCGGTGATTGTACCCGTCATCTTTTGCCCGGCAACAGCAGGGCCCACACCGGCCGGGGTGCCGGTCAGGATAAGGTCACCGGGGCGCAGGTGGTAGTAGCCCGAGAGATGGCAGATGATTTCTTCGGTGGACCAGATCAGCTCGGCCAGCGTGGCGTCCTGCTGAATTTCGTCGTCAAGTGTCAGCCAGATGCGTTGATCTGCCACCTCGCCCCAGTCGGCGGCCTTGGTCAGCGGCGCAAAGACGGTGCCCTGTTCCAGATCCTTGCCCAGATCCCAGGGGCGCTGTTTCTTGCGCTCGCGGATCTGCAGATCGCGCCGGGTCATGTCGAGGGCGCAGCCATAGCCATAGATCGCGGCGCGCGCTTCTTCAGGGTTGGCGCGAAAGACGGGACTGCCGATGGCCAGCGCCAGTTCCATCTCATAGTGAAAGTTCTCGGTGCCGGGCGGGTAGGGGCTGCTGGCACCGCTCAGCACGGCGTTGACACTGGACTTTGTGAAGTAAAACGGCGCTTCGCGGTCGACTTCGACCCCCATCTCGGCGGCATGGGCGGCATAATTGCGCCCGACGCAGAAAATGCGGCCAACCGGGTAGCCCGCCTCTTCGCCCTGAACGGGGATCACCAGGGGCTCTGGCAGGGAAAACAGGGTCTTGCTCATAACATGCGCTCCTTTGCGGGGCAGAGCGCCGGGAGATCTCCCCTGCCTGCCCATGGTCTTTGCGGGCTACCATAGGCAGAAATTCGGCAATGCCCATGACAAAGAGCGGCCTGACCTGCGCCGCAGGGTCTCGCGCCTTACATTGGCGCATCACATCAGCGCATCATTCAGCGCATCACAAAGGGGTCGGGGATTGGGTCATCCGAGGTGCGCAGCCAGACCGCCTTGACCTTTGTATAGTCCAGCGCTGCCTGCAGCCCGCCTTCCCGCCCATGCCCGCTGAGCCCATGGCCGCCAAAGGGCGCAATGGGCGAGACGGCGCGATAGGTGTTGACCCAGACGATCCCGGCCCGAAGCCGCCGGATCATCCGGTGCGCCCGTGTCAGGTTCTGGGTGAACACCCCCGAGGCCAGCCCAAAGGCGGTATCATTGGCCAGCGCCAGCGCCTCTTCTTCGCTGTCAAAGCTCAGTACCGAGAGCACCGGACCAAAGAACTCCTGCCGCAGGCAGGCGGCCTCTGGCGCAGCCGTGCAGTCGAGAATGGTGGGCGGAAAATAGTAGCCTTCTCCCGGGAGCGCAGTGCCGCCAGTGATGAGTTTGGCGCCCTGCTCGACAGAGCTGGCAATCAGTGACAGGGCATGGCTGCGCTGTGCCTCGGTGCAGAGCGGTCCGACCTCGGTTGCCATATCATCCGGCGCACCAATCACCACCGCTTCGGCCTTTTCCTTAAGACGCGCAAGGAATTCATCCTTGATCTTATTTGCAATAATCAGGCGCGACCCGGCGACGCAGCTTTGGCCGGTGGCGGCAAAGATCCCCGAGATTTGTGCATTCACGGCACTTTCCAGATCGGCGTCTTCAAAGACGATGAACGGGGATTTTCCGCCCAGCTCCAGCGATGTCGAGGCCAGGTTTTCCGCCGAGTTGCGCACAATGTGACGGGCGGTTGCTGGCCCGCCGGTAAAGGCCACATGCGCCACCCTGGGGTGCGCGGTCAGCACCGAGCCGCAGCTGGCGCCAAACCCGGTGATCACGTTCAGCACGCCGGGAGGAAATCCGGCCTGGTCAAATATGCGGGCAAACTCCAGCATCGGGGCCGGTGCCTCCTCAGAGGCCTTCAGCACCACGGTACAGCCCGCCGCCAGCGCTGGGCCGATTTTGACCGCCGACAGAAACAGCTGCGAATTCCACGGCACCACGGCCGCCACCACACCCAGTGGTTCACGACGCAGCCAGACCTCCATGTCGGGCTTATCAATCGGCAGATGCGCGCCCTCGATCTTGTCCGCGAGGCCGGCATAATAACGGTAGTAATCCGCCACATAGGCGATCTGGGCCGAGGTCTCGCGGATGATCTTTCCGGTATCACGGGTCTCAAGCGCCGCCAGCCGCTGCGCGTTTTCAGCCACCAGATCAGCCAGCCGCATCAGCAGCTTGCCGCGCTGGGTGGCTGTCATATCGGCCCAGTCGGGGGCGAAAAAGGCGTCCTCAGCCGCCTGAACTGCGCGGGTGACATCAGCCTCGCGGGCCTCGGGCATGCGGGCCCAGACCTGGCCGGTGGCGGGGTCCAGACTGTCGAACTGCGCCGTGCCCGCATCAAACCGGCCGCCAATATATTGCTGAAACTGCTGCATGATCTGTCCTTATGCGAAGGCGGGCATTACTTCGGTGATGAAACGTTCCAGTGAGGCTTTCTTGCGCTCGAAACTCATGCTGGAGTCTATCCAAAAGGCATATTCATCATAGCCCAGATCCTGATATTTTTTCAGCCGCTCAATAACGCCAGGGGCTTGGGCAATCACCAGATCGCGCTGCATTGCCTCGGGCGAATAAAACGGGTGCGCCTTGATTTCATCCTCCGTGAGCGGTGCGATCAGGCCCTGATCAACCGGGCGCTCGTTTTTGAACCAGGCGCCAAAGTAGCAGTAGAACCGGTTCAGCTCTTCGGCTGCGCGCTGCACATCTTCCGGGCTGTCGGCCACATAGCTGTGTTGTAACAGCATGATTTTGGGGCGCGGCGTCCCGGGGGTCTTGCCGCAGGCCTCGTTAAAGCGCCGACATCAGGCTTTCGATCTCAGCCTCGCCCTGCCACAGCGGCGTCACCTGAATATTGCAGCCCTGGGCGACGGCAAACTCAAAGCTGTTGGGATCGCGGGCGGCGACCCAGATGGGCGGGCCATTTTCCTGCAGCGGTTTAGGAGAGGAGGTGGTCTTGGGGAAGGAATGAAACTCTCCCTCCTGGGCATAGTCGCCTTGCCACAGGCCCTGCAGCGCCGGGATCAGCTCGCGCATGCGCTGACCTGCTTCCCAGGCATCCATGCCCGGCATCAGGCGCTCATATTCATAGGAGTAGGCCCCGCGCGCGATGCCAAGATCAAGCCGCCCATCGGTGATGATATCGGTCATTGCCGCCTCCCCAGCCAGGCGCATCGGGTGCCAGAACGGTGCGATCACAGTGCCGGTGCCCAGGCGCAGGTTTTCGGTCTGACGCGCCAGATCGACGAGGTTCAGGAACGGATTGGGTGAGATGGTGAAATTCATCCCGTGGTGCTCGCCAGTCCAGACCGCATGCATGCCACCGCGATCGGCGATTTTGCACAGCGCGACGAATTCGTCATAAAGCTGTTTTTGATCCTGATCGGGCGAGATCCGCTCCATATGCGCAAACAAGGAAAATTTCATGCGGCTCACCTCTCTGACACGATTTTGTCTGGCACGATTTTGCGGACATCACCGCTGACCTGGGTGCCGTAAAACACCCCGTAGTTGCCCAGGCGGCTTTCCCGGGCAAAGCGCTCAAGCATGATGCGCAGGGCCGGGTCGGTCACCTCCATCAGGGTTGATTCTGTCAGGGGCGTGAAACAGCCCTGTTTTGGCGCGCCATCGGCGGCCTGACACAGAAACGAGATATGCTGATGGAGGTGACCGCTGTCCTCAAAGACCGAATAGATAAAGCCGGGATCGGCATTCAGCCCCGAGGTTTCGAGCAGTTGCAAAAGCGCCTGTGACGCCCCTTCGCGCCCCACCGGGCGTTGCGGCAGGGTTAGCCCGCCATTGCCATCATCTACCAGCAGCACCTCACCGGCGCGCTCAATCAGGGCCGAGACCACCAGATGGGCGCCCTGCGACAGGGCCTCAGCCTCAACTGCCGGGGTGAAATAGGCGCCACGGGCATAGCCCAGACCGGGGGCGGTTGCGGCCTCAAAGCCTTTGACCTCACCAATCAGGATCACATGGTCGCCGGCCTCGACGGTTTTGAATATGGCGCAGTCAAAAACCACGCAGAGACACCCGCAAGGATGGGCGCCCCATTGGGCCCCGGATGCCAGTCGACCGTAGCAAAGCGGTCTTCCACGGGCCGGGCAAAGGTGTTCGAGACCTCCTTTTGGTCCGCTGCAAGCACATTCACCGCGAACCCCGTGGCCTGTGTCAGGGCTTTGAAATTGCTTGAGCTGTTGGCCATGCAGACCAGCACCAAAGGTGGCTCCAACGAGACCGAGGAGAAGGAATTGGCGGTAAAGCCAATGGGCTGCCCGTCGCTGTCATGGCTTGTCACCACCGTAACGCCGGTCATGAAGGTGCGAAAGGCGTCGCGTAGCGCACGTGGATCAAGGGGGGCAGAGGCGGCGGGGGCCATTGAGCTCTCCTTTTTGTGGTCTTTATGATCGGTGGATTTGCGAGCAGGGTGCTCTGGGCGCTGCAGCAACTGTGCAAGGCTGTTGGTCACGGCCTCAGGCGCCGTCAGGTTCACCATATGGCGACCGGGAATGATTTCCACTGTCCCATCTGGCGCAGCCTCTGCCATAGCGCGGGCCATGGCGGGGGTGGAGTTGAGATCGGCATCGCCGGTCAGGGCCAGCACCGGGCAGAAGATCTGCGGCCAGGCATCGCTATAGGTGCTGTCGCCGCTGGAAAAGGCGCCATAGGCTGTTGCGTAGCCGCCGATATCGACCTGCGACAGCCAGGTGGCAACATCAGCTCGGGCCTGCAGGTCGATCGCCGTGTTGCCAAACCAGCGGGCCAGCGGCGAGTCCAGATCTACCTGGCCCTGGCGGATTTCGGCGGCGCGGGCCTCAACGGCCCCGCGGGCCTGCGGGGCGCGACGATAGACGCCATTCAGCACCGCCAGCCGCCGCAGCATCTCCGGGTGTTCTGCGGCGAGGCCTGCGGCAATCAGCGCCCCCATGGAGTGGCCGACCCGATTAACCGGACCGGGTTCAAGCGCGCTGAGGGCGGCATGGAGCCAGGCGACATAACCGGTGAGGTCTGAACGTTCAGTCAGGGGAGCGCTGTGCCCATGACCGGGGAGATCCAGCGCCAGCACCCGGTGCGTTTTGCACAGCTCTTTGATCTGTGGCGCCCAGGCGGCGCTTTGCATGCCAACCCCGTGGATCAGCACCAAAGGCGCGCCATGGCCCGCCCCGCGATAGCTAAGCTGGCCGTAGGGGGCAGGCAGCTGCAGCTTAGACAGCGGCGGGATTGTCGAGGTCATGGCCCAGATCCTTCAGGTCCTGATAACCGTCGCCAATGCGGTGATGTGGCCGGCCTCCGATTGAGGCGCCCAGCGCCACGACAATCTCATCCGCCGTCGGCGCATCCGCCACCGAGGTCTGGATCGTCAGGTAGTGCGAGCGCCGCCCGCCATCGTTCTTGTCCATCAGCGGGATCATCAAAGGCGCGTTGCCGGGGCCACGGGTGTTGCAAAAGGCCAGATAGCTTTTGGCGCCAACCGCCTCGCGGTAGTGGTTGCCAAAGCGCAGGGTGTGGATCAGCGCCGAGGCATGCTCAACCTCGCCGTCCAGACCCACAATTGCGGATTTTCCATAGCCCTCGACCCTGTCGCCGCCGCCGGCCGCCTCCAGCACCATCCGGGTCAGCATCTCGCCAAGGCCCGGCGCGCAGTCAAAGATTTCGGGCTTCAGATCCTCGACAAAGCCGCGCCCGGCCCAGGGGTTTTTGATCACGGCAATGGCGGCAATCAGCTTGAGCGGCGTTGCGGCCTCTTTGCCGCCCTCGATCAGGGTTTCTTCGACGTGAAGCAGGGTTTTGCGAATAACTGCGGGCATGGGGGCACCTGAATTGGAAAGAAATCGATACCCTATCTTGTGGTATACCATAAGACCATCAGTCAAGGCTTGGTTGTCTTGCCGCGGGTGCACTGCTAGGTAGAAGACATGAAAAACCCTGCGCTGGATCAGCTGAAAATCGAACAACCTCCTGCAACGCTTCGTGAAATCGTGCAGGAGAAGATGCGCGACGCCATCATTTCGGGGCTGTTCTCTCCGGGAGAGCGGCTGGTGGAGCGGCCCCTGTGCGACCAGCTGGGAGTCAGCCGGACGGTCATTCGCGAGACGATTCGCTATCTTGAAGCCGAGGGGCTGGTGGAAATCCTGCCCAACCGGGGGCCCATCGTGGCGCCGCTGAGCTGGGAGGATGCGCGCCAGATCTACGAGATCCGCCGGATGCTGGAAACCGCCGCGGCCATGGAATGCGCCAGCGCGGGCTCAAAGGCGTTGCATGCAGACCTGCAGGCCGCCCTTGAGGCGCTGAAACAGGCCTTTGGCCAAACCGGGCCGGATGTGGTGCCCGAGGTGCCCGGCGCGCTGTTCAGGGCGTCGACCCGGTTTTATCAGGTGATGTTTGAGGCCGCCGGGCATCATATTGCCTGGGAGGTGGTCAACCGCCTGAATGGCCGGATCAGCCGGTTGCGGGCCATGACGCTTTCGGCAGCAGAGCGCGAAAAACCCGGATTACACCATATGCAGACTATCTGTGACGCCATCGTCGCCGCCGACCCCGAAGCGGCGCGCCGGGCTGTTGCGGCGCATCTGGATGATGCCGCAGCGGTGGCCAAGCGCCTGCTGTCAGCGGACGTGCCAGAATAGGGGAGGGGCGGCAGAGACCTATTGCCGCCGCCGGCGTTTCAGATCTCCAGTGAGACCCAAAGCACCTTTGCGTCCTGCGTGCTGGTCGACACACAGCCATGGCCCATGCCGCTGTCGTAATAGACCGAGTCACCGGCCGTCATGGCAAGCGGGCGATAATGCTCGGTGTAAAGCACCAGATCGCCACTGATCACATACATGAACTCTTCGCCGCGATGGCGGACCCAGCTGTCATATTCAGTGACATCGCGGGCCTTGATGGTGCTGATATAGGGCAGCATACGTTTGCTCGTCAGCTCGGTGCACAGCAGCTCATGATCGTAGGTGGTGGTTTCCTGATGCTCGCCCTGCCCGGACAGAGTGTAGTCGCGCCGCCCCGAGATACTGGTCTGGGCGGATTGCACAAACAGCTGCGGTGTTTCCAGCTCAAGCGTCTGCATCAGGCGGCGGATGATTTCAAAACTGGGACGGGTCTGGTTGTTTTCAATCTTTGACAGGGTTGAGCGCCCAATGGCGGCGGCCCTGGCGGCTTCTTCCAGTGTCAGACCCTTTACTTTGCGGGCATCGCGAATCATTTTCCCCAGCACTTCGCCATCCGGAGCCTCGCTCGCCTCTGCCGCGAGACCTGTTTCTTCTGGCTGAACCGGTTCCATATGGGGTGATTTCTCCTGTTGCAGATGAACCTTAGCTTTGATGACCGCATCCGTCAAAAATTTCCACACAACTTCTTTTTGTTGCCTAAGGGGTAAAAGTTTCCTAAAGGAACATTGCGGCGTGCATGCGGGCTTTTGCCTGCTGGAGTGCAAAGATCAGCGGCTGGTGGACGATGTCGAAACCTGCAGCGGGTTGGCCTTCAGTCTGGTCCTGGTCGTCTAAGATGCACACGGCATGGTTATGGTTCATC
Organism: Pseudophaeobacter leonis; assembly: GCF_002087335.1. Lineage (GTDB taxonomy): Bacteria > Pseudomonadota > Alphaproteobacteria > Rhodobacterales > Rhodobacteraceae > Pseudophaeobacter > Pseudophaeobacter leonis. The sequence continues at coordinate 42,654 of NZ_MWVJ01000013.1, forward strand.
GCAACCGATCTTTGACAAAAGGGCCCCTATGATGACTGACGCACCCAAACGTACCCCGCTTTATGATCTGCACGTGGAACTGGGCGGCAAGATGGTTGATTTTGCTGGCTGGGAAATGCCGGTGCAATATCCCATGGGCATCATGGGGGAGCACAAGCAATGCCGCGAAAAGGCCGGGCTGTTTGACGTCTCTCATATGGGGCAGGTGATCCTCAGGGGTGAGGGTGTCGCGCAAAAGCTGGAAGCCATTGCGCCCTCGGCCTTTACCACCCTGAAAGAGGGCAAGGCGCGCTATACGTTTTTCACCAATGAGACTGGCGGCATCATGGACGATCTGATCGTCTCGAATGCGGGCGATCACTTTTTTGTCGTGGTCAATGCCTCGATGCGGCATCAGGATATCCCGCATATGGCCAAGCATCTGGCAGGTGTTGAAGTCACCGAGATCTTTGATCGCGCGCTGGTGGCAGTGCAGGGACCGGCGGCGGAAAATGTCGTGGGTGATCTGTTGCCCGGCGGCGCGTGAGATGAAATTCATGGAAACCATCGAGGCCGAGATCCTGGGTGTGACCTGTCGTCTGTCGCGGCTGGGCTACACCGGTGAGGATGGCTATGAGATCTCGATCCCCGAAGACAAGGCCGTCGAGATCACCCGGGCCTTTCTGGCCCATGAGGATTGCGAACCTGCAGGGCTTGGTGCGCGCGACAGCTTGCGCCTTGAGGCGGGTCTGTGCCTCTATGGCAATGACATCGACAATGACACCTCGCCCGTTGAGGCCTCGCTGAGCTGGGCAATGCAGAAACGCCGCCGCGAAGAGGGTGGCTTTCCGGGCGCTGCACGCATTCAGAAAGAATTGAGCGAGGGTGCCGCGCGGCAAACTGGTTGGCATCAAACCCGAAGGCGCCGCGCGCCAGCACGGCAAGGGGTTGAGGTGCAAAACCTGGCCGGTGAGACCATCGGCTGCATTCACCTCGGGTGGCTTTGGGCCAACAGTTGGCGCACCCGTCGCCATGGGCTATGTCACGGCAGGCCATGCCACGCCGGGCGAAAAGGTGAACCTGATCATCCGGGGCAAGGCGCAGCCAGCCGACGTGGTGGCGCTGCCCTTTGTGACCCAGAACTAAAAACGCTAAGAGTGCCGACAAGGCACAGTCCCGACAAGACACAGCCCGACAAGACACGAAGGAGAGTCTCGCATGACCACCTATTATTCCGAAGAGCACGAATGGGTCACCGTTGAAGGTGACATGGCCACTGTCGGCATCACCCAGCACGCCGCTGATCAGCTGGGCGAGATCGTTTTTGTCGAGCAAAAAGAAGCCGGCGACGATTTTGAAAAAGGCGATGAGATCGGCGTGATCGAATCCGTCAAGGCGGCCTCGGAAATCTATGCGCCGCTGAACGGCGAAGTTGTTGAGGCAAATGCCGCTCTGGAAGATAACCCCGGTGCGCTGAACGAAAGCCCCGAAGGCGAGGCCTGGATCTACAAGATCAAACTCTCCGATGCCACTCAGCTGGAGGATCTGATGGATCTGGACGGCTACAAAGCCTTTGTTGGATAAAAACGCTCTTGTCGTCGGCCTCTGGTCGGCATCTCCTTTTTCTGCGCTCCCACTGCCCTGCCATAAGGACCAAAACCATGGCCTTTAAACTGACCGACTACGAAGCCTACGACTTTGCCAACCGCCGCCACATCGGCCCCTCACCGACAGAGATGGCCGAGATGCTGAAGGTGATTGGCTTTACCACCCTTGATGAGCTGATCGACGCCACGGTGCCAGCCGCCATTCGCCAGCAAGAGCCGCTGGACTGGGGCCCGGCCATGACCGAGCGCGATGCGCTGTGCCACATGAAGCAGGTGGCGGGCAAGAACAAGGTGCTGACCTCGCTGATCGGTCAGGGCTATTATGGCACCTCGACCCCGGCGCCGATCCTGCGCAACATCCTGGAAAACCCCGCCTGGTACACGGCCTATACCCCCTATCAGCCCGAGATCTCGCAGGGACGCCTTGAGGCGCTTTTGAACTTTCAGACCATGGTCAGCGACCTTACCGGTATGGATATCGCCAATGCCTCTTTGTTGGACGAGGCCACCGCCGCCGCCGAAGCCATGGCGATGGCGCATCGCGGCGCGCGCTCCAAGGCCAACAATGCGGCGTTCTTTGTCGACAGGAACTGCCATCCGCAGACCATTGCCGTGATCCAGACCCGGGCCGAGCCACTGGGCATCGATGTCGTGGTTGCCGATCCGGATGAGTTGGAGGCAGGTGCGGTTTTTGGGGCGATCTTCCAGTATCCCGGCACCCATGGCCATGTGCGCGACTTTACCAATGAGATCAGTGCGCTGCATGAGCACAAAGGCATTGCCGTGGTTGCTGCCGACATTCTGTCGCTGGCGCTGCTGAAATCTCCCGGCGAGATGGGCGCTGATATTGCGATTGGCTCGACCCAGCGGTTTGGTGTGCCCATGGGCTATGGTGGCCCGCACGCGGCCTATATGGCCACCACGGATAAGCTAAAGCGCGCCATGCCGGGCCGCATCATTGGTGTGTCGATCGACAGCCGGGGCAACAAGGCCTACCGCCTGGCGCTGCAAACCCGCGAACAACACATCCGCCGCGAAAAGGCCAACTCTAACGTCTGTACCGCGCAGGCGCTGCTGGCTGTGATGGCCTCGATGTATGCCGTCTATCACGGCCCCGATGGCATCAAGGCGATTGCCCAGTCGGTGCACCGCAAGACCTCGCGTCTGGCGGCAGGGCTGGAAGAGCACGGTTTCAAGGTGGAGCCCGAGGTGTTCTTTGACACCATCACGGTTGAGGTTGGCCCCTTGCAGCGTACCGTCATGGAGGCCGCCGTTGCCCGTGGCATCAACCTGCGCAAGGTTGGCGAAACAAGGGTTGGCATCAGCCTGGATGAACAGACCCGCAAGGAAACCATCGAGGCCGTCTGGGGCGCCTTTGGCATCAACAAGACTGACGACAGCCAGGCCAATCGTGCCTATCGTCTGCCGGATTATGCGTTGCGCGAAAGTGCCTATCTCACCCACCCGATCTTTCACAAGAACCGGGCCGAGGCCGAGATCACGCGTTATATGCGCCGCCTTGCCGACCGCGATCTGGCGCTGGACCGGTCGATGATCCCACTGGGCTCCTGCACCATGAAGCTGAACGCCACGGTTGAGATGATCCCGGTCACCTGGCCCGAGTTTGGCAACCTGCACCCCTTTTGCCCCAAAGATCAGGCGCAGGGCTATCACATGATGATCGAGGATCTGAACGACAAGCTGTGTCAGATCACCGGCTATGATGCGATCAGCCAGCAGCCCAACTCGGGCGCGAAGGGGGAATATGCTGGTCTTTTGACCATTCGCAGCTACCACGCGGCGCGCGGGGATGCGCACCGCAATGTCTGCCTGATCCCGACCTCGGCGCATGGCACCAACCCGGCCTCGGCACAGATGGTGGGCTATAAGGTGGTTCCGGTTGTGGCAGATGACCATGGCAACATTGATATCGCGGATTTCCGTGCCAAGGCAGAAAAGCACTCAGACAATCTGGCCGCCTGCATGATCACCTATCCCTCGACCCACGGTGTGTTTGAAGAAACCGTGCAGGAGGTCTGCCAGATCACCCATGATCACGGCGGGCAGGTCTATATTGATGGTGCCAACATGAACGCCATGGTGGGCCTCGCCCAGCCCGGCAAGATTGGCGGCGATGTCAGTCACCTGAACCTGCATAAGACCTTTTGCATTCCCCATGGCGGCGGCGGTCCCGGCATGGGCCCCATTGGCGTCAAGGCGCATCTGACCGAGCACCTGCCGGGTCATCCGGAGTACGGCTCGGCTGTGGGGCCTGTTTCGGCGGCGCCCTTTGGCTCCCCTTCGATCCTGCCGGTGTCCTGGGCCTATATCCTCCTGATGGGTGGTGCTGGTCTGACACAGGCCACCAAGGTTGCGATCCTGAACGCCAACTATATCGCGGCGCGGCTGAACGACGCTTACGGTGTGCTCTATACCTCGGCCACCGGGCGCGTGGCGCATGAGTGCATCCTCGATACCCGGCCGCTGAATGACGCAGGCGGCATCACGGTGGATGATGTTGCCAAGCGTCTGGTCGATTCGGGCTTTCACGCGCCGACCATGTCCTGGCCGGTTGCTGGCACGCTGATGGTCGAGCCCACGGAATCCGAGCCCAAGGACGAGCTGGATCGCTTTTGTGATGCGATGCTGTCGATCCGGGCCGAGGCGCAGGATGTTATCGACGGTAAGATCGACGCGCAGAACAACCCGCTGAAGAACGCGCCGCATACGGTGCGGGATCTGGTGGGCGACTGGGATCGTCCCTACAGCCGCGAAGAGGCCTGCTTCCCTCCCGGATCATTAGGGGTCGACAAATACTGGTCCCCCGTGAACCGGGTCGACAATGCCTACGGCGACCGCAATCTGGTCTGCACCTGCCCGCCCATGTCGGACTATGACGACAGCAGCGACAGCTGAGTTAAAACTTTTGGCGCCGCCCCTTCTGTTTGGGGCGGTGCTACTCTGTGCAAAACCTTGCGATAGGTTTTGGCACACCCAAGACCGGGCACGCTCAGGAACGGGCCAAAAGTTTTTCAAAAACCCTCTTGAACCCCTCTAGTCACTGGAGGATTTATCTAGTGGAGGTCTTTGAAAACAACGAGGCCAGACAATGCCCCATGACAGCTGTTCCATCCCGATTGATCCTGACAAGGCTGATATTCCTGAGAATGGACCTAAGCATCCCGCCGCAATTGGGGCGGGATGCTGCAGTGGCGCTGTCTCTGTTCCCGTGGCCAGTAAAGACCAGCTGCGCGTTGGGCGCAGTTTTCGGGTCAACGGCCTCGACTGTGCCGAAGAGGTGGCAATCCTGAACCGCGCCTTGGGCGAGGCAGTTGGCGGGGTTGAGCATCTGGGTTTTGATGTGCTCAACGGCCGGATGATCCTGTTGCCCACCGCACGCCAGATCGACGATGCCGAGGTTCTGTCACGCCTCGCGGGCACCGGCCTGCGCGCCAAACTATGGGACGCCAAAAGCGCCGGAGCGGACCAGGCGGCGCATCTCAGCCGCCAAAAACGCTTTACCGCTGCCAGTGCCGCATTTTGGGGCGCGGGGCTTGCCTGGCATATCGGCCATTCAGGGGCTGCGGGTCTTGGCCAGCTGTTTGCCGGACATGGCAGCCAGCCAGTGCCGTTGGCTGAGCTGGGCTTGTTTCTGAGTGCCGTGATGCTGGGCGTCTGGCTGGTACTGCCAAAGGCCTGGTATGCGCTGCGCAATCTGGCGCCGGATATGAACCTTTTGATGGTGGTGGCTGTCGCTGGTGCCATCACGCTGGGTGAGTATTTTGAGGCGGCAACAGTTGCCTTTTTCTTTGCCCTGTCGCTGACGCTGGAATCCTGGAGCGTTGGACGTGCCCGCACTGCGGTCGCAACCCTGCTCAATCTGGCGCCGCCCAGCGCGCGGGTGCTCCACAGCGATGGTACCGAGGCAGATATACCGGCTCAACAGGTACAGATTGGTTAGCTCTTTGTGGTGCGCGGCGGCGACCGCATTCCGCTGGATGGCCGGGTTACGGCAGGCACAGGCGAGGTCAATCCGGCGCCGATCACTGGCGAAAGCGCGCCTGTGGCCAAAGGGGTCGGCGATGAGGTCTATGCCGGAACAATCAATGGCGATGGCAGCCTGACAGTTGCGGCCACCAAACTGGCCGGAGATACCGTTCTGGCCAAGATCACCCGCATGGTGGGCGACGCCCATGCCCGCCGTGCGCCGGTTGAACAATGGGTGACAAAATTTGCCCGCATCTACACGCCGGTGGTGATGGCACTGGCGATTGCGCTGGCCCTGCTGCCGCCATTGGTCACTGGCGCTGACTGGGGCTTTTGGGTCTATAATGCGCTGGTGCTGCTGGTGATTGCCTGCCCCTGCGCGCTGGTGATCTCGACGCCGGTGTCGATTGTTGCGGCCCTTGCGGCCTCGGCCCGCGCCGGGGTGCTGATCAAGGGCGGCGCCTATATCGAGGCACCGGGGAAGCTGCAGGCCATCGCGCTGGACAAAACCGGCACCCTGACCGAGGGCAGGCCTGAGGTGTCAGAGATTTTTGCGCTGGGCGAAACAAGCGCGCAAGATCTGTTGCGCACTGCCGCCGCGCTTGAGGCACGCGCCTCGCACCCGCTGGCGCTGGCGCTCTTGTCGGAAGCCAACACTCAGAACCTGACGATTGTTGCCGCCAGTGACAGCCGGGCTGTGCCGGGGCGCGGCATCGAGGGGCGCCTGCAGGGCCAGTTGTTTTGGCTGGGCTCGCCGCGCTTTGCCATCGAGAAGGGGTTTGAGGCCGCATTGCCCCAGAGCAAAATGGCAGAGATCGAGGCCTCTGGCGCGACGCTGGTCGTCGTGGGCAGCCCGGCCGGGATCATGGGGGTGATTGCGCTGCGCGACAGGGTCAGGCCCGAGGCTCGCAAGATGATTGCCGCGTTGCATGGTCTTGGCGTCAAAAAGGTGGTGATGCTCACGGGGGACAATGCTGCCACAGCGCAGGCGGTGGCGCAGCAGACGGGGATCGACGAGGTCCATGCCGCGCTGCTGCCAGCTGACAAGGTTGCCGTGATTGAGGAGCTTACCCAGCGCTACGGCATGGTTGCGATGATGGGCGACGGGGTCAATGATGCCCCGGCCATGGCGCGGGCGCATTTTGCCGTGGCGATGGGGGCCGTGGGGTCGGATGCCGCGATCGAGACCGCAGATATTGCCCTGATGAGCGACGATATCAGCCGACTGCCCTGGCTGATCTCGCATTCGCGCCGTACCATGGCGGTGATCCACCAGAACATCACCCTGTCGCTCATGACCAAACTGGGTTTTGCGCTGGCAACCGCCTTTGGCATGGCCTCGATGTGGGGCGCGATTGCGGCGGATGTTGGCGTCGCGCTGCTGGTGGTGGCGAATGCACTGCGCCTGCTGCAGGCAAAGGAGCACTGATATGCTGACCATCGGGACACTGGCAAAACGCACCGGCACCAAGGTGCAGACCGTGCGTTATTATGAAAGCATCGGCCTGCTGCCCGAGCCAGACCGCACCGAAGGCGGTCAGCGGCGCTATGGCCCGGCGGATCTGGACCGTCTCGCCTTTGTGCGCCATGGGCGGCAGCTGGGGTTTTCGCTTGAGGCGATCCGCGACCTGCTGGATCTGGCGGACAACCCGGCGCAGTCCTGTGCCGATGCAGATTCCATTGCGCGCCAGCAGCTGAAGCAGGTGGAGGAGCGCATCGCCCGGCTGCAGGCGCTGCAGGTAGAGTTGAAACGGATGATCGACGATTGCGGTCAACACTCGGTTGCACAATGCCGGGTGCTTGAGGTGCTTCGGGATCATGCAGAGTGCCTGACGGATCACGCCAATATCGGTGCCTGAGCTGCATTCGGGTCGGCCATTTCCCGGTCTGTTTTGCTGTTATCTGTTTTTGCCCCAGCCAGTTTGCCCCAGCCAGTTTGCCCCAGCTAGTTTAACCCGGCCAGTTTAGCCGGGCTTGTTTGTCAGAAGGGGGGGGGGGCGCAGACAGGTATCAGCTCTGGACTGGCAGTTGATTGGCGGCCTTCTCAAAGCTCAATTGCTGCCCGATCCAGGCGGCAAACATCTTGATCATCTCCAGATCACCGGGCTCAAAGGGATGGCGCTCTTCGGGCGAGGTGAAATTCAGGGTGCCAAAAATTTCACCATCAACAATCAGGGGCACACCGATATAGGTCTCCAACAGAAAGAGATCATAGCAGGGGTGGGTCGCAAACCGTGAGTTTCTGGCGCTGTGACAGGCCAGAGGGGCATTCTGTGCCAACATCTCGGAGCAATAGGTGTCGCCCAAAGGAAAAGAGGTGCCACGCGGAACATCTACCAGATCTGAATGGCTGTAGAGGATGGTATAGGTCTCGTTGCGCACCCAGCTGACCAACGCTGAATCGGTCTGAAAATGTTCGCAGCCCAGCTTTAGTATGGCCTGTATCTTGGCGGTGTGCCCGATCTCCTGACTGGCTGAAATGCGGAACAGATTGTGCAGCAGATCCTCTAATGCGCGGGGTTTTGAAATGTCTTTTATGATGGCAAAAAAACCTAACACAGTGCCGCCTTTGTTGCGGATCGTGCCACCCGTTGTCTGGGACAGAAAGCGTCTGCCGTTCTTGCGCCGGTAGTGCATCTCGTAGCTGTGCCCGCCTTCCACCTCTGCCGTGCTCTGGTAGCGATGACGTTGCTTTTCATAGTCATCCGGGTCGGCATAGAGGGCCTTGGTGGTCAGGGCAGGAAAGTCGTCCTGGCTATAGCCAAAAAGTGTTTGAAAGGCGGGGTTTACCCAGGTGATGCGTCGGTCTGGATCAGCAATGATCACCGCATCTGGAAGGTCGCGAAACAGGTCGGGAACGCGGATATCTCCTAAGGAAATATTTGAGGAAACGGCAGGCGCTTCCTGAAAGCGTTGGGTCATATTCATTCGGGTCTCGCTAATAAGTATTCACTGGTTCTCCTCTGCAAAGCGCTCGCTCAGTTGAAACACTCCACACCTGAATCTCTCTCGTTTAGGGCGAAAAACCTATAGCGAAAAAATCTGTTTAGCTAAAATCCCCTTTAAAAATAATTCTCTCATTGTGGATGGTGGCCGGGGGAGAGGGAACCCGGCCAAACGGTGCCGTGCGAAACAGGCACAGGTTTTGCTGCCGGGGCGGCATAGAGGGTGTTGAAAAGTAAGAGATCGCCACCCGGAGGCGGCTGATTGTCATCAGTCCAGAACGCTGCGGCCGCCATGATGCGCTTCGCCGCGCTCACGGGCCAGACACATCTGTTTTTGCCGCTCGCGAAACCGCGCCTTGTCTGCCTCGGAGGTCTCATCAATGCATTGGTAACAGGAAACGCCCAGCTCAAAACTGGGGCGTGCCTTGTCTGCGGGCACGATGGGACGGCGGCAGCCGTGGCACAGCTCATGCGGGCCTTCGACCAATCCGTGACCGACAGAGACCCGGTTGTCGAAGACAAAACAGTCGCCCTGCCAGCTGCTGTCCTCGGGCGGCACCTCTTCCAGATAGCGCAGAATGCCACCCTTCAGATGGTAGACATCCTCAACCCCCTGGCTCAGCAGGTAGTTGGTCGATTTCTCGCAGCGAATGCCACCGGTGCAAAACATTGCGACACGCTTGTTGTGAAACCGGTCCTTGTTGGCCTCCCACCAGGCGGGGAAGTCGCGAAAGGTTGCGGTTTCGGGGTCAATCGCGCCCTCGAATGTGCCGATCTGCACCTCATAGTCGTTGCGGGTGTCGATGACGGCGACATCCTCGGCGCGGATCAGCGCGTTCCAGTCCTCGGGTTCAACATAGTGACCAACGCTGGCAATGGGATCGACATCGGGCTGACCCATGGTGACGATCTCTTTTTTCAGGCGGACCTTTATCTTGCCAAAGGGAGGATGATCGCTTGTTGCGTCTTTCCAGTCCAGATCGGCACAGCCGGGCAGGGATTTGATATGGGCAAGCACCGCTTCGATACCGGCCTGGGGTCCGGCAATGGTGCCATTGATCCCCTCATGCGCCAGCAGCAAAGAGCCAGTCACCTGATGTTGCAAACACAGCTCCAGCAGCGCCGGTTTCAGGGCGGCAGGATCGGCAAAGCGGGTAAAGTGATAGAGGGCTGCAATTCTAAACATGCTGCGCCCTTAGAACTCTGGCAGATGTTTATCAAGAGCAAGCCCGACCTGTTGTGGATTTAAGCGGCAAATTGCGCGTTTGATCCGCGCCTCTTTGGGCACAGATACTGCAATCAAATCAAAGAACTGGTTTTCCTGAGGGGCGCGATTGGGTAGACAAAACAAAAGTGCAACGAGGAGTGGGAAATGTCACAGGCTCTGATTGTAATCGACGTGCAGAACGACTTTTGCCCGGGCGGATCACTTGCCGTGCCCGGTGGCGACGAGGTGGTGGCGCCGATAAACGCCCTGATGCGGCAGTTTGAGACGGTGATCCTGACCCAGGACTGGCACCCGGCGGGGCATTCTTCTTTTGCCACATCGCATCGCCAAAAGGCGCCTTTTGAGATGATCGAGATGCCATATGGCCCTCAGGTTTTGTGGCCCGACCACTGCGTGCAGGGCACTGAGGGCGCGCAGTTCCACCCGGATTTGAACACCCAAGGCGATCTCATCCTGCGCAAGGGCTTTCGCCCGATGATCGACAGCTACTCGGGCTTTTTTGAAAACGACCAAACCACTCCGACGGGCCTTGAGGGCTATCTGCGCAACCGGGGGATCAGTGATGTGACACTGGTCGGACTGGCGACGGATTTCTGCGTCGCCTATACGGCTCTTGATGCCGCCAGACTGGGGTTTCGCGTTAGCGTTGATCTGGACGCCTGCCGGGCCATCGATCTGGAAGGGTCTTTGGACAGGTCCCTGTCAGAGATGCAGGCGGCTGGGGTTCAGCTGAAAACGGGCTCTGGATAAAACAACCGCTGGTTTGCTGACACTGCGTTTTAGGGAATTTGAAAGACTGGATCGGCTATTCCTAAGGGGATCGCGCGGAGGCAGCAGGCAAGAATGACCAACCACGGCACGCCTGGTAAGGGGCCATTGGCCCAGCACTATGACAATTTCAGCGTCGAGGGGCTGTTCTTGCGGTACGCCCGCGGGCAGCTCAGGTTATTCTGGCCCCGCCTGATTTTTGATGCCGTGGTTGGCATACTGCTTGCGGTTGTTGTGGCGCCGAGTGTCGGAGCGCTTGCGTTTCTGGTGGTGGGCACTGCCGAGCTGATCCATGGGTATTTCCTGCGCTTCGCCTGCAAAAATCTCTTGGCTGGGGCTTCTTCTCTTTGGTTGCAGCGCATCAGTACCTTTTCGGCTTTGTTGCATGCCTGTGCCGTGTCGTTTGGTGCGATGGCGCCCTATTGGGCTGAACCGCTGTTGGATGTTGCCGGGCTGGGACCAATCGATACTGTCTTTACCTTTGGTCTTTTGGTGGGGGCGGCAATAAATGCCGCGTTGCTGCTTCCCTATCATTGGCCGGCGACAGTTGCCCGGCTCAGCGTCTATGGCCTGGCTTCACTTTCGTTGCTGGCCGCGGGCCTGGTCATAGGCGGGTACGCAAATTTCCAGCTGCAGTTGACTGGCTTGATGATCCTCTACGGTTCGCTGATTTGGTTTTTGACCTTTGTCATGCGAAGCTTTTCCCGCACCCGCAGCCTGCTGTTGACCCAGGCGCTGCAGCAGCAAGAGCTGGAAGGCGCCTATCAAAGCCTGCTGGAGCAGCAGACCGAGGCCAAGAAACTGGCACTGGTGGCCCGCCACGCCAATGACAGCGTTCTTGTCGTCGACGGAGACGGCAGGGTGCAATGGGTGAATGAGGCCTTCACCCGGCTCACGGGGTATAGCTTTGACGAGGTGCTGGGGCAGAATCCCGGGGCTTTTCTGAATCACCCAAAAACCGATCTGTCGGTGATCAAGGCGATTGAGGAGGGCCGCCGCGAAGCAAAGCCTTTCCGGGTTGAAATCCTGAACCGGCACAAAGATGGCCATGATATCTGGATAGAGACCAACCAAGTGCCGATCCTGGATAGCGATGGCCGCGCGATATCTTATATCGCGGTAGAGCGTGATATGACGGCTGCCAAACAAAATGCGCAACAGCTGGAAGAGGCCCGCCGCGCCGCCGAAGAGGGAGCACGCGCCAAATCCGATTTCCTTGCCACAATGAGTCATGAGATCCGCACGCCGATGAACGGGGTCATTGGCATGGCGCAGCTGTTGGAAGACACAGAGCTAGATTCGGATCAACAGCTCTACACGGATACGATTCTCAGCTCGGCCAGTACATTGCTGGCCCTGATCAATGATATTCTCGACCTGTCAAAGCTGGAAGCCGAGCAGATCACGCTGAACCCCTGCGATTTTGACCTGCACCGATGCTGTGACGAGACGGTGCGCCTTTTGCGGCCCCAGGCCGAAATAAAAGGCCTGGAGCTGAGCCTTGAGCGTGAGGCGGATTTGCCCAGGTATCTGCATGGAGATGATCACCGGCTGCGCCAAATTCTGATCAATCTGATAGGCAATGCGATCAAGTTCACCGAAAAAGGCCGGGTCGGGGTCTCGGTGGATGCCGAGCAACGCGCCGATGGCAGTGTGATGTTGCACTGTGCGATTGCCGACACTGGTATCGGCATTCCAGAAGACATGCTCACCGGTATTTTTGAGCGGTTTTCCCAGGCGGATGCAGCAATCAGTCGCCGGTTTGGCGGATCTGGGCTGGGTCTTGCGATCTCACGCCGCCTTGCCAAAGCCATGGGCGGCCGGATCACTGTGAGCTCTGAGATTGGCACCGGATCTTGTTTTACCATCGCATTGCCCTTTGAGGTGGCCCGGTCTTCTGATGTCGCTGAGGACACGGCCAGAGATAATCGGATCCGCAGTGAGGGCTTGCAGGGGCTGCGACTGCTGGTGGCCGAGGATAACCGGGTCAACCGGCTGCTGGTGCAGAAGTTTCTGAAAGAGGTCGCGCTGGAGCTGGAGTTTGCCAAAGATGGCGCCGAGGCCGTGGAACTGGCGCAGCACTTCAAGCCGGATATCATCCTGATGGATGTCAGTATGCCGGTGATTGACGGGCTCGAGGCCACGCGCATCATCCGGTCCAATGGGCAGTCCCAGCCTATCATCATCGCGCTGACGGCGAATGCCTTTGATACCGATCGTGAGGCCTGTCTGGCGGCGGGTATGGACGAGTTTCTGACCAAGCCGATCAACCGGAGCCAGCTTTTGGATGTTCTGGCTGCCTTTGGCGATCTGCAGCGCAGGCAACGGGCCGGGTGACGCCCTTGCCCCGCGTTTATCGTCTGTCCTATCAAGTCTTGACCGAACTTACATGAGGCCGCCGGTGGATATCGCAACCCGCGTCTACAATCACAAATGGAAGATCGACCCGATCGTCCGCTCGTTGATTGATACGGACTTTTATAAATTGCTGATGTGCCAATCAGTGTTTCGCAACAAGGCGGACACCGAGGTCACGTTTTCGCTGATCAACCGGTCCACATCGGTGCCGCTGGCGCATTTGGTCGACGAAGGCGAGCTGCGCGAACAGCTGGATCATATCCGCTCACTGTCGCTGACGCGCGGCGAAAGCACCTGGCTGCGCGGCAATACCTTTTACGGCAAACGCCAGATGTTTCGCCCCGATTTTATGGAGTGGTTCGAAGGCCTGCGCCTGCCCGCCTATCATCTGGAACGCAAAGGCGATCAGTATGAGCTGACCTTTGAAGGGAAATGGCATGAGGTCATGCTCTGGGAAATCTCAGCGCTGGCGGTCCTGATGGAGCTGAGATCCCGCGCCGTGCTCAAGGACATGGGCCGTTTTGAGCTGCAGATCCTCTATGCCCGCGCCATGACACGGGTCTGGGAAAAGATCGAGCGCCTGCGGGACATTGAAGGTCTGAGCATTGCCGATTTCGGCACCCGCCGCCGCCATGGGTTTTTGTGGCAGGACTGGTGCGTGCAGGCGATGCGTGAGGGTCTGGGGTCCAAGTTCACCGGCACCTCGAACTGTCTCATTGCGATGCGGCGAGAGGTTGAGGCGATCGGCACCAATGCCCATGAGCTGCCAATGATCTATTCGGCCCTGGCCGCGGATGACGCAGCCCTGGCGCGCGCGCCATATGACGTGTTGTCGGACTGGCATGACGAACACGAGGGCAATCTGCGCATCATCCTGCCGGACACCTATGGCACCAAGGGCTTTCTTGAACATGCACCCGACTGGCTGGCCGGCTGGACCGGAATTCGCATCGACAGCGGTGATCCGGCGGCAGGCGCTGAAGTGGCGATCAAGTGGTGGCAGGAACGTGGAGAGGATCCGCGGGAAAAGCGGGTGATTTTCTCGGATGGGCTGGATGTCGACAAGATCGCCGAGTTGCAGCGGCAGTTTTTCGGGCGGACCAAGGTCTCTTTTGGCTGGGGCACTTTGCTCACCAATGATTTTCGCGGCTTGGTTCCGGACGATGGCTTGGCACCCTTCTCACTGGTCTGCAAGGCGGTGTCTGCGAATGGGCGACCCACAGTTAAGCTGTCAGACAACCCGAACAAGGCCATGGGGCCAGCGGCTGAGATTGCACGCTATAAGCGCGTCTTCAATGTCGGGGATCAAGAGCACATGGATGTGATTGTCTAGATACCCCTCTGGGTGAGGTATTTCTCTGTCCCAAAAAAGGGGGGGGCTCCCGCGCGTTGCCCTCGCATTAAAATGCAAGGGCGCCCCTTGGGCCGGGCTGGCCGCGCCGTAAGGCGCGGCCAGCCCCCGCGCGACGCAAAACCTCTATGCTCAGGCAAGGTGCAGGCCCTGGACAAGAGCTATCCGTGATGGGCCGCTACGGTTTTAAGCTGGGAAAACCCATAGAGCGCTTCAAAGCCTTTTTCACGACCATGGCCGGATTTGCCAACACCGCCAAAAGGCAGCTCAACGCCACCGCCCGCCCCATAGTTGTTCAGGAAAACCTGGCCTGCCCGCAGCTTTTTGGCCAGTCGCATCTGGCGGGCGCCGTCGCGGGTCCAGACACTGGCGACCAACCCGTAGTCCGTGGAATTTGCGATCGCCAGGGCCTCGTCTTCGCTGTCAAAAGGGATCAAGACCTGCACCGGACCAAAGATCTCCTGCTGTGCCAGTGGATGCTCTGCTGGCACATTGGCAAACAGCGTGGGGCAGACATAGGCCCCGGTTGCAGGAGCGCTTTCCACAATGCGGCCCTGTCCGGCAATCTCAAGATCTGCGCCCTTCGTCAGGAACCCTTCGACAATGTCTTTTTGCCGATTGGAAATCAGCGGCCCTAGGCGCAGGTCCTCCGCAGCCGGACCTACGCTAAGGTCGCCGTAGGCGGCCGCCATCCGCGCCTTTACCGCGTCATAGACACCGCGCTGTACCAAAATGCGCGAGGAGGCCGAGCAGGTCTGGCCAGCGTTCTGAATGCCCGCGTTGACCAGAAAGGGCAGAGCTGCGTCCAGATCAGCGTCGTCAAACACCAGCTGTGGCGACTTTCCCCCCAGCTCAAGCGTCACCGGCACCACGTTCTTGCCTGCAGCCTGTTGCACCAGGGCGCCGGTGGCGACAGATCCGGTAAACGAGATATGCTGCACACCCGGATGGGCAGTCAGCGCCGCACCTGCCTCGGCCCCAAGGCCAGGCACCACGTTCAGCGCGCCCGCAGGCAGGCCGGCTTCCAGGGCGATATCGGCAAAGGCCAGAGCGGTGAGACAGGCCTCTTCTGCCGGTTTCAGCACACAGGCATTGCCCATGGTCAGGGCTGCACCCACCGAGCGGCCAATGATCTGCATCGGATAGTTCCAGGGCACGATATGGCCGGTGACCCCGTGTGGCTCACGCAGGGTATAGACCGTGTAGCCATCGAGATAGGGAATGGTCTCGCCATGGATCTTGTCAGCGGCCCCGCCGTAAAACTCGCAATAGCGCGCCAGAGCTCCCGCATCAGCGCGCGCCTGTGTCAGGGGCTTGCCCACATCCATGGCCTCAAGCGCCGCAAGGGCCTCGACGCGC
>NZ_MWVJ01000129.1 GCF_002087335.1 Pseudophaeobacter leonis
CGGCTTTAAAGCCAGCCTTGATGAGCTTGAGCAAAAGCTCGATCGCGTAGGCGGTTCTGGGGGAGTTGAGCAAAAGAGCTTTGGCGAGCAGTTCACCGAAAGCGATGCATTCAAGGCCTTTGGCCAGGATGGCTTTGGCCGCAACTCCAAGGCACGTATGGAGCTGAAAGCCTCGCTGACCTTGGCCACAACGGACACGGATGGCGCGGTTGGCGT
The DNA here is from genome assembly GCF_002087335.1 of Pseudophaeobacter leonis. GTDB lineage: Bacteria > Pseudomonadota > Alphaproteobacteria > Rhodobacterales > Rhodobacteraceae > Pseudophaeobacter > Pseudophaeobacter leonis. Next base: position 217 of record NZ_MWVJ01000129.1, read on the forward strand.
CGGGGCCAGTGTGACGCGGCTGCCGGGTATTCAGGCGCTGCCACAGCGGCGCATGACGGTGCGGGATTTGCTGTCGCCGGGGCGCATGGATGGCAATACGCTGGAATATGTGCAGGAAACCGGGTTCAACAATAACGCGGCTCCGGTGCCGGGGGGCGGTAGGAAACCCGCCTCGGACATCAAACTGGCGGAGAAATCCACCAGCGCCAAGGTGATCGCGCATCACATGAAGGTGTCGCGTCAGGCGCTGTCTGATGTGTCTCAGCTGCGCTCGATGATTGATCAGCGGCTGCTGTTTGGTCTGGACTTCAAGGAAGAAAATCAGCTGCTGAATGGCGATGGCACCGGGCAAAACCTGCATGGGCTGATCCCCAATGCGACGGCCTACAATCCGGCCTTTGCCCCTGACAGCGAGACGGTGATCGACAAGATGCGGCTGGCGATGCTGCAGGCGGTTTGGCCGAGTATCCGGCAACGGGCCATATCCTGCACCCGATCGACTGGGCACGGGTTGAGCTGACCAAGGATTCGACAGGCGACTATATCATTGGGGATCCGCAGGGCAGCGCGCAGCCAATGCTTTGGCGTCTGCAGGTGGTTCAGACGCAGGCCATCACGGTGGACAAGTTCCTGACCGGTGCCTTCAAGATGGGTGCGCAGGTGTTCGATCGTTGGCAGGCCTCAATTGAGACCGGCTATGAAAACGATGACTTCACCAAAAACATGGTGACGATCCTGGCGGAGGAACGTCTGGCGATGGCGATCTATCGCCCGGAGGCCTTCATTTACGGCGATCTCGGCTTCGCGGCCTGATCCATCTGAAAGCAATTACGCAAGCGAGGGAGGGCGGCTCAAGCGTCCTCCCTTTTTGTTCAGGCAATCTTGCCCAGAGAGAGAAACTCCCATGGATTATAAAGTGATCCGTCCGCACCAGGGCGACAAATGGTATGATCAGGGCGCGCCGCGTGAAGCTGAAGCGCGCGACGTGGCGCATTTGGTTGCGGCGGGGGTGGTGGGGCCTGCTGATGCGGTGCAGAAAGAGGACGCGCCCTCAGAGAACAAGGCTGCGGCACCTGCTGAAACCGGCTCTCAGACCGCGATCAAAACTGCTGCCGCCTCTGGCGTTCAGGTTAAAGTTGCCGCCTCCGGCGTTCAGACCAAAGCTGCAGACTGATGGGCGGGCAGGCGATGTGGCTGGAGCGGCTTTCTGGCGGGGGGATGCCACTGATCACCCTGGCGGATGCAAAGGATAAGCTGCGGATCATATCGCCTGACGGTGAAGATCCAGAGCTGGACGGCGAAATTACCCGCGCGATTGCTTAGGCCTCTGCGGGTCTTGATGTGGATGAAGACGGCTTTGGCGGCTTGGGCTTTCCGCTGGTGTCTCAGCGCTGGCAGCGACGGGGGGCAGGATTCACGGACCGATTGCTGCGCCTGCCCTTTGCCCGGATCCAGTCAGTTGACGCCATCCGATACCTGGCGCCGGAGGGTGCCGAGGTCACTGTTGCCGCTGAAACCTATGTCCTGGTTGGTCGGGGGCGCATGCGCCAGGTGGTTCTGTTGTCGGGTAGATCCTGGCCTGCGGTCGCGGCGCGGCCTGATGCGGTCTCGCTGGAGTTTACGGCCGGGTTTGCCTCGGTTGACGCCGTGCCGGAGGATCTGAAGGCAGCAGCGCGCGAGCTGGTGAAATTCTATTATGATCACCCGCTTGCGGATGCGGCGATTGGGATCCCCGAACAGGTGCAGCGCGGTGTCGATCGGCTGACCCTTCGGTATCGGGCCTTTGCGCTATGAAGCGCGAGCAGTTGCCAGGGCTCGATCGCAAAATCACATTCCTGGTGGCCACTGAGGAAAAGGACGCGGATTCCGGGGAGGCGGTGGTGACCGGTTGGGGGGCAGCGGCATCTGCCTGGGCCAGCTTTACGCCGGTTTCTGATGGCGAGCGCCTGCGGGCGGCGGCTGTTGAGCAAATGGCAGAGGCGCGATTTGTGACGCGCTGGACAAGGGCGCTGGCTGAGATCGATGGTGGCAGTCGATTGCGCTTTGACGGGGCGGATTGGCAGATCACTGGCGTGAAAGAAGTTGGCCGGCGGCGCGGGCTGGAGTTCTCAGCCTGGAAGATCAGAAAGCCGGTGGCTTGATATGTCTGTGAAACTCAAGATCGAGGGGGCGGGCGATATAGAGCGCGCCCTGGCGGACTTCGCGCGCGGCACAGCCAAGGGCGTAGGGCGGCGGGCGATGAAGAAAACGCTGCAGCCGGTGGCGCAACTGGCTGAAGGTATGTCAGGCGGCAAATTCAAAGTGGCCGTGACCAGCAAGCTAAGCCAGCGGCAGGCGAGGGGTGCGCGCCGCGATCGGGGCCGCAGCAAGCTGGTGATGTATGTCGGGCCGGTGCAGGAAGATGGCAGTCATTCGCCGCATGCTCATCTTTTTGAATTCGGCACAGCACCACGTTTCCACGCCAAAAGCGGCAAGGCGGTGGGGGCAATGCCCGCGCAGCCTTTCCTGCGGCCTGCCTGGGATGCCAGCACGGAATTGATGCTGGCGACCCTGCGGCGCGAGACCTGGAAAGAGATTGAAAAAACTGTTGAGCGCGCAAAGCGCAAGGCTGCGAGGGCAGGAAAATGAGCATGGAAAGCGAGCTGCGCATATTGCTGGAAGGCCTCGGCCATCCCGTTGTCTGGGGCAGCTTCAAAAAGGACGTTGGCTTTCCTCGGATCAGCCTGCAGCGGATTAGCAACGGCACGGGCTACACCCTGAAAGGGCGCTCCCAGAACGAGACCGCACGGGTGCAGGTCAATCTTTATGCAGAGACTTCTGGCGCGCTGATCCGGCTTGCGCCGCATGTCTCGCGCTTGATGACAGATTATCGCGGCGGGTCGGTGATCCGCTGCAAAGAACAATCGCGCCGGGACGGATCATCCGAGACCGGTGGCGATGTGATCCCGCTGCAAATGCTGGATTTTACGGTTCGCTACCGCGCGCGATAGGTCCTGTGCGGTATCGCGCCTGACCTCTGGCCGGGAAACCGGCAATTTCAAAACAACTGAAAAGGAAAGTCTGATGCCCGGAATGAAAATCGGTGTCGATGAAATTACGCTGGAGTATTCTCTGGACGAAGGCACAACTTGGAACGAGGTTCTTGAGGCCAAGAATGTCGTTATCCCAGAAGATGAAGCGGAATGGCGCGAGCGCACCACCTTGAATGTCACGGACCGGCGCAAGCGCTACGGGCGCGGCATGATCGATGCCACAGACAGCTCGATCAATTGCCTCTATACGACTGAGGCTTTTGTGGCGGCAAAGGCAATGGAAGCCCTGCCGGATGAAAAGCCGGTCCTGTTCCGCGCCACGTTCCCGATCAATGCTGAAACTCAGACTTCGGGGGATGCGTTTGAATACGGCGCGATCGTGCAGGTGTCGAATGGCGGCGAGCAGGATGTGGATGGCGATTTTGTCTTTGCCCTGAAACTGAAGTCCAGCGGCGCTGTGACCTTCACTGCCGGGACGGCTATCGTATGATCAGTTCAGCAACCATGAAGGTGGGCAAGAAAACCCTCAAACTGAAACTGTCCACGCGCGCTCTGGTGCGCCTGGAGGCGGAGCAGGGCGGCAAGCCTTTTAACGAAGTGCTTGAGACGATTTTGGGCGGGTCAGGTGGCGTCACATTGATGGCCTCTGTCATGGCGGCGGGCCTGGACGATGGCAAAGGCCTTGAGCTTGATGAGGCCTATGAGCCTGATCGATGCGGCGGGCGGC
>NZ_MWVJ01000130.1 GCF_002087335.1 Pseudophaeobacter leonis
ACAATAAACAGTCCGATAATTTTGACACCCCTTTAGATTGCAAGAGGGTGCTGGAAACAAATTAACCAATTTAGAATGATGCGTCCCGAATGACGCAACAACTCTTATCGCCCGAAACAAACACTTTTGCCTTCTTTCGGTCAATTGTGAGGGAATTTCCCAAATATGAGGAAATTCTGATATCTTTCGGGTATGAGACACAGATGTTGTACGTGGCGGTCAAAATGATGTGCTTGTGGCTTAATTATATGCACTTGCGCAACATTTTTCGGACTGCCCCAAAAACAAAATTCGGACCACAAAGGGGTCATTCTTGCAAAAGGAATGACCTCTCATGTTATCAAAAATCGAAAAAACTGCCTTTCCCTATGGCCTAAATGCGCCCCGGATGGACCCCTCCGGCCTGCCTGATGCCTGGTCTCTTTCAGTCAAAGCGGTAAATACAACCGAACTCTCCTTGCAACGCCTTATGCGGGCCGAGCGTTTGACTTTTCTCGGGGAATTCGCCTGCCTGATTATTGACTATATCGCCCATCACCCGGACGCGGCCGATCTGAAAAATTGGCAAAATGGCCTGGGTTTGCGCAAGGCTAAACACTACGCCTTCAAGACGGGCCTGTCTGTGCCACCGTCGATCCTGACGCCGATGACACGCACAGGTTTAGTCTTCATTGACGATCATTCCCGCAGCTCTGGCCAGAGCCTTGGGGGGAAGGCTCAAGCAAGCACCCGGCCGAGGCGCGCCAGCTCTATGAGGGCGCATTGGGCCGCCTCAGAGGCTTGGGCTTGCGGGTGCGTCTCACAGTGCCCCAGGGCCGCTGGGACCTGGACCTTGATTTTGCAGACGTGGTGCTGGCCGAAACTTTGGAAAGGAACAGGCAATGGGAATGATTGACCAACTGGTGGGCAACCATGGCAAAACCAAATCCCGCAAAGATCTGCGCCTTTCGCCAGAGGAGCGCGCCTATCTGGAATTGAACGATCGGGGCAATGCCCGCCGGATCTTGGCCGCCTATGGCGAGGATTTGGTTTTCGTTTTGGGCAAAGGCTGGGGCGTCTGGGATGGCAACTGTTTTTCCTTTCAATCGGGCATCCTGCGCGCGGCCGAAATTTTCGCACGGCTTCCCGACTTGGTGGCCGAGGAAATCAAAGCGGTTGCCATTCAACAATTTTCCGAACTTGAGGTGGCCCGTTTTCGCCAGCGCGAGGCGGACAAGCCCAAGGACCCCCGCCGTTTTGTCACCGATGAGGAGGCCTCCGAGGCCATGCGCCAGGACCGCATAAAAGCCCTGCGCAAACACCAGACCACCGTGGGCAATGTGGACAAGCAAGGCAAGGCTCTCAAAGCCTGCGAATGGCAAGTCCGGGCCGAAATTCACGACCTGGATGCGGACCCCTGGCTTTTGGTGGTCAAAAATGGTGCCGTGGATCTGCGACGGGTCAAAGACGCGCCGCCACCGGATGGCGCGGGGGATTGGAACCCTGACAAGGATCTTTCCGCCTGGCGCCGGGATTGGCTTGTCCCGGTGGATCGCGCCCCGCGCCCCACGAGATGCGCCGGAACGCCCTTTGTGCCTGGTGCGACCTGCTCAGAGTGGGAACAATTCATGCTGTTGATTGTTCCAGATTATGACATTCGCGCTTGTTTGAAACGCGCGCTTGGCGCTCTGGTTTTTGGGCAAAATCCGGCGCAGGTGGCGTTATTGGTCCGGGGGGCGGGCGGCAATGGCAAATCGACCCTCGCCAAGATTTTGGGTGAAGTCCTCGGCAGTTTTGGCGGCTATGCGGCCCCCGCCAAGGTGGAAATGTTCCTGCAAACCCAGAACCAAAGCGCAGGACAGGCCACGCCAGAGGAGGTGGATTTACCCGGCGCGCGGGTGATCTTGGCCTCTGAACCAGCGGTAACGGATGTATTCAGCGCCAAGAAAATCAAATCCCTCACGGGTGGCGACCTGCGCCCGGCACGGGCACTGGGTATGCCGCAATTTGTCTACCGCCCAACCGGCATACCTGTGATTTTTTTCAACAGGACCCCCAAAATCAAAGATGAGGATGACGGCACCCGCCGCCGCCTTGTTTTTATCCCGCTGGACGTCAATCTGCGCGAACTGCCACAGGAACAACGGCGCGGGGAATTGGAGATAAACGCCGCCCTCATGGCGGAACTGCCTGGTATTCTGAATTGGCTTCTGGATGGCTTCCGTGACTTCTTTGAGCGCCTGGAGCAGGGCAAAGGGGTGCCGCCCGGTATTGACTCCCCCAAGGCCATGTTGACGCTCAAGGACCGCCTTATGGAGGCGGCGGACCCGGTGGGCACCTTCCTACGCGAATGTGCCGATATAGAGCCGGACACCCGCACCCGCACGGCTGATTTCTTCAAGGCCTTCAAAGCCTGGGCCAAAGAGGTTGGTGCCCGCGTTTACTCAGATTCCGCCCTGCGGGATAACCTGAATGAAAAGGGTTTTGAGAGGGGGAAATCCAATGGCCTGATGGTGTTTCGCGGCTTCAAGCTCAAGGATGAACCCATGGTAAATGACTACCTGAAAGCCTCAAATCAGCCCCCGGATGACGGCTACACGCCTGATGATTTCCGCTAATCGCGCGCCATCACGCTCCCCCGCGCCCCTGTTTTACCTCCCTTGGTTGGGGAGGCGTAGGGAATTCAGGGAGGGTTTATGCGGACAAGCCGCAAGCGGCTTGACTGAGAATGGTTGGGGCGATGGGTTTTTGGGGATGCTTAGGGAAGCGCGAGGGACGTTTTTCTGGGGGTTTGGGGAGGGTGAAAAATCACAAAACGCAATGGTTTTAGTCCCTTACGGTTAACCCCTAATATATAGGGAATATAGGGAGGGGTATATATAGGCATACTATAAAATATGGGAAAATAGAGGTTTTTATATAGAGCAATAGGGGGGTGTCTCTCACCTCCCCAGGGCGATAATCTGAAAAGGATCTGGTGCGATGAGAAAACAGACACGCCCAACCGATGCGGTGAACTTTGAGGCGGCCACCATTCAGGACGGCCACCGCGTTGACGTGGTTTATCGGCGGCGGGGCGCGGCAATCCTGACCCGTCTTTTACCGGCCGAGCGCCACGCCGTGGAAACCTATATTGCCACGGCCGAGGCTGTCATGGCTGGCGGCGCCACCAATCCACGCGATAGCCTAACCGCCACGGCAGGTGCTTCTGGCGGTCACTCCGCTGATGGCAGGCAGGCCGGATATGAACCGCGCCGTGTTTGTCGGAGGCTG
>NZ_MWVJ01000131.1 GCF_002087335.1 Pseudophaeobacter leonis
GCAGAGCAATGGATGCCAAAGAACAGGCCGCAGGTGAGCGCCGGGTGAAAGAGCAGCTGATCGAGCCGCTGAAGCGGTTGGGGCTTGCCAAACCAAGCAGTCTAACGGTGGCGCAATTTGACGCCATGGTCGCGGATCTTAGCGGCAAGCTGGCCTATATGTCGGCGCTGAACCTGCAGGCGCTGACAGAGCAGGTTGCGAATATGCCAGGCGGCAAGGAGCGGGATCGCTTCCCGATCGCGGCCAAGATCCTTGGCTGGGCCGCCGAGATCCAACCGCCGGCCGATGATGCCTCGCCGTTGTTTCGCGCGGTCTTTGCCCATGCGCTGGGGCAGCGTGCTCTGGCCGAGGGCTGGACGCCGGAATTGCTCGGAGAGTTGCGCCGGTCCCGCGTCTGGCCGCGCGACTATGATCTGCGCCTGGTTCAGGAGCGCGCCGCCGAGGCCCGCCGTCGGATTGCTCGATTGGATGAGCAGCTGCGCCGGGGGGACGTGCTGAGCAGTCAGGACCGGGCCTTTCGCCAGCGCCGTGACCAGCCCGAGGCCAAATGCCGACGCATTGCGGCCCCTGGCAGCGGCGATCTCGGCATGAAGGATTTTGTTGTGATCGTCGCGCCAGATGGCGCGGCTCGCCTGGAGGCGGAAGCCGCGCGTGTTGCGGTGGCAAAAGCCCGCGGGGCTGTGCCGGAGGAATGTGGCGACGCTATCCCCAATGCGCCTGCACGGGGAGCGTTTCGGGTGTTCCAGCCGACCAGGCTCTATCCGGATGGGGGCGATGGCTATGTGGCCAAACCAGCTGGCTATCGCGGGCGATCCGCTATCCAGAGAGCGGATGTCTTTGACCGCATGGTGGCCAGTGCAGCCCGCAGCAAAAAGCCGATGCCGCTGACACCTGGGCAGGTGGCGATGGGGCGCCACTATCGAGATCTGGTCGAGCGCCACGCCTGCGCCGGGCTCAAATGTTCCTCGATCGAGGCAATCCGTTCTGGCGGTGGTGGGCGTGGCGGCGACTTCATGGATGCGGTGCTGCGGGACCGCGGAGAGATCCAGCGCTTGCACTGCCGGATTGGGACAGGATCCGCCATGGTGGTGCGCCGGATCCGCCCGTCCAAGCGCGGATCGCGGATTTCGATTCCGGATCGGCGGTTGGGTGGTCTGGGGTGCCTGCCGGATCTCGGGTTGAGCGATATCCTGAAGGTGCATGGCTGGTCCGTCTACGGGGGAACAACGCGAGCCGTCGTAAAGGCTTTGGGGCAGGCGTTGGAACGGATGAGTGGCGGTTAAGCGCAGATACAAGCTGCTTCGCTGCTGGCAATACGCCACGGCACGTGCCATCATCTTCCGTGACAGGGAGGGCCAATGATGATCACTGAGATCGCAACGTTCAAGATTCCGGAGGAAATGGGACGAGAGCGCGTCGTTGCACTTTTCGAGGAGAGCGCCGAGATCTTGCGAGCACACCAGAAGCTGCACCGTAAAAACTACCTCTACGACCCGGAGGCTGGCATCGCGGGCGGCGTTTATACTTGGGCCAGCATTGCCTAAGCTACGGTACAGCCGACAGGAAGCTTCTCTATGGTTGCGCAGCAGTTCCCTACAAGGACGGAAAGCATTCATTGGCAGCAAATGCTTTGAGAAACGATTGGTAGGTCTTCGACCGACATGCGACAAAACTGCCAATAACAAAGCAACGGTGGTTAAACAGCATTGATCTGGGAAGGGATTTGTAGGAAGTATTGCTGAAAATGACGAGTTGTCGATCAGTGGAGATAGGGGAGTGAATCCTTTAACTGACCTAAATATCGAGTCCGAGCTTAGCTACGCATACATTCATGCGGTGGCTTCACACTCAGGAGCCTCTTGCGACATCGGAACCAGGCATGAAGATAATGCGGGCGTTGATGCCAAGTTGACTGCTTGGGGGCCTTTTCCAGGAGGTGGATACAGGACTGAAGTCGACGTCAAAGTTCAACTTAAAGCTACCATAAAACCTCCTATCCATAAACACGGGTATTTATCATATAGTCTTAAGGGAATTCCGCAATATGATGATCTTAGGTCCGAAGCCGTTTCCATTCCTCGCATTCTTGTGGTATTGTTTTTGCCAAAAGAAAAATCGAGCTGGCTCTCGCATACCAAAGATGCTTTATCCCTCTGTAAATGCGCATATTGGGTAAGCCTTAGGGGGGCGGCTGCTTCTACGAACGCAACAAGTCAAACGGTCTACATTCCCGACAAGCAAAAACTCGATGTTTCCAACCTTAATAACATTTTTGCCGATATTTCAAAGAACTCGGTTCCAGTCTATGATGGTGGTCCGTAGTGAAATTAATTGATAAAATTTCGGCGACAGATTTGAGGGATTTCCTCAAAGGAAACGGATGGGAAGTAAATAAAGCGGCCCTCAATGATGATTTATTCGTCTTCAGCCACCTAACTCACCCTAGGCGACAACTTGTTTTCCCGATTCAAAAAACAGCTGTAGATTTTTCTGAAAGTGTTGAAGGCACAATCTCAAAGTACTCCGAATTGTCGGGGGAGAGTTCCGATTCCGTTGTTCAGCGAGTTCTCGGAGTACGCAAAGACGGCCTACGTCTCCGAATTCACTCGCGCCTTGACGACGTGACCCTACCTTTAGGATTCGCTTCAGATTTGGTAAATGGTGTCGAAAAGCTTATTAAATCGACGGCATGCACAGTTCTAAATCCTCGGGTTCTGCATCCTAGATTGAGTCATCGCGAGGCTACGCAGATGCTTGGCCACACTCAGTTTGGACAAACTGAAGTCGGAAGTTTTGTGGTGAACGTTGCATGCCCAATCAACGCATTGGATGCTCAAGGTAATTTGGAGCTCACTGAAAGTGATGCACCTTTTGTGCGTCAGGTATTTGAGACTATGAACAAGGGCGTGCGAAAACTAGTCAAGTCCGTGGAAGCGGATACACTGGATGCCCTCGTGGACGAACTAAAAGAAGCAACGCATCCAATTGTTTCTTCCAACATGTGCGATGCTTTGGCATCAATGTACGATGGAACCCTGCAAAACTCTTTGGATTTGCGATTTCTTTGGTCGTCATTGAGACCTGTTCGAGGAGCAGAGCAAAACCAAATCGTGCGAATCCAAGATGACTATTTTTCAAGAATTGAGGAAGTCCGGAAGGAGCTTCGTTCTGAAGAAATAGAGCAGCTCGAGACATTTTTTGGTACCGTTGAACGCCTTGATGGAGATATGGGCGAGGACGGGAAGCGATCAGGGGCGGTTCTGTTGGTGCTGTTGTTATCGGATGAAGACGAGTCGGTTAGAGCTTCTGTTTCACTAAATGCGGGCCAATATGCTGATGCTATAAAGGCTCACGAAACGAATGGAGCATACATTCGCATTACCGGTAGGCTACACTCGGGACGTCAACCGAGAACGCTTCGTGACATCACCAAATTTGAATTGGTGCAATAACCTATAGTAGGTCGACGATGTGTCTTGGCAGCCTCTGTCTGCAGAGCCGACCGCCAAGCAGCAGAAATGCTGCACAGTCGGTCCAAAGGAAGCTTTAGGAATACTGCGGCACGGCGTTTGGGCATCCGACCAACGTCATCCAGTGGCCGCAAAGGAAAACATCTTCAGCTACATCCTTGTCTCAATCCGCGACCGCAAGCCACCACTGAAGCCTGCATGACAGGCAGCAGAACAAGCACCCGACAAAAGCGACTCAATAGCAGGCACGTGTAGACGGCCAAATAAGCCATTCTTGGTCAAAATGGGCGGCTTTCCGTATTCGCGGTCTCAGAACTGAGGATTCTGGCGAGGTCGGAATCAGCATACTTGATAATGATAGAAGAATCATTCAACATCAACTCTGATAAAGGTCACTTAGGAAAGTTCAGGTAGGTTAAGTGTAGAGTAAGTTTCATCGGTCGAAAGTGCGAGGGTGATTTTGTTTTTCAGGACTCCCCGGGGTCAAATGAATTCACGTTTAAAGGTTTGTGGCGGGATGAATAAAAAATTTGAAGAATTTCTTTTTTGGCTCGGACCAATTATGGCGGGATTCAATGTTGCAAGTCATGTGCTTGCATTTTTTGGAATAGGTGCCCTTTCCAGTTGGTTGATCGAGAAGTGGTTTCCATTTACACGATGGCTCTGGGCTGAAATTTTCTTTTCACTTGACTTCCCTGACATTGGAGAAGTGGAGAAGGATGCGCTTACAACCTTGATGTTCTTTGCTCCATTGGGGTTCTGGGCTTTATTGAAGTCTGAAGAGGACGAACAAAATGCTGAATATAAGATGGCAGGTCTGTTCTCAGGTATTTTTTTCCTCATCGTTGTTAGTAAAGATTTCTTCATCAAGTTGCATAGTAATGCATATAGTATAGTCAGTGAATTACCATTAGTTGTGGCCCTATTTCTTGTAATTGCAGGCCTGTTTATTTCGTATTTGGGAGCCATGCTGACGAGGTTTAAGTGGCAACCACCTGCAAATCTAAAAATTGACTGGCCCCCAGCTGATGATAGAAGAACCACGAGGCCAAACGACCATCCTGACCAAGACGATCAACCCAAGAGTATGTCTGATTTCCGTTCAATTGATCTCATCTCTCCCTTTGAAGCATGGGAGCTGCTGCCGAAGCCCATTCTACGAGGATATCTTTTTCAAAACTCCTGGAAGATACTTACCTACTTTTTAGGCACTGGCGCCTTTGTCATTTTCCTTTTGGCAGCTTTACTATTCATTCAGTCAATTGGCGTAGTTTCAAGTTATTGCTTCTTCTTGATAGCGCTATTTTGCTACTCATCTATTACCTTTTCTCCTTACCGGCTCTTTGCTACAGTTGGAATCGTCATTACGTTTGTCCTGAGCGGTTTGATGTACGATGTCGTTATTGCCGTTGCCGATTTTGTTTCGTCTGCTCAAGTTGGAAAATGACACACTATCACTTACTAGGTGGCCAACATTTCCCTTGCTCACACAAATTCGCGCTGTCATTCTTAATTTGTGGCGTTTTAAAGGGGGGCGTGCTGTATCTAGGTTCACTTGTACAACGAAAGTTTTGTCCGCTCAGATGCACTCTAGCCAACAATAATGTTTCAACAGATTCTGACCGATGTCGAGGTCGGAAGTGGGCCGTTCAGGCCCATTGCACCAATCCGAAGCATCGACTTTGCAAACGTCACTAGCTGCGCATTGCTGACCTTGATGCAGACTGCAGTATGCTCAACGAGAGGATGGGCTCTTTGAACGACCTTTTTCGCCCGGCCTTGGCTCGATCCATTCAGGTGCAGCGAATTCACACTTCCCGCTCTTTCCTGCACAATCGCCCCACCAGATAGAAGGTCAGCTCCAGGCTGACAGTGGTCCGCTGATAGCTCGGATCAGTATGGTGCGGGTGCCTGCTGTAGAGCTTCGATTGCAAATCTCCACTTGACGCTTAACTCACCTACATGCGATCAGCTATATATCATCACGAAATGCGCCCACGGGAAACCGGCGGGCGTTTTTGCGTTGTATCACCTGACATTGGCAAAGGGGCGCGGGATGCCCAAGAAACCCTGCGCGCATCCAGGCTGTTTTTCGACTGATTGTGGTCGGGACGGGGTATTGCGATGCGCATGCTCAATCGGAAAAGCAGGACCGGGACCGACCCTCAGAGGCCAAGCGGCGCACCAACCGACCGAGCCGCAAATGGTATGCGAGCAAGGCCTGGCGCGGCAAAGGCGGTCGGCGCCTGCAGCAGCTGGTTGCAGAGGCGCTGTGTCGGCTTTGTCCGGATCATTCAAAGCAACTGGCCATGGTCGCGGATCATGTGGTGCCGCACCGGGATGACCATGGGTTGTTCTGGTTTGGCGCGCTGCAGTCGCTTTGCAAGAGCTGTCATGACGGCAAGAAACAGCGGGCCGAACGGCGCGCAACACCGGGAGGGGGGCTTTCAAAGTCTGGCCCTCCTGACCGGAAACCGTCGGGTATAATGCGATTTTTCCGCGCGCAAATTTAAGGGGGGGGGGATGTACCACACTGGTACGAACATTCAGAACCTGGTTGATCTGCTTGGGGGCTGGCCACCAAGCATTTTGACGAGGTCGAGCGGTCGCATGGCGAAAGCCTGCTGCGCTATCTGAAGCGTGACGGGCTGATTGATGAGCCGGTCTTTGGCCAGGTTGTGCGCTACGCTGTACACCGCGCGGCTTTCGATCGGCTGTCGGTGCTGATCGTGGATGAAGGGTTTGAGGCGACGGAGGGCAACTACATGTCCGGCCTGTCGCAGCAGCGTGCCGCTCATATCAACCAATTGAAGGCACTTGAAAAAGAGCTTTTAGGCACGCCCTACGTGCGCGCCAAGCAAGGCCAGTCCAGTCAGACCTCTTTCATGGGCTTGTTGCAGGAGCCATCGCCAGAGGGCGGCGGTCAGGATGGCAAGGTGGTGACGCCATTCCGCCCCATGACCCGTAAGGGGTCGCGGTCCTGATGTTGGATGCGTCATTCTCAACGTCTGTGACCCAGCGGGGTCTGGACTGGGCAGAGGATGTGCTGGCGGGCAAGGTGCCGTCCTGCCGCCGGATCCAGCAGGCCTGCAAGCGGTTCAAGGCCGATCTTGAGCGGGCGGGGACGGATGCCTTTCCCTATGTGTTTGATGGTGCGGCCTCGGAACACATGTGCGCCTTTCTGGAAGCGCTGCCGCATATTGAGGGCGCATGGGCGGCGCGCGGGGAATGCCTGACTCTGCTGCCCTGGCAAGCGTTCATGATCAGCCAGATTGGCGGCTGGCGCCATATGGTGACGGGGTTGCGCCGGTTCCGTACGGCCTATGTTGAGGTGCCGCGCAAGAACGGCAAATCCACCCTGCTGTCCGGAGTGGGGCTGTACTTTCTGGTGCCGGATGGCGAGCCGGGGGCAAAGGTCTACTCGGCTGCGGCGTCGACCCATCAGGCGCGCATTGTCTTTGATGCGGCGCGCGTGATGGCGATCACTGGCGAGGCCGAGGGGCAGGGGCTGGATGAGCTGCTGGGCCTGACGGTGGAAGAACACAAGATCAAGACGCAGGATCCCGGCGGTGTTCCAGCCGATCGCCAGCCAGACCAAATCCAAGGATGGCAAAAACCCGCATTGCGCCATTTTCGATGAGCTGCACGAACATGATAAACGCGATGTTTGGGTTTCAATGGCCTCGGCGCTGGGGGCGCGGGAGCAGCCACTGCTGATTGCGATCACCACGGCGGGCTATAACACTAGCGGCATTTGCTTTGAGCAGCGCAAATATCTGCAGAGCCTGCTGGATGGCGATCGCAAGAATGAGCGCTACTTTGGCCTGATCTTTGAAGCCGATGAGGGCGATGAGCCCAGTGATCCGGCAACCTGGGCCAAGGCAAACCCCAGCCTGCATGCGGCGAAGTCGCTGGAATACATGCAGGACGAATGGGAAAAGGCAGCAGCCAGCCCGGCGGCAATGGGAGAGTTCCTGCGCAAGCATCTGGATATTTGGACCAGCGTAGGTGCTGCTGCCATCGATATGGATGCCTGGCGCGCCAGTCAGGATCCCGGCATGCAGCTGGCGCAGTATGCCGGGTGCAAAGCCTATATCGGCGTTGATCTCGCCACCCGCCGAGATCCGGCCAGCGTTGTGGTTGCTGGTGCCGGATGGCAAGTTGTTCCGCCTGTTCAGCTGGCATTTTCTGCCGGAAAAGGTGGTGGACGCGCCGGGCAATGAGCACCTTTGGGGCTGGAAGAAACAGGGGTTGATCTTCACCACGCCGGGGGCGGAACTGGATCTGAACATTGTCGAGGCGCTGGTGCTGCAGCTTTCTGGGCTTGGCGATGGCAGCTGGGGCTGGTCGGATGTGCCGGCGCTCGATGTGGAGATGGTGGTTTATGATGCGGTTTTTGCCGCCCAGATGGCGGCAAATTGGGAGAAAGCCGGGATCACCGCAGTTGAGCTGCGCTCGCGGGCCTCGAACCTGAATGAGCCGTTTAACAAGCTGATCGCCAGCGTCGAGGATCACCGCGTGGTCAATGACGGCAATGAGGTTCTGACCTGGATGGCGGGCAACACCCTGCTGAAACAGGTGCAGGGCGGCGACTACATCTACCCGACCAAACAGGTGCCGGAGGATTCCATTGACGGAATGATCGCCACCATGAATGCCATCTGGCCGCTGTGCCAGGTGCCCGAAGACACCAGCGACGCCGACCGTCGCAATAGCTTTTTTGCAGCACTTGGAGCCACGACATGACCCTTATAGACAAGGCGCTGTCTGCCATTGGGCTGCAGTTCAAATCTGACAGCACCTCAGAGGGCAATGTCCAATGGGCCGATGGCCGCAGGTCCGGCGGCAGTGCCGCCAATGCCGGTGAGGTGGTCAGCGCGCAATCGAGCCTTGGCCTGTCTGCGGTCTGGGGCTGTGCCAATCTGATCAGCGGCACGCTTTCCTCGCTGCCATTTGAGGCAATCCGGCGCACAGATACAGGCATTGCCGAGGGGGCCAGCGCGCATCCGTTGCATCAGGTGATCTATGAAAGCCCAAACTATGACCAGACGGCGCTGGAT
>NZ_MWVJ01000132.1 GCF_002087335.1 Pseudophaeobacter leonis
CGGTTGAAGCAGGAGCCATCCACCCCATCACCTTCGGCGGGTCGCATCGCAGCATCCGCAAGACTGGGACATGGACTGCTTTGCGCCGTTCGTGACGTTCAGCAGGTCTGGGCCAGTTCCGCTTGCGTCCCTTACCACTCTAGGTCACGCTCAAAATATGAAACTTAAATTGCATCACATAAATCTATGTTCGTCCAACGTGCCTGAGATGGACCGTTTTTATCGGGATGTTCTAACGCTCGAGGATGACGCCCCAGCCGAGCTACCGCCTCTGAACCAAGATAAAGGGTTGGTAGGGGAAGTCGCATTCGTAACCGATGGCGATATTCAAATGCATTTGACGCCACGCGATGTGCTGAATTCGTTTCGCTCGGGGCACGTCGTGAACCCACTTGAACGCGGCCACATCGCCTACCGCACAGATGACATGAAAGCATTCATGAAGCACTTGGATGCTCAGGGCGTTCGTTATTCTGATTGGGGCAGCGATGCTGTGAAGGGATGGCATCAGGTGTTCTTCTATGACCCGGAAGGTAACGTGATTGAGGTCCATCAGATTGTAGATGTTGAGTGACCTTGAAGGGTTCCTAAGTCTTGCCGCGACGAGCGACCCCATACGTGCCTCGTTGCTTTGCGGCGGAGTGAGTTTGAACTTGTGAAAACAGATAGAGCGTACCCAAACCGCTACACAAACACTACACAAGAGGGTCATAATGAGATATTTAAGGCCCTGTAAAATAAGGGGATTATGAGATGCACACATCCGTGTGGAGGCACCGCACGCTTGTTTTAGAAGTTTATGGTTAAAAGGATCATTTGTCTTCTTCTTGTCTCCGTGACCTAGAGGTGTTACCACAGAGACGAATAGAGCGGAAGAGGTTCCAATTAATTCAACATGTTAGCGTTTTAGGCGCAGAGTTCGAGCCTCTCATCACCCACCAGACACCTGCCAGTTGCCACCAGACAGCTGAAACTGGTGCAGTTCTCCTTCCCGCACTAAAACGCCTCCTTGCCCAGTATTGCCTGGGTCACGCCGCCTGACCTGCCGCGATTGAACCTTTCGGATCCGGATAAAATCCGGAACCTCAGTGCTGTCTTGCAGCGGGCGGAGGCAAATTGGGTGTAGGTCTGATCGCTGATCGCTTCATTGCCGTCTCCGGGGCACTGGGGGGTAAGATTTTCCAGTAAAATTCAACAGATGAGAGGCCGTAGTGGTAAGCGTCCGGCCTGCCTGCACTGACG
>NZ_MWVJ01000133.1 GCF_002087335.1 Pseudophaeobacter leonis
AAATATGATGCTGAAAAATGATCAACTGGACAGCTGGGACCGCGACAACTTTTTTCACCCCTCCACCCATCTGGCCCAGCACGCCCGTGGCGAAAGCCCCTCCCGTGTGATAAAAACCGCCAGTGGCGTGCATATCGAAGATCGCGATGGCAACAGGCTGCTGGACGCCTTTGCCGGGCTCTATTGCGTCAACGTCGGCTACGGTCGCCCCGAGATTGCCGAGGCGATTGCCGCCCAGGCCAAGGAGCTTGCGTACTATCACTCCTATGTTGGCCACGGCACCGAGGCCTCAATCACCCTGGCAAAGATGATTTTGGACCGCGCACCCGCCAATATGTCCAAGGTCTATTTGCCTTGGGGGCTCGGACGCGAACGAGACCAACGTCAAACTGATCTGGTATTACAGCAATATCCTTGGCCGCCCCGAGAAGAAAAAGATCATCTCGCGCTGGCGTGGCTATCACGGCTCTGGCCTGGTGACCGGCTCACTCACCGGGCTAGAGCTGTTTCACAAGAAATTTGACCTGCCCCTGCCCCAGGTGCTGCATACAGAGGCGCCCTACTATTTCCGCCGCGACGACCTGAACCAGACAGAAGAGCAGTTTGTCGCCCATTGTGTGGCCGAGCTGGAAGCCATGATCGCGCGCGAGGGCGCCGACACCATCGCCGCCTTTATCGGCGAGCCGGTTCTGGGCACGGGCGGAATTGTGCCGCCGCCTGCAGGCTATTGGGCCGCTATTCAGGCGGTGCTGAAAAAGCACGACATCCTGCTGGTCGCCGATGAGGTGGTCACAGGGTTTGGCCGCCTTGGCAGCATGTTCGGCTCTGATCACTACGGTATTGAGGCCGATATCATCACCATCGCCAAGGGGCTGACCTCTGCCTATGCGCCGCTTTCAGGATCAATCATTTCCGACAAGGTCTGGAAAGTTCTGGAACAGGGCACCGATGAAAACGGCCCGATCGGCCATGGCTGGACCTATTCGGCCCATCCAATTGGGGCGGCTGCCGGGGTTGCGAACCTCAAACTGATTGATGAGCTGAACCTGATCGAGAACGCCGGCTCCACCGGCACCTATCTGCGGACCTCCATGCAAGAGGCGCTGGCTGATCATCCGCATGTGGGCGACATTCGCGGTGAGGGCATGCTCTGCGCCGTTGAATTTGTGCAAGACAAGGACAGGCGTCAGTTCTTTGATGCCGCCGACAAGATCGGCCCGCAGGTTTCGGCAACACTGCTGGCGCAGGACAGCGTCATCGCCCGCGCCATGCCACAGGGCGCCATCCTGGGCTTTGCGCCGCCGTTTTGCCTGACCCGCGATGAGGTCGACACCGTCGTCGCCGCCACAAAACGCGCCGTTCAGACCGTCTTGCCCGGCTGATCCCGGCTCTAGAACGCGACACAACAGCCCTCTCCCCTGGCTTATATCCAGTCCCTTGGGAGAGGGCGAGCCTGCGTCGGCCATCTCTTGTTGGCAACTGAGTGCAGGCACTCACTGAGAGGCATCGAGATCCGTGCACCCGTTTCACTCAGTGCCGTGATCCACGCCGATCCGGTGAACTGGCAGCCCTGATCCGCATGTTTGATCTCAGCTCGCCCCTGTTTGGCCAAGGCTTTGCTCAGAGCCTACCAACAGGCAATTCGAATACTCCCAGATTTTTATGCTCTTGGTTTTACCTTTATTTATCGCCCTTCGTTTAGCGTTCCCTGTGTTTCTCCATCGCTACAAATGAAAGTCGAAAAATGTTCATCGCAAGATCAGGTTGGCCAGAGGGCCAAGCCGCTAGGCTTAGCGGTGACAAATGGGCTGGCGGATGGAGAGCCAAACACGTGCAGTTAGGCAAGAGGGTGAAGGTATGACCGAAGAAGAGATGGAAATGCTGGAACTTCAGAACGCGGCCGAAGAGGCCGCAGAAGCGTTGGCAGAAGCTGAAGCGGCGGAAGCGGCAGCAAACGCGGCATATGACGCGGCTAAAGATGCGGCCAAAGACGCAAAAGACGCGGCAAAAGATGCGGAAGATGCCGTAAAAGACGCCGAAAAGGCGTTAGACCAAGCCGAGAAAGGCGGGGACCCCTCTGAAATTTCCTCGGCACTAGATACTGCTGAGCAAGCGCTTGCGACTTGGGACGCCGCAACTGCGGCTGAAGACACGGCTGATGAGGCTGAAGAGGCCGCAAAAGATGCGGCTAAAGACGCCAAAGACGCGGCACAAGACGCCAAAAACGCGGCTAAAGACGCGGAGAAAGCAGCTGAAAAGGCTGCCGACGCACTCGATGACGATGAAAAGATAGGTGGTTCCACCGGTGATGACACTCTAACCGCTGGAGGAGGTGACGACACCGTTGCCGGCCAGGAAGGTCATGACCATATCGATGCCGGTGGCGGTGACGATGTCATTTTTGGCGATATGGCGGAGGGCTTTGATCAGGGCGTTGATGCCACGCCGCTGGAATTGAGCATCCACAAGATTCAAGAAGTCTCTCATGATGGCGCACTGGGATCTTCTGGAGATTTTGCCGTTTTCCGCGATGTCGCGACCCTTGAAGACGGCAGCAAGGTCTGGGGCAAGCTGGTGCTGGTGGACAAAACCAACCCGGACCTCCACGTTCAGTTTGGCTATCATGAAGGCGCCGAAGTCCTGCTGGATGGGGATGACCCGGGAGATCAGGCGACCTTCAGGCTTGAGTTTTTTGACCCGGTCACGGGCGAGCCTGTTTCTTTGAATTCCACAGCGACCTTCAACGACGTTGATGACAACAGCGGCGCGGGTGATGCCGAAGCCATCATTGTTGATGGCAACAGTTTCACATCATTTGGCGTGTCCTCAGACTCCTCCCTTAACACATCCACTGACGGCAACATGGTAACGGCCACCGGAACCGAGCGGAACAACCCCACCGATCAGGATAGCTGGTTCTCTGCCGCATTCGAGGATCAAGCTTCGATCGAATTCACACTGCAGACGCGGGACGGCATGTCGGGCTTTACCCTCTCGGGCGACCTGATTGACGACCCCGTCGTCACCCCCATTGAACAGGGCGCCGACACTGTTATGGCCGGGGACGGCAACGACGTGGTTTATGGCCAGGGCGGCGATGACTCCATACTTGGCGAGGACGGCGACGACAGGCTGGATGGCGGCGAAGGCAATGATTTCATGGAAGGCGGCGCTGGAGCCGACACCCTGATCGGTGGCGCAGGCGGTGACACCCTCTCCGGGGGAGAGGGCGACGACTTCATCGAAGGCGGTGAAGGCGATGACTATCTCACCACCGGGACTGGCAACGATACTGTGATCGGCGGCGAAGGCAACGACACGCTGAAAAACTCGGCCGGCGACGACAGCCTGGTGGGCGGCGTGGGCGACGACAGCATCGTGGCAACCGACGGCAACGACACTCTGGATGGCGGCGCAGGCGCAGATACTCTCTTTGGCGGCAACGACAATGACGTCATGCGGGGCGGCGAAGGCAACGACCTGATGTACGGCGAGCAAGGCGATGACAGTCTTGACGGGGGCGCGGGCGATGATGTCATGGACGGCGGTGCCGGTTCTGACACCCTGATCGGTGGCGACGGCGCCGATACCATTTCGGGTGGCGATGGCGACGACTATATCGAAGGCGGCGAAGGCAATGACTATCTGACAACCGGTCTCGGCAATGACACGCTCATCGGTGGCGCAGGCGATGACACCCTTAGAAACTCAGCCGGGGATGACCTGCTGGTGGGTGGTACGGGCAACGACAGCATCGTCGCGACCGACGGCAATGACACGCTGGACGGCGGCGCTGGCAACGACACCATGTATGGCGGCAACGACAATGACCTCCTGATTGGTGGCGCCGGTGCAGATGTGATGCACGGTGAGGCCGACTCTGATACCTTCCAGATGTCTGACGGCTTTGGCAACGACACCCTGACCGGCGGTGAGGCCGGCGTCGACTATGACACTGTTGATCTCGCGAATGTTACCACCGGCGTAACCGTGACCTATACCGGAGACGAAGCCGGCACCATCACAGACGGCGCCGACACCATTACCTTCTCCGAAATCGAAGCCCTGACCCTTACCGACAAGGGCGATGTGGTTGACGCATCGGCAGACACGGCCGGGGTGTCAATCGACGCAGGTAAAGGCGATGATACCATCACCCTTGGTGGCGGCGATGACTACATTAGCAGCGGCGCTGGCTATGACGAGCTGATCTTGTCCGCGTCAGGCGGCACCGACACTGTCAGCGACTTTAATATCTCGGACGATGACACCGACGGTTTTTTCAATGATCAGCTGGATGTCTCCGACCTTATCGGTGGCTCGGGCGTCGATGGAGCGGTCCTCACCAGCGATGTATCCGTCACGGACGATGGCTTTGGCAATGCGCTTCTCTCCTTTCCGGGCGGTGAAGAGCTTGTTCTGCAGGGGGTGTCTCCAGCGCAGATCTCCTCCCATTCTCAACTCTATTCCGCAGGTATTCCCTGCTTCACGCCCGGGGCATTACTGGCCACAAAACGAGGCGCTGTGCCCGCCGGGCAAATCCGGGTGGGAGATCTGCTGCAAACCGCTGACAACGGCTTTCAGCCGGTCATTTGGGTCGGAAAACGCAGCCTGAGCGCCAAAGACCTTGCCCTGCGGCCTCACCTGAAACCCTATTGTGTGCGCCCGGATAGCCTGCTGTCGCCTGAACGTCCTGTGCTTTTGTCGCCGCAGCACCGCCTGCTGACCACCCCAAAGACCTTTGAGCGCGCAACGCATCTTGCGGACAGCTTTATCTCGGCCAAACTGCTTGCAGACATCGACCCCGGGTGCCGCCAACAAACAGATGCAAACCAGGCGGTGACCTATGTGCATCTGATGACTGAGCAGCATCAGGTCATCTTTGCCGAGGGCATTGCGACCGAGACCTTCTGGCCCGGCCCAGAGGCTATCCGCGGCCTGTCTGCGGAAGACATGCGAGAAATGTTTGGCCTGTTCCCTGAATTGGCGACAGTATACAGCCTGTTTGGCGACCACGGCCGCGGCGAAGTCAACCTGGATCTACGGCTCCCTTGCACGCCATTCTCTGAAACGACGCGACCTGCCCCCCTTGTTCGCCGCCTGAGACACTGCGCAAAGGCGCAATTCCCCCCATGCGCCGCCAGATACTGCCACGTCCAGACTAGTGAGCAGCCTAAATGATCCAGGCACCAAATCGCAGACTGGCGAATGCGTGGAAATCCTGATGAAATGAGATAACGAAGACCCCAAGAAACGATTACCTCTAAATTTCGTCTACTAATCAGCACCTTATGTGAAGTTCTCAGGCCGGAAACACGCGCGATTTCCCTTAGCTGCAGCAGAATTTCACGTCTGCCTCGCAGCAGTTTGTCGCACGGATTCTGCCCGCAAAATTACTTGCAACGGGGGGAAGGCCCCCTGAAATCTAGTGAAACACCTTGTTTTTCTGGCTGCTGAAAAAAACTGAAAAAACGCCTTGTTTCTCTATGTTTTGGATCATATACGGGTCAGCGGAGATGTGGCCGAGTGGTCGAAGGCGCTCCCCTGCTAAGGGAGTAGGCCCGGAAGGGTCTCGAGGGTTCGAATCCCTTCGTCTCCGCCACCTTACCAATAAAGACATTGTTTTTAATAAGCAAAATGTCCGCTGGTATTGTCGTGCCACCATCATTGCCACCAAAGAACACGCCATTGAATGCAATGAGATGCAACAGGCCGCCACTCCGAGGCATGTCGATTTCTGATTAACCAAACTCCTATGCCACAGCACAGTGCAGCAAACTTGGCAGTTGTGAAACGCAGGGGGGGGGCTGGAAGTGGCCTGGCAGGCGGGCTATCAAAGCCCCATGACGCCCCCAGTTTTTATACTTACATTTTCCAGTCTTGCTCTAGCCGGGACTATATTGATCCCCGGCTTCTCCGAGTTCATCCTCCTCACTGGCCCTTGCTTTCTTGCGAGCTTGGTCGTGGTGTTTCGTGCGCTAAAGCAGCCAAACAAGCGCTGGGTGATCTTGGATGGTTCGAACGTCATGCATTGGCGTGATGGTACCCCTCAAATCGAAACCCTCCAGGAAGTGGTTCGGGAGTTGCGCGCCCTCAAATACACCCCCGGTGTCGTTTTCGATGCTAACGCTGGCTATCTATTGTCCGGGAATTATCAACATGATGGCGCATTGGCCAAGTCCCTGGGAATACCCGAGGAGCGGGTGATGGTTGTCGCAAAAGGCACCCCTGCAGATCCAGCCATTCTCGCCGCTGCGCTTGATCTGGGGGCCAAAATCGTGACGAATGACCGATTTCGTGACTGGGCCAACCAACATCCCGAAGTTCATGCGCCCGGTCACTTGATCCGAGGGGGTTTCAAATCAGGAAAGCTATGGCTGGATTTCGGGGAACCCACGAAGGCTTCAGCGACCCAATAGAACAGATCGCATGAAGTTATCCGGCCGCCGTTTCTCTGCCACCGCATCACCCTAGAGCGTCCGCAACAAGCCGTGATGGGCTGAGTAGGTAGTGGATGAT
Organism: Pseudophaeobacter leonis; assembly: GCF_002087335.1. Taxonomy (GTDB): domain Bacteria; phylum Pseudomonadota; class Alphaproteobacteria; order Rhodobacterales; family Rhodobacteraceae; genus Pseudophaeobacter; species Pseudophaeobacter leonis. The sequence continues at coordinate 6,520 of NZ_MWVJ01000133.1, forward strand.
TTGCGTTCCGACATGCATTCCTATGGTCAACAAAAGTAGATCATGTTGAACATTTCGATCTTCCCGCCGCGCGCGCCTATTCTATCCGTCGCTATAACAGATGTTTGCAGCGTGCTGCGTCACATCTGAGAGGTTAGAAATGAGCAAAAAAAACCACATATAGACACACGGTTGGCGCAGTGTATGGAGAGCCGTATTGTGGAACTTAAAGCCTTTTTGTGGATCATTGCAGACCCACCTTGGCACATCGATGCCGTCGGGGGGGGGACGGTTACATCATCAGAGCCAGCCTCACACATAGGCTTTCCAATGAAATAATCACTACAATTTAAGCGTGCACCCCGGTAATCTTAAGGCATTCTTAACCGCATGCGTATTTGGTTCCCTCAAAATAATTTGGGAGAACAAAAATGCCGGAAACTGGTCCAACTGAGTTTTACGCCCCACAATCAGGTGGTACCGTAATCGGCGACAGCCAAGATAACCTGCTGTTTGGCAGCGACGGGATGGATCATCTCGACGGTGAGGCCGGGTCCGACACGCTGATTGGTGGGGCGCGGGCGATGATCTGCTGAGCACGGGCAGCGACGCCAGCAGCGATCTGCTGATTGGCGGCGCGGGCTTTGACCGCTTTGAGATCCGGCTGGACTATGACTACGACAGCATGAGCTATCTCGGCTTTGGCCAGGATGTGATTGCTGATTTTGGCGATGGCGACAGGCTGGACCTGATGAGCTATGGCGGTGCCCGTCCCGCTGCAGGTCAGCTATGCCAGCGACCCCCTGCTCCCCCTTGGGGCTGGCACCGCCTATGAGAGCTCGGTGCCCGCTGCAGAACTACATCGTGCCCGAGTGGGACCTGCCCTATGATGGGCTGCTCACCGGATACTTCACGCTGTACGGCAATGCCGATGGCATTGTCTCCGATGAC
>NZ_MWVJ01000134.1 GCF_002087335.1 Pseudophaeobacter leonis
AACCACACAGAACTGTTCTGCGAAAGGGCGCCCCGAGTGGCGCCCTTTTTGCATTGTGACTTTTTGCGTTGAGATCAGAGCCTCTGGGCGCACCTGAGAGGCACAGACGAAAAACCTGCTTCAGAAGCTAGGCTGCTGCGTTATGAGAGGCTGCAGCTGGCTGCTGGGGGGGGAGCGCCAGCTGCGCTTAGGCGCAGGCTCTAGGGCGTCTAGCCCGGGGTCTTCTCTGAGCGTCCAGTTGGCGCGTGCCCAACAGCGTGATCCGCGCGATCGGTGATCTCATCCAGTGAGCTCTGCAGGCTCAACCGCAGGATCTCGGCCTCGTCTTCAGTTGGTTTCTTGGGGACCGGATCGGTCCACTCCTGACAGATCAGCACGCCACGCGAAAAGGGCAGGGGCAGCATCTGCTTGTCCCAGGTGGGCATCCTGAGCACCCGGCGCTCGGCAAAGGCAACAGTGAACACCCGGCAACCGGTCATGCGTGCCCAGGTGATAGCCACCCCCGAGCACACACGTGCGGGACCGCGTGGTCCATCCGCCGCGATGCCGATAGAGCAGCCTTCCCTGGTCCGGCGCAGTACTTCGCGCGACAGCGCGACATGGCGCTTGTGGCTCGACATCGGGATGGTCTCAAACCCAAGGCGCACCAGAATTTGCCCCGCCCAGCCGCCCGGCGCGCGCTGCAGATGTCAGCGCGCATATACGGCCCAGCGAGGTGTCAAAAAGATAGGGTGCCATGATCAGTCGCTGATGCCAGAGCACAAAAATCACCGGCTCGCCACGGGCCACCGCGGCATCCATCTCCTCAAAGCCGGAGCGTTGCCAGCGCGAACTGCGATAGGCAAAGCTGACATAGCTGGCAAAGAGTGCTTCAACCATCCGGTTGACGCGTGGGCTGTCGGCAATTTTCTTTCGCAGGCTCAAAACAGGCCCTCCTTTTTGCCTGTCATAGAAGATTGCCCTCTCAAGAGCCAGTCTGCAGCGGCTGAGGTATAGAAACTCACGCCATTGTGCCGATTTCCCTCTTGCGAGTCAGCGACATGTGGCTTAGGAACACCGGCACTGCAGGGGTATAGCTCAGTTGGTAGAGCGACGGTCTCCAAAACCGTAGGCCCACAGTTCGAGTCTGTGTGCCCCTGCCAGTAAAATCAATCACTTATCCAACTACCGGCGCGACTGGGTTTGACCAGTTGGGAGTTTAGTTGGGAGTTTTTGTTTCCCTATCATACCGCTCCAGCTTCTTGATGGCCGATTCTGCAAGCTGCGTATTTCGGCTGAGATAATGCGAATCCAAAATTGCGCCGACATCTGTCAGGCTGTGGCCGGTGATGGTTGCAATTTCTGGAACTTCACAGCCAGCAACTGCTAGCCGCGTTACTGCAGTGCCCCTCAAGTCGTGAAATGTCAGGCCGGTGATCTTCGCCTTCGCCAGGGTCTTTCGCCATGAGCCGCTGAAGCCATGCGACGTCCATGACGTGCCCTTCGACGTGGTCAGTATCGTCGCGGCGGATTTGTTTTTTTCCAATTCATCCAGAATGGATCGCAGCGGTGCGGCTACGGGAATGACGACACGGCGTTTGGTTTTGCCCTGAACCAGTCTGATGTGGGTTCCGTCATATGCGCTCCAGGTGAGACGCAGGAGATCACCCTGGCGCTGCCCTGTCCAAGTCGCCATCAAATAGGCAAGTTGAATGCGTGCAGGAGCAACCGCAAACAACGCGTTTTCGTCGGCTTGTGTCCAGATGCATTCCGCCCGTCCAGAGCGGTATAGCTTGCCGGGTTTTTCGCACGGGTTTGCATCAGTGAGGCCCCGGTCATGCGCCCAGGCCAGAATAGAGGCAAGGGTGGCAAAGACATAGTCAGCCTGCCGCCGAGACTTCAGGGCCATCTTGTCGCGCCATGCGAGGAAGGCGGCGCGAGCGCGGCGGTCGCCCAGGGCAGCAATCGGGAAGTCCCCGAATTCGGCTTCAATCTTTTGGATGTGGTTGACGTAGTCCTTCTTGGTCCGGGGTGCGAGGCCCGTCCATTTTGGCGTGTTCTGGTACTGGTTCAACAGGCTCTGAATGGTGTTTGATTTCGGCTCAACCTTTTGAGCCGTGGCCGCATGGTAAGCCGCCAAAAACTCGGGATCACCTGGCTTGCCAGGAAGCCGGGGTCCACCTTTCCAAGCGTAGTAGTATGTAACGCGCTGACCACTCGCGAGGCGTTTGGAGATCCGGTTAATACCTTTGAGTTTCACTCTCATTGCGGTTGGCTTTCCACTTATCAAATGGGGAATCCGCTACAGGTTCGGATTCGGGTAAAATACGGACCGTTCCAGCTGTTGTCACAAGCTCGACAATGGCGTTGGGGTCGGCAGCGCGTGCGGCGGAAACAAAGCGTTTGATCTGCGCGGAGGTGAAATTCCTATGCTTTGCCTTTTTGGTTTCCATGGCTGTCATGGTTCTTTCTGGTGGCCTCTGCAGATGTGACGCGCTTTGGCGTGGCGGTGTCTGAGGTGGATGCCGATCAGATCGAGCGTACCAATGATGCGATCTCGCGCATGGGTCTTGTGGGGCGCGGTGTCGCCAATCAGTTGACGGTCGCGCTTGCGCCGTTCCTGGAGGATCTGAGCGACAAAGCGGCGGATGCGGCTGAGTGGTTCAATAATTTGAGTGACGGGGCCAAGGCCCTGATCGCCAAAGGTGCCGCCCTGACCGCGACCCTGGGGCCGGTCGCCATTGGTCTGGGCTTGGTTCTGAAGCTGGCCGCGCCTTTGGTTGGCGCAGTGGTGGCGCTGGCGTCTCCTGTCGGGCTGGTGGTTGCAGGCTTCGCCGCGCTGGCTGTTGCCAGCACTGCCCTTGCCGGGGGCAATTCCGACGCCAAGGCCTTTGCCGAAGCGCATGAAATGGCGATGGATAACGTGACCATTGCGATGGGCGATCAGATCCACGCCAGCGCGCGGCTGGCAGATGCCCTGCGCAAGGGCGGGCCGGTCACGCTGGCCACAATTGAAGCCAAGATGGCAGAGGCGGACGCGATCCGCGCTGTGATCGAGCAGCATCAAGCGGAGCGGCGTGAAGTGGTTTTGGCGAAGTTGGGATACAGCGATCTGCTGGTTGTGAGCTGCAGGCGGCAAGGGCTGGATTGGATGAGCTGGCAAAGCCCAGTGATAAAGACCTGGTTGAAATGCCGGCGCTCATGGCGGCGGGCTATGAGGCTGCGGAGCGCAATGTTGTGCGGCTGCTTTTGAAACAGGCGGAAATGCTCAAACTTGTTCAGGCTGGCAATTACCTGACCGAGGAAGAGGCGGCAGCTCGAAAGCAAAATTTGGAGAACATTGCCGAGCTGCAGCGCCGCTGGAATGAGCTGAACGGGATTACCGCTGAGAATGTTGCTCTGACCGATCGCGGCACTGTTGCGGCGGGCCAGCTCGCCCAGGGGCTTGGCGTGGCGGCGGGGCAGGCCGCAGCCATCAAGGGCTATTTGACCGCGCTGCCTGGGGCATTGGCCGGGGCTACAGCAAACATTGCCGGGATCAAGGCTGGCATTGCAGCCCTTGCTGGCGGTGGCAGCGCTGTGACTGCCAATGTCGAAAAGTACCGCGCGCAGCTTGAGGCCAGCCTGCCAGCTCTTTCAAATCTGGCGGGTGGGCACCGGGAATATGTGCAGGAAGGCATCAATCAGCAGGTCCAGCTTTATGAGCAAGAGCAGGTTCTGAATGCGGAATATCAAAAGCGCCTCGCTGCGCTGAACAAGGTCAAGACTGCCGGTGGCGCTGCAGCCAAAAGCGCGCTGGCGCAATTGACCAAAGAGATTGCCGCGCGCCGGTCCCTGCTGGGCCTCACGGATGATCAACGCAAAAAGTTGGAGGCGGTGCGCTCTGTGCAGCAAAAGCTGGGCAAAGAGGGGCTGGGCCTGAGTAAGGCGCAGATCGAGGGTCTGGCCAATGAGGCGGGGGAGCTGGACCGCGTAGAGGCGGCGCTGGAGCGGGTCCAAGATCAGCAGGCGCGCTGGTCTGAGCAGATCACGCGCGTGGCTTTTGAGGGCGGCAGTCTCACGGATACGGTGCAGGGGATGCTGCGCGATATTGCCTATCAGTTTGCCCATTCCAACATTGTGCTGCCGGTGGTGGCCTCAGTCACGGGAGCACTTGGGCTGGATCAGTTGCTGGGCGGCGGTGGCTCTGCGGGGGCGTCCCTCGCTGGCAGCGGTGGCGGTGGCCTGGGTGGCGCTGGCAACCTGCTGGGGCTTGGCGGCGGTCTATTTGGGGCGGCGTCCAGCGGCGCTGGCATTGGCCTGAGTGCCCTTTTGGGCGCTGGCGGTGGGGTGGGAACCTACTTTGGCGCTATGGGCGCGCAGGCCGGGGCGGTCTTTGCTGGTGGTTTTTCCGCCAGCGCTGCTGCCGGTCTTGCGGGCATGGCTTTGCCGCTTGTTGCTGGCATTGCTCTGCTGGCCAAAGGTCTGAGCCGCAAATATGCCGGGTCCGGTATCCGGGGCAATTTTGATGCCGAGGGCTTCAATGGCTCGCAATACGACTTTTACAAAGGCGGGTTCCTGCGCTCTAACCGCACGGATCTGAAACCGCTGGAAGCTGAGTTTGAGCTGGCGCTGGATGAAAGCATGGCGGGCGTCACAGCGGGCCTGCACAGCATGGCCGATGTGCTGAACCTCAATTCAGATGCCATCGACAAATTTGAGGGCGCAGGCTTCCAGCTTTGGACCAATGGCAAAAGCCAGGAAGAGATCCAGGCCGCGCTTGCAGAGCAGTTGGAACTGACGTCCAGCGCAATGGCTGAGCTGATCCTTGGCGAGCATGATGTTGCCCGCGCCGGGGAAACTGCCACAGATACCCTGACCCGGCTTGCCACTGGCCTGGAGGCCACAAACGAGGCCTTTGACCTGCTGGGGCACTCTGCCTTTGCGGCGTCAATTTTGGGCGGTGATGCAGCCTCGCACCTGATCGATCAGTTTGGCAGCATTGAAGCCTTCAGCACTTCGGTTCTGGGCTATTGGAATGCTTTCTACAGCGATGCGGAACGGCAAGAGGCCACCCTGCGTGGTCTGTCTGAGCGGTTTGCAGAACTAAATATTGTCATGCCTGAGAGCCGCGAAGGGTTCCGCGCTATGGTTGAGGCGATCGATCTCAGCTCTGAGGCGGGCCGCGCGCTTTATGCAGAACTGATCCAGATGAGTGGTGCCATGAATGAGGCGCTGCCAGCGGTGCAGGGCCTGAGTGCGGCTCTGTCTGACAGTGTGGCCGGGGTGAATGGCGAGGTGGCCAGCCTGATGGCGCAGGCGCGCGATACGGCCACAGACGCGGCGCGGGCTGCACAGGATTGGTTTAGGGCGGGCACCCCCGGCGAAGAGCTGACAGTCGTCGTCGGAGTTGGCGGTGATGGCCTTGGCTCAAGGGCTGGTGGTGCCAGTATGGTGCAGCGCAGCGGCGTTGATCTGGTATCTGCGTCAGGAGGCTCGACCAGCAGAACCATCTCAGGATCACCTATAGTCGGGACTGGCGGCTCTGGTGGCATCGGTGGCGCAGACAGGAGCAGTTCCAGCTCAAAAAGCTGGGGAGCGATACGCGCTGGCGGCGGCGGCGGCGGCGCTGGTGGCTATTCCGGTGCTGGTGGTGCGGGGGCTAACGCAAACGGCAAGGGCGGCGGGTGGACTGCTGGCCTTGCCGGTGCAGGCGGTGGCGGCGGAGGCGGGGCGGCAGGTGACTTAGGGGAGGCAACATCCGTCCACTCTGGTGATGCAGGGAAAGCGGGCGGAGGCGTGGGGCTATTCGGGGAAGGATCGAACGGTACTAGCGGTACTACAAGTCACGGGACTGGCGGCTCTGGGGGGGCTGATGGTTTCACCACGGGTATCCAGGGCCACGGGGGCGACTTTGGTGCTGGCGGTGGTGGTGGGCGGGGCTACGTCCACGTTGACCGCCAGCACTCAAGTGAAGGCGGTAACGGCGGTGGTGGAGCTGTCCGCATGATCTGGCCCGGCACAGAACGCCTGTTCCCGGCGACCCGAGCTGCCGATGAAATTCAGGAATAAGGTGACAAAATGAGCAACCCTCAATTTTCCAAAGGCGGGGCTTACCCTGCTGCTCTCCCATTCCGCATTCGCCTGCCTGATGGGCGAACTCGCACAAATCCGGCCAGCTTCACGCCGGAAGAAATTGCCGATGCTGGCTTTGTCGCGGTCGATCCCAAGCCAGCCCCCGGCGTCAATCAGTTTGTCACCTGGGGCGATGGTGACTGGGTGCTGCACGACAAGACGCCAGAGGAAATTACAGCAGAGCATGATGCGCTGCGGGCGCAGTTGATCGCGGCTCTGGCAGAGCGCCGATATGCCGTTGAAATCGGGGGTGTGACGTTTGGCGGGGCAGGCGTTGATACCACGCGAGAAGCCCAGGCCCAGATCGCCAGCACCTATAGCGCGCTGAAAGATGGCCTTGTGTCTGGCGTTGAATGGAAGGCCCAGACCGGCTGGCTTGTTCTGGATCTCGCTGCCTTTACGCCGATTGCCACGGCGGTTGCCCAGCATGTGCAGGCCAGGTTTGCAGCCGAACGAGCAGTTCAGGAGCAGATAGAAGCGCTCACGGACGCAGAGCTTGCCGGGTTTGATGTTGCCGCTGCCCTGGTGGGGGCGTTCTGATGGGCGGTTTTCCAGACTGG